>JBBQEI010000046.1:0-35800 GCA_038320545.1 Bacteroidales bacterium
TTGGGAGAAACCCAAGGCTCTAAAGGCTCCTCACTTCCGTTCAGCCTGAAAGGCTGGAACAAAAGCCGGTATCGAACAGGCGGGAATAAACCCATATCGCAGGCATACAGCCTGCAAAAACAAATGGTATCTCTTTAGGACAGGGCGTTGCCCTGTCCTTTGCTTTCTCAGGCTTTCAGCCTGAAAAACGGCTCAGGCGATAATTTTGCCAAAATAAAGTGTTTAACCCTTAATTCGCATTACTTCATACTTCATACTGTATTTTTATGATAAAAATCACTCTTTTCTTGTAGTATTAAAAAACATTTCTTATAATTGCAACGTTTTACAAACACTTTTAATACAGAATGAACAACAAGCAGTCCCATATTGAAGTCTTCGAAAGAATATCCAACAGCCATGTAGGTTTTTGGTTTTATTTCTTTTTTTACTTTCGGAACTTAATTCGGGACTAAACTCTATTTTGCTAAAACTAAAATTAGATATATCCCGAAAGAAATTTCGGGATTTTTTTTTGATATATTATGGACGATTCTAAACATAAGTCGAAAACCGGTATTAAACGTGTAGCCATCCAGGGTGGTTACGGTGCCTTTCACGAAATAGCTGCCTTGCAGTACTATGGAAAGGATAATGTTGAAATTGTGCCCAGCAATACTTTCAGAGATTTATTTAAATCGCTGAAAAACCGGAAAGCCGACAATGGCATTATGGCTATAGAAAATTCGGTAGCAGGAAGTATCATTCCAAATTATGCGTTATTAAGGGAATCGAAGATGAAAATTCTGGGGGAAGTTTATCTTAGAATTATCCAGAATCTTGTGGTGATGCCCGGTGTTAAAATTGATGATGTACAGGAAGTATATTCTCATCCAATGGCTATTTTACAATGCCAGAAATTTTTCGAGAAGTATCCGCATGTAAAATTAATTGAGAGTATTGATACTGCTTTGAGCGCTAAATCTATAGCTGAAAAAAAGCAAAAAAATACCGGGGCAATATCCAGTGTTCAGGCTGCTGAAAAATATGGACTTAAAGTGCTGTTCTCCAGTATAGAAGATAATAAAGCCAATTATACACGTTTTCTTATTTTAGGCGATAAGGATGAACAATTAAGTTCCAGTGAACCGGTTAATAAATCATCGATATATTTTGCCCTGGCTCATGAGATTGGAAGTCTTGCCAAAATTCTTTCCATCTTCTCTTACTTTAATATAAATTTGACAAAAATTCAGAGTTTACCAATCATTGGTAAAGAATGGGAATACGAATTCTATATCGATGTTGAATTTAACGATTATGCCATGTTGCAACATTCTTTGGAAGCTGCCCGGCCTTTTACCAGTAGCGGATTTGGTGTTTTGGGCGAATATCACAAAGGAATATCTGTAATGTGATAAATACAAGTATCAATTATCAAGTATCAATTATCAAGTATCAATTATCAAGTATCAAGTATCAAGTATCAAGTATCAAGTATCAAGTATCAATTATCAAGTATCAAGTATCAAGTATCAAGTATCAAATGAAAAATAAAAACTAATCATATGAGCATCAATTTAACAATAGAGCCATTAAATCTTCCGGGTGTGAGCACTGACAGACCTTTGGTGATGGCGGGGCCTTGCAGTGCCGAATCCGAAAAACAAGTTATGGACACTGCATTTGAACTAGCCAGCCAGGGTATAAAAATATACCGTGCAGGTATCTGGAAACCACGTACGCGACCAAATGCTTTTGAAGGAGTTGGATCTAAAGGTCTGCCATGGTTGAAAAAAGTGAAGGACGAAACCGGAATGTACACTGCAACTGAGGTTGCCAATGTTAAACATGTTTATGAAGCCTTGAAATTCGGCATTGATATTTTATGGATTGGTGCCCGCACCACTGCAAATCCTTTTGCGGTGCAGGAAATTGCTGACACATTGCGCGGTATGGATGTTCCGGTATTTATTAAAAATCCTGTTAATCCTGATATTGAATTGTGGATCGGAGCTCTTGAACGTATCAACGATGCGGGAATTACCCGTATTGCTGCAATACATCGTGGCTTCTCCTCGTACGATAAATCTTTGTACCGCAACAATCCACATTGGCAAATTCCAATCGAACTTCGTCGTCGTATCCCAAATCTGCCTATGATCATCGATCCAAGTCATATTGCCGGGCGCCGCGATCTTATCCAGGATGTCTCCCAAAGAGCAATGGACTTAAACTTTGATGGGTTAATTATTGAATCGCATTGCAATCCCGATGAAGCCTGGAGCGATGCAAAGCAGCAGGTAACTCCCAGCGCCCTTAAATGTATATTGAACCGATTGATACTGCGCCATGCTAGTGTTGATAATAAAGATGCTTTAACCCTGGAAGAACTCCGTACCCAGATCGACAAATTTGATGATGAGATTTTGGATATCTTTGAAAAGAGAATGCAAATAGCAGAAGAAATTGGTAATTTCAAAAAAGATCATAACATCACCATTCTTCAAACAACCCGATGGGATACCATTCTGAAAAAACGTACTGCAATGGGCAATTTGAAAGGACTTAGCAACGATTTTGTTGAAAAGATTTTTTCAGCCATTCACCAGGAGTCAATCAACCATCAGACTCAGGTGATGAACGAAAATCTAGTTGAAGAAGTCAAAACTAAAACTCCTTCATAAATGGAAGATATTGTTATTCATGGTTCTGCGAATAATTCCCGTGTAATCTTTAATGATTCTTTCCATAGTTTTTATAATTACATTCCTGCCGGAAAAAAAGTTGTAATAATCACCGATTCAACTATTGCTAACCTTTATGGGAAGTCGTTTGCTGATTTTGCGGTGATTGAGATAGGAGAGGGAGAGAAGCATAAAACTCTCCAAACCCTTGAAAAGATTTTTCATGAATTTCTGAACCTGAATGTTGATCGTTCCTGGTTTATAGTAGGTGTTGGAGGCGGAATTGTTACTGATATTACCGGTTTTGCTGCCAGTATTTACATGCGTGGTTTATCATTCGGTTTTATTTCCACAACTTTGTTGTCGCAGGTTGATGCCAGTGTAGGTGGAAAAAATGGCGTCAATTTTGGCGAATTTAAGAATATGATTGGCGTATTTGCCCAACCTTCTTTTGTAATTTGCGATCCGACTTTTCTTTCCACATTGCCCAAAAAGGAATTTATTTCCGGTTTTGCCGAAATTATTAAAGCTGCAGCTATTCGCGATATGGATTTGTTTCAATATCTGGACAACAATGTTGATGCAGCTTTGAATAATGATCCTGCTGTTTTGAAAAAATTGGTTTATGAATCAGTCAGGATTAAAGCAAGTGTAGTTCAAAATGACGAAAAAGAGGCCGGAGAACGCCGTATTTTGAATTTTGGTCATACCTTTGCGCATTCTATCGAACTTTTTATGGGGTTAAGCCATGGTGAAGCTGTTGCTATTGGAATGTCGCTGGCATCGGAAGTTTCGGTAAAAATGGGTTTATTAAAGAAAGAAGAAGCGGAGCGTTTAAAAAACCTAATCACTAAATATAAGCTTCCGGTTATGTTTTCTCTTGATAAGGATTTGGTTTACAAAACTTTATTAAAAGATAAAAAAAGGGAAGGTGATTATATTAATCTGGTCCTGTTAAATGGATTAGGAAAAGCTATAGTTGAGAAAGTGCCACTTTACAAGATGGAGGAAATAGTCGATGATTTGTGTTAGCCTTGGAAATATTGGATTCAATCGTTGTGTTGAATCTTTATTAAAAGTTGAATGTGCCGAAATTCGGATGGATTTAATGGATTTAACCGAAGATGAAGTTAAACTTCTGTTTTCGGAACCTTGCTCTTTAATTGCTACTTGCAGACCGGGTAAGTTTATTGAGGAAGAACGCATCAGTATGTTAACCTGCGCCATGCAATATGGTGCCAGGTATGTCGACATTGAAATTGAGTCGGAACCTCACTTTCTTAATACCATTAAAGAACATGCAGAAGATAAAGGCGTAAAGCTGATCATTTCTTATCATGATTTTAATACTACTCCTTCCATTGATGAGTTGGAAAACGTGATTAAAAAGGCCCGTTTTTTAGGAGCTGACATTGTTAAAATTGCCACTCTGGCACATAATCCTGAGGATTGCGCCAGAGTTATCGGCTTATACAGTAAACATAAAGATATTATTGCTTTTTGTATGGGAAAAGAAGGTGTGATTACCAGAGTTGCCGCTCCGTATTTAGGCGCTGAATTTACATTTGCTGCCTTTGACGAATCGCTTGCGACTGCTCCCGGCCAGTTAACAGTAGAGAAAATGGAAAAGATTAATGAATTATTGGCGGGTTAAAAGGTGTGAGTTGCGGGTTGCAGGTTACGGGCTACGGGTTACTGGTTGAGGTCAGTTGTTCTACTTACAACTAAAGGCTGTTTACTTCTTACTTCTTACTCGGTACTTCATACTCCCGATAGCTATCGGGAGTACTCTCTAACGACTTCCGATAGCTATCGGAACGACTAAAGACTAAATATATAAAAAAATACAATGAACAGTTTCGGAAAATTATTCAGGGTTAGCATATTCGGAGAATCGCATGGTGTTTCTGTTGGCATTGTCATCGATGGTTGTCCGCCAGGGATTCCTCTTGTTGTTGAAGATTTTGCCGAACAACTGGCACGCCGAAAAAGCGGTGCCAAAGGAACTACTCCAAGGCAGGAAGCTGATCATCCAAAAATAATGAGTGGCGTTTTCAATAACTTCACTACCGGTGCTCCACTTACCATTCTCTTTGAAAATACCAATACCCGCTCGCACGACTATTCACAATTCAGGGATGTTCCTCGGCCGGGACATGCCGATTTTGTTTCGATGCAAAAGTTTAAAGGTTTTGACGATTACCGGGGCGGAGGACATTTTTCAGGACGTCTGACACTGGGTCTTGTTGCCGCTGGTGTTGTTGCCCGCAAAGTAATTAATCCCATTTCGGTCGATTCTAAAATACTGGAAGTAGGAGGAAGCTCAAACATAGATAAAGCTATTGATGAAGCTGTTGAAAAAGGAGATTCCATTGGAGGTATCATCGAATGTACTGCAACAGGAATACCTATTGGCTTAGGTGAACCATTTTTCGATTCAGTGGAAGCCATGTTAAGCCAAATGGTATTTTCAATTCCTGCTGTAAAAGGAATCGAATTCGGTTCAGGCTTTGGCGCTGCAAAAATGAAAGGCAGTGAACATAACGACTGGTTTGTGGAAAAGACGGGAAAAACAGCTACTAATTTTGCCGGCGGTATCAATGGCGGGATTACAAACGGGAACGATGTTGTTTTTCGTATTGCAGTAAAACCAACCTCATCCACACATACTGTGCAGCAAACCTTAAATTTTAAAACCGGTGAAATAATCGATTTTGAAGTGGAAGGTCGCCATGATACCTGCATTGCCTTGCGGGTTCCACCTGTTTTGGAAGCTGCAACAGCCATTGTTTTGGCCGATTTGATACTGGTAAATAGGAAGTATTAGGGAGTACTCCCGATAGCTATCGGGAGGTAGGGAGTAGGATGTAAGAAGTAAAATTCAAAAATATTTTTCTTATTTAAAACCCTGAAAGGGTTTAATATGATTAACTCCGGCTGAAAGCTGGGGTAAAAAAAAGCGAAGAATTACAGACGCACGAGTCCAAATCATTTATGGTAATTATGGACATCCGCGTCTCAGGTAATTAACTCGATAAGGAAGTACCAAGTAATCCCGATAGCTATCGGGAGTATTAAGTAACAAGTAAATGTAAAATGTTTTAAGTTTAATTTATATGAAAATTCTGGTTTTAGGTGCAGGAAATATGGGTTCGTGGTTTGTGGAAACATTGTGCCTCGATCACGAAGTCGGTGTTTACGATCCCGATAAAAATAAATTAAAGTATTTCTTTCAAACGCATCGTTTTGTTTCTTACGATGCAATACAGGCATTTCAGCCTCAAATGGTTATCAATGCGGTAAGCTTGCAGCACACAGTGGCTGCATTCGATGCCATCATTCCTTACTTACCTGCGACATGTATCATTTCGGATATTACTTCAGTTAAGAACGGTCTTCCAGACTATTATAAGGAAAAAGGGATGCGCTTTGTTTCCACACACCCTATGTTTGGACCTACTTTTGCGAAATTTAAAGATCTGAGCAGTCAAAGTGCCATCATTATTAAAGAAAGTGACGACGAAGGAAAAGAAATTTTCAGAAATTTTTATAATTCTTTAAAATTAAGTATTTACGATTATACCTTTGAAGAACACGATCAAACCATAGCATATTCTTTATCGATACCTTTTTCGTCAACACTCGTATTTGCCTCATGCATGAAAAAACAGGAAGCACCAGGCACCACTTTTAAGAAACATTATGCTATTGCCCAAGGACTTCTTTCTGAAAATGACTATTTGCTATCCGAAATACTTTTAAGCCCCTACACATTGCCCCAAGTTGAAAATATAAAAGAAAAGCTTGAAACTCTTATTGCCATGATTCAAAATAAAGACACCGAATCGTTGCATAAATTTTTTAATGAACTTAGGAAAAACATAGGAGAATAAATGTAGAATACTAAACTGAGTTTTATTCCATGCCTTATTACCATTGAATAAAATATGTAATTTAGGGACACCATTGAATTTGATTTTATTTAATAATTTATATTTTTGCCAAACCTGTGAAGGGTGACATTGTTTATGTGTTATGTGTAAATATTTCCGATGAAGTTACAGCAAAAAATTTCCCTCGAAATTATTCTTTTAACTGCATTTATCCTGGGTTTCGACCTTGTCGTTAACAATTACTTGTTTTTTCATGTAATTGTTGAATTGTTTTCGATCATAATTCTTTTTCTCCTGTTTTCAATAACCTGGAATGTACGTAAATTCATTGATAACAGGTATCTTTTATTTGTTGGTATTGCTGCATTGTTTATCGGTGTTCTTGATCTTTTGCATACGTTAACTTACAAGGGGATGAATATCATTGAATCTCCTTTGTTTTATGCGAATCAATTCTGGATTGCGACACGTTTCTTTGAAAGTATAGTGCTATTAACTGGTTTTATTTTTGTCTCCAAAAAATATAATATTCGGATTAAATACCTGATTATCATATATTCTATAATTACTATATCCATAATATTATCTATACTTTACTTTGAAAATTTCCCAACATGCTTTATCAAAAATGTTGGACAAACACCATTTAAGATTTATAGCGAATATGTAATTATTCTTATTCTTATATCAGCACTATTAGTTTTATTCCGAAGTAAAAATTACTTTGAACAAGATACATTTATTCTCATTGCGTCTTCAATTATTCTGACAATAGCCAGTGAATTTTGTTTTACATTATACTATACTAATTTTGATTATATCAATAAAATTGGGCATGTATTTAAGGTTTTATCGTTTTACATGATTTATAAAGCCAATATTCAGAATGGATTTAATAAACCTTTCGAGACGTTTTTCCGAGAATTGAAAATAAGCCAGGAAAAAATAAGGGAAACAAACCTCGAACTTGAAAAGCAGATAGTTACTAAGAATAAATTTTTTTCCATTATTTCGCACGATCTTAAAAACCCTTTTACTGTGTTGCTCGGCTTAACAGAGTTATTGTTGAAAAACCATGCTAAGTACGAAAATGCTGAAAGAGAAAAGATGATTAAGGCTATTTATAATACTTCTGAAAAAACGCACCGGCTTCTTGAGAATTTATTATCGTGGTCCAGAATTCAAACTAACAGCATCGATATCCATCCTGAAAAATTTGACATCAAAGATATATTGAACGAGAATATATTGCTGATGAGGAGCCAGGCTAATCTGAAAGAGATCGAAATAATCTGCAATTATTCATCGGAATGGGTTTATGCCGATTTAGAAATGGTTAAAACTATAGTGAGGAATTTACTGTCCAATGCTGTTAAGTTTACTCATAAATATGGGAATGTTACCATTCAAACTGAACGTGATGGGAACATGGTTTATATAAGTTTTACCGATACAGGAGTAGGTATACGGGAAGATAAAATAAAACAATTTTTTAAAATTGATAAAACATTTTCGACCAAAGGTACTGACAAAGAAACAGGTACAGGCTTGGGGTTGCTTTTATGCGCTGAATTTATTGCAAAAAATAATGGCGAAATTAAAGTTGAAAGCGAAATAAATAAAGGCAGTAAATTCACCTTCAGCCTTCCGGTATCATAAAATCGAATATCAGTCTAAGCTCTCAGTTTCCAACTTTAGCAGCTTTTTAGTTGTTTCCCTGATTCGAAAACGATGATCAATCCGGTGGCCGATTACCCAGCATATCCGGTTGCCCGATTCCAATACCCAGGTATTTTCTTTATCGTAGAGCGATACTTTTTGGTCAATTAAAAAATCACTTAATTTCTTAAGGTTTTCCATTCCTAATGGGGCAAAATAATCACCTGGCTTCCATTTTCTTAATATTAACGGCCATTCCAACTGATTGAAATCCAACAGGGCAATACTTGCATTTCTCTCAAGACGGATGTCAGTGCTGCAATCTTCAATTTTCATTTTTAACAGGAAAGGCAATCCGGCAGGTATATTATCAGGTTCTATGTAAAAGAATATGTTCTCCTGCTTTTGAAGTTTGTTAATAATTAATTGTGTTCTGTCTTTAATTAACCGATGGGAAGGGCTTAGGAATATTTTACCGGGTTGAGCATCTAATGATCCTGTAATTTCGAAGCATGTATCGCGGTTAAAATTAAAAACACTTAATATTTCCCATAACAATGCCGAAGTTTGAGGATATGCCTGAAGTTTGGGAATGTCAATACAAACATAGTTGTTTGATTCTGTAATTAGTTCTTGCTTCGACCTGTTTATAAAAAAATCGAATAATTCCTTGTTGCTGATAAGGTTGGAAATGGTAGTATGTATTCCTTTTATGAAATTAGCCTGAGCATCGTTCAACACAGGTACAACATTATGCCTGATGTAATTCCTGAGATATTTGTCGGAAGCATTGCTTGAATCTTCCCTGTGGTTTATCCCTTTTCGGCGTGTATAACCCAAAATTTGTTCCCTGCTGGCAAAAAGAAGTGGCCGGATAATATTTCCCGATTTAGGTTTGATTCCTGTTAAACCATCAAGGCCACAGCCACGGCTAAGATTTATAAAGAATGTTTCAACGGAATCGTCAGCATTATGGGCAGTAGCAATATAATCATAGTTATTCGTTTTCCGGATATTTTCGAACCAGGTATAACGTAAGTCCCTGGCTGCCATTTGAATTGATAAATGGTTCTCTTCAGCATAAGATGTAGTTTCGAACCGTGCTAAGAAAAAAGGTATACTTAGTATTTCTGCCGATGTTTTTACAAATTGTGCATCATCGTCCGATTCTTGTCCACGAAGTTGAAAATTACAATGTGCAATTCCGAATTCGATGCCGAGTTGTTTAACCAGGTGCAACATTGCCATGGAATCGATACCGCCACTCACTGCAAGCAGGAGTTTATTATTGGGCAGGAACAAATTTTGTTTCCGGATAAATTGCTTTAAGGTATCAAGCATGATAATAATAAAACATAAAAATAAAAAAGGTTGACCGTTTAAAGATCAACCTTGGACAAATGTTATAAACAATTATTTTAACTGCTTATTCACTTCGGGCAAGTGTTGTTATTAATAAAGATTCCTCACTCTGTGCCTGCTGCAGACAGGTTCGGAATGACAATAAAAAACTTGTTATATGGGTGTGGAGAGAGGCTGGCGAAGCCAGCCTCTCTCCACACCGCTTCAACTGACCAAAGTCTGTCATTCCGAATGAAATGAGGAATCGTATCTTATGTCGAACTCTGGTTAACTTTTAATTAGTTTCCAGAAAGCTCTTGCTTGAAAGGGATAAGCAGTTTATTTTATTTCTTCGAAAGAAAATCTGCAATTCCTTCCTGGGTAGCTTTAAGGCCTTTATCACCCTTATGCCAGTCGGCAGGACAAACTTCTCCGTTTTCTTCAAAAAACTGTAGTGCATCCACCACACGTATTGCTTCTTCGATGCTACGGCCAATTGGTAAATCGTTTACTACCTGGTGGCGAACAATGCCTTGTTTGTCGATCAGAAAAAGACCGCGATATGCTACTGGTGCACCGGTAAAAGTTGCTTCACCATCGTCATTATAATCGTACGATCCTGCCAAAACATCATAATTTTCTGAAATTGTTTTGGAACTATCTGCAACCAATGGATATTTTACACCTTTGATACCACCATCCCTTCGTTCAGTTTGTAACCATTTCCAATGGGCGAATTCAGAATCAACTGAGCATCCAACAATGGCTACATTTCTTTTGTCAAATTCTTCAATTTTATCCTGAAATGCAATTATTTCAGTCGGACATACAAAGGTAAAATCTGCCGGATAGAAATAAAAAATGACTATTTTCTTACCCAGATACTGGTCTAAAGAAAAATTTTCAACTATTTCACCACCATTCACTACTGCTTTAGCCTTAAATGAAGGTGCTTTTTTTCCTACTAATACTGCCATTTTAAATAAAAATTAAAAGTTATTATTATAATACAAAAAATGTTTATTCTTGTTCAATCGGGATCTAAATAGAATAGTTTATTACTAATAATTGGCTAAATATCAAGCTTATATAAAATTAGCCATGCTGCTCGTAAATAAATTGCTCTTTTTTAATTAACTCACTATTCCCATTATAATATTGGATTTCGCTCAAAATTTTTCTGGAGTATACATATTCTATACGCAATTTGATTTTGCCTTCTTTGTCGTAATGAATTTCCCTTATTTTATTATTATTATCATATTGGTATGAAATGTTTTTTATAATATCTCCCTTCACGTTAAATTCGATATCCTGAATTAAGCTGCCGTCTTTTTCAAACCGCATTTCCGATTTTTTATAGCTTATTTCCTTTTTGCCTTTTTTTTCGGTAACCCAGGTGGTTTTGGTTTTTAAATTTAAATCCTTTGCTTCTTTAGGTTTTTGGGCTGATAATGTAAAGCAAATAAAGAGAAGCACAAATATTGATAGCAAGTTCTTCATGTAAATTGATTTTTACCAAATTTACTTTCTTTTTTGCATTGAAAGAATTCGAATCGATATTTTTCGGAAACCAATCAAATAGTTCTTCTATTTTTGTTATTATTGTTTATAGATTTTAATAAAGCAAATAAATTATTTCTTATGAGAAAATATAAATGTACGGTTTGTGGCTATATATACGATCCGGTTGAAGGTGATCCGGATAGCGGAATTGATCCGGGAACAGCTTTTGAGGATATCCCTGATGACTGGCAATGTCCTGTATGTGGAATCGGGAAAAGCGACTTTGAAGTCCTGGACGAATAAAACTAATTAAGGCACGGAAATTAATTAAATTAATACCGTGACCTTATTTTTCCGGTACATTTTTTAATAACTCAAGTAAAAACAGCCAGAATTTGGTTACCGAAGGAATATTTAAGCGTTCATCAGGTGAGTGAGCACCTTTTATAGTCGGGCCAAACGAAATCATATCCAGATTTGGATATTTCTCCAAAAACAGTCCGCATTCCAAACCTGCATGAATAGCCTTAACTTTGGGTTTCTCGTTGAATATCCTTAAATAGGCATCTTCCGAAATATTTAAAATTTCCGATTTTATATTTGGTTTCCAGCCCGGATAGCCATTTCCTTGTTTAATATCTGCTTTGTAGTTCAGAAAAACAGAAGCTACTTTGGAAGCTATTGATTTTTTTTCGGCATCAATCGAACTTCTTTGACTGGTAGCTATGGTAATCCGATTGTCGTCAGTAAACTTTACAGAAGCCAGATTAGTTGAAGTTTCTACCAGATCGGTCATCTCTTTGCTCCAGGCAATAATGCCATGTGGGCATTCCAGTAATGACAATACAATTTTGTTTTGAAGTCCCGCCTCTAATAATTCTGATGGTACTTCAGCTTCTTTTAATATAATTTTTAGCGATGGTTCATTTTCGAGGAATCGGGTAGTAATTATTTCAATCATGCTATTTATCCAACTCAAAAACTCATCTTTGCTTTGCATTGGTAGAACAATGTGTGCATATGCTTCACGGGGAATGGCATTGCGTAAGTTACCTCCTTCCAGTTTGCTGATCCTTATTTCAAATTTAGATAATGCTTCATAAAGGAGATCGATCAGAATTTTTATCGAATTGCCGCGGTTCTTTTCAATATCATCGCCCGAATGACCACCCAAAAGTCCCGAAATACTCAGTATGTAAGATGAATACATAGAAGGTGTTCCGACCGGCTCTGTTTGTAAATTAAAGAACGCAGTGGTATCAATACCTCCGGCACAACCTATAAATATTTCTCCTTCATCTTCCGAATCGAGGTTTAATAAAATGTTACCCGTAATAAATTTTGGTCGCATTTCGAATGCGCCAGTTAATCCGGTTTCTTCGTCAACCGTAAATAAACATTCCAATGGTCCGTGCTGAATTGTTTTATCGGCAAGAATCGCCAACATTGCGGCAACACCAATCCCATCGTCGGCTCCAAGGGTGGTACCCCTGGCTTTTATCCATTCGCCTTCTTTAAAATAGTTTATTTTATCTTTTAAAAAATCATGCTCAACGTCAGAGTTCTTCTCGCAAACCATATCCACATGCGACTGCAAAATCACTTTCTTTTTGTTTTCGTAACCTTTGCTAGCCCTTTTTAAAATAACCAGGTTGCCAATATAATCGCGTTTGACATGCAATCCCAGGGATAAGCCAAATTCGACCAGGTAGCGTATTATCCGGTCCTCATGTTTGGAAGGTCGGGGAATAGACGTTATCAAATCAAAATATTTCCAAACTAAAACCGGCTCAAGGCTAATATTTTCTTCCATATACTATTTAATAGGAACTTGCAATTTAAAAGTTTTTTTATTACGTATTTCTTATTTTTAAGTTTTATTATTATTTGCCGATAACTATATGAATCATAGTGAATATTAATTTCAAATAAACTACTTATATTGCCATCATAATTTTAATTGTACTGAAATAATCTTGTTGTAATAACAAACAGACAACACTCCAGAAAAGTAAAATATTGTAAGACAACAATATATATTGGGATTGTGTTAGCACTATTTCCCCTTGAGGTCTTTTATAGAATATAACCGATGTCGGTTTGTTTTATTCCAAAATGCTAAATACTGTTATGTTGTATGAATTTGCGGCTTTTTTGTTTTGTAAAAAAACATTATGTTTACTTCCCTAAACGAACTATAAGCCCTAAATGAAGGAATACTTAGAAAATAATTCTAAAGTAGAAGTATTATCTGAAGAAACTTTATGGCAAAAGTTTATTGAAGGGGATGAAAAAGCGCTTTCCAAAATTTTCCTTTCAAATTACGAATCTTTATACGGTTACGCATCCAGGTTAATTTCCAATTCTGAAGAAGCAAAAGATCTGATCCAGGATTTATTTTTAAAACTTTGGAACAATAAAAAATCCTTAGGACGTTGCAACCAGATAAAATTTTATCTTCTCCAATCAGTACGTCACCTTGTAATTGACAAGTACAAAAAGAAAACCACTTCAATCTCAGTTGAAATTCACGAAAACATGCTTCCTTCTGAGCTTCCTTTTGATAGTGTTTTGATTGCAAATCAAGACCATGAAATTCAAATGCAGAAGCTTAAAAAATCAATCGACCGACTTTCCAAAAGACAGCAGGAAGCAATTTATTTGCGTTTTTACCAACAAATCGATTATCCCGAAATTGCCAGTATTATGGTATTAAACGTGCAATCGGTACGAAACCTTGTTCATTCAGCTATTCAAATACTTAAAAGCCAACTTGGAAATTCAATGATTTTTTTTCTGGCTTTTCAAAAAAAAGTAAGAAAATAATAAGTATAAATTAAAGTTCGTGTCGTTTTACTATTGTTACTATATATCAAATCATGAATAATAATTATACATTTCAGGACTTCATTGAAGATCAGTCCTTTCAATCCTTTATAAAAGGTGAGAATAAGACGGATGTTAAATTTTGGGAATCCTGGATTTGCGAACATCCTGAGAAAGCAACGGAATTTAATTCGGCTAAAATTATTTTGAATAATCTTAACAGCGCTTATAAAACTGTAACGCCTTCTGCTGAAAAAGAACTTGAAAGGTTGCAATCGAAAATACAAATTGAAAAAGATGATAGGGAAACAACAAAGCAATACCGTATTTTCCAGTTTGTAAAGTATGCGGCTGTTTTTATTATTTTAATTGGCCTGGGGCTCTTTTTAAAACTAATAGTTTTCCCTGATAAAAATAACAGCGACTCTCTTTATGCCTATAAAGAAATAAAAACGCCTAAAGGGAAAAGAATGCATATTGTATTGTCCGATGGCACACATATCTGGTTAAATTCCGAAAGTATTCTAAAATATCCTGAAGAGTTCGCTGGCAATGAGCGTAAAGTTTACCTCGAAGGTGAAGCTTATTTTAACGTTACCTCCAATAAATTGAAACCATTTTATGTTTATGCCGGTGAGGTGAGGGTGAAAGTACTGGGAACATTATTCAATGTACGTTCTTACCCCGACGACAACTTTGTTGAAACTACCCTGGAGAAAGGGAAAATAAATATTGAACTACTGGGCTCGAACCATTCCGGAAAGGATGTGATCACTCTGGATCCGAATCAGAAGGTGAAATTATATAAGTCGGGATATATTCCTGAAACAGAAGAAAAGATACTTGCTAAATCCGAAAGGTTTGAAAAAATTGAAAGCAAAAATGCTATTATCTCCCATAACGTCGAAACCGGGCTTTATACTTCCTGGAAAGATGAAAAACTAACATTCAAAAGTGAACGTCTTTCTAATTTAAAATCACGTTTGGAACGCTGGTACAATGTACCTATAGTTATCAGAGATACTCAGTTATATGAAAAAAAGTTTACCGGAACTTTTGTAAAAGAACCTTTACAGGAAGCCTTAAAAGCTTTAAGTGCTGCATCGGAAATGAAATTTGAAATTAAAAACGACACATTAATTCTTATGTTAAAAACAGACACTAAATAACTATTATTAACCAAAAACAGCTACAAGCCTATGACAGAAAACTAACGCTAAGTATAAAAAAAAATCGGAAAATGCGGTCACATTTTCCGATAGAAAACTTTCAGTTAACGTTTGGTAGTGTCACTATTCAAAAGTTATGGCATTACCGCTATCAACTAATTATTAACAATTCAAAATTATGGTAAAAAAAAGAAAGTATTGCATTTTTTTGCAAAAAAATGGTATTAGTAAACTACTATCTATTATGAGGCTATCAATCTTATTAACAATTGTGGGCGTTTTACAGGCAAACGCCAACGGAATATCCCAGGTTTTTACTATTTCGGGTAAAAAAGTTACTATAAAAGAAATAGTGAGCCAGATAGAAAAGTCGAGCAATTATAAATTTTTATATCAGGATGAGGTTGTCGACGGCACAGCTAAAGTTGATATAGAAGTTTACAAGCAACCCATTGAAGTGGTTCTTGACCATTTGCTGGCAAATTCGAACCTTGGTTTTAAAAGGTTCGACGATAATTTAATTGTATTAACCAAAGCCTCGAGCGAGGCTATGCAAACTATAACCGTAAAAGGAACTATAGTTTCGGCACTTAACGGCGAACCTCTACCAGGGGCAAGTATAGTAATAAAGGGTACAACGCTGGGAACGGTAACCGATATAGATGGTAAATATTCTATCGATGTTCAGTCAGCAGATGCTGTATTACTTATTTCTTCCATTGGATTTCTGGACGAAGAAATTGCTGTTAACGGAAGAACTACAATTGACATAACCCTTTCCGAAAGCATAGAAAGTCTTGAAGAAGTTATAGTTGTGGGTTATGGAACCCAAAGGAAATCGGATTTGACGGGATCGATTGCCTCAGTTAAAGCTGAAGATCTAAAGAGCCTCCCTGTAAAAAGTCTTGCGGAAGCTTTGACCGGAAGAGTTGCAGGTGTTTTTGTTACAAAAGGAACAGGGGAACCAGGTAAAGAATCTGACATATTTATCAGAGGAGCTACTTCCATTAATAACATCAAACCTTTGTATATTGTTGATGGACAAAGAATGGGAACTGGCAACAATTTCAATATGTCGGATGTTGAGTCCATTGAAATTCTGAAAGATGCGTCTTCTGCTGCTATTTACGGCGTTGAAGCTGCTGGTGGTGTAATACTAGTAACCACCAAAAAAGGCCGCAGGGGCGAAAAAATGAATGTTGAGTTTAATACTTATCTAGGACAGCGCAAAGCAATAAACCTCCCGGAACTTTTAAACCGCAAGGATTATATAAGAGCCCGCAACATAATGGGCGTTCAATATGCATCCTGGGATGCCAGCACTACTGATACCGATTGGATAAATGAAATGTATAAACCTGCAGTTGAGCAGAGCTACAATCTCTCTTTGTCGGGTGGTAACGAAAAGTCTACCTATTATATTTCGGCCGGGTATCTTAAAGAAGATGGTATTCGCCGTAAAAACTCGTTCGACCGCATGTCAGTCCGAATGAACTCCGACTACAAATTACACCCTAAACTTAAGGTTGGCGAATTTCTTTATATTTCTAAAACTAGCTGGAGACCTACTGGTGATGGCTCTGATATTCCTTACCGCTCCATTCCTATGATGGCCGTTTACGACGAAACACGTGCCGGAGGCTGGGGCGCTGCACCTGATGGCTTCCAGGGAACCAATCATGTTGGAAGTGCCGAAGCCAGAGTTTATGATAACAGCTTCTTTGGAGTTGAGGGTAGCTTTTTTGCCGAGTGGAACATTATCAAAGGATTAAATTTACGGTCTACTGTTGGTGGATATTCGGGTGGTGATAATACATCACAATTCGACCTGATTTATGATTTTGGAATTATCAAAAACGGAGTTCGTAAATTAACAAAAGAACTCAAACGCGACCAAAATGCATTGGCAAACTTTGTGTTAACATACGATAAGGCTTTTGGAAAACACGAATTAAAGGCTATGGCAGGCTGGGAAGCCATTAAGGATTATGGTACCAATGTTTTTGCTAAAACCGAAGGCTTTCCTGTAGATTACACCCCGAGCTTTGGGTTGTCTACCATGGGCAAAACTTCACGTGAGGCCGATGCTGGTTATTCTAAAGGTTCAAAACTGGCTCAGTTTGGCCGTTTGAACTACAATTATGCAGGTAAGTATATTTTACAGGCAACTGTTCGTCGCGATGGTACCAATAAGTTTATTGGCGAAAATACTTATGGGGTATTTCCCTCTTTCTCGGCCGCATGGAGATTCTCGGAAGAAGGTTTTATGAAGGATAAAATTTCGTGGTTATCGAATGCTAAGCTGAGAGGTGGTTGGGGTGTACTTGGTAGTATTGGAGCTGTTAAAGACTTTGTTTATGAAGACTCGTATGGTTCAATCAACGCTCATTCTTTTGATGGCACCAATGCCGTTACCGGTTGGGGAAGTACCAAATTTGCCAATAAAAATATTAAATGGGAACAAGTAACTACTACCAACGTTGCTTTAGAGTTTGGTCTTTTTAATAATAAATTAACCCTGGAGGCCGAGTGGTATGATAAACTAACTACCGACATGCTTTACGATGTTGCTTTACCTCCATCGTCGGGTATTGGTAATCATAACGGGGAATATAACGCTACAATTAACATTGGTGAAATTCAGAACCGTGGGTTTGAATTTGTTGCAAACTGGCGCGATAAAGTTGGTGATTTAAGCTATGGAATAAGTGGAAATGCCTCCTTTGGCAAAAATAAAGTGTTACGATTAGGAGATGAAGGGTCTGTTTTCTGGAAAGGTGGCACCGCCTGGACGAACGGTAGTTTAAGTAAAACAGAAGATGGATACTCCATAGGCCAGTTTAACGGCTATATTGTTGATGGTATATTCCAAACTGATGCTGATGCTGCAGCAAGCGCTCAACCAAAGGCTAAAGCCGGCGATCTTATTTACCGGGACATCAATTCAAAAGGAGCCGATGGCAAGTTAACCGGTACTCCCGATAACAAAATTGATGATGCCGATAAAACATATATCGGTAATCCATGGCCAAAATGCATCTATGGGTTTAATTTCGATTTTGAATTTAAAGGTTTTGACATGAGAATCTTCATGCAGGGTCTTGCCGGAGTGGATATATTTAACGCCACCAAAGGTATCCGTCAGAATTTTTATGCTGACTATAACACTACTTCTGACATATTTAATACCTCTTATTTTGGCAATACCAAAATTACTGACCTTCCACGTACTTTCTATGTAGACGAAAAAGGCGAATATCTGCGCGACCCGAATGGAAATTATAAAAACCCTTCATCGTTTTTTGTTGAAAGCGGAGCTTATCTCAAGTTAAAAAACCTTCAGATCGGATATACACTTCCAAAAAGCTTATCTACTAAAGTGGGAATGCAATCGGCTCGTGTATATGTATCGGGTTACAACCTGTTAACTTTTACAAAATATACAGGTTTGGATCCTGAGCTTGGAGGCGATGTAAGTGAAAGAGGTATCGAAAATGCTGGTTTGTACCCTCAAACCCGTCTTATTTCTGTTGGGTTAGATATTAAATTTTAGTTTATAATCACAATTCAGAAATTATTCTTTTATCAATTTATACATAAGTGAATAAATCTCTGATCATAACTTAAAAAATACAATATGAAAAAATACCTATATTTATTCATTTTCCTAATTATCTCTTTACAAGGCTGTAAAGATGACTTTCTTGATAAAACAGATTATGGTGCACTGTCACCTGAAATTTTCCCACAGGAAATAGCACAGGTAGAATTGTTTGTTAATTCACTTTATGCCAACCAACATTCGTTTGGTTTATATGGGCACGATATTTTTGCAAAGGGCTTTTATCCTTTGGAACATGCCTCAGATCAGGAATGGGTGAATGATGAATGGTGGAACAATGTTCACCAGAATAACGTTGCACCGGGTAATATGGGCGAAGTAGCCAATATGTGGAGGGATTGCTCCAGAGGGGTTACCCAAGCCAATACTTTGCTCGGAGTGGTTAATAATTATAAGACTAAATACGCTAAGTCCGGCGAAGAGGCTCAGTTAACAACAATTGAAGGCCAGGCCTATTATTTCAGAGCCTGGTACCGCTTACTTTTGTTTAGTTTCTTCTCCGAATCGTTTATTACTAACGGCCAAGGTGGTGACTTGCTAGGTATTCCGCTTATAAATACCGTTCCTGAAAAACAGTCGGATATGTTTGTAAAAAGAGCTACTGTACAGCAATCGCTCGACTCTATTATTGTTGATTTCAAAAGGGCTGAAGTAATGATGAATGGAAAAACATCATGGGAAGATGCCTATAAAACCAAGATCACAGTTTGGAGCGTTAAATCAATGTTAGGCAAAGCTTATTTATATGCAGAAAAATTCGCTGAGGCCAAAGCCACACTTAAAGATGTTATTGATAACAGTGGTAAATCGCTGGTTACTTTCGACGTTTATAAAAACATGTTTGTGGGGATGTATAAGAACAATTCGGAATCAATTACCGAAATTTCTTATAAACAAGATGGTGGCTGGTCTACCTGGGGTGTTTCAACTGCAAATAATGCACCAATGGTGTTTGAACCTGCAGTATATGCACCTGATACAATCGGGAACAGAACCTTTGCCTCATGGACAAATATCTTTGTTCACGATAAAAATCTTTCAAGGTTTGGGTTTAACGAACCAACTGCAGCTCCAACTTCTAACCCTGCATGGAACAACCTGAAACCCAATTACACAAATGTTAATAATTTACGGGAAAAGCCTAGCGATGTATTCCTAGCCCGGAGCAAAGCTGCCAAAACTGATGGATCTGTAGATCCCAGACTTTGGGTAGCAAGTTTTCAGCCTTTTGTCGATGAGTATAATGCATTTGGAAAAATGGCCGCAATAGCTCCTGTTATTCAGTACGACAATGAAATTGGGTCTTATCACAGCTTCTCCTTCCGCAAATATACAAACCTCGATGGCCGTGGACCCGATAAAGGAATGAACTACATGAGCCAGATGTATATTATGCGTCTTGCCGATGTGTATCTGATGTATGCCGAAGCTTGTGCCAAAACAAGCGATGCAACCACAGCACTGGAATACATTAACAAAGTACATCGCCGGGCTTACAACCAACCTGTTGATGCGGTTTCTTCTTTCGATTATGCTACACTTACTTCAGCAACAAAGGCAAGCGATGTTAACCTTAAAAACGACCCGTTGAAATATGAACGATGGGCTGAGTTATTTGGCGAAGGAGGTTGGTGGTTCGACGTGCGTCGTTGGAAAATTGGGCAGGCCGAAGCTGATTATTATGTCAAGGTTCGCAGTGGAACCATCAAATGGGATGAAAACAGAAGTTATGCACTTCCTATCCCTGTTAAGGAATTCGAAACCAATCCTAGTATGCAACAAAACAAGGGTTACTAATTATAATTCACAACATCATTAGTTAGGTTTGTAGTTAGTTATCTGTAAGGCGGGCGAGAATAATCTCGTCCGCCTTCATTTAAATAATTAAAAACTATCGTAACAACTCAGGAAGTTCTCTGCTTTTTTATTTCAATAGACTCCCTAGGTATTTTTTCACAACCAAGCACTCATTCAATATAGACAATGGAACATTTATACCTATTCAGTAAAAAATTATCATACTAACTCTTAAAATTTGAATTATGAAATCAAAATTACCCTATAATGATTGGAATACCAAATGTTTAAGTGCCTTAATAACTTTTTGTTTGTTTTTTATCTGCTTTTCATCAAACAGTTTTGCACAAAGTAAGGACCCTACAATTGGAATAACCAATAATACCGGTTTTAATACAAATCCGGATTTTGTGCAAAGAACGATAAATTACGACAAGGATCTCGGAATTTATAAGGTAAGAATGGGAATGGATGGTGTGGGTGGATATAATGAAAATGATTCCTTTAATTGGGATGCACGTGATGCGACCGTTAATAAGTATATAGCCGAAGGATTTACTATGCATTGTGTAATTGCAGCCCGGGCGCATACAAACCGTTATACTACATGGGATCAATGGAAAAGAAACTTCGAGTACTTTTGCAGAAATGTGATGGAGCATTATAAAGGGAAAATAACCTATTATATAGTTGATAATGAGCCTGACCTTGGATATGGAGCGCCGATTGGACCAGCGATAACTCCAGCTCAGGCGGTGGAATTTACAAAAATTGCTTTTACAGCAGCACAAAGCATCGATCCCAATATACGCATTGAATCACCGCCAACTATGTCTCCGGAAACATCTTATTTAAGAGATATGATTAGCATGGGGGTGACTCAATATTGTCATTATCTGGGAATACATGCTTACGGCTCTCAAATTGACGATGGACGCTTAAGCAAACCTTGGGAATACATGAGTCAATTTTATAACTTTCCCCAGAGGCCTGTAGCTTTAAGCGAAACAGGTACGAATCCTAACTGGCATCCTGCCGGTGTGGATGGATTAGCCTGGCAGGCCCGTTGGTTTGAACAACTAAATGTAGCTGTTAAAAGATATGGTTTTGATAACGTTTTACTATACAGACTTGACGAAGGAGGTGCTGAGTGGGATATTTTAAATAAGCCAGCTTATAATGCGATTAAAAATGCTTATTTAAATAAGAGCATCACCAATGGAGGATTTGAAACTACTACAAGCTTCCTTGACCCTAATGAATGGATGATGTATTTCAGTGCCGATGCCGTTAGTCCGCCAACAAACATCACTGTTACCAATGCAGAGAAACATTCAGGTTCCACGGCATTAAGCATTAATGGGGCCGGTCAGGTAAGGCAGATTCTTGGAAATATAACTCCCGGTAAACAGGTTACGGTGAGCGTATGGGTTAAAGCTACCAATGGAGGCTCTGCCAGATTAACAATTCAGGGCTATAACAAGACAGCAGGTGATGCAGAACTTATTGTATCTTCAAATTCTTCTGAATGGACACTGATAACAGCAAAAGTTACACCTTCCAATTCTTTTTGTGTTGCTGAATTGGAGAGTATAGAAGGAAATTGCTTTTTTGATGATGTGTTAACTATTGAAACCGGAGAAGACGAAATATACATTTCAAATCCTTCAAACAATACAATATTTCAGGTTTCCGATAGTACGGGTATTAAAATTGACGCAAATGTAACGGATGCTGACAACAGTATTGCAAATGTAGAATTCTATGCCGGTTCAAATAAAATTGGCGAATCATCAATCAGGCCATTTTCTTATTCCTGGACAGGTGTTCCTGAAGGAAACTATGCTTTAACTGTAAAAGCATTGAATAGTAGCGGAGTGGTTGTAAGCACTTCATCTGCAGTAATGATATCGGTAAAGGATCCTTCAGTTTTAAAAGTCCCCGATTTAGTAGTGCGCAACATTTCCTGGACACCTGCTATCATCTCCAATGGAACGCCTGTTAGCTTTAACGCTACCGTAAAGAATAATGGAACAGGGGCAACCAAGGAAGGAGTAATCATTGGCGGAGCATTCCTGCTCAATGGAAGCGTTGTAAATTGGACTGATACATATAAATCTTCCTTGGCTTCTGGAGATTCAGTGATAATTTCTGCCACAGGCGGACCTTCCGGATCTGCTAATTGGATAGCCGTTTCAGGTTATTATACCTTACAGTTTATAGTAGACGATATTAATAGAATAGATGAAAGCGACGAAAACAATAACTCCTATGCAACTACACTATGCGTTGCTTCGCCCGATGGAAACCCCCATGTTAAAATTAACACACCAGAAAATGCAACAGTAATACCTCTTGGTCAAATAGTGAAAATAGATGTTACGGCAGCAGATTGTGAAGGGTTTATTTCCATGGTAGAGCTTTTTGCCGATGGGGTTAAAGTAGGTGAGGTAAAAACAGCACCATATATATTTGATTGGAGTACAATAAAATCAGGAATAAGTATACTTAAAGCAGTTGCTACTGATAATGAGGGTAATACTTCAGAAACTTCAATTCAGGTAACCGGTCAAATTAGTTCAACATACGAGGCTGAAAATGCAGTAATTACAAAAGCACTCGTAAAAGGCAGGTATGGAGCAAGTGGTGGAAAAGCTGTGGGTAGTATTGATTTTGATGACAGCAGTGTGGAATTCAACGTCTATGTTTCTAAAACAGGGCTTTATAAGGTGAAAGTTGCGTATTCAAATGGAATGGGTACTCCATCCAGTCAGAATCTCTATATCAATGGAGCTTCGGAATCAATTGTATTGCAATATGCTCCAACTAATAACTGGGATACTTTTAGCACTCTCGAAATTTATGCCCAACTTCAGGAAGGCAGGAATCAATTAATCATAAAAAAAGGGGATTTATATGGAGAGGTTGATTGTATAAAAATTACATTATACGACCCGAATCTCATTTTTTATGAAGCTGAAGATGCCATAATCAATAATGCTAACATTGGTTATAAATCGGGTGCTTCAGGAGGAAAATATGTTGGCGGAATTTTTGATAACAGCTTCATTGATTTTCAATTTAATTCCAAAAAGGGAGCCTATACCATCAAGGTGGGATATGCAAATGGAATGGGAAGCGAATCAAGTTTTCTAATACGTGTTAATGATGAACCGGAATATGCTTTAACAGTTCCACCTACGGCCAATTGGGACGTTTTTGGTTCTGTAATGGATACATTGGAGCTAAAAGATGGCCGAAATAATATTATTTTCCGAAGAGGGAACATGTATGCCGATTTAGATTATATTTTACTCACATATATCATTCCGGTTGATACAATCCCTCCTACAATGCCGGGAGATTTAACTGTGAAAACAACAACTAACGAAGCTGTATTAAACTGGACCCCTTCTATTGACAATAATTCTAAGGTAAGTTATATTATTTATAAGGATAATGCCGCCATAGACACTCTCCCGGAAATAAGTGCAACTATATCCGGTTTAACTGTAAATACAACTTATAGTTTTGCTGTAAGCGCTATTGACAGCTCGGGCAACCAATCGGGAAAAGCTTATGCAACTGCAACAACCATTGATACTGATGCTCCTTCAACTCCTGTGAATTTAACAGGCAAAAGCACCAGTAAAAGTATATCGGTTAGCTGGGAGGCATCGTCGGACAATGTTGGTGTTAAAAACTATAATATTTACCTTGAGGGTGAATTGCTCAAAACAGTTGAGGATACTTTTGCCTTAATAGAGAATCTGGAACCGGCAAAGCAATATACGATTGAGGTAAATGCAGTGGATGAAGCTGGTAATACCTCAGAAAGAATATCCGCAACATTTACTACTAAACCTAAAGGTATAGAAGACAACCTGCCAGGAGGAGGAGTAGTAAAAATTTACCCCAATCCTTTTGAAAATCAATTTAAAGTTACGCTTACCGAAAGAACCTCTCATTGCGATATTATAATCTCGGTTTTCAGTTCCCGGGGGAGGTTGGTGGCCATTAGCAAACTAAATGAAAGGAACGGATATGAAACCACTATTGATATGACAAATCAAAAGAAAGGTGTTTACATTTTGGTAATGTTTGGTAAAAATGTTTATTATTCCAGAAGAGTTGAAAAACTTTAAGTAGCGATAGATACATGATAAAATTCTCAACCAACTTTGTTGGTTGAGAATTCCATGAGCGGAATCATCATCAACGATTATATTTTAATATTAAAGCCGTTCACTAAACTTCTTAAAATGACTATCTCTCTATCAGGCAAAAGGAAAGCACAGATATTTAAAGTTATTGCAATAGGGTTGCCGTTCCTTCTTATAATACTGCTCGAAATTAGCTTAAGAGTGTTTGGTTACGGTACCGATCTTCGCCTTTTTAAACTTGATAATACAGAAAAGTTCTATTATCTCAATCCCGAAATCGGGAAAAAATATTTCACCAATACCATTAATTTTACCAACGGGAACATGGACTTCTTTCCCGTAAAAAAATCATCAGCCACTTTTCGCATTTTTGTGCTGGGATCGTCCACATCGCTCGGTTTTCCTTACATGTACAACGGTGCTTTTCCACGGATGCTGAAATATCGTCTTCAACGGTTATATCCTGAAAAAAACATTGAAATTATAAACCTCTCTCTTACTGCAATCAATTCGTTTGCTGTGCGCGACATGGCAAAAGATGTGGTAAACTATCAGCCCGATGCAGTTCTTATTTATACCGGGCAAAATGAGTATCATGGAACTTTAGGCGTTGCATCGTCAGGTTCTTTTGCAGGTTCTCAGGCAATGATCAGTTTTTTTATCTGGTCGAAGAAGTCACGCCTGATGCAGCTAATTTATAACACCCTTTACAACAGGAAAAAAACAGATGCTTCTTCCGACCTGAACCGTACTTTGATGGAGCGTATGGCTCTTAACCAGAAGGTAGAGTTCGGTTCGAAAAAATACAATAGAGGCATTGATCAATATAAAGCCAATATTACTGCTACTCTCGAAATATTTCATAAAAAAAATGTTCCTGTTTTCATCGGAACCTTATTCACCAATTTAAAGGATTTGTTTCCTTTTCAATCTGGAAATCAAACAACTGACGTTAAAAAATTCAACACGCTTTTACGGCAAGGTACCGACGCTCTGGAAAACGACACGGCAACCGCTTACAAATTATTCCTGAATGCTTACAAACTCGATACTACGCACGCAGGTGTTTGTTTCAGGTTGGGAAAACTTTTGTATGCAAATGGCGACTATACCACTGCTTATACGTTTTTTTTAAAAGCTAAGGAATACGATCAGTTGCGTTTTCGGGCACCGGAAGCTTTTAACGTGTTTGTTGGCGGTTTATCCAGACAATTTAGCAATGTAACACTGGTGGATGTAACATCTGCTTTTCGTGAAAACTCGCCTCATGGAATTATCGGTAGTGAGTTGTTGTTGGAGCATGTGCATCCGAATCTTGTTGGTTATGGAATTATGGCCGACGCTTATCTGAATGCGCTGCAAAAACCAGGACTACTGCCCGGTAAATCCATTAATAATGAGCCTCTGGATCTAATCAGGAGTCAGATGCCCCTTACCGCTTTCGATACCATTTATGGATATATTTCCAATATTTTATTGAAGGAAAACTGGCCTTTTAACGAGCCTTTACCCAAACCCACCGAAGCAGAAAAAACCTTTGAAGGTAAAGTAGCTGGCGGCCTGGCAGTAAAACAGTTCTCCTGGAAAGAAGCCATGATGAAGCTGCTGGATTATTACCGCGAGAAAAATGATATTAAAAGGGCTTTAGCTCTTTCAGAAGGTCTTTGCCTGGAATATCCCTACGAGGCGCAGTATTTTGAAATGGCAGCTAAACTGGCGCTGCAAGCAGGTGACGATAACAGATATTTCTTTTATCTTTTGAAAATATGGGAAAATTTTAATCAGAACTACGAAATGGCCGAACAACTTTTTATCACGGCATTGAAAAATGACAAGCCGCATCTTGCCATTCCTTTTCTTGAATACGGAATAAGCCAAACAAACAAAGCTGCTATGCTGAATCCTCTGAAAGCTTCAGCAGAGAAAATAATTGAATTCAAATTGGAGTTAAAAGGAATGAATTCCGATTTGGAAGTTTTTAACCAAATTGCATCGGAGTACCTGAAATTTGGGAATGCAACAGCCGGGAAAATATATATTGATAAAATTTTAGCTATTGACCCAAAAAGTTCAGTTGCTAAACTTTTAAAAAGTAAGTGGTTGGAAATTCAGAAAAACAATTAAAAGATGGCCTTAAGAAATCAAAAAACAATGCTGTTTAAAATTATCGCAATTGCGGCGGTAGTATTGTTTTTTGTTCTCATTGAAATAATTGTCCGGATTTTTAGTCCGGCACAAAAATCTTCCAATGACATTATTGCCATCGGAAAAATGGATTTTTTTACTGAAATTCAGCATCAAGGCGAACGTTACATACGGATAACCAATAAGTATGGATATAGCGATCAGAACTTTATGTTTCGGGCCGAAAAGAAGCCAAATACAATTCGTATTTTTTGTATTGGTGGTTCGGCCAGTGCCGGGTGGCCGCATCCAATGGAAGAGCGGTTCAGCAGCTATCTTGAAAAATATCTGAATAGCTCAGGTGGTTCCAAAAAGTTTGAGGTGATCAACTGCTCTGCTCATGGCTTTGCAAGCTACAGGGTAAAAAATGTATTTAACGAACTCCTGGCTTATGAACCCGATGCTGTAATCGTTTGGTGCGGCAATAACGAATTTCTGGAAGATCGGCGCTATATTGCTTCAGGCTTCCGGAAAGTGGTAGATAAGCTTGCTGCAAAAATCAGAACTGTTCAATTACTTAAAAAAGCTTTTTACAACCCGCAGCTCAACGGCAATGAGCTGGATGTAGCTCAATCGTTTTGGAAAAAAGTCCAGCAGGAAGCTGTTGAGCTCCGCAGCAACCCTGAGCTTTTCGAAAAAGTAAAAGCTCACTATCGGCTGAGCCTTCAGGAAATAGCTGAGGAAGCATTGAAAAACAAGGTTGCACCTCTTTTTATGACTGTACCGGTGAACCTCAGGGACTGGGAACCAAACGTTTCCGTCTGCAATCTTCGCGGACAGGATTCTCTCCGGTGGGCCTCGTTGTTTAATGAAGGAAGAAAAGAAATTTTAACAAACAACTTCTTCGAAGCAAAACAATCTTTTACCAAGGCTGTAAAAATTGAACCGGAACATGCCGAATCATGGTTTCTGTTGGCCAAAACCTCCGAAATGCTCCACGATACTGTGAATGCGAAAATGTATTATTCTCAGGCAAGGGACCTCGATTATAATCCTTTCCGGGCATTAAGCAGCTTTAATACAATTATCAAGCAAATAGTTTTGGAAAATAAAGGTGCAGTTTTGTTCAATGCTGACAGCATATTTTCGGCTCATGCCCAAAGAAGAATTCCCGGATTCGATCTCATGCTGGATTACGTGCATCCAACCCGGAATGGAAATGTTATACTTGCCTGGGAGATGGCCAATTTCCTTAATAGAAAAGTTTTCAATGGAAGTATTACACCGGTATCGCTTCAGGAATTTGATAACTCGCTGGGTGACTACCGCGACGAAAAGGATGTGCTGGTGCAAACTACAAGGTTTTCGCTGTGTTGCCTTACACATCAGTATAAATCAGCTATAAACTTTGGAACCTGGATATTATCCAATCTTTCTCCCGCTTACCTGAACGATCCGGAAAATCTGCCCGAAATACAAAAGATACGCGACGGAGTGGAAGCTTTTTCAATGTTTTGTTCCGCCGAAGACAAATTTTTATTGGAAAAAGGCTCACAAAGAGATATAAATGCTGCAAAATCGAGATTAAAGCTTTTTTATCAGAAATATTATCCATATGGAACTTATTGAAAAATGATAAAATATAGAGACATATCAAAAAAACAGGTTACTGATACGGCTATTGTATTTGCAATTGTTTCGGCGTTTATAGGAGTATACTATAAAACTCCCGTTTGCCAGTACATCTCTGTAATACTGCTGTTTACCGTATTGATTTTTCCGTTTTTTATCAAACCATTGGCTTTTATATGGTGGAATTTTTCGGTTGTCCTGAGCTGGCTGATGTCAAGGATAATACTCACCCTGCTCTTCATTTTTATTGTTACACCGGTTGCAATGGTAAGGCGTGCCATGGGAAAAGACAGTCTTCGTCTTAAAGCTTTTAAAAAAGATGATTGTTCGGTTTATTCCATACGCAATCATGTTTTTACCGATAGTGATCTTAAATATCCATTTTAGTTTCATGAAAAATAGTGTTTATATATTCCTTTTTTTATCCCTGGTTGCTTGCAATCACGGGCAGAAAACTCCTGCCGACCTGGTAAACCCAAACATAGGTACCATAAGCCACTTGCTTACCACACCCGAAGCCGCCATTTACCTGCCTCATGGAATGGTGCATATTGCCCCCATTACCGTTCCAGGTATCAACGACCGTTATCTGGCTCAGAAAATTTATGGTTTCCCAGTGGGTAATGCTATGTTTATGCCTACTGCAAATGTGATGGCTTCCACCGCTGATTCCTGTGCTTCCGGTTTCGATCGTGATTTTGAAGTGGTTAAGCCTTATTACCTGCACGAACAATTGGATGATTACGGCATCACCATTGAAGCTGCCGTTCAACCCTGGTCGACCTGGTATCGCATTTATTGGCCTGCAGGACAGAAAAATTTCCTTACATGTTTTTTTCCGGGAGAAACAGAATTAAAAATCGTGGGTTCAAACTTATTAACGGGTTTTTGCGTTGATAAGGGGACCAGAATTTTTCATCAGTTTCAGTTTTCCAAACCTTTTAAAATGGTTAGGTATTATAATGATTCCACGACCCAAAAAATTAATGGTTCGAATCTGGTTTGTATTTTAAGGTTTTCCGACACTGATATCGACCTGCAAGCTGCGATATCCTATATAAGTAAAGAACAGGCAGGCAAAAACCTGAACCGGGAATTGAGTGGAAAAAGCTTTGATAACCTGGTAAACTTAGCTAGGGAAACATGGAACCAGGAACTTCAGGAAATTGAAATCAACACAGCGAACGAAGATCAGAAAATAGTTTTTTACACAGCCATGTACCGTGCGCTAAATTCCATGTGGAATGTCACCGAAGATGGAAAGTATTTCAGTGTTTTCGATGGTAAGGTGCATGATTCCGGTAATCACGATTTCTATACTGGCGACGGGCTTTGGGATTCGTACCGGGTAAAACATCCGTTACAGCTTCTGCTCAATCCGCAGCAGCAGGAGGATATGCTCGAATCGTACGCCCGGATGTACAAACAATATGGTACCATGCCCGTTTTCCCTTTTCCACAGGGCGAACTCACCTATATGCTTGGCAATCACCTGGCCATATTTGCAGCCGATACATGGAACAAAGGCTATCACAATTTCGACCTGAAAACAATATTTGAAGGTTTGAAGAAAAATTCTCTTGAACGTACCATGTTGCCCGATGTAAATGCTGCAAAAACTCTACTCGACGACTTTTATCAGTTACACGGTTATTTTCCGGCTCTAAAAGAAACAGATATTGAAACTGAACCGGTTGTCTCAAAATTTTATCGCCGGCAAGCTGTTGCGGTAACACTTGAAAATTCAACCGACGATTATTGTATGGCTGGAATTGCAAAACAGCTGGGCTATCGAAATGATGAGGCTTTGTTTTATGAAAGAGCAAAGAACTATCAGAATGTATTCAACCCTGCGACCAGGTTTATGTCGCCCAAAATGGCCGATGGTAACTGGGTACCAGGTTTTAATCCTGTAACAGGAGGGCGTCAGGCCGGAAGAGACTATTTCGCCGAATGCAACGCATGGGTCTATACTTTTCATGTTCAGCACGATGTTGAAGGACTGATCCGTCTTTTCGGCAGTCGTAAGGCATTTGTTACGAAGCTCGATACTTTGTTCATGCTTCAATACCCCGGGTATAAATTCGATTTTCAGAAGCAATTCCCCGACATGACCGGCCTTACCGGTATGCATTCGCAGGGAAACGAGCCGGCATTCCACATACCTTATCTCTACTGTTATGCCGGTGAACCGTGGAAAACTCAAAAAATCGTACGCCAAATTATGGATGCCTGGTATTTTAACCATCCCATGGGGCTGTGTGGCGACGATGACGATGGAACACTTTCGGCATGGTACGTTTTTTCGGCTATGGGATTCTACCCTGTTTGTCCCGGAATGCCCTACTATGTTATCGGCAGCCCTCTTTTCCCGGAAACAATTTTGCATCTCTCCAATGGCAAGGTGTTTAAAATAGTTGCAAAGAATGTATCAAAGCAAAATAAGTACATTCAATCTGCCTTCTTTATGGGTCGGAAATGGGATAAGCCCTGGTTTTTGCATTCCGATATGATGAAAGGTGGAACAATGGAACTGCAAATGGGGTCTGTGCCGAACAAAAACTGGGGAGCTGCACCTGATGCTGCCCCACCATCAATGTCCTTTAACTCACTACTCACTACTAAATACTAATTACTAAATACTTACCTATGGAATTTCTTAAAGAACTCTGGCTCTTTCTTAAAACCCGGAAAAAATTCTGGATGATACCGCTGATTGTAATTTTAGTGTTGTTGAGCGGAATAATTGTTTTATCGGGCGGAACTGCACTGGCTCCATTTATCTATTCTTTATTTTAAGAAATTGGCGGCAATCCTAGGCATATCAGCTTATTATCACGACAGCGCGGCAGCTTTACTGCTCGATGGGAAAATTGTGGCTGCAGCCCAGGAAGAGCGTTTTACCCGCGTTAAACACGACGAATCCTTTCCTGCCAATGCGGTGAAATATGTAATGGAAGAAGCCGGAATGTCTCTTGAAAAGCTTTCTGCCGTTGTATTTTATGAAAAGCCTTTTATCAAATTCGAACGGTTGCTCGAAACATATCATGCCTTTGCTCCAAATGGATTTTCCAGCTTTATCCACGCCATGCCGGTCTGGATTAAGGATAAGATATTTATGAAGAAAATGCTGAAGGATGAACTGAAGAAAATGGGGAAACTGAATTGCCCCATCTGGTTTCCGGAACATCACTTGTCGCATGCGGCATCAGCTTTTTACCCGTCTCCTTTTGAAGAAGCCGCTATTCTTACCATTGATGGAGTGGGCGAGTGGTCAACATCTACCATTGGCAAGGGTTCCGGGAATAAGATTGAAATTCTTAAAGAGCTTCATTTTCCACATTCAGTGGGCTTATTATATTCGGCGATTACTTATTACACAGGTTTTAAAGTAAACAGTGGCGAATACAAGCTCATGGGACTGGCTCCTTACGGCATTCCCGGGAGCATTCAAACCGAAAGCTTTAAACAAAAAATACTGGCTCACCTGGTCGACATCAAGCCCGACGGCTCAGTGCTTCTGAACATGGATTATTTTAATTTTGCCACGGGCCTGCGCATGACGAACAACAAAAAGTGGGAAGCTCTTTTTGGAATTGCACCGCGGAATCCTGAAAACGAGCTTACACAGGACTATATGAACCTAGCACTTGCAGTCCAGGAAGTAACCGAAGATATTGTGCTGAAAATGGCCCGGCACGCCAAAGAACTCACCGGATGTAAAAACCTGGTGCTCGCCGGTGGGGTAGCACTTAATTGTGTGGCTAATGGCAAGCTGCTGAAGGAAAGTATTTTCGAAAGTGTATGGATACAACCTGCTTCTGGCGATGCGGGAGGGGCGTTGGGTTCGGCCTTTGCTGCCTGGCATATTGGATTCGACAGGCCCAGAATCCCCGTTATACCCGATAGTATGGAGGGGAGCTATTTAGGCCCTGATTATTCTGAAATTGATATTCGAAAAACAATTAGAAAATATAACGCCAAAGCTACTCACTTTGACGATTTTGGGGAGCTTTGTTCTCTTGTCGCCTCGTTACTGGCCGCCGGAAATGTGGCAGGCTGGTTTCAGGGACGCATGGAATTTGGCCCCCGTGCCTTAGGAAACCGCAGCATACTGGGCGATGCCCGTCACCCGGAGATGCAGCGTAAACTTAACCTGAAAATAAAGTACCGCGAAGGATTTCGGCCATTTGCCCCGGCCGTGACTGCCGAAAAGTGCAAAGAATATTTCGACCTTGATACCTCTTCGCCCTACATGCTTTTGGTAGCGCCGGTTAACGAATCCAGGAGAAATCAATCCATCACCGATGAAACGGATTTGCTTAAAAGGCTCTATCACCAACGTTCGGATATTCCTGCGGTTACGCACATCGATTATTCAGCCCGGATCCAAACAGTCCATCAGAAAACAAATCCCGAATTTTACAGGCTATTGAAAGCTTTTGGACAAATTACCGGATACGAGGTTCTGGTAAACACAAGTTTCAATGTTCGGGGAGAACCCATTGTTTGTACCCCCGACGATGCTTACCGGTGTTTTATGTCGACCGAAATGGATTTATTGGTAATTGGTAACTTTTTGTTCAAAAAAGAAGAGCAGCCAGCGGTGGCCGGATTAACCAAAGGGGCGAAAGCAAGCGACTAACAATCGCAATTATAAAACGAAGGAAGAACGAAGGGAAAAGTCATTTTGAATGCAGTTTCTGTTCCGGTATTGCTCAAAACAGCTCTGGATGCCTATAAGTGATGTGCTGATTTTTAAACTAATTAATTTATAAAGAAATGATACATAAGGTTTTTTTGTTTTTTTATGTTTTATCTGCATGCTTTTTACTTAATCATAATAAGATACATGCTCAGGAAAAGTCTGGAAGAACTGGGGTATCAGATGCAACACTCGTTTTGGAAGATATAGTTCACACAAACAGTGTTTACCTGTTTACACATAATGATAAACAATCGCTTGATTATAAATTTTATAATCCTTCAAAGGAGAATTTTCATGCGAAATATTCTTTAACGATTTACGATCACAGGGGCACACAATTTAAAAACTTTTCTGGCGAATTTATACTAAATGCATCAACCCGGAGTACCCAAAATATGGTGACCAATACCAGTTCATGGCCTTACGGGGTTTACTATGCTTTGTTGGTTTTAAATGACAAGAGCACGAGCACAAAAGTTATTGAAAGAAAAACATGGTTTGGTGTCACTTCTGCAACCGTTTTAGGTAAGGCCACGGATAATGAATTTTTATATGGCATGGATGTTTGCCTGGGCCATTTCTATGACAATAAATATCTGCTCAAATGGATGGATTTTACCGGTACTGATATAATTCGTTTAGGGGTGTGGGACGATGGTGAAGATGAATTTGAAAAATATTACCCAATTTATAAAAACCAAAACCTTAAAGTTTCTGTAGTTTACGATCCACCAAAAGATCTGGATTCTGCTACTCGCATGTTTAAGTTAAAGCAAAAATGCAATAGCCTTGAAAATATAGCTCGAAAGCATCCTGAAATTAAATATTATGAACTTGGGAACGAACCTGATCTGAAGGGCTTTTATCCCGGACCAATGGAGGAATATACCTATTCTTTTGAGCAGATGTACAAAGCTATAAAGAAAGGGAATCCCAATACGGTGGTTATGAATGGTGGATTGTGTTTTTTTGGTGAGGAGGGCAATTTTAGAGCAAACAAATTTGTTGAGTTAGTCGATACACAGTTTATCGATGCATTTGCTTATCATGCACATGGATATGGATCGGAAGCCGAAAGGTTGGGTTACGATAATATGTTTGGAGCTATGAATAAGTGGAATAAGGGGAATAAACAAATATTCGATACCGAATCGGGTACCCCAACCGTTACCATGGAACAGGAAAAAATGCAGGCAGCTACTGTCCTTCAAAAGCAGGTATATGCCCAATCAAAAGGATTAGGCTATTTAATGTGGTTTCGTTTTCTGATGTTTGAAGAACCTTACGGTAACCTTTATAGTATGCGCGAGCCCAGGCCGGTGGTTATTGCCTATCGGAACATGGTTGAAACACTACGGGGATACAAATTTTGTGAGATAATAGACTTACGCAAGAAGGGAGCTGAAAGCTATCTTTTTAAAGAAATAAATGGCAATGGACGAATTGTTGTCGCCTGGGTTAACGCCCCAATGGCCTACACAATTAAACTTAAACTTGCAGAAGATAACAATCAACTTTTAAAGCCCGAAATAATTGACTTATTTGGAAATTCCCAGATAATAGATAATGTTGTTGGGGGTTCGGCAAATATCAATATAAATGAGAATCCGGTTTTTATACGCTGGGATACACAATCGCCTGATTTTAAAATTAAAAGGGCTGTTTCGGCTATCGATATCAAATCCGAATTACCTCTTGGAATAAATGTTGGAAATACCATTGAGTTTACCGTAAACAACACTGAAAACCGGAAAATTGATGCTGAAATCAGTTTCAAAGCCAATACATCAATCCCCGTTTTGTTTGCTTCTGATATCATCCATGTAACGCTTAACCCGAATGAGTCGAAAAACCTGAAAGTTTCAGTTACTCCAAAACCTCCTGTACAAAATATTCAATGGCCCGATGAATGGACGATATATACCGGAATTGCTTCCCCAGATCCGGGTAAAATGAAAGCAATACCCGAATTTATAAAAGTAAACGACTCCATAATTTATGGCAATAAAGTAAGAATGGACGACCACATCGTCGATTTTGCCCAAATAGGAGTTAGCAATAAAGAGAAGTCCCCAGCTGTTGCATTTGCCGAAATAATATCTGAAGCGGATACTACTTTAACTGTTGGTTCTGCTGCCGATTGGTGGATGGATTGGTATTTAAACGGAGAACCCGTTTACAATACATTGGAAAAAGGCAACGAAGGCCCTATGTTTATTTTGGATCACACTTTTAAAATAAAACTTGTTAAGGGGAAAAATATTATTGCTGTTAAAGTTTTAAGTGGCCTTGGTGGATGGAAATTTACTTTTGGAAACCCCTTGCAAATCGAGAGAGCAAAAAACAAAACTCTGGATAATATCGAAATCAGTTTTTTGAAAAACAACAAAGTAATTGAAACGGAAAAGTCATTGGTACGTTTTGTTAGTCCAATCCCACAAATTAACAAAACCTTTAACGGTAAAAATATAACCAAGTGGGAAAGACAGCCCCCCACAGCGTTTATTAAGGATAAAGGGGTTTTTAATTTTTTCGATAAATTTCCTGATAACACCAAATGGTGGAAAGGTGAAAAAGATTTGTCGGCAGTTATGTGGATATACCAGGGAAAGGGCAGCTTAAAAATTGCTGTAAAAGTTACAGACGATGTTTATACCGTTCCTAAAAATGTAAACGGGTTAATTCAAAACGATG
>JBBQEI010000047.1:0-35680 GCA_038320545.1 Bacteroidales bacterium
CATCTTAATGTTCAGCCCTTCAATGGCTCATTGAGACCTCCGTCTCTCTATGACGGCTCGTTTTACCAGCTACTATGGCCTCTGACTTCGGCGTGAGCTCAGTCGAACGCTGACTTCTCACCATTGCCAACACGTGGACGATGAGACCTCCCCTGGTAAGAGCTTTTACGTTGTTCATGCATTAATTATTTTTTATGGTATTCACGATCTCGCTGCACTCGGTACCTCCAATGCCTGCGGTATCTACTATGAAATAATTTTGTATGATGGACGTTACAATGATGCGATGCACTGAGACTGCCGAAGTGTGCTTGCTTACCCAGACATTCATGCCTCATATCTCGTCCCAGTTTGGTTTATGCAGAGCTTGTCGAAGTATCAGTACCGGATTTTGCCGTTTGGCTTTGTTACTCCCTGCGGTCGTTCTCTCCGCTTCGCTCCGGGACAGTGGATGGGTCGCCCCAAACCACCGTTCGACTGAGCTCACGCCGAAGCCTTGCCACATACTAACTCTTCGGGCACGACCCCGTGAGTAAGGGATTTTCACCCTCTGGAAAAATGAACACTTGCGGCTTGCTCTTTGGAAATAAATTTGCATATTTAAACTTTTCCCAGAGCTTACAACAAGTGTGCGCTCTGCTCATGCAGGGCGCACACCTGCGGTAGAGCCAATAAAGGTTTCAGAGGTCATCGAAGAGCATCACCTGCATCAAGTTTTCGGGTAGGTTGATAAGGAAATCCCTCCGCAATCCTTTACTGGCCATACCGCCAACGTTACCGCTAATGCTAAAAAAAAGCCTGCTTCGGAGAAAAGCTATCAGAAATTTGCAAAATGTTACCTGATTAGCTAACTTTGTCTCATGGATGAAAAATTTGTAAGAAATATTTTTTATTATAAAAGCTACTATTTAGACTTTTTTGGGACTTTAAAACCAGAAGTCAGAAAGAAGTTTAACTGGACATTAAAATTGATAGCCACGATTGACAGACTTCCTGTTAAATTTTTTAAACATTTAGAAGTCACATCTGGACTTTATGAAATACGAGTTGAAGTGGGGACTGATATTTATAGAGTTTTTAGTTTTTTTGATAAAGGACAACTAATTGTTCTTGTAAATGGATTTCAGAAAAAAACACAAAAAACTCCTAAAAGTGAGATAGAACAAGCAGAAAAATTAAAAAAACAATATTTCGATGAAAAAGAAGGTAAATAATTTGACATCTTTTGCTGACCATTTGGACGAACAATATGGCAAAAGGGGAACAAAAGAAAGGGATGAATTCGAAGAAGGATTTGAAGCATTTAAGATAGGCGTAATGCTTCAAGAACTCAGAAAAGAACAGGGCTTGACTCAAGAGCAACTAGCAGAAAAATGTGGTACCACTAAGACTTATATATCCCGGATTGAAAATGATGCGTCTGATATAAGACTTTCGACTTTAATGCGGATAATTCGACAAGGATTTGGACGACATTTAAAAATGAGTGTAGAATTATAAAAAAAGCACATAGCGGTAATCGAGTAGGCTACCGTGAGGCCAAAAGCCTCACGGAGAGCATCTCCCACCACGCAGCATACGGATCTCGCACTGCGCGGTTCGTCAGGTATCATTACTATTGCTCTTTACACCAACAATACCTTTGTCTTTGTTTATGATATAGCTAGCAAACTCGAAGTTTGAACTTCCTTATCGAATTGGGGACAACCTGACGTTCAGCCCTTCACTGGTTCATTGAGACCTCCGTCTCTCTAATGACAGCTCGTTTTACCAACTACTTTGGCCTCTGCTGACCTCTGTATGCCTGGTAGAACGAAACCAGATACAGATCTCCCCTGGCAAGAGCTTTTCCGTTGTTCATGCCATTAATGTTTTTTAAGGTATTCACAAGCTCGCTTCGCACGGTTCTGCCAATGCCTGGGGATCTACTAAAAGGTAACTTTAACTTTGGGACTTAACAAAGGTATGCTTGATTGTCCATACCTAATAGCCTCATATCCCATTCCTGTATAGTTTATACTGAGCTTGTCGAAGTATCAGTATCGGTCCCGAAAGCTTTCGGGATTGCCGTTTGGCTTCGTTACTATTTTTAGCAAAACACGGAAATCATTTCTTCAAATGCGACCAGTACCTCACATATAATTCTTCAACTTTTTGTCGTGCCCATGGCGTTTTCCTCAGAAATGTCAAACTCGACTTAATGCTGGGATCGAAATTGAAACATCTGATTTCGATATATATACCCAACTGATCCCAACCGTAATAATCAACCAACTCGGTGAGGATCATTTCAAGGGTTTTGCCATGAAGAGGATTATTGGGCTGATCTTTTTCCATTCACGATTATAAATTTTTCTTTTTCTTAACTAAAACGGGAGCTTTTGCCGGCTTCCCATATTTGGGATTACGCTTTTTAGGCCCGCCTAAGTTTACTTTCCTATTTTTATCCTTCTTTTCGTGAAAAGCACCTTTGGGAGGCTTTGGTGAAGTTGGCATTTTAAGATAATCTTTATCGAACAGCGGCGTAGGGATTTCATCGGGCATCAGCTCATCCGATATTTGCAGGTTTTCAGGTAATGGATATTCTTCAATTTTAAAACCAATAAAATTCTCTATGTTACCCATTAACTCCGAATCTGCTTCACTCACGAAATTAATGGCGATTCCTTGTTTGTCAACCCTCCCAGTACGACCGGTACGATGAATATAATCTTCAGGAATTTCCGGAATATTGAAATTCACAACATGCGAAATATTACTAATATCCAACCCTCTGGAAGCAACATCAGTGGCTATTAAAACCCTATGACTTCCTATCTGAAACTTTTCCAATGAGGCAAACCGATAGTTTTGGGATTTATTGGAGTGGATAACGGCAATTTTCCCGGTGAAATCCATATCCAAATGATCGAATAAACGATCGGCAGTTTTTTTGTCAGGAACAAAAACCAACACTTTATCCATCGAAGTATCTTCAGATAACAGTAACCTAAGCAGGTTAACTTTACTGTTGAAGTTTGGTATTGGGTATTGTTTATGAGAAATCTGATCAACAGGGGTGCTTTTTGATCCAACCTCAACCCATTTAGGATCGGTAAAAAAATCTTTGATCAATTGCTGTACATCTTCCGTAAGTGTAGCCGAAAACATTAAACTCTGACGCTGTGCAGGTAAAAGCTCCAGTATTTGGGTTGTTTGTGAACGAAATCCTAAGGCCAGCATTTCATCCACTTCATCAATAACAAGCTTCTGAATACTGCTTAAACGAAGCACTCCGGTCATGGTTAAATCGATTAACCGGCCGGGAGTAGCTACAATGATATCGAGACCTGCATACACTGTTTTTTTTTGTGTGTTTATATTGGTACCACCGTAAACGCCAGCATATCGCAATCCCATATATTTGGTAAGTTTTTCAATTTCACCTATAACCTGCATCACCAATTCACGGGTTGGTAATAGAATCAGGATACGAGGTTGTCTCTGATCCGAAAATTTAAGCTGACGTAAAAGTGGTAAAAGATAAGCAAATGTTTTACCTGTTCCCGTCTGGGCTAGGCCAACAACATCCTTTCCCGACATCACTATCGGAAATGCCTTCTCCTGAATGGGAGTTGGTGTCGAAAAACCAAGATCGGTTAAAGCATTTTTTAATGGAGAATTTAAATTCAAGTTATCAAAACTCATGAGCACATATTATAATTTGCGCAAAGTTAACCTGATTTTGCAAAGAGAAGAAACAATTGTGAGATATTACTAAATTAGGGATTAGGGATTAATTAGAGATTAGAGATTAGCTAACACCTAAAAGCCAAAAGCTAAAACCTTTCCTACAATTTAAAATAAGCAACCAGATCATTCAGCTTTTCAGCTTGTTTGGATAATTCAACAGCCTGCTTTGCTATACCTTCAGAATTACTTGAATTAATCTGGGTAACACTGTTTAATTGTTGTATGGCATTGTTTATCTGTTCGGCTCCCACATTCTGTTCTTTACTGGCAGATGAAATCTCCTGAATAAGCTGCCCTGTTTTTATAATTTCCGGTTCGAGTTGTTTCACACTGGTTACCGATTTCTCAGTCTGATCCACACATATTCCTGACAAACGATGAATGTCATCGGCTGCATTGCGACTATGCTCAGCAAGCTTTTTTACTTCACTGGCAACAACAGAAAAGCCCCTCCCCGCCTCTCCGGCCCGGGCAGCTTCAACTGCAGCGTTTAACGACAATAGATTGGTTTGAAAAGCAATATCGTTAATGATAGAAATTTTTTGTGCAATATCTTTAATATATTTTAAGCTATCGACCGAATATCTACCAACAGTTTCCATCTCCAAAGAAGCCTGGGCTACAATTTTTTCAGTAGCAACGGCATTACTGGTATTCGAATGGATATTGGAAACCATTTCTTCCATTGACGATGCTACTTGTTCGGCAATAGATGCAAGTTGATTAGCTCCTTCTGATAATTCACGGGAATTAGTTTTAAGTTCATTCCCTGCTTCGCGAAGGTTTTCGGTTTCTTCAATAATATCTCCAACTACACCTCGAATCTGCGATGCAAAGTCTTTTACAGAAGAAGCAATCTGGCCTATTTCATCTTTACTGTCAACAATAATCTGAGCCGATAAATTACCTTCTCTTAATTCGAGCATGTAACTTAACATGTTCCTTATTTTTGATGTAATATATTTATTAAAAAGATAAATAATAATCAGCGAAAGCAGGATAACTGAAATGAAGGTTACCAAAACAAACAAAAATATCAGTTGATTTTTCGATTTATTCTGAATAGCATTATCAGTGGCTATATATAAGAATCCTAAATATTTCCCATCTTCAAAATACAAGGGCGAAATACAAATTGCTTTCCCTCCTTCCTCAAAAAAGACTGATTTATCTAGGGGCTTATTAAATTGTTCCAGTTTTGAAAGAAAAGGAACATCTGAAACATTTTTGTCAAGAATTGAACTGTCGTTAGCATAATATATTTTTTTGATTAATAACTGAATCGCCTACTAAACTGCTCATCGTCGAGATGTCCTGTGTGGCATCATATTTTAGTTTACCGTTCGACATCAGATGTGCAGGAGCAACCAACTGTTTCCTGAACTTTTTATTGGAATCGATAGAAAATTTTGAACTGTAAAATATGCCTGATGATATTAATACCAATGCAACGGAACCTATAATAAGAACCCCAATTTTCAAACTCAATTTCTCTTCAAATTTTCTATACAAATGATTCATAGGTAGTAAGATAAATGTCATAACAATTTCTATTAACGTATCTGCCTTATAGCATTATTCAATGCCTGTGCTGCGGTTAGATTACCATTTAAAACATCGGGTACTTTAAAATCAATAGTACTTTTTGAATTCAGGACATAAGAAGACAGATCAATTTCTGTTTGATTATTTCCATACTTTTTCTGTAGGTGCTGGAAAAATATGTCAAATAAATCTTGTCCAAAATCAGTATAAGAAATTGTGGTTTTCAAACCTGTAGGACATTTAGAATATTTTATCCATTTGTCAGCAGTTTCGGCCGATGAAATAAATTGAATAAAACGCTCGGCAGCTTCAGGATTTTGTGCATTTTTAGGTACCACAAAAATTACCTGGAACATCCCAACATAAAAATTTGAAACTCCTGCATCCAGGGAAGGTATTTCACAAGGTCTCATTTTTTTAATTCCCTCCGGATTACTATTTTGCCATAACAGGTACATCCATGTTGGTTGTAACGAGAAAAGACATTTATCGTGAAATAGAATTCGCTGGGCTTTATCATATAATATTCCGGTATAGTCAATATATTGTTCAGTGGGTTTATACTTTGAAAGTTGTTCTAAAAACTTATAAGTTTTTTCTAATGCTATTATTCCTTCTCCGCGTGATCCGGGTTTGGTTTTCCCATATTCCGAAAGCAAAAGCTGCATAAATAGTAGTGAGGTAGCATTCACCAATTGGGTTGAAAAGAAAGTTATTTTATCACTGTGTGATGTATTATAGTCGTAAACAGCTTTGGCATATTGTAAAAGTTCGCCGGAGGTCATGTCAAGGCTTTTAACTTTTATGCCTAATTTATTTTCGACTTCTTCGCTCACAAACATAATATCAGTAATACCTTCGAGAATAGGCCCGGGAATTGTATTTCCGTAACGTGCTTTATAATTACTCGACTCAAAAAGACCGTTTTTATGAACATTGATAAACCATGGCCGTTTAGAGAAATCGAACAGATAAGTTTCTCCCCAGTTAGGATCATTTATTAATTCCCCCACTCTCCGGTATCTCTCCTGATCACAAAATAAAACATCCCATGGCCACTTATTTGCCAAAACCATTTTTGAAATAGAGTCGCATTCAGCGAAATATAGCTGTGACTCTTCAACATCAAAAATTTGATTGGGAAATTCTAATAATATTTGGGAATTCTGATTTAAAAGTGAAAACTCCCGAACCGATTCCCTAACTATTAATTCTTTTTTTCCCTCTCCCAACCAATGTCCCATTATGCGCAAAGGTGAGGTGCCTATTATAGCTGAATTATTACCAGGTTCAGTTGAATTATTATCTTTTATTTCAAAAGATTGATCGGACTGACATCCCCCAAAAATTACAATAACGGCAAAGTTTAAAAAAATAAACTTTAGATTCATACACACAGTTTAGACATTACTATACGGTAAAAAAGAACTTAAGGTTCCTGCAAAATTTTCTTCATTTTTATTGAACTTTAAGCAGCATGAAAAAGTATTGTATCTTGGTACTCAACAAAAAATAGTATCGATTGTCTACACAAATTGAAAACACATTTTTGTTATTTGCACTAAAAAAGATTTATGTATAAAATATTTTCATTTTTAAAGCCTTCCAAGTTTTTAAAAGACATTGATAATAAGAACCATACACCTCAGCTCGAAGCTTTAAAAATCTTCAAATACATAGGCCCCGGTTTACTTGTGACCGTTGGTTTTATCGATCCGGGAAACTGGGCTTCCAATATTGCTGCTGGTGCTGGTTTTGGTTATCAGTTACTCTGGATGGTAAGCTTGTCGACCATTATGCTTATTGTATTGCAACATAATGTTGCCCATTTGGGAATTGCTACGGGTTTATGCCTTGCAGAAGCTGCCACTATCTATACACCGCCATTTGTTTCCAAAACCGTATTAATTACAGCAGTAGCAGCTTCAGTATCAACTTCCCTTGCCGAAATCCTTGGTGGTGCAATTGCTCTGCAAATGCTTTTTGATATTCCTATACCTGCCGGAGCCTTTCTGGTTATAATATTTGTTATAATCATGCTGTTTACAAACTCATACAGGCTTATTGAAAAAATTATTGTGGGATTTGTTTCTATAATTGGCCTTTCGTTTTTATATGAATTAAGCCTTGTAGATATCGATTGGGCTGCCGCTGGATTAAGCTGGGTAAAGCCAACTATACCTGAAGGCTCAATTCTGATTATCATGAGTGTTTTGGGAGCTGTAGTGATGCCTCATAATTTATTTCTGCATTCTGAAATAATACAAAGCCGTCAATGGAACTTGGAAGATGAGAAAGTGATTAAAAAGCAGTTGGACTTTGAATTTTTCGATACATTATTTTCGATGTTGGTGGGATGGGCTATTAACAGCGCTATGATTTTACTTGCAGCAAGTACATTCTTCAAGGCAGGTATACAGGTAAATGAACTTGAACAGGCACATACCTTGTTAATGCCTTTGGTAGGTAAAAGTGCCGGTGTAGTTTTTGCATCAGCTTTATTATTCGCAGGACTGGCTTCCACCATTACTTCGGCGATGGCTGGAGGTTCTATATTTGCAGGTATTTTTAAAGAACCCTACGATATAAAAGACAACCACTCCCGGTTAGGAATAGGCATTTCACTTATTTTTGCGTTTATAATTATATTATTCAGTAAAAACACCTTTAAAGCTTTGCTAATCTCGCAAATGATTTTGAGTATCCAATTGCCTTTTACCATTTTCCTTCAGATTTATCTTACCTCATCTAAAAAAGTTATGGGTAAGTATGCCAATTCAACTTATACAAAATGGTTACTTATCTTTTTTGGACTGATCGTAGCAAGTCTTAATGTTTTATTATTTATAAGTTTTTTTGATTGATTAAGTTTCGGGAAAGCGATTTACAATTGCATTTCAGCAATTATAATTTCAAGTATTATATATGGAGTCCAAAATTAATTAATTTTTGAATCTTATTATTCCTTATTTTCGGCGGTCAGTTCAACTTCAATATATCTTTGTGGAATTGACAAATAAACTGGTTATTTTTTGATTTCTGTATCTGAAAATATCCATCACTTTATTCTTTACAATCAATTTATCAATAAATTTTCCAGGAAAACCGAATGGAAGACTATAATATAATTTATCAGTCATTTTTATTCCACCTGGAGTTTCTTCAAAATGATGCTCATGGTGCCAAATTGCATAAGGCCCAATACGTTGTTCATCGATAAAGAAATAAGGAGCACGGATATGGGTAATTTCTGTAATCCATTCCATTGATATTCCAGCTAAAGGAGCTACTCGATATTCAATAAACATTCCTTCGTAAAACACTTCAGGTAAATCATTTATAATCCGAAAATTCATATAAGGTGGAGTAATTCCTTTAAGATTTGAAGGATTAGAAAAAAAATCCCAGGCCACTTTCAGGTTAACAGGTAATATCTGAATAAATTCTAGGTGTTGCATAATTTAGTTTAGATGTTCATTTAAAATCCTAAACAAAAAATATTACAACATGTTTACCTCTGTCTCCATTTTCAACCCTTCCATGATTTATTAATATGCTATGTTATATTATAAATATAGAGATATCTCAAAATGGACTATTCAGTTTCAATAAGCCCCTTTGTAATGGCAATTTTAATGAGTGCAGCAGTATTTCGTGCGTTTAACTTCATTAAAAGATTTTTACGGTGACTATCGACAGTAAGTGGACTGATAAACATTTTTTCGCTTATTTCCTGATTGGTAAACCCGTCGGCAATGTATTTCAGCACTTCGGTTTCGCGGCGCGACAGAATTGGGCCTCCATCGGTTTTGTCAGTTTGATTTAGTATTTCATTTACCTCATATCCTAAATGAGGCTTGTTGCTTATAATATCCTGAACTGCGGCGATAATTTCTTCTTCGGATGAATTTTTAAGGACATACCCCATGGCACCACTTTCTATCATGCGAACAATATAACTGCGCTGGCTAAATGAGCTGATAGCTAGGATCCTGATATTGGGATATTGTTGTTTCATGGTTTTGCACAAGTCGATACCATTAACATCGGGCAGGTTAATATCCAAAAGTACGATATCGGGATTAAAATTTTTAAGATATGTAAGTGCTTCTTTTCCGTTAGATGCAGTAACACATAATTTTGCCAAACCACTGTCGAGAAGTAATTTTTTTAAACCTTCCACAACAACAGGATGATCTTCAACAATTAATACATCTATCATGATTTCTTAATTTTATTAAGTTTAAAAGTGACAAAAACAAATTTTTTATTTCATACCTGCTTTTGAAATTTAATATCCTATCAATTATTTATTTATTAATTCTCTATTATTTTTTACATTTGGTTTATTAAACCTAAAAATTTTAACTATAAAATCAAAAATTGAATTATCGTTAACAAGTACTTTCATTTTATTCTTTTTAACTATTAACTTTTTGGGCTGTAAAGAAGAGGTTGACTGTGGTCCAATAATCCCTGGAGGAGCAATAATTTCGGCTTCACAGAAATTAGTTTTCCCAAATGATTCTTTTTCAAAAGTTAAGCATGATACTACCAAAATCTTTTCAGCTGAAGAAACTCAAAAATTTAGCACTCTTTCTAATGTTATGAAATAAAATTATAAAAAATAGAGAGATTGGTTTATAGCCGTTCTCTTTATAAATTCTTTTTGTGTCCTTATAGTATTGAATCTTTTTTTAGAATTTTAAATATTTTTGAAAGTTGCATACATTTATTTTTCAATAACTAAATTCAACATTCACCTCGGTTCCCTCACCTGGAATTGAAATCATATCTACTTTCCCCTTTAATGACTCGGCTCTCGATTTTATATTTGCCAAACCTGTTCCATCTGATGCATTTAGGGCTTCAGGATCAAAGCCAATACCATTATCCTGAACGGTTAAATGGATACGGTGTTCTTCCTGGATAACCTGAAGAAGAATTTCCGTGGGGTTAGCATGTTTCAAAGAATTATTTATAAGCTCTTGTGCGATCCGGTATAAAGATATTTCATAGTTTTGATCGAGACGTCGCTCATCACCATAAAACTGAAATTTAATATCAATTTCCTTGTTATTTCCCAGCTCAAAGCAAAAATCTCTAAGAGCATCTTTCAGACCAAATTTAGCTAATGCTTCCGGCATCATATTATGCGCAACCCTTCTTAATTCCTTCATCGAAGTATCCAGAATTCTCAGGGCATGATCAAAAAGAGTCAAATTTTGTTCGGGTAATACCATATTACCTTTCATACTTGTGAGCGACAATTTCAAACCCGAAAGCAACCCACCTAAACCATCGTGTAAATCCCGGGCTAACCGGCTCCTTTCAGTTTCTTCACCATGCAAAACTGCATGGGCAGCTATAAGTTGCCGTTCTTTTTCAAATTCTCTTATTTTTTGTTCATTCAGACAAATATTCTTTTCGGCAATTTTAGCTTTACTTTTAGCCTGAAGTATGAAAAAAGCACTTCCGAGGAACAATAGAACAGTAAACAAGATCAGGATATAAACAAATTGTTGTTTGCGTTTTTTTTCCAGTGTCAGCACAAGTATTTGGTTCTCTTTTTTTTCAATCTGATATTTTGTTTCCAGTTCAAATATTTGCTTCGATTTTTCCAAAGTATAGGTGGAGTCGCGCAAAATCATATACTGAACGTAATTATCCCTGGATCTTTTATAATCGCCCGATTCATAATAAGCTTGTGATAGTTCTTCATAAACAAACTGTATGCCTTCAGTTATGTTATGGTCTTTACCATACCGTATAGTCTCCATATAATACTCGATGGATTTGTCAAATTGTCTGAGCTTCCGGTATGTTATGGCTAAACAATAAAAGGTGTTACCTATACCATCAGGGTCATTAATTTTTTTATAGTAATCCATCGCTTTCATAACATATGGAAGTGCCTTATCCGACATCTCAAATCGATTATAAACTGATGCAAGATTTAGATAAACATTGATAAGGCCTTCATCCGATTTATGCCGGGAATATATTTTTATGCTTTTTTCAAAGAAATTTATGGCGGTGGTATAATCAATCCTTTTCTGATCCACAGTTCGCTTTTCGCAATATTCCCGTGCTCCGTGAAGTCGGCCTATCCGGCCATATAATTTAGCAATGTTTACTGAATCGTTACTCTTCGAATAAATATCCAGAGCGGTAGAATAATATTCCATTGCTTTCTGGAACTTTTCCATTTTGGCATATACATTTGCAAGCTCATTGTTAAGGTCAGCTATTCCTGATGAATTTTTCAGCTTTTCTTCAATTTTAAGTGCATTTAAAATGTATTCTGTTCCTTTTCCATAATTTTCATGCAACCTGTAGTAATAGGATAATAGCTGGTACGAGAGCGAGATGTATTTATCTGACGATATCTTTTGTGATAACTGTAAAGCTTTTTCAGAAAAAAACAACATGGAATCGGGGTTTGAATTCCTGTAGCTCCTGGCAAGTGTTAAATATTTATCAACAAGAATAGTATCCTGATTATTTTGAGAAAAGCAAACTACTGCATTAAATACCAAAAACAAAGTAAGGTTCAGATAACGAAACATTTTTAATTAGTTAGTTGAAAGTACCTCAAGTTAGTTGTATAAAAATAAAAAATAAAAAGTTAGATTGGAAGCAAAAACAAAATTAAATAGGTATTTGAATAACAATTTCATTGTTATTACTTTCGGCTGTTTTGAAGTATAAATTTCCATTAAATGGAGCCAATATTGATTTAACATTTTCCAGGTCCTGCTTAATATTATAATTGGGTGCTTTAAAAATATTGAAAGTACTATTATCTTTAATGGTAAGATTGAATGCATTCCCTGATTTCAAGAGATTGATATAAATTGTATCAGGCGTGCTATATTTCAGAATTGTAAAAATAAGGATTCTAAAACACCGGAATATAGTTGTATCAATATGCTCATCGGCATTAATTATTTCACCTTCAGTAGTAAATACTATTTTCAGTTTACTATCTGCTTCCATCGATTTACAAAAATCGCTGAGATAATTCGATAAACCATCTAAAATTAAGTTTTCCGGAACCATCTGATCTGCAACCTGATTAATTTCTTTTATTGAAGTTTTAAGTAATTCGATAGCATGATTAAACTGCTTTGTTCCTTCGTTTGTTAAGATCACATTTTTCGCCATGAATGCAACGTTATTGTTATCAAATCAATCTTGTTATCATTTATTTACAAATATACCATTCGTCAATCAAAAATTTTATCCCCTAAAAAAGGGATATTGAATTCATTTAAAAAAATAAATTTGTATCGGATCAAAATTAAAGATGACAATGAGAATCAACCTACTTGTATCAGTTTTATCTATTCTGTGCATTTGTTTCAGAATTCTTTCGCTCAGATAGACGTAAAAGGAAAAATTAAAGATAAAATCAATTAACCGCGCCGATCAACGAACCGGTGAAGGTGTCGACAAAGGCATCGATGCTGTTGAAGATGGCGTAAAAAGTCTTTTTAAAAAAGATGAAAATACGGATGAGGAAAGTTCAAATGAGGATGGATCGGAACAAGATCAATCCGGCGACGAACAAAAAAATACCACACAAAAAAGTAAACCTGAGGTGAAACAGGAACAGCCAAAGCTAACGTCATACACCAAATACGACTTTATTCCCGGGGAACCAGGTGCTTCTTTACGACGACTTTTCTCAGGACGAAATTGGCGATTTTCCGGCTATGGACTACCAGTGGCACGGGTGAAATCAGAACATTGAATTTATTTCCTGGTAAGTGGCTCAGAACCCATTCATTTCAGATGCCTATAATTGTGGTTATCATAATTCCCCCGAATATATTCTTAAAGCTTCCACAAAAAATTATTACCATACATCCCTAATTAATAGCATTAACCGTTATAATTACTCCGATATATGCCTGTATTATTGGGATAGCTGTAATCACAAATATGTATTCTGAGTATTCTGATCTTAAAGCCATTTTAACCTGGTGATGTGTCAACCATACTTCGACTCCGCACAGCATGACTAACGCCCTGTCAGTCTGAGCGGAGTTGAAGACTGATTACGAATGACATAACACTAGTCACTTCTAATCAACTTTTTGTCAAACAGAACCATTATATTTTTATAATCCCCTAAAAAGGGGATGTAAAACATTTTTGTGGAAGGTAATTTTACTTTATCAAATACTTAAACCTAAAAACTTAATTTTAAATGAATGGCCGCTATTTAAAAACTAAGAAGGTAAATTCTATTATTTAAATAAAAATAAACCCATGAAAAATCTAAAAAAACTAACGAATGCAATTATGGCTTTTGCACTCCTGTCGGTATTTATTTTAAGTTCTTGTAAAAAGGATGATAAAGAAAATGTCCCTGCAAAAATGAACGAAGAACAAATAGAAGCGTGTGTAGATGGAGCTGAAATAGTAACAGAACAAATGCAAAGCATGATGTTATTATCTTTGTCTGCTGCCGCCGATTCCGGGTACGATACCGGTGAAGTTCCTGATCTGGGAAAGAAAAAATCCGGTCTGGTTTCAAACCTTGGAAATTACACATGGTCGGGACCCGATGCACAGGGATGGTACACCCGATCGATGGATGGAGTATACAAATATTCCGAAAAAGTTCGTTACCGCGATACAATCGATTATATAATGACAATTGAATACAGCGGTGCTGATGGCAGTTATAAAAATCAAACAACTACAAAATACATTAAATACACTAAAAATGGTAAGGAATTGTATAAGGGTTTCAGCCGTTGGACTGTGAACGCTTCAGGCTATAACGATATTTCACGGTTTGAATGGAGAATAGATTTTGTTGACTGGAATCCCCGCACCAATGCAGGAACTTACGATTGGTATTGGGGTGTATCGGAAAACAGCGGGGGCGAAACTATTCCTCTATACCGTTACGAACACTTGATAGCTACCGATACTACAAATAGCTGGTTGCATGTTAAAACAACCTGGTATGATGAAGATGGTTCAGAAATCTGGGAATTTGAGTATGATACTCCCTGGGAACCTGTAATAATGCCCGAAATTCCTGAAATAGAATAGTGATGTATCAGCCATGCTTCGACTCTCAGCATGACTAACGCTCTGTCAGTCTGAGCGGAGTCGAAGACAGATTGCGATTGATATAACATTAGTATAAATAATTTTAAAATACCAAAATGAAAAGCTTATTTAATTCATTCTACATAATTGTGTCATTTATCATAATTTCATGTTCAGGAAATGCCAAAAATGAACCGGATGATAAAAGTGACTCGACTGCTGCAAGCATTACACAAACCACCTCAGGGAATGATGTTGCAATAAAAAAATACCGGATTAAATCGGGAATCATAACATTTGATCAGGATTTAATGGGAATAAAGCAAAAATCGGTTTTATACTTCGACGATTATGGGATGAAGGAAACTGAGGAAAAATATGATGGTGAAGTAATTAAGGAAACTAACCTGTGCGATGGAAAGAACAGATATCTTCTGATGCATAACCAAAAAACAGCATATACTTCAGGCACCTGCTTCAGGGGCGTTGCTTATAAATTCGATTGGGACGAGATTTCAAAAGCCGACAAAGAATATAAAGTAAGCAAGATGGATAATATAGATGTTGCCGGTAAAGATTGCGAATCGTATTCAATGTCTTCGAGTGATTATCCAACGGTTTTTGCCGGATGGAATAACATTTGCCTTTATATGAATACAAAATCGAAATTTGGCAATGTGATCACTAAAGCAGTAAAAGTGGAAGAAAATATAGATGTCCCTGCTGAAAAATTCCAGGTACCGGCTGGCTATGAAATTAAAAAAGGTTTATAAATAAATTCCTAATCTAAATTATCTGTTATGAATCTCATTGAAAGAGCTAAAAATATCTTAATAAAACCAAAAGAAGAGTGGTTAGTTATTGATCAGGAAAATACCAGCGTATCTCAACTCGTAACCGGTTATCTTATTCCTCTTGCTTTTATTCCGGCGATAGCAGTTTTTATCCGTTACGGACTTATTGGATTTGGCCCGTTTGCAGCAGCTTCATTCTCCCTGGGGATAAAATATGCAGTTGTTTCGTTTGTTTCAACCATTGGTGGGGTATATCTTTCAGCCTTTATCATTGATGCATTATCTACTAATTTTGCTTCAACAAAAGATTTTCGTAAATCAATGCAATTGGTTGTATATTCTTATACCCCCATGCTTATTGCAGGTATTTTTCAAATCGTTCCGGCGTTGGGTATTTTAGGTATTGTGGGTCTCTACGGCTTATATATTCTTTATCTTGGAATTGCACCCATGATGAAAACTCCTGCTGATAAAGTTACAGGATATTTCGTCTTAAGTTTAGTAGTAATTATTGTAATTTATATTGTATTGGCAGCTATATTAACCTCTATTTTTCTGAGTGGAAGCTTTGCCAGATCAATGATGAATTAATTATTAAGTCTTGTTAAAAACAGGCTGTTTAGGAATTCGTTTCTCTTAACAGCTTGTTTTTATGATAATTTGTTCTTATAGTCTTGGTATCCAAATTCTCTTACCAGACGAAACTCATTCTGTTCAGTCCAGATTCCGATTGATGGGTGCTGAACCCCGTTAAAAAAGGAGGTTTTTACCATGGTATAGTGAATCATATCCTCAAAGATGATCCGGTCTCCAACTTTTAATTCATGATCAAAACTCCAGTCGCCGACAAAATCTCCTGATAGGCAACTGTTTCCGCCCATCCGGTAGGTCGGTTTCCCATTAACCGGGTCGAAATATGAACCCACAATTCTTGGTTTGTAGGGCATCTCCAGGCAATCGGGCATGTGGGCGGTAAACGAAACATCTAAAATAGCGGTCTTCAACTCGCGGTTATTTACAATGTCTTCGACAGAGGAAACCAGATAACCCGTTTCCCAGGCAAATACAGCTCCAGGTTCCAGAATAACATGAACACCATATCTGTTCTTAAAATCTTTCAAAAGCCTTATCAAATGGTCAATATCGTAGCCTTTGCGGGTCATCAGGTGACCGCCACCCATATTTACCCATTTTATCTTCGGAATAAACCTGGCAAAGCGTTTTTCAAATTCTACCAACGTTTGTTCCAGATTAATTGCATCCGACTCACATAAAGCATGAAAATGAAGACCATCCACACCTTCAGGCAATTCTTTTCCAATATCTTCTACCAAAACACCCAGGCGCGATCCTGGTGAACATGGATTATAAAGCGCAGTTCCAACTTCGGAATATTCAGGGTTCACCCGTAAACCGACAGAAATTGGCCTTTCAAAAGCTTTTACTTTTGGTAAAAATCGTTTAAGCTGTGCTACCGAATTAAAAGTAACATGACTGCTGCAATTTAAAATATCCTGAAAATCATTATCGCGATAAACAGGGGCATAGGTATGCGCCAACGATTTCATTTCTTCAACAGCAAGCCTGGCTTCGAATGCTGAACTTGCAGTAGCTCCTTTTATATATTGCCTCACCATTGGGAAAACACTCCACATAGCAAAACCTTTAAAAGCCATAATAATCTCTACTCCGGCTTCTTTCTGAACATGGCTTATTATTTCAAGGTTCTTGCGTAATAACGATTCGTCGAGCACATAACAGGGAGAAGGTATTTTTGAAAAATCTACCATATTTATATTATTAAGTAAAAAGTACAAAGTAAGAAGTATAAAGTAAATGCAAATGCCAATACTCTATACTTCACAATACTTACTTAATACTTTTTACCTGGTATTGTTAACTTATCTTCTTTAATTGAATTAGAAGTAAAAAGTAATGAGTACAAAGTTACCGTAAATGCCAATGCCATCTGTATTTCCTACTTCGTACTTCTTACTTGCCCCTTCTTACTTGCCCCTTACCTTCACACTTCAAGATCAACATTAAAAAGCTCTTTCCATGGTAAGCCATGAATATTAAGTTCCTTCATGAAAGGATCCGGATCGAATTCTTCCACATTATATACACCTGTTTTTTTCCAAAGTCCTTTCAAGTACATCATAGCGCCAATCATGGCAGGTACGCCGGTTGTATAACTTACACCCTGCGTTCCTGTTTCTTTATAGGCCGCTTCGTGACTACAGTTATTGTAAACATAATAGGTTTTTTCCTTACCATCTTTAATACCGCGTATACGGCATCCGATGGATGTCCATCCGGTATAATTTGCGCCAAGGTCACCCGGGTTAGGCAATACTTCCTTTAGAAATTGAATAGGGACAATCTCGATTCCTTTATACATAACAGGATCGATACGGGCCATACCAATATTCTGGATAACACGAAGATGAGTCAGATACTCCTGTCCGAAAGTCATCCAGAAACGGGCTCGTTTCAAAGTTGGGAAATTTTTAACCAACGATTCCAACTCTTCGTGATAAATCACATAACTTTCTTTTGGACCTATTTCAGGATAATTTAAAGGTTTATGTATTTCATGGGGTTCTGTCTCAATCCATTTACCATTTTCCCAATATTTACCTTTTTGGGTTACTTCCCGAATATTTATTTCCGGATTGAAATTAGTGGCAAATGCTTTGCCGTGACTACCAGCATTAGCATCTACAATATCCAGGTAATGAAGCTCATCGAAATGATGTTTGGCAGCATAAGCAGTATAAACGCTTGTAACACCCGGATCGAAACCACAACCCAATATAGCAGTAATACCTGCCTGTCTAAAACGCTCCTGATAAGCCCACTGCCACGAATACTCGTACTTTGCTTCTTCTTTGGGTTCGTAATTTGCGGTATCCAAATAGCTTACTTTTGTTTCCAAACATGCATCCATAATAGTCAAATCCTGATATGGCAATGCAACATTGATTACCAGGTCGGGTTTAAAACTTCGGATGAGACTCACAAGTTCCGGAACGTTTTCAGCATCTACTGCAGCCGTTTGAATGCGGTTTCCACCAATGTTTTTGGCAATAGCATCGCATTTCGATTTGGTTCGACTGGCAAGCATAATTTCACTAAAAACTTCAGGAACTGAAGCTACCTTTTGAACTACAACGGTTCCAACACCGCCAGCTCCGATAATAAGCACTTTGCCCATTTCTTGTTTTATGTTTTAAAGGTGAAACAATAACAGGATGCAAAAAAACGAAATTTTCACCTATGAAGCCTCATTTCTTTTAAATTATATTTATGTTATGAAAAAGGTTCGAACTATACAATAGTCAAAATACTTGCAATTCTTTAAGGTCGAATTATATTACAGTTATATTTATGACTTGAAAAATTTATTAACATTTACTTATATTTGAATAAAACATTCCTTACTTTAATAAAAACTGATCAATGTTTCACATAAATAGGGTAAACAAATGAATTGGGATTACTGTTATATGTGATATTAAAAATTTATGCTTTTTCGTGTTGCTTTATTGCTCCTGTTTTTAATTTCTCAAAATTTATTTTCTCAACCTCTCAACGAGAATAAAATTAAGAGAGTTGCATTATTTGGAAAAATCTGGGGTTTTTTAAAGTATTATCATCCACAGGTTGCTTCAGGAAAATTTGACTGGGACGCTAATCTCGTAAATAATTATTACTCAATAAAAAACCTGGCAACAAATAATGAATTCAATAAAAAAATAAGCAAGTTATTAGATTCAGTAGGCTATGTGACTCCTTTACGTTCCAAAGCGCTGGACTATGCTGATAGTTTAAAAAAGAACCTGAATATAAAATGGATATACGATACAGCAATTCTTTCGGCATATAATTCAAACCGGCTACGTTACATATACGAAAATCACCAACCTGTTAATAATTTTTATATCTCCAGAAGAACGCGTGTTGGGAATCCGGAATTTAAAAATGAAAAAACATATTCTGACCTGACTTTACCAAATGAACCCTATAGAATATTAGGGCTTATCAGGTATTGGAACATTATCAATTATTATTTTCCCTATTTACACTTAATGGATAAAAAATGGGATGTGGTTTTAGAAGATTATATTCCACGATTTATAAACATAGCTTCTGATTACGAGTATTTCAGAAAAATTCAGGAATTAGGAACACAAATAAACGATGCACACGCAATGGTATTTAGTGGCAAGTTTAACTATTTTGCAAAAAGGAATATCATTCCCTTAGTGTTTACCTATATTGATAATAAAACATATATCACTAATTTTTTAAATGATACTCTTTGCAAATCTGCTAATATTCAAAAAGGTGATATAGTTAAGAAAATTGACCAGTTTGAAGTTGATGTTTTAAGGGCGCACCAGGGAAAATATATGCCATCTTCAAATAACACGTATCTTAATTATAAAATTGATCAATGGTTACCATTGATAAAAACCGATTCGGTAACATTACAGGTTCGGAGAAACGATACCATTCTAACTACAAGAATAGCAACAGTAAATAATTCTAAAAAAATCAGACAGTACTCTGAAAATACATATGCATTCACTACCTGGAAATTATTATCCGACAGTGTAGGGTATATAAATATGGGATTATTAAACCGGTTGGACATAAATCCTGCTTATAAAAAGCTGAAAAATACAAAATATCTTATTATCGACAGTAGAAATTATCCTCATTGGGTTGTCTATCCCTTGGCTAACAAATTACTGAAAACCAGAAAAGTATTTATGCAGATTGCAGAGCCTGATTATGATTATCCCGGAATGATAAAGTGGATATCTCCCTTAAAAGCAGGAGAATATTTCAATAGTGATCATTATAAAGGAACCATCATTTTACTCGTAAACAGTGAAACAATGAGCCGGTCTGAATTTACAGCCATGGCTATTATGCAATCCGAAAATGTCATCCTTATTGGCTCCCAAACTGCTGCTGCTGATGGCGATGTATCAATCATTCCTTTTCCTGGTGGAATTTATTCATATTATTCAGGAATAGGAGTCTATCATCCAAATGGAGCTGCTACCCAACGCATTGGCCTTGTTCCCGATATTGAGGTTAAGCCTACTTTGCAGGGACTTATCAATGGAGAGGACGAATATATGAAGAGGGCATTTGAATATATCAGGACAGGAAAATAGAAGGTAGAAGGTAGAAGTTGGAAGTGAGTAGTCCCGCTCGCGCCCTGCTAGCGCGCGTTTGTAACGCGTGCGAACAATCCCGCTCACTCACATTTGCAACGCGTGCGAACAATGTCTGCATCGCTACTTATAAAGCAATTGACGTTGCAAACGACTGTTTGGAAAGGCACTCGTTACAAACGAGCGCCAGCATAAAGTATTTCCAGGAATTATTCTGCACAAAAAAACCCCTGAACTTATATTATCCAAGGGTTTGTATGTTATTTAATTAAATAAAGTTTTATTTTCTTGGGGGTGTTTTCATTCCTCTTTCCTTAGCCATCTTTTCAAGACGATCCTGGAATTTTGATTTTTTAACCGGCTTGGCCTTATTTGCATGAATTTTAGCTAAAATCTTCTTTTCATCAATCATTCGCTTAAATAACTCATTCTGACCAATTGTGATCATATTTGCCAAAAAGTAATAATAGGTTAAACCTGCTGAAAAGCTGTTCAGAACAAACATAAACATAACCGGCATAATGTACATCATGGTTTTCATACCAGGCATCTGTGTTTCACTCATCTGCATCTGGTTACTCATCTTCATACTTAGAAGCGTGGAAACCGTCATTAATATGGTAAATAAACTAACATGGTTTCCATAAAACTGGCTGATCAAAGGTATTTGAGTAGTCCATGAAAAAATTGAATCGTAAGTAGAAAGGTCATTTGCCCAAAGGAAGCTTTCCTGGCGCAATTCAATCGACGATGGAAAAAAATAAAACATTGCAAACAAAATTGGCATTTGCAACAACATAGGTAAGCACCCTCCCATTGGATTTACCCCCGCCTTTTTATACAATGCCATGGTAGCTTGTTGGCGTTCCATTGGCTTGTCCTTTGGGATCTTAGCATTTATCTCATCAATCTGAGGTTTTAATACCCTCATTCTTGCCTGCGAAAGATACGATTTGTAGGTAAGCGGGAATAGTATCATTTTGATTAACAAAGTAAGTATCAAAATAATGATTCCATAACTTGCGATATAATTATCAAGCCAGTTAAAAATTGGAATAATAAACCATTTACTAATCCAACGGATCCAACTCCAGCCGAGTGGTACTATCTGTTCCAAATCAAGATCATAACTCTTTAGTGTATTGTAATGATTAGGACCAAAATAAAATTTAAATGCGCTGGTTGATTGTGGCTTGTGATCATAACTTATAGGAAGTACCGCTTCGAAACTTTTAAGAAACTTACTTGTATCCTCGTAATTGGTAGCTCTCAGCGATGGCTTATCAATTTTATTCTCAGCAATCAGGACAGATGAAAAGAAATGCTGTTTAAAGGCTACCCATTTCACACTGTTGGGAATATTTTCTTCTTCTGTTTCACCCACCTTCATTGTTGCATTTAACTGGTCAACATCTTCTCCTAAATGTTTATAAACAACGGTAGTATAACTATTTTCATTCTTATGACCCATTTCCTGGGCTGGAATTATACTTTTCCAGATAATATCAAGAGAGTTATAATTTGGAGCCACAACGGAGTCCATTCCAACCATATTGATCTTGAAATCGACCATATACGATTCGGGAGCCAATGAATATACATATTCCATGTACTTCCCATTTCCGGCACTCAGGCGTAAAGCAATTGATCCGGGTTTCTGACCTTTGGATACTACAATATTATTCTGATTGCCAGTTGGCTTAAAGAAAAGGTCGTTGGTGAAAATCGTCCTGTTCTGATTGGTAGGTATATTTAAACCAAAAACAGTGGAATCTCCTTTAAAAAGGATCAGATCAGTTGAATCGAATCGTTTATATTCTTTTAATTTCACAGAATAAGGGCGACCACCTTTATTCGAAATTACAAGTTTCATTTTCTCATTCTCAAGAACATAATATTGAATCGAATCTACTGCGGAAGCAGAAAAAGATCCATATTGATTGTCAAGGATTTTACTCTTTACTGAATCGCTAATTTGAATTTGTTCCGGTTTTGCTGATAAAGTTGAAGTAGTATTATTGGTGTCTTTTTGAACCTGCTGTCTTTGTACCTGGGCAATGGAATCCTGCATCCTTTGCATTCTTTGTCGGTCAGCTTCCGAAGGTTTGTTGAAAACACTCCAGAGGACAAAAATTAAGGCGATGAGTACGATTCCTATAATTGAATTTCTATCCATTTCTAATTATTAAATTATATTTTAAAACTTTGCAAAACTATAAAAAAGATGCATTGAATTTTATTTTTAAATTCAAAACACCTCTAAATAAAATTTATTAAATCATAATCCAATGTCGTTTAGTTTAGGAATTGAATAATTAATTCACACTTCGACTCCGCTCAGTGCGACAATAATACCTGTTTGTCAGGCTGTGCGGAGTTGAAGCCTACTTCTTAACTAAACGAGATTGAAATCATAATCGGGAAAAACTGATTATTTTTTCGATTCGGAATAATGAATGACAGCTTTCACAAAATCAACAAACAGAGGATGCGGGTTTAACACATTACTGCTGTATTCAGGGTGAAATTGAACACCGACAAACCAACTGTGTTTGGTGTTTTCCATAATCTCAACAAGGTTGGTGTCAGGATTTATTCCGGCTGCGACCATACCTGCCTTTTCAAAATCGCATAAATATTCATTGTTAAATTCATAACGATGGCGATGCCTTTCTGATGTTTCTGTTTTTCCATAAGCAGCATATACCTTTGTTTTTTCCTTTATTACACAAGGATAAGCACCCAAACGCATTGTTCCGCCTTTTTCAGTTACACCTTTTTGCTGTTCCATCAAATCGATTACAGGATAAGGTGTGGAACGCACCATTTCAGTAGAATGTGCATTGGCAAAACCCAGAACATTCCTGGCAAATTCAACCACAGCAACCTGCATTCCAAGACATATCCCAAAATAGGGTATGTTGTTTTCTCTCGCATACTTCACTGCCAGAATTTTACCTTCGATACCACGTTCGCCAAAACCAGGAGCTACCAATATACCATGTAATGATTCCAGCTTTTCAATAAAATTCGATTCGTTTATTGCTTCCGAATGAATCAATTTAAGGTTGACCTTACACTCATTGCGTGCACCTGCATGAACAAACGACTCGATGATCGATTTATAAGCATCAGGTAATTCAACATATTTTCCAACCAATCCAATCGAAACTTCCCTTTTAGGATTTTTTAATTTTTTTAGAAATTCTTTCCATTCCGTAAGCTTTGGGGCATCTGAAATGGGCGACTGTAATTTTTTAAGCACTGTGATATCCAGTTTCTCCCTTTGCATCGAAAGAGGAACTTCATAAATTGTAGAAACATCGATTGATTCGATAACCGAACTAAAATCGACGTTACAAAATAAGGCTACTTTTTTACGAATGTCATCCGACAAACTTTTTTCAGTTCGAAGAACAAGAATATCGGGTTGTACTCCATTTTCGAGCAATGCCTTTACCGAATGCTGGGTTGGCTTTGTTTTTAATTCGCCTGTAGCAGCAAGGTAAGGCACTAATGTTAAGTGTATTACCAAACAATTGGTCGATCCCAATTCGTATTTCAACTGACGAACAGCTTCCACGTAAGGTAACGACTCTATATCGCCCACAGTACCACCGATTTCGGTAATTACCATGTCGAATTTATGTTGCGAACCAAGTAATTTGATACGACGTTTTATTTCATCGGTAATGTGTGGCACCACCTGAACTGTTTTGCCAAGGTAATCGCCACGACGTTCCTTATTTATTACCGACTGGTATATTTTACCGGTTGTAACATTGTTTGCCTGAGTTGTCGGAACACTTAAAAAGCGTTCGTAATGCCCAAGGTCCAGATCGGTTTCGGCGCCATCAACAGTTACATAACATTCGCCATGTTCGTAGGGATTTAAAGTTCCCGGATCAATGTTAATGTATGGATCAAGTTTTTGTATGGTTACAGCGTACCCTCTTGCTTGCAGCAATTTTGCCAATGAAGCTGAAATAATTCCTTTGCCCAATGAAGAGGTAACTCCCCCTGTAATAAAAATGTATTTTGTTGTTGTCAAGGTTTCTCCAATTTTACTTATCTGTTATTCTTCAAGGTTGTCAATCATTCGGATTTTCTCCTCGAGAACCTTTATTTCCTCTTTACTGTTTTCGATTTTTTGGCGTACCTCGGCAATCATCTGATCTGCATTTTTCGATTTCGCAAAAAAGCCAATATTGTTTTCCCAAACTACAATGTCACTTTCGAGTTGTTTGAGTTTATTCAGGTACTTATCGCGTTCAAGATAAATTTTACGATCCGATTGTGGCCGGGTCGAAAGATTATCGATTTTATTTTTGAAACGTATAAGGTTCTTTTTACCATCATCAACTTTTATACCTTCAAATTGCTTGTTAATGGCCTCGCGATACTTAAGCTGAATTTCTTCTTTGAGTTTTATAGGAACAAATCCAATTTCGCTCCAACGACGTTGAAAATCTTTCAGTTTTTGAAAGTTTTCTTCAGGATTTTCGCTAGGCGTAAAAGCATTAATTTCGTCGATTAGCTGTTTTTTGATCTTTAAATTATCATCGTATTGACTGTCGATACTATTAAAATGCTCCGATTTTCTTTTAAAAAAATGGTCGCAGGCCGCTCGAAACCGTTTCCAAATCTGGTCGGAGTATTTGCGTGGAACCGGGCCTATTTCTTTCCATTTTTTCTGAAGTTGAATCAAATCTTCAGTAGCAGCTTTCCATTCCACTGAATCTTTGAGAGATTCAGCCTGGATACATAAATCAGATTTAAGCTGCATATTATTGGTTTGCTCTTCCTTATTCTGGGAGAAAAAATCGCGCTTGCGGGAAAAGAAATTGTCGCATGCTGCACGAAAACGATTGTAAATTTTATTGTTATCCTTTTTAGGAGCAAACCCGATGGTACGCCAAACTTTTTGCAGTTCTACCATTTCCTGGTAGTACTTTTCCCATTCTTTTGGCGACTTAATTTCAATGTTGTTTATTTCTTCAGCCCTTTCACAAAGCATATTTTTCTGCTCCATGTTTTTCTTCTGATTGTCCTTTAGGCTTTCGAAATAATCCTGATGTTTTTTATTGATTTTGGATGTAATTGCTTTAAAGCGTTCCCATATTTCAGTTTTCATTTCCTGAGGAACTGGCCCAATTTCGCGCCATTGCTCATGAAATTTCTGAAGTGTTTTAAAAGACTTTACAATTGACGGCTCCAGCAAAAGCTCTTCTGACTTTTCACAAAGGGATAATTTAGCTTCCAGGTTGCGTTTGAGGTCAAGATCGCGAAGTTCTTTATTGATTTTAATGAAATCGTAAAAAATCTCCACATAATGATGATAGGTTTCCCAAAGATCTTTCAGGTTCTGTTGCGGAACTACACCTAACGAACGCCAGCGGTTCTGAAGTTCGCGAAATACCTGAAAAGTATCGTTAATGGATTCATTTCTATTGACAAGTTCTTTAATTTCGTCAATAATTTTATATTTTTCTTTTAGATTTTGATGCTTTTCCGATTCAATTTTTTCGTTAAAAGCAGTTTTTAAATCGCGATATTGCTTTAAAAGTTCTTTGAGACGATCTTCTGCTTCATCAGGTTCTAAAACTACGGCCTCAGGATCTTCACCCTTTTCTTCAGCAGCTTTGCGCAAAATATCTAATTCAACCCTTACTTTCTTGTAAAAATTAATTTTCAGGCTCTCAACATTCTGCCTGATAGTTTCCACAGGTTTGTTCTTCAAAAGAAAATCAAGGGTTTTGATAATTTCTTCTTTGGTGAGTATAGAATAATCTTCTACCAATTCCTTATGTTCTTCTTCGAGAAGAGTTGTGTCAATAATATTGGCAGGATCTTCATTAAACTCTTCTTCATCATCGCCTACATGTTGCAAAATCTCGTGCAAATCCTCCTGCATCGGTAAAGAGGTTTCTTTCACTACAACAGGTTCTTCTTTTTTATCGGCAACTTGTTCCTTAGCTTCTTCTTTGTTAAGAATATTATCAGGAGCATTTAAATTCTCTTCATCATTTTCACCTGCTGAAGGAAGAATTTCCTCATGCGATGACATGGAAGTTTCCTTAACATCCACAGATTCTTCTTTTACAGTCGAAAGTGTTTCGTTATTTGTATCAGGAGAGGGTTCATCCATATTTTCACCAGGAACCGGCTGTGAAGCTGGCTCACTGTTGAATTGTTCATTACGAACAGAGTCTTTATTATCGAGCATATCCATTAGCTAAACCATTCAAATTTGAAACTACGAAAATATATATTTGCCCTGTAATACTCAAAGAAATTGCAAATAAAATGAAATGGTTTCAAGGGGAAGCGTTCAGGTTGCGTAATCGGGTTTGAAAAGTGATTGTTGTTGCGGGTTGCGGGTTTAAAACCCTTAAAATATTTTAAGTCCCTTTAAGGAATTGAACTTTGGAAAACATTCAAACAGGCATTTATATTTCTTTAACTTTTTTTAATTTTTTCGAAGCATTTATTTTTTAAAATCTTACTACATTAGCTTTTATATTTTCAACCAACATTTTATACTCAAAAACTAAAAATTCGATTTATGAAAAAAACTCTATTGCTTGCAATTATTATGCTTGCTTGCATGTGCGGCTTTGTAATAGCCCAAAGCACCCCCTCATCACCCGAAATAAATATTCAGTACAAAAAATTTATACTGGACAATGGACTTACGGTTTTAATCCATGAAGACCATAAAGCTCCCGTTGTTGCAGTAAATATCTGGTATCACGTGGGCTCAAAAAATGAAAAACCGGGACGTACTGGTTTTGCTCATCTTTTTGAACATCTGATGTTTAATGGAAGCGAACATTACAACGACGATTATTTTAAAGCACTTGATAAAGTTGGTGCAACTGATCTTAACGGAACAACCAGCAACGACCGCACCAATTATTTCGAAACAATACCTGTTTCGGCCCTCGATCAGGTATTATGGCTCGAAAGTGACCGTATGGGTTATATGGTAAACGCCATTACCCAGGAAAAACTTGACGAACAGCGTGGAGTAGTTCAGAATGAAAAACGGCAGTACGAAAACGAACCTTACGGCCTTGCTGATGACTATATTACAAAAAGTACTTTTCCAGCAGGTCACCCATATTCGTGGACTGTGATTGGATCGATGGAAGATTTATCTGCTGCATCGCTCGACGATGTGAAAGAATGGTTCAAAACTTATTATGGTCCAAATAATGCTGTATTGGCTTTAGCCGGGGATATAAACACCGATGAAGCGCTCGAAAAAGTAAAAAAATATTTCGGAGCTTTGCAGGCTGGTCCCCCCATTGCCAAGTTTCAATCGTGGACATCCAAACGAAGTGGCAACCAGCGTCAGGTAATGCAGGACCGTGTTCCCCAGGCACGAATTTATAAAGTTTGGAATGTGCCGCTCGATGGTTCAAAAGAATATACCTACCTTGATTTGGCCAGCAGTGTGATGTCGTCGGGAAAAACATCCCGTTTGTATAAACGTTTGGTATATGAAGATCAGATTGCAACTACAGTATACAGTTATATCGATGGCAGGGAAATTGGCAGCCAGTTTACAATAGTAGCCGATATAAAACCAGGAGTTGAATTATCCAAAGTGGAAAACGCTATTAACGAAGAGCTTGCAAGATTTTTAAAAAGCGGGCCTTCGGAAGATGAATTACAAAAAATTAAGACTCAATACTATGCCTCATTTGTGAGAGGACTGGAAAGAGTTGGTGGTTTCGGAGGAAAATCCGATATCCTGGCACAAAATCAAACATTTTACAATAACCCTGATTTTTATAAAGTTTGGCTTCAAATGATGAATGAAGCAAAACCTTCGGACCTTCAAAAAGCAGCGAACGATTGGCTGAGCGATGGTGAATATGTTCTTGAAGTCCATCCTTTTACTGAAGCTAAAGCTACCGGAACTGATGCTGACCGTACCAAAGCGCCCGAAATGGGAACAGCACCTGCACTGACCTTTCCACAGTTTCAACGCACTACATTATCGAACGGGTTACCTGTTTTGTTAGCACAACGTTCTACAATTCCAATGGTCAACTTAATGCTTTCGTTCGATGCAGGATATGCTTCCGATCAATTTGCAATACCAGGAACAGCCAAAATGGCTATGAACATGATCGATGAAGGCACTGCTACAAGAAATTCTTTACAAATCAGTGAAGAATTCGACCGTTTAGGAGCAAGGTTCTATACAGGATCAAACCTGGATCAATCGTATTTTTCCCTGAGTTCTCTCAAACAAAACCTTGATCCTGCACTGGCGATCTTTGCCGATGTCCTGCTCAATCCATCATTTCCAAAAACCGATCTTGAAAGGATAAAGAAAGAACAGCTTGTTTCCATACAAAGAGAAAAAACACAGCCTACAGGTACCGCTTTCCGTATTCTTCCAAAATATTTATATGGCGATAATCATGCTTATGGAGCACCTTTAACAGGATCGGGTTTTGAATCGACCTTAAATGAAATTACCCGTGACCAACTTGTTAAATTTCAGCAATCGTGGTTAAAACCTAATAATGCAACTCTAATTGTTGTAGGCGACATTACCCTTGACGAATTGAAACCAAAACTTGAAAACCTGCTAAAAACATGGAAAAGCGGTCAGGTTCCCAAGAAAAATATTGCAGAAGTTAAACTGCCTGCAAAATCAATTATTTACCTGATGGATCGGCCTGGTTCTATTCAGTCGCTCGTATTGGCCGGCAATGTAACTGCACCATTCGGACAGATGAATGAAGCTTCGGTAAACCTGATGAACAGTATTATTGGTGGTGAATTTACCTCACGTATCAATATGAACATCCGCGAAAACAAACACTGGAGCTACGGCGCTGGTTCATTTGTATATTCGGCAAAAGGCCAGAGGCCTTTCATAACCTATACCCAAGTGCAATCGGATAAAACCAAAGAAACTATTCAGGAAATTTATAGGGAATTGAACGAATATTGTGGTAAGAACCCTGCAACCCAGGAAGAAGTGCAGAAAAACCAAAATAACCAGCTCTTGCAAATACCGGGAAATTATGAAACCATGGGTGCTTTAAGTGGAGCAATCAACGATATTGTTCGCTACAATTTAAAGGATAACTATTATTCGGATTATGCTGCAAAACTCAAAACATTACAGGTAAAAGAAATTCAGGAAATGGCAGGAAAAGTGATTAAACCTGAGCAATTATGCTGGATAGTAGTTGGCGATCGTGCTAAAATTGAAACACCGCTGAAGGAGCTTGGTTATGAAATCAAGTTGATTGATGGAGATGGAAATCTGATTAAATAGAAAATGCTTTGAATTTTATAATGTTGAAAGAAAAAACTCCCGTGAAAAGGAGTTTTTTCTTTTCACTGTTGTCCGGTAAAAATATGGAAAAGAATAAATAAACAGATTTACCTGCGGTGAGATCGCTTCGCTAAGTTCTCACTTCTTTCGAAATGACAATTAAGGAGTTAGATTTAGAAGGGGACTTGGTAGGCGGCTTCGCCGCCTACCGGAAGTCCCCTTTTAATTAGAAATCAAACAAAGCCTTGTCATTTCGACCTTGCCGGCAGCAGGCGGGCACAGGGAGAAATCTCTAACTTTTGACCGGACACTAATGTTTTCATTTATTCAAACTTTTATCCCCCGCTCGGTGTAGCGTCTCGCTACGTCGTTTATTAAAAGGCCTCCGGCCAAATACGGGAGCGAGATTGTAGGGCTTTTAAAGTCCCTCTCCTTTTCTGGTGAGGGCCCGAAAGCTTTCGGGATTAGGGTGAGGTCGTCAAAATCATGAATAATTCAGGCTAGAAAAGATCAATGAATAATATTGCTCTTTTTTAGATTATTTTTCAATTGGAATAACAGTATTAATACGAATGCATATTTTTGCGCCTAAAAATAAAAAATTACATAAGATTGATGTGACTTTAAAATTTACAGGGACAAAGTCCGTTTATTTTTACACAACAATAAAAGCTGTTACCCGGAATTAGTATAATAATTTAACCTAAGATTAGTTCGATGAAATTTTTGATCACTGTATACCTTCTGTTTATTATTCAATTACAAGCTTTCTCGCAGGAGAAAAAAACAGTAGAAGCACTGGAAATATCAACTCCTCTAAATATCGACGGAGTTTTAGACGAACCATATTATTTACAGGCGCAACCTGCCAGGGATTTTGTTCAGCTTCAGCCATTAAATGGCCGGCCTTCATTTCAACCTTCGGAAGTATATGTTTTTTATGATCAAACAGCATTGTATGTAGGAGCAATGTTATACGATTCTTCACCCGACAGTATTTTTAATTATTTCACCGAAAGAGATGACATAGGAATGTCGGATTATTTTGGCATTTATTTCGATCCATATAACCAGGGACAATTAGCCTATGGCTTTTTTATTACACCGGCTGGTGTGCAAACCGATATAAAAGCTATAAAAAGCGATGACGATGACGAGGATGACAACTGGAATGCCGTGTGGGAAAGTAAAACTCGTATTTCGGAAAAAGGCTGGATAGTTGAAATGAAAATACCTTATGCAGCGCTGAGGTTTTCGGATAAGGCTGGACAAACATGGGGTCTTAACATGTTCCGGAATATCCGGAGGTATAATTCGAATAATTCCTGGAATCTGATCGACAGAAAAGTGTCAGGATTCATTCACCAGGAAGGGGCAATGACTGGAATAAAAAATATAAAACCTCCTGTGCGTTTGTCTTTTAGCCCATATGCAGCTACCTACCTGGAGTTCAAAGATGAAACGAAGGCAACCGATTTTGTTTATAAAGGGGGAATGGATGTTAAATATGGATTGAACGAAAGCTTTACCCTTGATATGATGCTCATTCCTGATTTTGGACAAATCCAATCGGACGATAAGGAATTGAACCTTTCGCCTTATGAGCTTTATTACGATGAAAAACGTCAGTTTTTTACCGAAGGGACAGAATTATTTGATCGTGGCGGAATATTTTATTCGCGACGAATGGGCAGCAGTCCCAAATTTTCGGATAGGGCTGATGACGCACTTACCGAAAACGAAATTATTGACTTTAGTCCCAGCGAAACTCAATTGGTAAATGCAACAAAAGTTTCCGGCCGTACTCAAAAAGGATGGGGATTAGGAATGTTAAATTCAATGAGTCTTCCCTCCTATTCCACCTTAAAAGATACGATGACTGGCGAACGCAGGAGAATACTGGTTCAACCATTAACCAACTATAATTTATCGGTTGTCGACAAGTCGTTAAAGAACAATTCCTATATAAGTCTTATCAACAGTAATGTTTCAATGATTAACGATCCCTTTTCAGCCAATGTAACAGCTACTGATTTTCAGTTCAGGGATAAAGCAAAAAAATATGCTATTGGCGGAAAGGCAGGAATCAGCACAAGAGGTGCATCTGATAAAGAAAACGGCTATGGGGCAAACCTGAAATTTGATAAAAACAGTGGCAACTTTCAATTTGGAATTTCTCAGGACTTGTTTTCCGATAAATTTAACATCAACGATCTTGGCTATTTACGAAGCAATAACTATTTATTAACATCGTCCTACATATATTATCAGGTAATCGAGCCTTTTTGGATAATAAGAGAATGGAGCGGCAACCTCTGGAACGATTATACCAGAATGTATAAGCCAAATGTATTTGCAATGAATGAAACAGGACTTAACGCCAGGGTACTTTTCAAAAACAACTATCGTTTCAAAATTAATGGAGGTACAGCATCCGATCGTTACGATTATTACGAACCCCGGGTTAAAAACCGGTATGTGGTAAAACCTTCCTATTTCTTCTATAATTTGAATTTAAATACCGATCAGCGTAAACCGCTTAATTTCTTTTTTCATTACGGAGGTTTTGTACAACCATCGACCGACCAAACCGGTTATTCGGGCGAAGTAGGAATGAATATCCGCGCAGGGCAGCGACTGCAATTCACATATGAACTGAGTTTTAACAACGAAACGAACGATCGTGGATATGTGGATAATACCTCCGATGAAGATACTATATATTTTGCTGTTCGCGATATCAATATGTTTCAGAATGTTATTTATACATCGTATGCATTTACAAATAAGGCAAGTATAAGCATCAGGGTGCGGCATTATTGGTCGGGAGCAGCCAATAAGTACTTTTTGCAGTTGCAAAACGATGGCAGTTTAAAAAGCGATAACTCCTATAACGGCAATCACGACAACAATTACAATGCGTTTAATGTGGATATGATATTCCGGTGGATATTTGCTCCGGGGTCCGAATTCACTCTTGCCTGGAAAAATTCGATCTATAACGATCAGGATGCTGTAACCACCAACTATTTCCGTAATTTCGAGAAAACCATACACTCGAATCAGGTCAACAGCCTTTCGGCAAAGGTTCTGTACTATATTGATTATAATAAGCTGAGAAAAAGAAGTAACCCCGGTAGCTAAACTTTATTGTTTATTATTGCCAGCTAATATAATTATTTTCAGGAAATAGCATGCAAAAATATATTCGACTAAGGTAAAACCTCAGCCGAACACCTTTACTTTATACAGCCTCAGCTCAACGAGGGACGTTTCCCCGATTTTTTGTTTTTCCCTTTTCAGTTCTCTTGGTATATCTTTCTTTAATAGCAGGCACAGCCTGCGATCGATAAAACGACGGCGGCAGAACCGACCGCCGAACTGCTCCGATCATTGATTACAGCCTCCGGACAACAGAGGACTAGCCAAGCTTTTCCACTCTACCAATGAGAGCCAATTTTGATATATTTTCCTTTATTTTCCCCTTCTACATCTGATATTATTAAGAAGTTAAAATATTGGTACTTAAATAAAACTTTTTTCCCACTTAAGAAAACAATAGTATCTCCTTTAATGGTGTATGCTTCTGCATTTATATAGTCTCCTATATAATAACCTTCATCATATTCCCATACATTGGATTTAATTCGCGTAGACATGTATTTGTTTTTATCAACCATATAGATAATAACCAAGATAACAACAACCAACAAAACACATGATAATATTATTTTCACTCGTTTTCTCATAATTTTTTACCCGGTTGTTGTTTAAAACCAATAAATTGGCCATTCTTATATACAGCCATAGGGAAAGCAGCAGTAGGCATAGCTTTTGAGATTACTCCGGGTAGTCCTTTTTGGCTACCAACAAAGTATGTAGGCATATGCTGGTTACCTGATACAATATCAGGAGTACTAACTCTTGCATTTGTGTAAGGTGAGGGCCAAGACCTTTGAGTCTGTCCCCAAACATCAACATTTTTCATGTTGTCATTTCTTGAAATAGTCTGTACAAAGGGGTCTCCGGACTGCGGATTTTTTTTATCGTCGGGGTCTTTGCCTGTGCGACAACCATAAAATCCTGCTTTTGCACCATTGTCTACCCAGTTAAAAATGATATTTCCCCAAGTCTCAGGTGAGAGTTGATCTCCTCCTGGTGATGCGGCTTCTTGTGATGCTGGAGTTGAACCCGCTGGGCCTTGGAATGCTCCGTGGGACCATATCCCAAATTCCTTAGTCTTCCCAAAACCTTAATCGCCACCCCAAATATCAACATCTCCTTGAACATTATCTCCGAGTTTCCCCAAATCAGAGATGCCTTTAATCACTATATGGTCATCCTTATCACTATTGACAACATCAAGTGCTCTTGTAAGTGCAGCCATTAAAGCTGCCTTGTCCATTTCAGGATCTTTGTTCCCTTGTGTGTAATAAAATAAGTAAAGATCTTCCCCTGTAGGATCTGTAAATAAAATTGGATTGTTTCCTAAAAAGCTATAAGGGCTCATACTATAGTAGTTCTCTGCATGAGGATCTTGGGTAAATGTACGCCCTATCTGGGGATTGTACATACGCCAACCGTAATCGTACCAATCCAACGGGGAAAACTAAAGGCCAAATCATTCGACGAGTTTATCAATGAGTTATAACATTGTCCCTATCCCGGACTACGAAACTACTATATTTTAACCTGGTATACAAAATTTTATCAAATTGTCGACAAAGTGTTTTATATAATAATATCCAATAATGTAAAATATAAATGATATAAAAATACACACACACAAAATTATTAATATACTTACTCCAATTAAAAAAGAAATAAAAAAGAAAGAAAGACTTGTCAATAATGAATAAAAAACAAGTATATCTAAATCAACAATCCATGAAATTTTTAAGAATTCTCCTTTTGAAGAAAAAGAAATCTGGATTACTCTTATAATACTCAAAGAATCAGCTCTACTAAAATCACCAAAATCAGTAGCAGGTCTAATTACTTTTTTTAAAATAAGTTCATTTTTATTATCAATAATCTGAAATTCAAGTCTATTGAACTCTTTTATTAGCTTATTTTTATAAAAAAATAAAAACTCATCCGGTTTTGAACTTAGTAAATCAACTTTGTTTGTATATTTAAGGAGATGCATAATAAAGGATTTACTCAATAAATTAATCAAACATTTATAATTTTGGTTTGTCATTATTCCCAGGAGATAGAATCACTCCAGGATTCGTACTAGGATATCCCATTAAAGTTAAAACAGTTTCTAACGATGCCCCCCAAACAATAGTGAGAAATTTAACATGATTCCAAGATTGAGCTGTATTTGCCTCGTCCAATTGTATTTTAAGATTATATTTTTCATTAATAAGTTGCTCAATGTTCTTATTTAAGTCCTTAATTTCAGCTCTTAATTTTTTAATATAAGCAAGTTTTTCTTCTAGAGTCATTTTGGAATATTCGTATTCTTCATCTAAAATTTTCCGTTCCTTTGCATCCATCCCAAGAGCGTTAGCAGTCTTATCTGCATAAGAATCCTTCTCTTCCTGCTTCTTTTTTTCATCTTCCTTTTCCTTCTCTTCTTCTTTCTTTTGTTCGTCCTTCTTTTTTTCTTCTTCTTTCTTCTTCGCTTCTTCTTCTTTTTTATCTACTTAGTCTTCTGCTCCTAATCCAAGGTAATCGGCATATCGTATTGGGTTATTATGTGCATACAAGTAAGGGGATTGATTATCATATTTTTCAGCCCAAGGGTCAATCGTAGTGAAACGTCCGATCTGCGGGTCATACATTCGTGCCCCATAATCGTACCAATCCAACGGAACATCAATTATTCCATCCTTGTCTTTGTCATAGCCTTCGGTTTGTTTTTCCTTCCCATTGTACAGGTACTTGTTGTTGGAAGAGTTGGAAGCCATCCAGGAGGTTCCTCCAAAGGGATAGTAATCGGTTTTCTGGGTTACGGTACTGTTCTGGTCTATTACAACACGGGTATTGCCCAGGTGGTCTTTCAGATAGTACTGATAAATCCCTGTACT
>JBBQEI010000048.1:0-34798 GCA_038320545.1 Bacteroidales bacterium
AATTTTGCCAAAATAGTGTTTAACCCTTAATTCGCATTATTCAAAATCCGATAAAATTATGCACACAAAATAAAAATTAGCGGCTGGACTAGGCGATATTTGTCCCAAATAAATTAGAAATTGGGTTTATGAATTATTCAAACTAAAAATGCTTTAACTACTATTTTTTGCATGACATCTAAGTTTTCTGATTCTATATTTTTTTCATTGGCACTTTTAAGGTAAAGCCAACTTGGGTTTGAGTGCTTTTTACTGCCCAACAAACCGGAGAATTCTTCCTTTTTATCTGAATAATCAAAATCATCAATTATATTGTTTGATTACCCTTATCAGGGATATGGTTAATGACTTACTTTCCATAGTGCCAACCTCAATTTCAAAAGGTTTCCCTTCAATAATATTGGGATCAATTAAAAGAAAACAGGCTGTTCTCCATGCACCCGTATTTTCAAGGGTCACTTTACGGGCTGATACCAGACCGTTACCTTGTTGATGGTAAAAAATATTAAATATTTCATTCCCTTTATCCAAATAACTTACACGTACTTCCAATAATTCCCCATTTCTATGTAAAAGGCTTTTCTGAAAACCCTCATTGAGGGAGAAATAGAAATGGGAGGAGGATTTTGCAAAATGAGAATCTCTATACCCAAATATACCGCGCACATAATCAGCTTCGGCAAGCAAGTTGCCCGGCATTACCGGAATTGCCTTGCTTCGTTCGAAGTCCATTTTCATTCCATGTTCAAATGCCATTATTGAATCTTTTAATTCAGCAACGTAATGACTGCTGGTTTGAACAAATGCTTCCGGTGTAGTTTCATCGGTTGTACCCAATAAAGATCTAAGCCACATTGCTGCCTGGTATACTTCGGGATCGTCATTCCAGATTTTTGCAGATTCATCGCCCCTTCTGATCAGCCGGCCTGTCCAGTCGGGTGAAATTGGCGCCCAGGATGACAATCTTCTGTAATTTTGCCGGTTATAAATCATTTCATCCAATAAAATGTAATTGGTGCCATGCACAATATGAGAACAAAACAAGGTTAACATATACCTTTTAATGGAATCCAAATTGCCATTCTTTTCCCAACCTGGCCAACATTGACTTTCAGCGATATAGGGTCCGGAAAGTCCTTCCTGTTTCATTGTTTTTATTGATAAATGACCATTTTTCAATACTGCAGATTTTCTGGGTGCAAATTGGTTTACGCCTGCAAAATCCAATTGATGTGTACCTGTTTCATGTCCGGTACCTAGTTTTATAGCCCATTCAAGACTGTTTCCTTGCAATCCTCCACCATGTGCCAGAAGTTTTTTAGGGTCAGCGTATTTCAAAAACACTTTGTAGATATCCAAAATTAAAGACTCGGAATATTCTGCAGCCGTTAAATGATTTTTAGCTATCTGAGCCTCAAGTCCCTTGGCTGTAGTTTCATGTACTGAATTTTCTCCATGATCGAATGTGGACATTCGAATAGCAGTTACCCGGTTATCTTTACCATATTTTTTTGCAATCAATTCGTACCATTGTAATTGCAGCCCGTGACTTTCTGGGTCGAAAAAATCTATAAATCCCCAATCGTTATCAACAACCTTAATTTTTGACCAAGCTGGCGGAAATGCAGGATGCGGATATAAATAAACTTTTTTACCAGCCTTTATTATGTCATCAATTTGCATGTCCACAAAGGAGAAATCGGCCTGATTTGGGCCAATGTGTGTTTGATTCCAATGAATCTGGACCAAAATTAAATCAACGGAAGGGTTATTGGCAGCATAAGCAAGAGGCCCCCAACCATGCAACAAACCTCCTTCAGTATTATGTTTTCTATCCGAATAAAAAGTCAGGTCAAAGCCTTCCCTTATGATTCCTTGTGGAACCGGGTTCGATAATTCATATTGTAGCGCATTTCCCACCGGGTTAATATTTTGACCATTTATAGAAACTGGTATGATCAAAATTAAAATCAGAATCTTGTATAAGCTCATTTTGAATCGATTTAGATTTGTTTGATTGGGACTTTGAGAGTAAAACGGTCTTCAGACATGCTATTTTTTACCGCCCATTGTACCGGCGATTTTTTCCCCTTGATCTGAATGCTTGAAGTCAATTCAATCAGTTTTTCAGATCCGGCTGCTAATGCGCTTGCAGGAAATTCAATCGGATATATTTTCATTGCTCCGGGTGCAGGTTCACCAACAGGCAATACAATCGATTTTTTAGATCCATCCGGAAACTTAGCATGAATAGTAACTTGTCCGGGAGGTGCCGAACAACCATCGTTCATTAAACCCAATACAATCTCCTCGGGATCATTCTTTATTTTACGCCGCCAAACTATCGACGGTCGGATACGATAACCGATTTTCTGTGCAATTTGCTCATAAGTGGATAGATTATGTTCATGTGCCCAAATGGTATCCCAGGGATTAAACCCAACGGCCGCATAATGGCACGAAATGTCAAAATACCGGGGAAGGTTCGGGTACAATATATATTCTTTGCTTTTCAGTTTGTCGGCAGGACAATGTATATTCGGTAAAATAGTTTCCCAAAGCATGGCACTTCCGGGTTTCAGGCCCTGGGCCAAGTGTGTTTCAACGGTCGAAAAATCGGTTTGGAAACTGTCGCGCCTTGCCCAGCAAAGACCTTCTTCAAATGCTCTTAATCCCGCTTTATAATCTGTTATATGTAGTCCAAGAGCAGCAGGTGTTTTTGGAAAAGCGGCTAAATGGTCGCTTATCAACCGGTCAACAATGACTTCTATACGTTCGGGTGTGCCAGGTTGATAATTTATTACTGGCCCATCGGATGAATAACGTGCAAAGTGGTGCATTTCGCCCCAAAAGCCATAACCCGACAAATCTACGTAATCAAGTAATGGATGATCATCAAATTTTTCACCTAAAAGTGATAACGATTCACCCCACCATTTGAGGTATTCATCACTGTATTCAGGAAAAAATTTTGGCTTTGGCCCGGGTACGTTGTCATTATGCCAGTAAGGTATCATTTTAAGCTTGTCCTTCAAAAAATCAGGCACTCCATATTTTGCCATGCTATGTGGAGAGCAATTCATGATCCTGAAACTCCAATGCTTTCCATATTTTTCTGCAGCCTCGAGTACCCAATTCCACACGTCGGGAAATTCGAGTTTGCCTTGTTGCTTCTGAATATCTCTCCATTCAACCCTGATATAAAGATTATCCACATATGGTAATTTCAACATTTTGTCGAATGTTGCCTTTTCGAGTGGCATTGGAGGCAAACCCTGGGTGCGGTTCCATTCAGTTTCCGTATATCCTACATGCATGTGATCAGTTAAGGTATACCCATTAATACCCATACCCGGATTTGGTACTGCTCCTTCTGCAGGATCAAAATAGGCAAGATGAATTGCTTTTTCATCAAAACGACGTACTAATTCTTTGTCTGATCCACTTTGATTGGAGGTAACCCAACCTGGAATAACCACGACGCTTGCAGCCAAAGCTGTTCTTTTGAAAAAATCCCTTCGACCGGCATATGAATCGATTGATAAATTCCTTTTTTGTTTTAGAGTCATAACTTAGGGTAGTTTGTATTTTTTAGAAAAAACTTTTTATTGTGGCAAAATTGATTGGCAAATTTTACCATTTGTTTAGTTAACATTTAATTTAAGTAATAACTGAAAAAATCCCCATATAACCTCCCTTTTAAGGATCAGTTATATGGGAAAAATCATTACTTGAAACCTGAATTATTCTTATTCAAATTCGATTAGACATTTATACTGACATGCATTTATCTTCGGTAAAGTGCTAAATTGAAAAGAGTGCTTTTAATAAGTCCGTATTCGAATAAAACAAACACGATAAACAAAAATGAATTAAAATTTGTAAATACCTCAATACACTTCAAATTCATACAACGAATAACCCCACGAAGTATTTCGTTTAACACCTTGCATTTTAACATACCTTCCTTTGGCAGTTAAGCCGGTTATTTCATCAGTTCCTCCATCACTTGAGGTAGTGCTGTATACCTCATTCCAAGCAGATGCATCGTCTGAAACAAATATTTTATAGGACTTACCATAAGCTGTTTCCCACTTAAGTTTAACACTACTTATGTCCACCGTTTCACCTAAATCGACATAAATCCATTCATTATCTGTAAATTGACTTGCCCATCGTGTTGTTACATTCCCATCAACCGCATTTTCCGCCTTTAAGCCTTGCTCTACTGAGGACGCTGTTGCGGTTTTATTTAATGCCAAGTTTTTGAACAAAGACTCGATAATATCTATATTGCAAGTTGCAGTTTTATGCTGATCTACAGTAGTAGCTTTAATAATAACGTTTCCCGCCGCAAGTGCAGAAACTGTCCCATCGGTGGCAACAACGACAATGGTAGAATCGCTTGAACTCCATTTTACTAATTGATTGGTCGCTGTTAAAGGAATAATGATAGGTATTAATTTTTTCGAATCTGTTACTTGCATGTGGAGAACAGTATCACTTAAGGTTACTCCACTAACATTTATTTCGGAGGAACTATTCCCAATTGGTGAATTTATAAGAATCTGATCTGCAGGAAGTGTACACATGCTATAATGTTGCCAATAGGTCTTTACCCATTTAGACCTGCCACCGCCAATACCACTACTAGCCGACCAATCAGGCAGCCATGCGGCATCTACTGAGAGCCACCAGTCTGCCCCCATTTGTAAAAGGTTTTTGCAATTAGCACGGTCGTCAGTTTTCGAAGGGTCATCCACAATCAATCTTGCCTCGCAACTGGTATATACCCCGTCAATATGTTCAGGGTCTATCTGTGCCCGGCCATCCACCCAAAAATGATAATTATGCCCAGCCCAATTGCCAACACCTACAATCACTGAAATACCGCCTCCATTTGAGGACTCGTCGCGAACTCCGGCATCCATCGCCCCATTGTTAGCAAAATCTTCAACGAATGCTGCCCCCTTTGGTTGTCCTGATTGTACAGTGTACCAAAGGCCATCCTTTTTCAATATTTTGGTAACAACATTCCTTATCTGACAACGTGTATTTAGGGCAGTACTGTTTGTGCGGGGAATATAAACCTGTCCCCAGCAAGTTAATGACCTGAAATATTTTCCCTGATTATTTTGACGTGGTACCGGCATTGGTTGCGGTGAGGCTATTCCCATACCCCAATCCAGTGCCTCTGTGCCATGAAGCGATGCATCAGGGGTTTTGGTCATATCATTTACAATGAGTTGAGCGGTAAATGCAGTGTCAACTACCTCCTCTGCTGGAACAATAGGAGGGTTGTCGTCATTTTTCCTAATGCAGGAAAGATTGCTGAATACACCAACAACCAATAAACTAAGAAACATTACATACTTTTTCATTTTTTTTCAAATTGATTAATTTTTATATTGAATTGTTCCCTCGCACTTAAACAGAAAATTGGGCAATGGCTAATTCAACTGTCCTTTTCTATTATTGCACATTTACGCCTCCTTTTATAGCACTAAGTGACATTATTTGAGATTTTTAGATTATTTTTAAGTAGTTTTCTAATACCATTATAGATTTAACACTAGTAAAACCCAATTAAGCACCTTTTCGAGAGCACTTAATTGGTAAATATTTCTAATCACTACTGGGTGTTTTTATCTATGTCAACTTATTATATTTTTCTTTAAGAATATCAATTTCAATACACTTCAAATTCCCAGAGAGAGTATCCCCATCCAGTGCCCCTGGCTGTTCCATACATTCGCACATACCTGCCTGTGCCCGATAAACCCGAAAGGTCGTCTATGCCGCCATTGCCTGTTGTTGTGCTATAAATATCAGTCCAGGAGGAAGCATTGTCCGATACCTGAATTTTATATGTCTTCCCATAAGCAGTTTCCCAGTTTAATTTAACGCGGGTAATGCTTTTAGTAGCTCCAAGATCGACATATATCCATTGCGGGTCGCTCATATTGCTTGCCCAACGGGTGCCTGTGTTGCCGTCAAAAGCTTTTAGAGCTTCGGTACCTGTATTTTCGACAGAAGATGCAGTAGCAGTCTTATTCAGTGCCATATTGACAATTCCGCCTGAAGTCACCGTAATTGCGCAGGTGGATGTTTTCCCGCCATCTTGGGTTGTAACTGTAATGTTTGCATTACCTGCTGCATTGCCTGTTACCAATCCGTTGCCATCTACTGATGCAACTGAAGTGTTGTTTGAGCTCCAACTTACATTTTGATTTGTGGCATTGCTTGGGCTTACCGTGGCTGTGAGCTGTTGAGTAGCATTAACGGCAATACTAGCCGATGTGGGGCTTACAGCTACACTGGTTACCGTTACGTTTGTTGCTTTCCACCTGTTGAAATTCCAACCGCCTGATGTGGCAGCCAAACGAATTGTTTGGTTCCCCGCGTTCAGGTTAACTGATTTTGAAACGGTGGTCCAGTTTTGCCATCCTCCGGTTGATCCGAAACTTACAGACCCCAGAACAGTGCTGCCTGATTTTATATCAAAGCTACCTCCACTGGATTGACTTGCAACCCTGAATTCCAATGTATAGGATCCTGACGATGTTGGGTTAACCTGGTAGTCCATCCAATCGCCATTATCAATCCAACCTACATTCTTACCGCCTTCGCTGCAATTTTCTGTCGCTATGCCGCTCATTGCGCTGTAATTTTCAGCTTCAACAGTTCCCGGCAAGGTCGCGTAAGCGGGAGGAGGCGTAACGGCAATAGGTGGGTTTGCAAGTGTCTGTGCCGGTGTTTGTGAAGTCCAGTTGAAGGAAGTCCATTCGTTTGTAACATATTTCCACCTGCCGCCGCCTATACCACTATTAGCAGACCAATCGGGCAACCACCCTACTGAAGTATCTAACCACCAGTCGGCGCCCATTAATGCAATGTATTTGGATTGATCACGGTCATCAGTGCCATTAGAGTCAGCTTTAATAAGCCGCATTTCGCAGGTTGTAAACATGCCTACAACTGTATTGACATCTACAAATGCCCTGCCACTTGTATACCAATGGTAATTATAACCTGCATAGGAACCTTCGCCAACAATTACGGATAAGCCACCCTCGTTGTTCGATTCGTCACGTACATCTGGTCCTTTATTGGTATTATTCGCGAAATCTTCCAAATAAGCAGAACCGCCAAAAGCGCCTGACTGGACTGTTTGCCAAGTGCCATTGTTGTATAAAAGTTTTGATGTCACATTGCGAATTTGAATCCTGGTATTTGTAGCGGCCTGGCTTGCACCTCGTTTAATATAAACCTGGCCCCAATTGGTCATAGCCTGCCACCATTCGCCCTTGTAATTTTTACTAGGTACTGTTACCCCTGCATAGCCAGGATTTGCGCCAGTACATCCCCAATCCATAGCTTCAGTTCCATGTCCGCAGGCATCACCAGTAAGGGTCACATCATCAATAATAACATTTGCTGTATTTGCAGCTTTAAGCCTGCTTTTATTTAGTGCAGTATCTTCGGGTTTTGCACCCTCCTGCTTGGTACATGCGCTAATTAATATAACTAAGGTTAATAAACCTGCAAACATCAATCCCTCTTTAAAAAACAATTTTTTCTTTTTCATAATTAGTATTTTTAGTAAGTTATTAATGAAGAAGAATTATAATAATAATAATAATTGTTTCAAGTAATGAAAATGAGATTCTTACTACTTTCAATGAACTACCTCGCATCAGAGCTAACGAGTTGTCAAAAAGGAATATAGTCTCTTAATTCGCACTAAAGTGCGGGGAATATCACCTGTCAGATCCCGATTGCTTCGCATCTGGATTAGTTCGACTTTGTAATTTCAGTGCACTATCGTTTCTGAAATTACAGTCTCACTGATTTAATTAAATTGAATGTTAATAAGTTAACAACCACTCTCAATGAGAGTGGTTGTTTTGATAAAAATGCTTTAAAGTGTAACTCCAAAATTAGTATCCCGGGTTTTGTTTAAGATTTGGATTAGACTGGATTTCGCTTTGAGGTATAGGGAAAATATTACGGTAAGCAGGATCATCCGTAGTATGCCATTTCGTTCTCATTGAAATAAACTTACCAAACCGCACCAAATCTGTGCGGTAAGAATTTTCCCAAAGAAATTCTCTGGAACGCTCCATAAGTATGTCATCCAGTGATGCAATGGTAAAGGTTTTCCCATTAGTAAAGTTTCTACTATATACTTGCGTAATTAAAGCTTCGGCAGCAGCTTGGTTACCGGAGCTCAACCGATAAAGTGCTTCGGCTTTTGATAAAAGAATATCAGCATACCGTAATAATAACATGTCATTTCTTCCAAAGAAAAATGTTTGCTGAGGGTCAGGCCTATATTTAATGCAACTTAAACCTTCTTTAGGGTTGGTGAAACCATTAACATCAGTATTGGAGAAAGGCTGGATGTCAATTAATAATTTACCATCCTTATCATAGAATTTACCATTTAGGATAAGAGATTTCCGGAAATCAGCATCCTCATAAATCTGGTAATGTTCATCCAAAACACTTGGCCCTCCCCAGAAATTTTGGGAAATCCCAAGATCTTGTCCATCCCGAACCGCGCCTTTTAACTCTCCATGTACCCCCAAACAGTTTGCCCAAAAACCCAGGGCAACATCCCAGTAAGTGACATTGTCTTTCGAAAGGGCAAAAATAATTTCCTGGTTATTTGTTGTCTGATCATTTTCGGGAGCAAATGTTTTCCAAATATCTCCGTATCCCGAAGGAATTGAATACGCACCTGAATTAATTATCTGATCGCAGGCAGTTACACAATCCTGCCAACGAGCAGTTCCAGACCATACTTCAGCATTCAAATATAACTTAGCAAGCATAGCCTGTGCAGCTTCTTTTACAACAATGCGAGGATATACTGCTTGTCTGTTTGGAATGTCCTTTGCAGATGGCAATTTGGAGATTGCATCTTTTAATTCAGTTTCGATAAAGTTAAAAACCTCAAGCCGTGTGGCATTTGTTGGTAAATGAGCCGGATCAAGCTTTGCAACCGTTACAATCGGTACATTTCCAAACAAATCGCACAGTTCCATATAACACCATGCACGTAAAGCCTTTACTTCACCTTCTAAATCTGCTTTGTTAGAAATATTGGTCAGACTCAGATTTTCAAGAAATGTATTAGCAGCAGCAATAGCTGCAAAATTACCGGTGTAAACATCCCTCATTGGACCATGCGTAGCATCCCATGTATGTGTTTGTACCTGTTTATATACGCCCCCATCACCCCATGGGCACATTCCATGGTCGGTGGAGCATTCCTGAAGTTGCCAATGATTTAACCAAATATGAACATTGTTAATCCTGTAATAAATATTCGAAACACCTGCATTAATTTCATCTGGTGTTTTGTAAAAATTAGCGGCATTGAGTTTGTCATACAATGGTTCATCAAGTTTAGTGCAAGCACCTAACAAAATTACCAAACCTAAAGTGACAATTAATAATATATATACTTTTTTCATATCTTTTAGTATTTTTAAAATAAAAGTGAAATCAGGAAACTATTGCAAATGCAAACTATTATAGTTCCATGATCGTTAATTAAAACTGAACTTTCATCCCTAATTGAATAGTCCTTGGTCTCGGGTATTTGTATGAATCCATTCCGCCGGCTATTTCAGGATCAAATCCTTTATATTTGGTAATTACAAACAGATTTTGACCGGTAAGGTAGAAATTGAGACTTGACAACCACTTCAGTGAAGTTACATTGATATTGTAATTTAGAGTTAAATTTTCAAGACGCAGGAATGATGCATCCTGTATCCATTGACTTGAATAAACTGGAGTTTCGTTATATGCCAAACCGTTTGACAATGCATCTTTTAAAACATTGGTACGTGCACCATCCGCAAGAGCCGTATACATTTGCGTTTTATCAATCAAATCAATATAGGTTGAATTTAGCACCTTCATACCCTGGATACCTCTAAAGAACACTTCCAAACTAAGACGTTTATTGAAAGTGAGTTTTGTACCAAAACCATAGGTAAATCTGGGCTGATGATCGCCAATCACTACTCTATCGTCACCTGGTAGGATTTTTCCATCAGGTTTCCCATCAAGTTTACCATTGGCGTCACGTCCGCTTACATCCAGAAACTGTTGTTTCCCATTGGCATCCACTCCGGTTGATTGATATCCATAAAAAGTACCGAGAGGTAAACCCGCCTTAATTATTTCGGTAGACACACCTGAGAAACCTGGCACGGCAAGCCATCCCTGATAAATAGCCTCTTGCTTCCACACATCATTAGCGATTGAAACTACCTTATTAACGTTGTGAGCAATATTTGCATAAGCTTCCCATCCCAAAGGGCCGTTTTTTAAGATTACACCATTAAGTTCAAATTCTATTCCTTTATTTTCAACTGAACCAACATTGAGCGTGGTATTTGATGCTTCGGCTGGTTGCGGAACGGTAAAACCTAATAATAAATCAGTCGTGGTTTTCTTGTATAAATCAACAGTACCATTTAACCGGTTATGGAATATACCAAAATCTAAGCCAAGGTTAGTCTGCCTAGTGGATTCCCATTTGAGATCAGGATTAGCAGTTTGAGTAGGATATACAGCCGTAACATATTTCCCACCTACGATGTATCTGCCTCCAGGGCTCAGAATAGGCAATGATCCATAATTTCCAATATCCTGGTTCCCTGTCACACCATATCCAATTCTAACTTTTAAATTTGAAATTAATCCAACATTCTTCATGAAATCTTCTTCTGAAATTCTCCAGGCTAAAGCGGCTGATGGAAATATACCCCATTTTTGATTTGTCCCAAACCTCGAGGAACCATCTTTTCGAATGGTAGCCGTTAAGAGATATTTACGATTTAAGTCGTAAGTTGCCCGACCATAAAAAGAAATAATCTTGTTGCTGTTTTTATACGAATAAAGATTCCAACTGCTTTTATCGCCAGCATCAATCGCATTGTACTGAATTGCGTCCGAAATGAAATTAGTGGCCTCAATATATGATCCTTTATTAATAAATTCCTGATACGAATAGCCTCCAAGTGCATTAATGCTATGCTTCCCAAACGTTTTATTAAAAACAAGTGTAGTTTCAAGCAGTTTCGAATTATTATTTCGGGACTGTTGTGATGCATGACCATGAGATTGGGCACCAATCCTGCTAGCATTGGGCTCATACACATATCGGTCAATATTTTCTTTTGTAAAACCTATATTGGTGTTAATACTCAGAAAATCGAAAATTTTATAGTCGAATGTTCCATTGCCCAAATATCGATATGTTTCAGTGAGGTCAGACCTAAGTAAAGTTTCTTCAACTGGGTTTTGGTTGTTTATACCATGCCAAATATAGGCTCCCGAAGAATCACGGACTGCATAGGTAGGATCATTGCGCAAAGCATCGCGAATTACACCTCCGGAAGCTGCTCCGCCTGCACCTTCAGGGTTTGGTACACTGTGGTTTTTTAACATGGCATTTGTCAGATTTAATCCTACAGTAAGCCTGTCATTTAATGCTTTATGGCTGATATTTATACGACCTGTAACTTTTTCGAGATTGGATGCTATGATTATACCATCCTGATTGGTATAATTTACGGAGGCTCTGTAATTGGTTTTATCATTACCTCCTGAAAAGGACAGATTATGATTTTGGGTAATTGCAGTTCTGAAAATTTTATCCTGCCAATCAGTATCTGCCCCGCCATCTTTCCATCCGTTTATTTTGGTTGCATTTTCTTTCATATATGTACGATACTCGTCGGCCGAAAGCATGTCCAATTTTTTTCTTAGTGCAGAAATGCTCATCGAAACTTCGTATTCAACTGCACTTTTTCCTGTTTTCCCTTTTTTGGTGGTCACAATAATTACCCCATTCGCTCCTCTGGAACCATAAATAGCTGTTGCAGAAGCATCCTTTAAAACATTGATTGATTCAATATCTGAAGGGTTAAGCATGTTAAGCGGATTATTTGAAACGGTGGTCATACGATCATTGGCCGCGTTTGTAAATCCATCAGCTGCAAAACCCACCGGAACACCATCAATAACATATAAGGGATTGTTAGAGGCATTAATAGATGTTCCTCCTCTTACCCGTACCTGTGAGTTAGCTCCAGGTTCACCACTTTCCATTATAATGTTTACCCCGGCTACTTTTCCCTGCATTAATTGCTCAGGGGCCATTGCAATTCCTCCGTTAAAGTTATCGTTACTTAAAATTGTCATTGATCCGGTAATGTCCGATTTTTTTGCTGTACCATAACCAATTACAACAACCTCTTCTAACCTTGTAATATCTGGAACCAATTTAACTGAAATTGTGGTTTGTCCATTTACAGATATACGCTCGGTATTAAAACCCAAAAAAGAAACTATTAAAACCGCATCCGACTTTGGAATATCAATACTGAATTTACCGTCAGCATCAGACACTGTGCCTATGGTAGTGCCTTCAATAATAACATTGGCGCCAATAATTGGCTCCCCGTTGGTAGCATCTGTAATTGTCCCGGTTATTTTTTGCTGTTGCTTCGATTCATTTAATGGCATCAAGACAATCAGAGAATTATCGAGTATTTCATATTGTATTTTTTTATTGGAGAACAGGTAATCTAATACCTCTGATACGGTAGCACTTTGCGTTGTGATGTTCACTTTTTCGTCTGGATTTACTACTTCCGTTTTATAAAGAAAAGAAAGTGAGCTTTGCAATTCAATTTGAGAGAATACCTCTTTCAGAGTGGCATCTTTCATGTTCAGGGATAACCTGGTTGCCTGAGAATATCCATTGGCCGTTACCGTCAGGATATTTATCACTGCTAACAAGAATGTAAGTTTCATGACCATTAGTAGTTTTTCGATGCTATTTTCCAAATGAAAAGCATCCGTTAGTTGTTTTTTTTTCATATTTTTATAATGTGTTTAAAATGTTAGAAAATAATGTAATCTGCCGCTTCCAACGATAAGATTACAAATGTTTTAACTAATTATTATAGTCGGAAAATGTTACTGCATTTTCCGATTTTTTTAATTATGCGTTTAGCTTTATCTCATAAGTATTTCATTTTAGGTAATTACTCATTTTCTACTGATATTTATTTGATTTCCTTTCATTGTGAATTTAAAATCGTAGGTAAGTTGAATAGCCTTAATTGCTTGTTCAATAGAAACATTTTTAAGTACCCCGGTATACCGAAGCGCTTTGATAGTGGAATCTTCAATATGGATATTCACATCATACCTTCGCTCCAGTTTTATAGCTATGCTTTCAAGGGTTTCATCTTCAAATATCAGCTTACCATCTCGCCAGGCCACTGATAATTCGGTTTGCACAGGTTTGGTAATCATGATTTCCCGCGCCTGGATAGGTGTTGCCACTTCCCTCTTTATTTCTTCCGTAACCATCGATGTTTCATTCTTTAAATAAACCGCTTTATGATTGGGTTGAAGAAAAATTTCTTTCACATCCTTATCGCTGTCAATCTTTCTTTCGAGGCTTACCAGCCCTTCGAGCAAAGTTGTTTCAATAATATTTTCGTCGTTATAGGCTTTTACATTAAAAGTAGTTCCCAATACTTTAATATTCAAATCGCTGGTGCGAACATAAAATGGTTTGGACTTATCTTTTGCCACCTCAAAAAAGGCTTCTCCGTCTAACCATACTTCACGGGATTTACCACCGAACCTATTAGGAAAGCGGAGTTTACTTCCTGCATTCACCCAAATTTTGGTGCCATCGGACAATACTAACTGCGATTTTTCACCCTTAGGGACTAGTATTTCGTTGTATACCAAAGGTTCATTTTCGATATTTTTAGATAAAGAATGTCCTAAAAAATAACCACCGGCAACCGAAACAACTATTAAAATTAGCGCGGCTGCCTGCATCCAGGATTTTGGGAACCATTGCGTTTTTTTAATTTCGATCTTTGCAAGCCTGTTTTCCTTAGCATTGGTAATTTGGTTTAAAATAACTGCCCAATCATGGTCAACTATTTCAGAGTCAAAATCTTTTATATTATCTAAATCAATCCAGGTATTCTTAATTTTATTAAAAAAAATAGCATTTCGATCGTTTGATTGAATCCAGTTCTCAACCGTCAGTTTAACCGATGGGTCAATAGAGCCTTCGATATATTGAATTAACGCTTCTAAGGTGATGTCTTTAAAATAATCCATAGTGTTTCTTTTCATTAGGTGAGAACAAAAAAGCAGGAGATACCCTTAGTCGATGACTAAATTATTTTGAAATAAATTATTTCCAATAGAAAATTAAGATTGCCAGGATGGTTATAAACTTGTCGTCCAGGTAATTTTGAATTATTCGGAGCGCTTTGCTTATATGAGCTTCTACCGTTTTTACCGATATATCTAATTTCTGCGAAATCTCGGAATACTTTAATAGCTGAAAACGGCTTAATTTAAATACTTTTTGACACTGCTCTGGCAAAGAATCGATTGCCTGCATTATTTTTTCCTGCAATTCTGCATATTCCAAATGATCAAAAAAAACAGCATCTTCAGTATTTTCGGGCAAAAAATCCATTCTTACCCCTTGTCTTCTATCATTTTCCAACCGCCGAATACTATTATACTTCACCGCCCGAAGGATATAGGACTTGAAAGATGAATTAATTGGAGTTTCTACCCGGCGTTCCCACAGGTAGATGAATAAGTCCTGCACTATTTCACGGGATGTTGTTATATCGTTTGTAAAACGCCTCGAAAACAAGCATAACATAAGGTAATATTTCCGGAACAGAAGTTCGAAAGCCTCGGAATCGCTCAATTTAACCTTTTCCCACAATATGATGTCTATATCGTGCATAGCTTGAAGTTAGGCGCGCAATATACAGCTTTTTTGACGTAACACTAGGTTCAATTAATCGATTGATAATTTTATCAATAACTTAAAGCAGTTAAATAAGCCAAAATTACACATCGCAGGTCATTACCACTTTTTTCAGTGATTCAAATTTATTTCCCTGCAAAGGAAGAAACTCTTGGGCAACATAGCATTTATAACCTGTTTTAACAATGGCTCACATAATCGCAGGGTAGTTTAGCTCCGCATCTGGCTGAGCATTACCCAAAGTAATTCCTATTGTCGGTATGGGCCAGCGCTTCCAATATTTTTAATCACTGTTCTCCATTCCATTTATTTGTATTTTAATTGGTTTTAAAATAGTTAGCAGGCAATCCTTTTGCCCCTGTATTCACCATAAATATTCCACCCCTTAAGGGAAATTTTTTTTGAGAAGACTCATCCATAAAAAGGCTTGTTGTAGTAATATATAACGTCTCTAAATTTTCACCACCAAAGGCACAGGAAGTAACGTTAAGCGCCGGAACCTCTACTTTCGCTATCATCTCTCCTGTTTTCGGATCCCAACAACTAACACAGCTGCCACCCCAATGTGCAATCCACAGGTTTCCTTTAGTGTCAATGGCCATTCCATCAGGCGAACCAACGCCGTCGGGGAATTTTACGACTACCTTTTTATTCGCAATAGAACCTGTTTTATCGTTATAATCGAACTGCTTTACTTCGTTACTAGGGGTGTCGATATAATACATCTTTGTTTTATCGTTAGACCATACTATTCCATTGGAAATAGTAATACTATCGAGCATATTTTGAGATTGTCCTTCTGCATTAACCCTGTAAAGCGAGGCTTTATTTTTTGGACCCATGCTACCTACCCAAAATCTTCCGGATGGGTCGCATTTGCCGTCATTGAGCCAGTTGTTTGGCATGCCTGTTTCAGGTGCTACTAGAAGTTTCATTGTTTTTGTGTGCGTATTAAATGAATATACACCATCGCTAACGCCGAGCAGAACGCCACCCGTATCAATGGGAGCCACCGTGCCGGTCATTTTACCCAACTCGAACATTTCAGTAACTTTCGATGCCGGATTGTAAGAATGGAGCGTTTTTGCATCCATGTCGACCCAATAAAACATCTTTTCGGTTGGATACCACATTGCGCCATCGCCAACTCCTGCTTTGGCATCGATTAATAAACTTGCCTTTAATATTTTTTGGCCGTAGGTGTAATTTAGACTCAAATAAAGAAAACCTAAAAATAGGATAGTGTTTTTCATTATTATTTGTTTATAATTGGTGAATATTGTTCAATATAATTATTAAAAGGCCACTTATAAAAAGTGTAATTTATTATAAATTGATTAGTGATTGCTAGTGCTAATCACCAAGACAAGTCCCGGATCTGATGTGTCACCTTTAGCTTGCTCACCTGTTCCAATTTTAGTAATAACATCGCCAGGAATAATCAAATCGCTTCCTTCTATTTTAACCATCGATGTAATATTTAGCACCTTATTTCCGGCTAAATCCTGCGCCTTTATTATTGCCTTATTTAAATTTAAGCTTGTTTTAATGGTAAGGTTTTTATAGTAGCCGAATATTCCAAACGTTTGAGCATTGCCCGCACTAATGCTAACGTCGCAGGCAGGAGTCCAATACCTTCTATCAACTGTTCTGCCAAGGGTGGCTACCGAGACTGCTCCACTCGGATTTTTTGATGCCACAACAAAAGGCACATCGCCATTTTCGTCGGCTATTACCAGCGGCAATGGCATCCTGCGACTAATTCTTGCAGGGCCTGACTCAATTATACTATCTCCATAAATATGCAAACCAGTCCACGATTCAAACCACCAGGGCTCGATTTCAATGGCTTTATTTTTAAGCACCCAAAAATCGGTAAGTAATGCACTGTCAACTTCTGTTTCCTTTTCATTTACTGCAAATGCAGGTGCAATGCGGTGCCAACGCACTGCTCGGGTTACCTCATCAATTTTTGTTTTCAAATTTCTGTGAAATGCAGGCCATGAAACATCCGGCTTACCGTTTGGTAAATTTCCTGCCATAGGCTGACGCATGACTCCCATCGTACAACCAAGCGCTGCAGCAGTATATACTTCGTCTTCACAATTTACAAGACCTCTGTATCCTTCTTGTGCAGTAAATTTATCGAGGGCATATTTCAACTTTTTCATTGTCATGGAAATTGACATGATTGCAGGAACATCGTAAGTCCTAAAAATATCGCTTACCGGAATTACACCATTGATTTGTGCATTTTCAACATTCAGGTCGGGGGCATGCTGATGGGCAATATCTGTCAGCATTTTTCGAAAATCATAATCGTAAATCTTTTTGCCCCAATCTACCTTCCAATAGGAAAAACCTGAATATTTCGCCCATTTTGCTCTTTCTGTCCAATATTCCTGTGGCGTCCTTCCATTTAAAAACATTGGTGATTCTTCTGCACAAACCCAACCGCCAACAGACTTCCAACCCTTAGCTTTAATGGCATGGTTTAGGTTCTTTATAGCATCCTGATTCGATATCCCCGGTTTAGCAAAATCCGGGAATTTTTCGCTATTTAAAACCAGGCTTCCTTTTTCCCCGGTGACATTTTTTGGCACATCCCAACTGTCGTCCATCACAAAAATCAAATCCCGCCTTGCATTGGGATAGAAATTTACCCAGCCCTGATAAAATCCAATCCCAAAGAGGTTTGCTTCGTTTATATTTGCCCTTTGTAGCTCTGAACCCCCGGCATTTGAATAGTATTGCTGGGTTTGCCAGGTACAATAGTAATCGGGCGATGGATTAGATTTGTCAGGAACAAGACTTTTTTCGGTATTCGTGTTCGACTGTCCTGAAACAATTAGCACAAACTTTAATGCGAATATTGTTAATAGAATGATTTTATACATGTGTTTTTTTATTACAAATGAACTGAAACCGTATTAAAAGATTCAGGTTTTAATGTTACTTTAATTTGTTGATCATCGATTCTGATTGTTTTTACTGATTCCGTTTTCAATTCATTTTCAATCACAATTACAATTTCCTCATCGGGATTGACAAAAGCCAACGCATTAACTTCGCCAATTTCTAAACGGTGTGCGCCGGGTTTTACAAAATGACTTAAATGTTTCATCAGGTAATATTCAGGATTATTGTTGTAATTACCCGTACTATCGATTGATATCATAGCATTTTGTTTCCAACCCCAAACGCTCATTCCATGTTTTTCCAATATCATGTTCCAGTACATGTATGAATTGGCTCCATTATTGAAATAATGTTTCATCAGGCTCCAGGTATGCTGTGCTGCTGCCCAGTCGTTCGATCCGTTGCCACATTCATTTTCGGTTTGCATTAATTTCAAATCGGGATATTTCCGGTGCGTCTCACCTATAGCTTCCTTTCCTGCCCATTGATAACCTACGCCCTTAATGTATTTTGAGGAAGTTGTATTGCTTAAGATGGAATCCATTAATGCGAAGGAAGGATCATTACTTGTTCCCATCCATATTTCAGCATTAATGTTCTGTTTTTCAAATTCAGGTCCCAGATATTCACCAATAAATTCATTGAGTTCTTTGGCATTCCAAAGACAACTTGGAAAAACCTGACAGGCACTAATTTCATTTTGCGGATGAATTGCATATATGTTGATGCCTTCATTTTGATATGCTTGCACATATTTTACAAAATAATCAGCATAGGTTTTCAGGTATTCAGGCTCCATAATAAATCTTGAAACCCCAGGTTTGTCTTGTGGTAAATCGTTATATCTGGAATCGCCCGCACAAGCGTAATGTTTATTTATTTTCATCCAGACCGGAGGAGTCCAGGGGGAGCCCCAAACTTTTAGTTCCGGGTTGTATTGCATGGCTTGCTTGATGTAAGGAACAAGAATTCCCTTGTCACGGTCTATATTGAAATTCTTCAATTCAAAGTCGCCATCGGTGTCATCGAACGAATAATAATTGCGGGCGTAATCATTTGCCCCAATAGGCATTCTACATACTGTGAAATTAAGCCCTTCGGGAGTAAAAAGCCCTTTCATTATTTCTGACTGTTTATTTACATCGAGTATTTGCAGGGCATCCCAGCCCAATTCGTTGAAACAGCCCCCAAAAGCATCGATAATCTGTGCCTTATTTTGGGTCGATATGGTAATATCAAATTTCTGAGCATCATCTGCCTTTTCTATTAAAACTGAGGAGTCTTCAACCCATGGATTATTGGTTGTGGATGAAACCAAGTTTACTTTTACATTATTGCAACTTAAAAATAAAATGGCTAATATGCCAATAACGAGTAAATTTTTCATAAGTAAATATTTTTTTTTAATTGTTTGATGAAACTCTAATATTGCTGAAAATTATTTTAATTGGCGTTTGTGCACAAGGCAACATCTTTACAAATTTACCAATTCATCATTTTAATATATTTCATTGACCGTCAAAATGATCCTTTGATCATTTTCCCGGGTGCAACTCCATTTTCGTTAAATACATTTACATTGAAAAAGTAATTGCTATTTTTATTCAACCCTGTTAGTTTTAAAGTATCGGCAACGTAAACCATAACCGAAGTATAAAGCTTATCCTTTTGAGTACCGTAATTAATAATATATCCGGTAGCCCCTTCAACTTTTTCCCAAGTTATATTGGCTCTACGCGCATCATTCTTATCTCTTAAAACAGTAAATCCTTTGGTGTTTTTCGGTTTAGCTCCTTCGCCCTTCCCGAATACCCGAAATCCTGAAATAGAAAAATTCCCGTCAGGAATTGCCTCATTAATTATCTTCAGGTATCTGGCCTTTACAGGTTTTTCAAGCACTACAAAATCATGCGGAGTGTCAGATTTGTTGCCGCTTTTATCAGCAATTTTCACCCAATCCTTTTCATTATCAGAAGCATAAATTCGGTATTGGTAGTAGAACCCAGGATTAGCAGCGGTATAGTTAACTCCCTGGTCGGCAAAGTTGACCTGAATAGCATGAACAGTTGAAGTGCGCAACAAATCTAAACTAAGCCATTCATTTTTATTACCCGATTTTGCTGACCACCAAGTGCGTATATTTTCATCGAAAGCATTTTTTGCAGGAAATTCGTTTACCGACGATGAAGCTTTTGCCGGTTTGTTATATGAGAGGAGCATCCATTCGGGTAAAATGCTTTCTTTAGAAAAATCAATTTTGTGATCGGGCATTTTCATCGGATAATCGCCAAAAGCTGTAAAAACCCTTAATACACCATCCCGATCGAATAGGGCAGGGAACAGGCCTAACCTTCTTTCGAACATGTGTTTTACCGAGATGGTTAAAGTGGTAACATGCCAGTAGTTGCCATATTTATCAGCAAAGGTGCAACTATGCCCCGGGCCACTGATAAAACCGGTTGGTTTGTAGGAGAATGGACTGTAATCCTCATAAACAAATGGTCCGAGTGGCTTGTCCGAAACATATACGCCATCGCCATAAGTTTTAAATTGTGTTCCCGGTGATGCATATTCCAGGTAATATTTCCCGTTGTGTTTAATCATCCATGGCTCTTCGTTCCAGCCAGGCTCGGCAGTATTATTGTTCAACTCGCCGTTTTCTTCCCAGCCATATTCTGAACGGTTATGACCAATGCATTCAACCGAATTACCGAGGGTATTTAAATGGTTTTTCGGATCGAGTTCAACGCCCATAATCGGATCGACATTGGAACAGCCATAATAAAAATAGACCCTTTTATCAGCATCTTGAAAAATAGCAGGATCGGTTACACCAAGAGAAAAGTGGTTGTTGTAAATTTTCCAGCTGTCATCCTTGGGATTGGTGCTGTAATAGATTGTGCATTTAGTATTATTGGATGAAACAAAAAACAGGGTGTCGCTAATTTCGGCAACTGTTGGAGCATATTCTTCAACGGGTAAGGTTGAAGATGGCCGGTAATTCCATTTCAGGAGATCGTTTGAAAACCAGTATCCGCCTGATTTTGAAGCAAAAAGATAATACTGATCTTTAAAAAGTAGAATTACAGGATCGGCAGCTTCGCGGCGCGAGGGCAATTCGGTCGTAAACCTGTAATTGAGGTTTAGTGGATTACAAAATGTACTTTTTACAGGTTGAGCGAAGCACTTAATGCTCAAGGCCGTGAAAAGTAGAATAATTAGGGTAAGTTTTCGTTTTATATTTATTTTTATTATCATAATGATTTATTTAATAAGTATTTATCTCAACCAAAGCAGCCCCTAACGAACCACTTTCAGCTTCCAAACTAATTTTACCAGCTTTGCTAAACGGTCGTAATATTACAATTGCTTTGCCCTGGTAAAGCGTGCATTTTGGCTGTTTAAAACTTGTCATTTGGTTAGGACTTCCGTTGCCCGCCGACGCAAGTTCCCCATCGCCTGTAACGGTAAAGTTTACCGGAATATCTGCATTTGGAATGATATTACCCTTTTCATCAGCAACCTCAACGGTAACATAGGCTAAATCGTTTCTATTAGCTTTAATTTCTGAACGATCAGCAGTTAAAACCAGTTTTTTTGGTATGCCTGTCGTTTTCAACACTTTTGTTACCACGTCTTTCCCATCAATAATCCCAACAGCCTTTAATTCTCCAGGCTCATATGGAACCTCGAACTGGGCAGTAAGTTGTGTTTTGGGAATAAATTTCATAGTATACCCACCACTGCGTTTGTCTTCATTAAAGTTGGCAGTTACCTTTTTCTCACTAATAACTTTACCGTTAAGTTCAAGCCTAACCGAAGTACAACGCGTATAAACATCAACAGTAATCGTTTTCCCTTCAAATCCCGGCCAAGTCCAGCAAGGAATTTCGTCGTACCAGCCCCAGAGACTTATCATTTGTTTTCGACCCAGAGAATCGGGCATTTGAACCAGCATTTCCAATTGGCTGCGGTTCCAAACCACATCGCGGTAATACGATTGTGCTTTTTTAAATCCAAGAATGTCCAAATCGCCACTTCCGGAAACAAACCAGGGCCAACTACGGCCAAAGTTGCCAGCTGCATAATTACAATTTTCACTTTCTTTAGAAACATGTCCAATACCCGATTCTCCAAGATAATCCATACCTGTCCAAACAAAATCGCCAACGATGAATGAATTTTTGTTCATTTGCTCATACACATCAAACATATCAACAGGGAACGATTCGGTGGTCATCATAATGCGATTGGGGAATTTCTTATGATCGTTGGCCATAAAGCGCCAGGGGTAGTTGTAGCCACCAATATCTAGAAGCGCATAAGCTGTTGCTGAATAATCCCATGGTCGTTCTGGCCCGACAGCGGGTATAAACTCATTTACAGCCTCAGTTATTGGGCGGGTATTGTCGAGTTTATGAATTACATTAATAAGTTGTTTTGAAATTTCAAGGCCATCTGAATCTGCACGGTTTTTAAGTTCGTTGCCAATGCTCCAGATTACAATACTTGGGTGATTTCGGTCGCGGAACAGCATAGATTCCAAATCGTGTTGCCACCATTCTTTAAAATACAGGTTGTAATCCTGACCTTCTTTGGGAATTGTCCAGGTATCAAAACATTCATCAACAACCAACATACCCAAGCTGTCGCATGCTTCAAGGAATTTTGGCGAGGGCAGGTTATGACTGCATCGAATGGCGTTAAATCCGTTGGATTTCATTATTTCAACACGGCGTTCTTCGGCTCTGTCTATACATACGGCTCCTAAAATTCCATTATCCTGATGCATACAACCACCGCGCATTTTAATAGTTTCGCCATTTATTTGCAAGCCATTTTCGGCACTGTATGCAATATTGCGGATACCAATTTTTTGAATGTATTTATCAATTAGTATATTGCCTTTTTTAAGTTCTATTTCAGCTTTATACATATTAGGCGAAGCGGGTGACCATAGTTGAGGAGTTTTTATTGTTAATTCCTGAATTACCTCCGATTTATTTTTGGCAGAAATTTCGACAGTGCTGTATATTGTTGAAGCAATAACACTATCGTTTGCAAACAAGCGACTTATTACCTGAATTTGTTCGTTTTTATCGGAAGTATTTTCAATAGAAACAGCGAGCTTTACCTTTGCCGAATCTTTTGAAACTAATGGAAATGTAGCATGTACACCCCACGTTCCAATATGAACCGGATTGGTTACCGACAACCAAACGTGTCGGTATATACCCGAACCGCTGTACCAGCGCGATGTACGCCCAACGTTACGAACCTTAACGGCAATAACATTTTCCTCACCCACAGGTTTTAAGAGTGGAGTAAGATCGTAAGCAAAAGATGTGTAACCATTGGGGTGGAAGCCAACGTGTTTACCGTTTAAATAAACATCAGATTCGTTAAAAATACCTTCGAACATGATGGTAACTATTTTGCCTTCATCGGTTGAGTTGAGTACAAAATGTTTCCGGTACCAACCAATTCCACCAACAGTATGGCCTGTTGCAAAACCACCAGTGCTTTCTTTCGAAAAAGGACCAATTTGTTTTTCGTTAGTACCGCCGGGCAAGTCTTCAATACTCCAATCGTGAGGGAGATCGAGCGTGCGCCATTTCAAATCGTCGAATGCTGGTTGTTCAGCTCCGGAAACGCTATCGCGTATAAATTTCCAATCGTCATTGAACAATCGATTTCGGTTAGACATTTGATTTGCATTTTTGGATGAGGTAAAAAGTAAAATTCCTGTAAGGACAATAATTAGAACATTTAATGTATTTTTCATATCAGGTGTTATAAATTTTAAAAATAAATTCTATTCAAAATGCCCATTTAATTCCCCTTTTTCCATAAAAGAAATTAGTCCCAACAATGCACCCCAATGATAAAAAGCATCGCTAGACTTTACGTCATCGCCCCGACCATTTATTGCATTATAATTTTCATAAATAGCACCTTTTTCGTTCCATGATTTTATCATTAAAGCCAACGATTTATCAACCATTATTTTGCGAGCATCCGGTAAATTATAATTGCGTAAACCTAAATAAACCAAGAAATTCATTGGTGCCCAACTGCGTCCACGCCAATAGCTTTGATCATTAAAAGCACTGTCATTACGGGCATTTGATGGCATAATCCATTCGCACATAAATTCTTTTTCGTTCATAAAGTGCTTATCTATCATTGTTTTTGCAGCATCGGCAGAAGGAACTTTTGCGATTAACGGATAAAAATTAGTTGGCGACAAATGGTAACTTATCTTGTTCATTTCCATAATTTTTTACAGCCAGGTTAATTGCAAAAGCCTCGGGCAAATGAACATAAGACAATATGCTGTTTGTATTCCATGTATTCCAGCCTTTGCAGATATTTTGCTGTAATTCCTGATATTTGGAAATATTTCTGTTTTCATCTTTTTGCAAACTGAATGAAACCAGCAAAAATGCAATACAAGCAAAGAGGCCTGTTACCGAATGTGTTCTTTTCATATTTTCAAAATTTATATACTAATAAAATATAAGTCGTTCCCTTTTATATTTTTTAATCACCTATTCCCCATTTCATATTTGGTTTTGGGCCCATATTTAATATTAATTCTCCGCCTTTGACAACATCTTTGAATTTAACTTTCGGCAGATTTAATGGCTTTCCATTCAATGTTGCAGATTGGATATATACATTTTCGGCGGAATTGTTAATGGTTTTTATTAAAAAGGGCTTCAATCCTTTATAACGCTTATCAGCATGGATTATAACCTGATCAAATAAAGGTGAAGTAAGGTCAAAAACCGGATCATCGGTAACAGCCCCGTTCATTTCGAACAAACCCATAGACGCAATTACAAACCAAGCACTCATCTGACCTTCATCTTCATCGCCCTCCCATCCGTGGTATGGAGTATTTCCATAAAACTTGTCAAGAATGGCACGCGAATATTTTTGGGTGAGCCATGGTTTTCCAGAGTAATTAAATAAAAAAGAAGCTTGCATATTCCCTTCGTTTCCATGGTTGACGTAATATTCAAAAGAAGTACTCTGAACACGGTCTAATGCATGAGCAGTAAAGTTATTCTTACCTGACTTTTCAAATCCGTCCTCAAGGCGCCTATTAAAGAGATCTTTCCCCATAAGTTTTACCAGCCCGTCTATATCATGAGGGATATACCACGTATATTGCCAGCCATTGCCTTCAACCCAGTGTTTACCTGAAAACGGATCGTAATTTTTTATCCAGTTACCAGAAGAATCCTTCGGCACCTGCATTTTTAATTCGGGATTGAACTGGTTTTTCCAGTTGTTCGATCTTCTTTCAAAAAAATTGTAATTCGCATCCTTATTCATTGCCTTTGCCAGTTGGGCAGCACAAAAATCAGTATAGGCATAATCCAGTGTACGGCATGAGGCATCAATTTCGTAAGGGACATAACCCAACCTGTTGTAAATATTTAATCTTTCCATGCCGGCACGTTGTAAAGAGCTTATATTTTTGCCTTGTACCATTCCGTTGTGCCTTACTGCATCGTATAGTTTTTCAGCATCATAATTCCTTATACCTTTTTGATAGGCCGAAACCATTAAGGCTATCTCGTGCGTTACCTCCATAACACCGCTAAGTTTTAGGCCTGTTGGGCCATTGCTTGTCCAGCTTGTTTTGTCGTAAAGTTCGAGCTCTGTTTTTACCCAATTGTCCATTATATCTGGAGCAACAAGGGAAAGAAGGGTATTGTAATTCCAAAAGCTATTCCAGAATGCATCACCTCCATACATTATCCCGTCCGCCGGCAATTGTTGTACTTTATTGAAGGGGTCAACATAGCGTCCATCAACATCGCTCCAGGTTTGTTTGGCAAAACTCCTGTAAAAATTAGTGTAAAACTTTTCCTTGTCAACTTCTTTACCTTTTACCTCTATTGTTGAAAGAAGCTTGTTCCATTGCCCTCGTGAATTGGCTGCAACGGCATCAAAATCCCATCCAAATTGATCGAGTTCAACCTTCAGGTTGTTCCTTGCACCCTCCATATCAACTAGCGAAAAGCCAACTTTCATCATAATGGCTTCCTTATCTTTTGTTGAATAGGTAACATATGCGCCCAGATTATTTTCTCCTTTTATTTTATCAATATTGGTCAGCATTGTATCATTATACCAGCCGGACATCGATTTGAACGGTTTATTAAATTGTATGGTAAAATATAAATTATATTCTCCGGTTACTGCATTGATCCTTGCACTACCTTCAACAACATCATTCCCAATTTTAGTAAATTCAGCGGCATAGATATAATCTTTGTAATAAATTCCATATTCTGTTGGAATATTCAATACCAGGAGTATGCGTACTGAATCTTTTGCCTTAAAAGTATAGCGGTGAAAACCGCAGTGGGTCGTTGCTGTAAGTTCAGCTTTGCAATCGGCATCATAGAGTTCGCAGGAATAATAACCGGGGGAAGCTTTTTCTGTTTCCTTTAAAATGCGTGAATGAAAACCTGCTGTTGCACCGCGATAAGGTTTTGAACTGGCGCCATCTTCTTTTGTGAAATCCTGTGGTGAGGGCATCACCAAAAGGCCTGATATTGTCCATGCATGTATATGATTAAACCCGGTAACATTGGCTATTGAATATTCGTACCCAGCCATCCAGCCTGATTCCTGGTTATCAGGACCCAATTGAACCATTCCATAAGGAACACCGGCATAAGGCCCGAGCATCCAACAGGAATTGGAAGTACCAGTAAACATATTTACATAATCGACCGGTTCTCGATTAATTTGCCCGAAACTATTATCAAGCAACACACTGCACGAAATCAATAAGTAGAATAAAATGTGTTTCATAGTAATCTTAAGCCGCACTATTTAGATTTAACCTGGTTTAATTGATTGGGGAAAATGTAAAGTTTTTAATTATTACCCTACCACTGCCATATGCACAAAGACCAATACGCAAACTTAAAAAACCATCGAGCACGTTGTGATTGAACGACGATACTTCAACCGAGTTTTCAATTTTATTCCATTGGATCCCATCAAAACTATAATACAAATCTACGATATGATTAATGTTTTTCATTTTCAGGAAAAAATGTTGATTATCTGGTTTTTCTTGAGTTTTGATCTGATGAGAGCGCATGAGTACGTAAACATTATCTTTATCAGCTGCAATGCCTGAATATGCCTTGTTGTTATAATAAAGTACCAGGGCACCCGTTGCCCCGTCTTCAAGAACCATTTCAACCTGGGCAGTATAGGAATGATCGGGAGGCGTACATAACAATGGATTACTTTCGGCTAATGATTTACCCCTTGAATTCAGTATCACACTGTTGTTTCTTAAATGAAACCTGCTGGTGTCGTATTCATGAATAAACTGCCATTGCGGGCCCAGATTTTTGCCCGAAAAATCGTCTGAAAGGTTGAATCTTGTATTTATTGTCTGGCCGACAGGTCTTAATATTGATTCATCGGTATGTATACCTTCAGGAATTTTAAACCATCCGTCGGAAGTCCATTCTAATGGTTCAAGCAGAGTTTGCCGGCCTTTGTTGTAATAACCGTTTTCGTAACCGTGAAATATTATCCACCATTTTCCCTTAACATCGTCGAAAACCGTGCCATGGCCTTTAGACCACCATTTTTCAGAGCTTTCAGTAGTCCGTATTATTGGATTATATGGTGAGTTTTCCCACGGGCCAAAGGGCGATTTCGAACGTGCCGATATTACCATGTGGCTGGTAGGTGGACCGCCAGTACCACCTTCTGCTACCGTAAGGTAATAATAATCACCTCTTTTAGTAACTTTTGGGCCTTCAAGGCAAAAACATTCTATTGACCAATCCGGTGGTATTTTCCATCCTTCATATGCCAATTGAGGTTTACCTGTAACAGAAAGGCCATCATCCGATAAAGATACATACTCACCACTGCTAAAATACAGATATCGCTTACCATTGCTATCAGTAAAATGGCCGGGGTCGATATTCCCGATTTTAAGATCTACAGGGTCGCTCCATGGGCCTGCAATTGAATTGGCAGTAACAACATAATTGGAACAAGTGATATCTGGTCCCCAGGCGGGGAAGTAAATATAATACTTATCATTGTATTTAACCAGATCGGGCGCCCAAACCTGTCCAACATGCTTATACAGGGCATGCGTAACGGGTTCCCAGTTTATCAGATCCTTTGAATGCCAGATCAACAAACCCGGATAATAATCAAAAGATGAATGAACGACATAATAATCATTGCCATCGCGCAGAATGCTCGGATCGGGATAATCTCCGGCAAATATCAGGTTAAGGAAATAGTTATCGCCTTTCGCTGATTTAGCTGTCTGGTAATTCTTGTAGTTTTCAAAGTTGTTGTTATCATGAATGTGCATTGTTCCGAGGGGAGCGTAGGATTCAGAATATCTACCCTGCAATTTTCTGTTTAAGGAATCGACCAATTTATAATCCTGATTTTTTAAAGCTTTTCTAATTTCAGGCAGGTTTTTGTATACTTCGGGATTTAAGTTCGCATTTACCGGTTCGCCCGACCATAGTGTAGCGTCATTTAGAAAAATTTTGTCTGATTTTACTCCCTCAAAAACAGCGGCTCCCATTTTGCCATTCCCGAGGGGTAAATTTTTCTCAAAATGTTCTGCCGGACTTCTGTCCCACAGAATATGGTCAGATTGGGCAAAAACACACTGAATTAAAAATAAACCTAAAACGATTACAACTATTTTTTTCATTTTTTAATCCTTTTTTTAGATCAGAATTACTAATACATATTTAGCAATTTCAATTATAAATAATTCTATAAGGAATGTTTTTTAATACCTGCATATTTCTTTTCAATGCCTGCCTCCCGAATAATCTTTTTTGCTTTAGATGGCCATTTACCCGAAGGTACTATTTCTGTATTTTTAATCATACAATTCGTACCCCTGTTATCTTCAACTTTGGTCTTCGAAAAATTACCATCGGCTAAAATATTGTGTTGTTTGGGATTCCAAATGGCAATCCATTCCAAACCAGCATCTACTACATTGTTGGTAACGGTATAATGACCGGTACCTTCATCAAAAAACAGCCCTCGGCATCTACTAATGCAATAATTTCCTTTACAGTTAGAATTGGGTTGATCACCAAGGGTGTAAATGGCTCCTCCATCGTACATAATAGTATCCATATTCACATCATGTATGTAATTAGCTGTAATTTCATTTCCTTCCATAACGGTTTTATCATTCAATTCTCCCCAACCCCAGCCTACACTTATAGCCGTGTAAGGTAAATTACAAATTTCGTTATGAGATATGGTAACGTTTTTTGTAAATCCACAAAAAATACCCACAGCTCCTTCATAATCGGCACCACAATTACTAATATAATTATTGCTAATGTTGTCAAAACTGCAGACTTCCCTCGAATCCACAGGCTGGTATTTTACTGTACTTTGTGTACAAGGGTAATTTTGCATCATTTCATAAATACCATTTCCTGAAATATCGTAAACTACATTGCCAATAATGTTACAATGGTGTGTTCCATCATGTAGTTGTAATCCATTTGCTCCCATGTGCATAAAACTGCATCTTTCAAATTTTATAAAGTCTGCCTTCGCAACATAAACACCAGCTGGGGCATAGAAATTTAATTCACCTCCTGAATCCAATTGATTATTGCAAAAAGGATGAAATGCCTGAAATTCTACACAGCCGTTTTTGTTTGGCCACAACCACGTTGTATATTTGAATGCGATTCCCTCGAAATCTAAATTTGTTACAGGATTATCTAAATTTGAACCCTCAATTTTCAAAAGGGTTTCAAGATAGGGAATCCAAACCCTCACACTATTCATATCTTCAGTCGAAAAGGGTTTATAATACAAATATCCTGCAGAATTATCCTGATACCATTCCCCTTCTGTGTCAATAAATTCGCGAGCATTTTCGAACCAATAATACTTCCAGCTAAATGGTTCAGGTAACTTACTTAGCACTGTTGCTTCAGGATCCTGTAGGGTAACACTTGAGTATTCGCTTTCGCTATTAATTGATTCTATCCGTAAATGATTGGTAGTAAATTGGTTTACTGTTACTATTTCCACTTTTTTTAAATTATTCCACTCAGAAACGTCCGATTTATTGAACTTCATAATTTTATTTGCCTTATCGTAACCCATTATTTTACCTGTAATTCCTTTATTGGGTTGCCTGGCGCGTATTGCCCTTTTTCCGTTTACATACAACTGTCTTATATTCAAGGTGTCAAAAACAGTCCTGTAAATATTTTGCTCCTTGCTGTACAATTCCCATCCCATTATTGGTAAGCCACCACTAAATACAACAACTTCATCATTATAGTTTTTATAAATTATTTTGCAGTGTTCATTTCCTCCATCGTATTCGGTGAACAAAAGTGTCTTTGAAAGCTGGTAAATTCCCGCACGAAGATTAACCACAATTCTACTATATTTTGTCTTTTCTATATTTCTAACTGCATCTTTCGCTTTATTTATTGATTTAAAAGGCAATGTCAAGGTTTTACCAGCATTGGAATCATTTCCATTTTGTGCATCAACATATAGATTCATCACCTTCTTTTGGGTAAATGCTGAAAAAAAATTCAACATTAGCATTATTGTGAACAGTAACTTTACTTTTGAAATCATGATTTATATTTTGGTTTCATGTATCAACAAGCCCTTAATGGGTTTTTTTATTAAATTTCAAGCTATTATAACTCAAATTATTCCAATCAAAATAAATTTTCAATTGATGGACGCCCTTTGGCGAGTAGACGTATTGTTTTTTAGTTCATTTAAATTGTAACTTGTCATTATAGATTTGAACAATGTTTTCATGTATAGAATAGATTATTATGATTTACTAATTTGTTAATGCCTTGTTTAGAATAGATTAAAAATCTAATCATTATACATCGCAGATCATTACCCCTTTTCTAAGCGATTCCAGTTTGTTTTCCTGTAAAGGAATAAACTCCTGGGCCACGTACCCTTTATAACCTGTTTTAACAATGGCTCTCATTATCGCAGGGTAGTTTAGCTCCTGTATATCGTCTATTTCGTGACGCCCGGGAACACCTGCAGTGTGATAATGGCCGATATAGCGATGGTATTTGTTTATAGTATCGATTATATTACCTTCCATTATTTGCATATGGTAGATATCATATAATAGTTTGAGCCTTTCCGAGTCAACCATTTCGCAAAGTGCAGCACCCCATTTGCTATGACTACACTGATAATCCTTATGATCATTTTCGTTTAGCAATTCAATAACCAGAGTAACGCCATATTTCTCAGCAACGGGCATAAGTTTGCGCAATCCCTTTGCACAGTTAATCAGTCCATCTTCATCAGACTGTCCGTCGCGGTTGCCTGAAAAGCAGATTAAGTTTGGCACCCCGGCATCGGCAGCTTTAGGGATCATAGCAGAATAATCGGCAATTAGTTTATCATGGTTTTCCAACCGGTTAAAACCCTTGGTGATTCCATAATCGGTCGCAATGCCCAGCGCACATTTTAAACCATATTTTTTTACAGTAACCCAGTCCTTTTCCTCCAACAACTCAATTGACGGGATACCGATGTCAACACAAGCCTTTGCCAGTTCTTCCAAAGAAATACCCTCTAAGACCCACGGACAAACAGATTGTTTGATATTGCCTTTGAGCACAACTGGTGTAATTTTACTTGCTGGCTGTGCATTACTCAAATTAATTCCTAACGTTGATAATGCGACAGCACCTCCAATATTTTTAATCACTGTTCTCCGTTCCATTTTATTGTATTTTTATTTGGTTTTTAAATAATTAGCAGGCAATCCTTTTGCCCCTGTCTTCACCATAATTACCCCACCACTTGCCTGATATTTTTTTGAGAAGAAAGGTTCATCTTTTCATCTAAAGGTTAACACAACCTCATTGCCCGAGTATTGTATTTGCTTATCGGCAATTACCGAAGTTTCAATTCCGTTTCCATGATTTTTCCCAACAAAAACCACCTTAAACGTTCTTTTTTTCAACATTCCGGTGAATTCGCCTTGTTGTTTACCAATGGTAAGGGTTTGTGCTTTTTCATTCCAATGCATTGAAATGGTCGCGTATTTGCCCTTTTCATAGTTGTAATTGTCATTTTCATCTTCATAAAGTGTAAAATCAGCATCGTCACCGGCATATACCCGAAGTTCGATTGGGTCGGCGGGCTTTTCCGTGGCATATTGCATAACCGGTCCCATGGGAATAATTGACCCGGCTTTTATGTATAACGGAATTTGGTCGATTGGACTTGGCGAATCGATAATTTTCCCGCCATCGGTGGTTTCGCCTGTCCAGAAGTTGTACCATTTGGTATTTGCTGGCAGGTAAACCTGAATTGTGTTCTTTTTATTTTCAACTACATTGCTTTTGGTCATTCCGGGGGTTAGCCACAACAATTCAACAGGTATATCCCAATCATAATCAGAAAACTCCATTCTTATATCATATTTGGTGTTTGCTGCCAGCGTTATTACTCCGCTTTTATCGTCCGAACCGTTATTTAAGCGACCATTTATAATCAGTTTGTTGTTGACCCACAATTTCGACCTGTCGTCGTAAGAGGTCATGAAAATATATTCACCGGCTTCTTTGCTAAGAATTTTCCCTGTAAAACGAATGCTGAACTGTTCACCATCCATGCCTTTTAAGGGTTTACTTTCCAAAGAAAATTTAATCATTGAATCAATGCGTTCACCCACTTTGTTTTTAAAATCGAGCCCTTTGTAATATTCACCTCTTAGTCCAACCTTGCCACCATTAAAAAGGTTGGATGATTCGACAAAAACAGCGTTGCCTTTGCCTTTGTTGTGTTGTAATTCGGTAACAGGACTTACCATGAATGCCTGGCCAAACATAAATTGTGTACCATTGTCGTAAACATTTTTATCCGCCTGAAAATCGAACGCCAATGGGCGCATCATGGTATAACCTTCGTTGGTAACCTTCCATCCCACGGAATAAATATATGGAAGCAAACGGTAACGAAGCTGATCCATTTTAATCAAGGCATCGTAACACCAACTTCCTTTTTCGCCAAAGCGCCACATTTCGCGGGCAAAATTGGTTCCGTGCGAGCGAAACATTGGGCAAAATGCGCCAAACTGAAACCACCTTAAATATAGTTCTTTGTATTCGTCGTTTTTGGTTCCCATGCCATAATCGCCACGGTTGTCCCATGGAATGACCGAAAATGCTCCAATGTCGGTTGTCCAGTATGGAATTCCGGATGAAACAAAATTTAGCCCGGCAGATATTTGGTTTTTAAATATATCCCAGGTAGCTAATATATCGCCCGACCAAACGATGGTTGAATAACGTTGCTGGCCACCAAAACCCGAACGGGTGAGGTTCACCACGCGCTTATCGGATGATGTTTTGCGTTGGTTATCATAAATATTTTTCGAGTGCATAAGCGGGTAGGCACACATGTAGCGCGAACCACTTCCCAGAGACGTGTTCATTCGCTCGCGGTTACTCTCGGCCTTAATATTAAATGCGTGGTCCATCTCGGGTTCGGTTGCATCGCACCACCAGGCATCAACGCCCTTTGAAAACATTCCTTCATTGCATTGTTTCCAATATAAATCACAGGCAACCTGGTTAAACGGATCGTAGTTTATTTCACCTTTTTTGATGCGGTAATAATTTGAACCGGGCGTATTCATAATTTCGTTACTGTTAGGAAACCCTTCATTCATAATGCCCCAGACAGACACCATGAATTTTGTATTATACTTATTGTGAAGCTCGCTAATCATTTTTTCGGGATTGGGGTAACGAACCGGGTCGAATGTTTTTTGTCCCCATTGCCCTTTTGACCAGTAGCGCCAGTCCTGAACAATCACATCGAGAGGGATTTGGCGTTCTCGGTGTTCTTTTACCACACTAAGTATTTCCTCCTGCGTTTTATATCGTTCCTTGCAAATAACGTAACCAAAAGCCCATTTGGGAAGCATGGGGCAACCTCCGGTTAAGTTTCGATAATTGGCTATAACAGTATCAAGAGCCGGGCCGTACATAAAATAGTATTCAATACCATCACCCACTTCCGACCAAAGGTTCATGCCGTTGGCATTATCTTTAAAGAGCGTGTAAGAGTAATTGTCCCATAATATTCCATACCCTTTGGTAGAAATAATTACAGGTATATAATCTTCCTGGTTGCGCTGAAAAAGCTCGAGACTATCGCCACGGAGGTTCATGTAGCCTTTCTGGTTTTGTCCTAAACCGTAAATGGCTTCATCGGGAGTTAACCCGAAGGTTTGGCTAATATTGAAAACATGCTCGCCCGAAATATCTTTTGGTATCAGTTCGCGCTCGTTTTCTTTTACTATCGGCTTCATATCTTTATCGAAGAAACTAATTAAGCCGGTTTTAGCATCGACTTCTGCAATAAGCGAGTTGGTTTTAATACTATACGAACCGGGTTTTTCCTCAACTGTCCAGCTTACCGAATCAGCTTTTTGGTCAACAACCATTAAACTTTTTCTAAAGTGCGATGTGTTTGTTTTGTAATATCGGCATCGAAATACCTTATCGGAAATTACGGCTATTTCAAGATTACCTTCATTTAATTTAAACGTAATTCCTTGGTTGTATTTTTGATATGATATTACATTGGCATTTTTGCAGCTAAAGAATCCCAACAAAAACACTATTTGAAGTACGTAAATTATTTTAATTATTTTTTTCATTGAAATTAATTTTAATAAATATTCCTTATTTGCTGACATTACCAAGACTGATAACTTTTTATAATAGATCCCGGCGCAGCATTAGACTGCGCCGGGGTATCATAACCTTAAGCATGCCATATTGTGATGAAAATGAAATTATCTCACCAGCACTTTTCTTGTTTCTGTAATATTATTGCCAGACACTTTAATTAGATACATACCTTTTGCCAATGTGTTAATATGTTTAGTTTCCCCTTTCAATAGGGAGCCAGTAAATACCAGTTTCCCATCAACGG
>JBBQEI010000049.1:0-34598 GCA_038320545.1 Bacteroidales bacterium
TCCCAGCCTTTGCCGCCGCTAAATTGCTGAGGGCCACCGGTACTTTCCCACGTTGCAGCCCACCCACCTTTAAACCAATCGGTACAAATAGACGATTGCATATAAATGCAACGGGCAACTTCGTATCCGGTTTCTTCGAAATGCCAGGCCAAATGGATGGATGGATAAAACGAGCCGCGGTCTTTCATCGTTTCGGCGATACCTTCCATATCGGTGCCTCGCGAAGCAAACGGCAGAAATAAGCCCATTTCACCACCTGCACGTACTGGCTGTTCCGGAAAATCGGGTACCACGGTCTGGCGGATATATTCGAGGTTCATATCGGCTTTAAACCGAAGAATGTCGCGCACCTGTCCATACTCGCGGCCGGCAGAAGGTATAATTTCATCGCTTCCAGGTATGGATTTTACCAACGGATCGTTGTCAAAATCGGCCCACGATAGGTAAGGGTTGTCGCAAATACCCACTTCATATTGATTCCAGGCTTTTGATAGTTCTCCAACTGTTTTGTAATGATTTTTTATCCATGCTTTAAATGGTGCAACATCGTCCATACGCAGGTAAGCATCGGGCTGCGAGAAATAACTTTTCCCCTTGTAGTAGGGTTTGTTTTTCTTCCAGACTTCGAGCTGTTTGTATAACACTTTTTTCTGATAGTCGAGCATTCGTGGGTCTTTTCGAATTTCCGCGATGGGCGTTTTTCCGGGTATCCCCAGTCTTTTCAACAATTCCGGAATAATAGGTTCCCATCCGCCTTCGCCATACCAGAAAGGAATGATACCTTCTTCCAGAGCAATGCGCAGAATTTCTTTCTCGGGCCACTCGGGCGTTTCCATGGTCTGTTTCAGGTTGGTAAAACCAAGCTGCTTCATCATGCGGAAATGTGCACGCATATCCTGTTCGGTGCAACCTGCCCAGGGCAGGAAAACCACACCGAAAGGCATTGGGGCAATCTGCCTTATTTTCTGCTGCATAGGTGAGTCGTGCAACTTGTCGTAAAGTGATGTTAAAAATTCATCGTCGTTTTGTGAAAAAGCGGGTAGTGCAATTAAGGTTAAGAATATAACTAGAAAATACTTTATCATTATGAGCGGTTTAAAGGTTATTAAAACTATTAAAGAATACCCGAACGCAATTTGTCAGCTCCATACGATGTCGCCAAACAAAAAAGCATGATTTTGCAATGTAACTTCTACAGGTATGTTTTTCAGAGGTTTTCTGGTACTGTCAAGGAGTTGAATTTCAATATCCCGCATCCGGCACTTACGAATGGCAGCTGTCGTATTAGCAGGCTGACTGCTATATTCACCGCTGGTATAAAATATTGGGCTTGGTTGCAAAGCAGTAAGCGATCCCGAAAGTGCAGCTCCGGCAATTCCTGCGGCAGTATTTTTTAAGAAATTTCGACGGCTTGCAGACATAATTATTTTTTTTATTTTTTCCTTCCTTGGTTTTGTTTTGTGAAAATAAGCTTATTTCAGAACTGGAGAGGAAAGTTCTTTATAAACAGGTTTATCTTTTCTGAAATCGATTTCATATGCATTCTTTCCGTCGGAAACTTTCATGATACCATTTTTTATTTTCAGGTAAGGACTGTCGTAAACGGCTCCTACAGTATGGTTATTCCAATCCTTTTTTTTGCCGTTTATCCATGCAGAACATCTAAGACCGGTTGGATTGTAAATCATCCGGAGCTTCTCACCATAAAGATTGAAATAGTTAATTTCTTTATCCTGCGAAAGCTTAGAAAGATCAAGGTTTGTTTTCCTGAGAAGTGCCTGCCGGAACTCTTCCATTGTTTGAAAAGTTGATTTTTCGGCGGTTTCGACCACATACCCCGAAATTTCACCAGGGAACACTATTACATCGTAGTCTTTGAAGAATTTGGCTGTTTCGGAGGTGCCCTCAATTTTCGGAGCCCATACAAAGCCTCGTTTACCGAAAGGAATAACAGCAATATGCATGGAGACTGTTTCCAGAAAGAATATTCCATCTTTTTCCACAGGACTCAACTGTTTCGGGTAATAAAACCAGGAGGATGCCGAGCCTTTGCTTTCGTTCCAGAAGCGCTCGGTTTCAGCGGGAGAATTATCAGCGTGAGATTTGATCTGTAACAGCTCTTTTGAAGCGTACTTCATGCGGTTTTTGAGTTCAAAGTTCTTACCTTGTTCTTCCTTAGGTAAAAGCCATAAATTATCACGTTTGACTTGTGAATAAGTTGGCGCCACCGAGGTGTCGGGTATTGAAGGAACAACTGTGGGAGCTGTAAGCAGAATAATTGTACCTTTCGACTGTAATGTCTGTGTGTATGGGCTATGTCCGGAGGTACTGCCCCGCATCGGGTGCCCTCCGCTAAAGCAATAAGGCATTTCTTTCCCCCGGGTTACAACTGACCATACCATTTGCTGGTTGGGATTATCCACTATCGTCATCTGGATATTCCCCATAGCGTAGGAATTGCTGCAATAAAAAGATTCGGCGAAAGCATGAGGGTAATCCATGTGATAGAATGGCCTGCTCATTTTGGCCTCGAAAGGCAACGGTATATTTTTATTGGTAATATTGTAAATAACCTGGTTAGGCCGGTACTTTGTTGTTGCCTGCTGAATGGTCAGGACTTCCTGGCTCATGTCTCGGCTGGTGTTGTTGAAATATGCCCATAACATTGTTTCCATTTCGCCCGGAGTGGTGGTGGCAAGATATCCGCGTTTTTGAGCTCCGGCGATGGTTCCATCAATAATTTTCAACCCGTAGGTCACAAAATAATAGTCAAGAGCAAATCTGGCCAGAATGCGTGTTTCTTCATCGGGTGAGAAGTCGTAGAGATTTAAAAATCCTTCGATGCTGTGCGGGTAATAAATCTGAGAGTCGTATTCGCCATTTCCAGTGATTAGTAGTCGTTTCAGGTAATCGCGGATCATGTCTTTGGTGAGCTTTTCAGCTTCTTTTGCCGGATAGCCCGATATTCGGGCAGTGTCGGGTAAAATCTGTGAATAAAGTAACCCGCTGGTGCGCCACATGGTTTTGTGGTTTTCGGTACCACCGTCGAGCGGGTTACCACCCAAAAGCTGTCCCGGCTGACCAACCAGATTGTGTTTATTGGTGAGTGTGAGCCATTCACGGCTTGGCCCATCCGATGGCCTTCTGCCTTCAGCGTACGATGCTACATGGTTCAGGAAGTCTCCTCGCCATTTATCCGTCATTTTATCAGCCAGCAAAGGATAAAAGCGTGCCCAGTTTTTACAGGCAAAATGATATTGCTGGCGTAGGTTACCAGGGATGCTAAGGAAAGCAATGGCAAGCGAATCGTTCGGATTGAGCAGCAAAGTTGCCGTTGCGGGCGGAAGATCGTATTTCAACGGATCGCCTCCAAAAGCCAAGATCTCGCCATTTTCGTTCCGTGTCTTTGGTCCGAAATAGCCAGTGGGACCTTGTTTGTACTTGCGGCCAGTATAAGGTGAGATAATCTCTTCACCTTCAATAGCCCAAACCAATACAGGTAATCCAGTGTCAGGACATCTGGAAACTGCAAGGCTGCGTATTCCAAACCCTTTCCCAGCAATTTTGGGCAGCATTCCTTCAATTCTTTGCTGATATCCTATCTCATCTGGGTAGGTTTTTTCCGACCACGATTGTGCATTTATAGCAACAATTGTCAGGCTCAACAACAAAATGGTTAACAGTTTTTTCATAAATAGAAAGAATATAAGAACTATTTCAATATTTTTAATAACCGGTAAAAGTTCGTTTTCGCTGGTGTGCCAAGCATGCTTCGACTCGCTCAGCATGACCTCCCCGAAGACTGTTACACGATGACACTACACTACTATTGACCTGGACAATCGACTATCTGCCATTAACTACCTCAATCGTCAATTCAATCGGCTGAGCCGTTGCGAATGCTCTGTTTCCTTCCTGTCCGGCACGGATAATAACAGCGGTTTTTCCCGTTTTGCTTGTAAAAGGTTTGACATACAACATATTTCCATGCAGTTGACCCGGACCGGAGTTAAGGCTTAGGGTAACCGGAAGACCACTGGTTGAAACAGCTTCTATCTTAACTTTTTTACCAGGATGAAGTATGTTCCTGACCGGTAGAAAGCTTATTGTCTGAGGTTTGCCGTCATACTTACTTAACCGCACTTTTAAAAGACGGTCGGCAACTTTATAATGGGTGTTCCCATTTTGTCGCAAACCAACTCTGATGGTCATGTCATCGGCAATATCTGCCGGGTTTATACTGAAAGTGTCATTCCTGAAAACAGCAGATCCGGTCTGGTAACTGATATCCACAGGGAGGCCCGAGCTCGATTTCGCCGTTACTGTAAACCTTGCATCTGTTAATACCCTGGTTTCATAAATTTTCCCATTCGAAACAAATGCTATAGGACTGTAAGGTGCTGGATAAATAACCGGCGGCATATCAGGGGAACTAACAAACTGCCTTTCCTTTCGGGTATCCTGCTGCAAGGCCAGCCAGTGACGGGCAAATTCCTCATCGAAAAACCAATAGCAACTGTCTTTTGAAGTCATGGCTCTTATTGGTCCGATAATAACCTTATCAATATTTGTATGAGGGTCGCCTTTTGATGCCCAGCCATCGTCAAGATTCAAATTTCTCAGCTTTACCGGCCCGTTGGTTGCTATAGCCTCTTCAGGAATCCGATATTTTGCCGCTTTGCTTATAAATTCAGCTATTATGTTCACTCCGGCTTCAGACCATAACATGTGGCCTTCGCCCGGCAATAATGTAGCGCTGAAAAAATTTTTATCCGTTGAAGCCGATCTGTAACGGAGCACATCTTTTCGCAAAGCTACAGCCGAATGGTCGGTTGCATTAACTTCGGCAGTGTTGTCGTATTCTTCATATTCGCCCTGCACGCCCGAAACCGGAATGTTGTTAATGCTTCCGCCGAACCAGGCCGGGTTAGGGACAATTCCGCCCTTATAACAAATCACCCCGATGGTCCTTTCTGGTTTCCAGTAAGCCATATACATGGCAAAGAGGCATCCTGTGGAATGGCCAAATGTAAACCAGGGAGCATATTTTATTTCACGGTAGCCGCTCATTTCGGCAAACCTGTTAAGCACTTCCAGCAGATAGGTTGTATCGGCAGCATTCAGCACCGAAACCCGACTCGGATTGAAATAAATAATCGCCAGTTTTTCTTTCTCGGCTGCCTTCCGAATTGCAGGATTGTGCACAAACTGCCATTCGGACGAGATCTGTGGGGCAAGTATCATACCTCTGATACCTTTGGCTGCGGTTTCCGGAATCCACAGGTAAGCATAATACGATCTGTTTTTCAATGTATCAGGACCAGTCCGGTATATCCAGCTTTGTGAAAACAAATCAGAACAAACACAGAGTAAAGTTAAAAGTAGTAGTATCTTTCTCATATTGAAAGTTTATTTGTTGAAGATTTCAACACTACCTACCAAAAGTTTTTTATTTCGGTAGACAACCGCAGGATGTTGTTTACCCGCCTGCTGAAGTGTAATTACAACCATGATGTTTCCGTTGCATTTGCAGTCGATGGCCGTAGTGTTTGCGTAATTTTTTCCTTTATAGCCAATGCCGGCAACATTTTCGCGGGTATCGCCTCCATATCGCAGCGTAGTTGTTGTTATGGTTTTATCGGCATTCTCGCTGATTACTGTGGCTTTAAGCGTTGATCCGTTTGGAGCTGTTATTAAAAAACCATCGGGCGTGCCTTCCACCTTGTTGAACTCCGGCGTGTTCAGCCGCCATGTTTTCCCATTTTTCGACTGGTCGTTTATTACAAAAACAGCATCTGCTCCCAACTTTTTGCTGTAATCGGCCTGAAAATAACGGATATGATCTTCCACACCCATGCAGCTTCCGGTTCCTTTGGCAAAGCCGGAACCGTCGGTCAGGAACTTGTAATCCAGCAGTTTCCCTATTGAGCCAGAGATATAATTTCCTTTCTTCGAAATGGTGTCGAAAGGGAAAAGGTTGGTTTGTCCGGCATACTGACCGGTTCGTCCTGCGCCTATCACCCAGATATTATCCAGTCCCAGAATCCGGAAAGTGAGGTTGTCGCCCGACTGATGCGCTCTTACCCTTTTGCTGGTGGTGGTAAAAGTGGCCACAATATCGTTCTCATCTTGAAAGCGGTTACGGAAAACAACAGCTCCCTGTTCAGGCTCGATGTAGTTTAGTAAACCGCGATTGGCAGGATTTTCGGACTGAATGTCCTCAGGGTAATAAGCTGTATAGTAAAAAATTGAATTCACCAGATTTTCATCTTTCAGATAATCGACCATCCACTTTATTACCGGTAACTGGCTGGCAGGATAGATCGGAATAAGCTGCAGGAATAACTCGGGACTGATTCCCAGGTTATCGTCGGACAGGTCGGCTTTGACTCCTTTGCCATTGGCTCCCCGGATATTGACAATGGAATAAGTGAGGGCAAGAGCCGAATTCAGTGCATGAGGAGCGTAATTTTCTAGTTTAGTGACATTATTGCCAGGATGGCTGTTCTGGAAGGCTGTTATTGCCGGTGTTATAAATGACCAGGCAAAAAAATGATAGCCGAGGCTTTCGGCACTCCAACCATTGGGGTTGATATTCACCCGGATGTGATCGCGCAATCTTTCCCTCGAATCCCAGTTAAGGGCGTTTATGGGAGAACGGCGATTTCCGATTGGGGTATAATCGTCGGCAACGAGGGTAGCAAGGAAAATTGCCCCGTAACGCACTCCCATCCAGTTGCTTTCCTGAGCGTAATTAGCATCAAAACCAAAGGTGGAGTTGATGGAAAAAGCACAATCGATTAATCGCTGGCTGATTTTCTTTCGTTGATCCATATTCCAGGCATTGAAACAAAGATCGTACACCATGGCGCAGTTTCTCAGGAAACGGGCACGGGAGAGTCCAAACGACATAGGATTGAGCCAGAAACCTGAATCGGCTGTGCACAGATCAATGTATTCATAAGCCCGGTCGGAATAAGTTTGTTGCGCTGTCATGGTGTGCAGAAAGGCCAGGTCGAGCATGTTCTGAAGAATATCATAGGCAGTTGCGCGGGTGATGATTCGTTTATCGTTCGCGACATTTGCCAGGGTTTTCTTTTCGAATGCTGCCAGAAGCGATTTGTAAGGCTCGCGCTGCACCCGTTCTCTGATCTTCTGCTGGATGCTGATGGTAATGATTCCCCGCGGATGCTTAAAGACTGTATCGGCTCCATTCTGAGCAAACAAGTCGTTGACAGTAGCCAGCATTAACAGAAATAATAATATTGATCCTTTCATTTTAGCAGCTTATTTAATTTCCGGAAAAAAGAAGGCTTTAACATTTCCCGAAACCGGTTTGCCGTTATATGTCCCCTTAATAGAACCGTAAAGTTTCTCCCCTTTGCGTGTAAGAGTTATCTCGTACAGACCTTTACCTCCTTCATAAACCTTGTTTACAGCCGAAGAGTCTTCAAAGCTTACTTCAATTCTTATTGTATATATCTCCTTTTTAGTAGTATATTTCAATATGTTGCCGTTCATTTTCCAACCGTTCAGGGTTCCGGAAGGTTTGCCTTCAGCGATTGTAAACCGAAGAAATTGATTCCAACCCGGTCGCAGATGTTCAACGAAAAGTGTGAATTCGCCATTTACAGACGGCATATTTTCCCACCGGTGTGTTGCTGCATTCATGCGAATATTTTCGAGCGCCATATTCAAATTCTCAAGTTCAGCCGAATGTATTTCCAGACTGTCGCCGTAGTTTACAATGCCATCGTAAAACTTTTCTTCGGTGCTGGTTCCCTGAACCCAGCGATACCAGGTGTAGCCTACAATTCCAGGATGTAGCGCTGTGCGGGAAAGTGTACTTTTCCCCTTTTCAAACATTCTTTCTTTTGGGCTTAAGGGTTTGTTAGCTTCACCGGCTAAGGGAACTCTTTTATAAAGATCGGTATTCCAGCTGAACTCCCCGATAAGGATTGGCATGCCTGTATATTGATAAACTGTGTCGTAACGTTCGTATAACGTAGGCTGGTAATTATTGGCCGATATCACATCCGTCCATGGTTTAATGGCGTCCAGCACATAGGTTGGAGGAGGAGCGCCGAACCGACAGCCAAGAATAAGATGGTTGGGGTCGTACCGGCGAATGCATTTATTTACAAATTCAAAGTACCTTTTGGCGAAAAGCTCAACGAAAGCCTGAGCATCGTCGGTAAAAGCCTTTCCTGGAATGGTGGTTTTGGTTTCATTCAGCTTATGAATATCATCTTTTGAGCTAATTGGAATTTTCCAGGCCTCGGACAAATCCTTGAAAGAGTTATTATGCCGGCTTAACAAAAAGTTCCAGGTGTATTCATAGGCGGGTTCTCCGCTTTTCATTCCTAATACAAGACGCAGCAGGGCAAAGTCGAACTGCCCGGCATTAAAGCCCAGGTCGAGACCAAAGTCGTCAGCTTTGCCAAAACCTATTTCATTATCGGTAAAATAGCCAACTAGCAATTTCGAATTTCTTAATGGAGAGCACAATGCCCGGGCTTTTCGATCGGCAGCAACCAGCCATTCGGGGTTAAAAATGTCAGGTAATCCCTGCTTTTCATTCACCGATGGCAAAAAAGGCCCTTCCTTAAAGAATTCAATAATTTCGGTAAATGGCACATTTTTGTTATAGAATTCTTCGGTAGCCCAGGCACCAAAAGCGTTAAAATTGAGATCGAAGAGTTTGCTTTTACAGGCTTCAACAAAAATATCAGGAGTTGCCTGGTAATTATACTTTTTGTCTATTGACATTGCGTATAATCCCGGATTTGCTTTGCGTCCTCCGGCTGTTCCGGCTTTGTTTACGGCGCATACTCCCCGGTAGTAGAAAGGTTTGTTATCAGGATCGATAAACCACCATTGTCCTTGGGTAGTTTTCCCAACCCTGAAATAGCCGGGAGTACCATTTACATATTCCGGATCGAATTGCAATGTGGCTTTCTTTTGCGAAAAACCAGGAAGGCTAAATAAAATTATGAACAGTAATGTGATGGTTTGTAGCTTTCTCATCTCTAAATTTAGGTTTACTATTGTTTCTGCAAGCTGTTTTCGCGAAAATGTTTTACCGAATTTCGTAAAACGATTTTCCGTTTGGAGGTGTTAGCAATATTTCCAGCGCATTTTTACCTCGCCAAACCGGGTTAATTTCATATACAATATCGGGCTCGGAATATTCCATTACGCCAGTTTTATGATGGGCTACATTCCGGTAAAGCAGGTTAAACTTACCGGGCGACTGATGTTGCTGGGAGTCGCCCCGCTGAAAGCAGTGCCAGCTGTGCCACTGCGGTATGCGGATGGTGTTTTGTTCGATGAGGTTGTAGCCGCCATCGCCATCGTGAAAGTTGATGTCTACTTCCAGATAATTGTTAAAGACAACATTATACATGCTTCCGTTTTGGATAGCAAAGTGACGGATACGTTTTATAAACTCGTTATATACCAATACATATCTGGAATTGATGATGTTGTAATATCCCATGCCACCATCGCACTTGTTATAGCTGCGGTCGATAAAATTACCGGTACATGTTATGTGCTGTGAGTTTGTTATGCGGATAGGATCGCTGCCTGCCCAAAGTATTTTGCAGCTGCGTATCCAGCAATTTTTTGAATTGTCGATCCATATGTGTTCCACAAAAAGGGAAGTGTCGCGCAGTTCGGGGACATGGAACACAGCTTTGTCCCAGGGAGCATTCAGGGAATCTTTATCGAGCGGCTCAAATGTTACCCCTGTATATTTAATGGTAATATTTTCGATGCCAGAGTTATTTACATTTCCCATGTACAAGGCGCTTTGGCGTGGTTTACCCGTTGAGAAATGATAACCGTGAATATTAACAGCCAATAACACTGAATCGCAATGAATTCCTTTCAATATAACACCCGATGGAATATTAAGGGTTGCATTAACCGGATATTTCCCGGGTTTTAAAAAAAGCACGCCTCCTCCCAGTTTAGCCAATTCATCCAGACTTTTTTGGATGTTATCGCCCTGTGTGTTTGTTTTCTTTACTTTGGTTTTTTTACTATCGGGAATACCATTTTCAACACCGGCTTTTGACCAATTGGAAACAATTTCGCTTATAGAATATCCATCTTTTTGCTTAAGTTGTGCCCATGAGTTAAATGGTTTCAAGCAAATAACAATTCCAAGGAATACAAAAACCTTTAGAAACATTGTTCAAAAAATTAAAGATCATTAAAAGAAAAAGGGTATCTAATTCTAATGCTTACCAGCATTTAAATCATTAGATACCCTTTATTATAAAGACTATTTTTTCAGTACGACTTTATATTTTATAGAATTTTGGGCAGTATTGTTGAAATTAGTCCATGTTAATTCCATCTCATCGCCGGTATTCTTTAAAATAGCATAGGTTGTATACGGATCTGAAATGGTGCCATGAATGTTTGAAGTTTTATCCCAAATATTTAGAAATAGCGCTTTTTTAGTGTAATCAGAGCCAGCAGTTTCTCCTATGGTAAAATATCCTGTTTTTATAACAGGAGCTTTTGCAACCCCATTTAAGGTCTGAGTAAGTGTTATTATTACTGAGTCTTCAACCATTATTCCCGAACTTCCTGCTATACCAAATTGAAAGCTCATTTGAGTTGAATCGGTGTAGGTTGTATCAGTGAAGGAATAATTAAATGTTTTACTGTCCTGTAAACGTTTATAAGCATTAACAGTTCTATAATCATATGAATTCCAAAGTCCTGTATACTCTGTTTTATCAATTTTCTGAACTTCAGGCCATATTGTGTCTTCACATCCAACTAAGCTTATCATAAGGATTAAAGCTGAAAAAAGTAATGATATATTGTTGTATTTCATAGTTTTATTTTTATAAATTATTCGTATAAACCCGGATTATTTATAATTTCATTGGTAGGCATGTCGTAGATTAGTTTTGGGCTATTCCAGGGCAAGTAATCCTGACCATCTACATATATTTTATCTTCAGCATCTTTTTGGCCAAGAGGAACCAGCGTACCATCAAGGGCGCCAAGTCTTAAATTATCAAGATGTCTGACAGCCTCACCAATCATTTCACGGCCGCGTTCATTAATTATTTCTTGAATTAGTGCAGCTTGTGAGGTAAATGTATATGCAGCCAAACCTGACCTATTTCGAACCAGGTCCATTTCTATAATTGCTTCTGTAGGTTGATTAATGCGAGCCAATATTTCAGCACGCATTAAATGGAATTCGGCAGAACGGAATATTGGCATGTTCATTCCACTTGTCGCAAGCTTTTTTTGCCAGAATTGAGTTCCTATAACTTCAACCCATTGTGTATAGCGGTTATCCAAAGCTTTATCGAAGAGGGTAATATAAGGTGTGCCTAGCCGTAATCTGCCATAAGCATTAACAACATTTTTAGGCCGGGTAAAACGATAATAGCCCCATTTACTGTCAAGAGTCCATTTTTGTGCTGATGAGCCTTCTGCAGCATAAATCATTTCTTTATTTTTATTTGGACCATAATCCTGATTTCCCAAAAGCTTAAATAAATTATCCCAATTGTTTGTTAAAGGATACTTAGCCGATCCTGAAGCAGCTACCGGACCCAATAAGCTTTCAACTTCTGCCAGAGCATTATCAAAATCATTCATCTGGAAATATACTTTTGCCAAAAGTGCTGTAGCGGCATCCTTTCTTACATGCACCAAATAAGATGAAGGATGTATGGTTGCATCATATACTTCTGGTAAAGTTATTTGAGCATCTTTTAAATCGGCAATTACGTAATCGTACATTTCCTGCACTGTTCTTATCTTTGCAGGTATATCGCTCAGACCTAATATTGGCTTATCTCTAAAAACAGCTGAATTTTGATCTAAAGTAGATTGATGGTATTGTGGGCCTAACATTACTGTCATGCCCCAATTGGTATAAGCTCTTAAAAATTTGGCTTCACCCATTAACCGATTACCTTGCGTAGCTTTTCGGGGATCATTATCAACCATACCCGTACTCAACGATTCAATTACAACATTGCACATATTAATACAATAATTTCCCCATTGCATAAAAGATGCTTGTAAGTTATAATCTTTTCCTGCGTAAGCATGCGTGTATGCATCACCATCCCTGGAGGTGATCCATCCGGCTTTTTCCGAAGGCACTGCATTATAGAAATCTCCATTGTATTCCATTGCTCCCTGGAAAGAACCCATTCCTGCAGGGCTAAACAAGGAACCATATGCTCCATTGAGGCAAACGTCAAGATCGGAGATTGATGAGCGGAGAGAATTAACGTCCTGACTGGTTTCAGGCTTTATTTCATCTAAAAATTCATTACCACAACTATATAAGCTGATAATAAAAATTAGTAAAATAGTCTTATAGATATTTATGAAATTTTTCATCGATTCAAGAATTTTAATTTACTAAACATTAGAGTCCTAAAGAAACACCAACTGATATTGTTTTAACCTGGGGCATTGTAATACCTGCAAGGCCTGGAGCAATGTTTGCACCTGAACCTTCGGCACGGAAAAATTCAGGATCGGCTCCCGGGTAATTTGTAAAAGTCAGCAGGTTTTCGCCCATTACAAAAATCCTTATATTGGATATTCTAAGTTTATTTACTACACTTTTTGGAAGATTATATGCCAGTGTAAGATTTTTTAACCTTAAATAAGAACCATCATATAAAAATCTGGAAGAAGATCTACCCGACATCTGGCTGTTCCATAAAAGTGGGATATTGGTTGGATTTTCAGCAGTCCATCCCTTCAATAACTCAGGAGAAACATTTCTATCAAAGTTGGTAGAAGGATAATTTAAATTCTGAATACCTTCATCATAAATCCAATTACCATATTGATAGACAAAAAGAACTGACAATTCCAAACCTGCATATCTGAATGTATTTGTAAAACCTCCATAATATTTTGGATAAGGAGTTTTATCTTTTAATAATACCCTTTGATTATTATACTGAGAAGCATTCATACGCTCAGCATCCGCAACCTCACCTGTAAGATCTCCCGGTGTAGCTATTTGTGTTGATTCAGCACCCTGATTAACGGTATATACAAGTTCATGTCCGGTAACAGGATCCACACCTGCCCATATCGGTAAATAGTAAGCTCCTAAAGGATAATTTTCTGCCACCCTGTTTCTTCCCGCATCAATCCATTTCTGGTTCGGAGAGAGTTTTTTAATGACAGATTTTGATTTAGAAATATTAAATTCTGTATCCCACGAGAATTTTCCGACAAAGTTATGTGTAGTTAAACCAAAATCGAAACCTTCATTGCGCAATGTTCCAAGGTTTACGTTAATTGCCTGAGAGTTATATCCATGAAAGTTTCCAATTCTGTTCTCAACAATTAAATCTCGTGCATCTTTTATAAAATAGTCGAAATTTCCACTGATTCGGTTGTTTAAAATGCTAAAATCGATACCTAAGTCAGTTTGAACCTGCGATTCCCAGTGAATTTCATTATTTCCTATTCTGTCAAATAAAAAGCCTGGCGATCCACCATAAGGTACCCAATTTAAAAGAGACGATAAGTACGGATAATTTCCCATCTCGGCATTTCCTACAAACCCACGACTTGCTCTGATTTTTAAATAGTCGATTACTGAAATTTTCTTCATAAAGTTTTCTTCACTAAAAACCCAACTGAGTGCTGCTCCTGGAAAGTATCCCCAACGATTATTTTGTCCAAACCTCGTAGAACCGTCTGCCCTATATTGAAGCTCAGCATGGTATTTACCCTTAAAACTGTATTTAGCTCTTCCAAAATAGGATAAGAATCGGTATTGGTCGAATGTTATACTTTGACGGGTTGCAGAAAGTTCAGTGTTTGCATTTGTGAGCGTAAAATAATCAGAAGGAAATCCTTCGTATTGGGCTCCATTACCATCAGAGGTATAACTTTCGGCTGATTGTCCTGCAACAACATTTACTTTATGATTGCCAAATTCCTTATCGAAAGTTAAATAGTTGTTGGTAGTCCAGTTGTAAACCTGATACCGGCCATAGTTTATACCTCCTGAAACACCCACTTTTGGAATTGATGAAGACATTTGATATGCATATGAATCTGTTTCCCTTCGCAGTTCTTTAGATTCGTATTTTCTGCCTCTGCTGTTGTTGAAATTTAAAGACCATTCAGAACGAAACGACAAGAATTTGAATGGTTTAACATCTACATAGCCTAAAGTCATAGTATTAAATGCTTGTTTGTCGTTCCAGGATTCATCCCTCAAATAATAAGGATTTTTTCCTCTTTCCCCGGATTTTTTTCTATCGTAAAAATAGCTGTTTGTTCTGGATGGAGAATAGATGGGATATATAGGTAATAAAGTGGTATATGCATCAGTATAATTTGCCCATGGGTCTTTTGCCTGAGAATAAGTACTCGCTATATTTGTACCCAGAGTTAACCATTTTTGTGCCTGATGCTCAATGCTGAATCTTCCCTGAGCTTTTTGATAATCACTTCCGGGATTTAAACTGGTATAATCCCTGTAATAACCTGAAAGTAAGAATTTAGTTTTCTCACCGCCTCCCGAGGTTTGCATTGAGATTAAATTATATTCCCCCTTTTGCTGAACAATATCTTTCCAGTTAGTCTTTGTGCCTTCAGCAAGCTCACGACTATAACCATCCCATCCATATTCAGGAAAAACAGTTGGGGTTTGATTGGCTTTCTTTACAGGGTCACGGTTCCAATTAGCCTGGTCATAAATACTTAATAACTCACCAGCATTTGCAATATCCCAATCTTTAGTTGCAGTGCTAACTCCTCGTTGAAATTCTATATTTAAAGTGCTTTTTTCTTTATTCCCTTTTTTAGTTGAAACCAATACGACTCCATTTGCTGCCCGGGATCCATAAATTGCTCCCGCCGATGCATCTTTCAGGATTTCGATCGACTCAATATCGGATGGGTTCAGATCGTTTAAACTCATACCTCCAGGTATTCCATCAACTACAATTAAAGGGTTTCCTCCCGAATTAATTGAAGATGTTCCTCGGATTCTAATATTAATTGCTGAATTTGGATCTCCTGAATTCTGGGTTATTTGAACTCCCGAAGCTTTTCCCTGCAATGAAGATGCAATGTTAGTTGTATTTGAAGTGATTACCTGATCGCCTGATAATTTTTGTATAGAACCTGTTACCGCCCGTTTCGAAGTTGTACCATAACCAATTACAACAATTTCATCGAGCTTTTTAATATCAGGAGTTAATTTAACATCAACTATGCTACTGCCTCCTAAGGCAATTTCTTCACTTATATATCCAATATAAGAAAAAATAAGAGAAGCATTGTTTGCAGTTACTTCAACTGTGTAGTTACCACTAACGTCAGTAACTACACCTATTGTAGTGCCACTTACAACCACATTTACCCCTGGAAGTGGTTCGCCTGTTGATGCATCAATTACCTTTCCTGTAATTTTATTTGCCTGAAGCTTTTCAGAGGGAGTAATTACAATAAGATTATTATCCAGTATCTTGTAAGTAATGTCTCTGTTGTTTAATAATTTATCTAATATCTGCTCAAGTGTTGAATTATCTGCAGTTAAATCAGCTATTTTATTTTCAACATTTTCCATCCGGTATAAAAACCTGAAATTGGTTTGTTTTTCAATTTCCTGAAATACCTTCTCCAGAGGGTAGTTTTTGACGTTCATACTTATTTTCTGCGATTGCGAATATGAGTTAGCAGAAATATGTACAACGCAAACAGTTAATATCAATGTTATTAGTTTCATAGTAAGTAGGAATTTTTTATTCAATAGTTTATTGATACACCTACAGTTAGTGTTTGTTTTTTTCATACTTTTGTATTGATTTTTAAGGTTAACTTTTAAGTTGACGTTTACTTTAAAGGTTGGGGAATGGGGGCATTTCCCAACCTTTTGTTTTTTAAAGGGCTCTTATCATAGGCATGTTTTTTATTTTAGTTTGAGTTATTTAGTTATTTCTATGGTGTTTTTCTTTATTGTATAATTAAAATGCGAAGCTAACCGTAACGCTTCAAGGGCTTGTTCCAGAGTTTCCTTTTCAAAAATTCCTTTTAAACGATAGGTTAATATTTTAGGATCTTTAACCTCAATTGTTACATCATACCATCTTTCCAAACGGGGTATAACTTCTTCGAATGGTTCGCCTGTAAGTATAAGCTTATCTTCTTTCCAGGCTATGTATGGGATGGGATCAATAGTTTTTACAAAAATTCTTTCCTCACGTGGTTTTTCTTCTTTAGCAGTTTTGTCCGTTGCTATTCCCGAAATTGATTCACCTGTATTTAAAGTATCCGATTCTAAAAACAGTTTCCCGGTTTTCTTAATAAAGGTGAGTTTTTCATTAGGTTTAAGAACCAAATCAGGTTTGTTTTTGGTTTCTATACCTTCAACTGCATTAACTATTACCGACCCTGTTACCAATGTTGTTTCAATTATTCCTTCTTCAGGATAGCTTTTTACGTTGAATTCAGTTCCTAAGGCCTGAACAGCAATGTTAGACGTTAACACAACAAAAGGTCTTGATTTATCTTTGGCAACTTTAAAATAACCTTCGCCTTCCAGTTTAACCTCACGTTTTTTTAAGTTGTAATTACTGCTATATGTAAGTTTACTGGCCGAGTTCAACCAAACCACTGTACCGTCGGGTAAGTTTACCCGGGTTTTCGATCCGGCAGGAACAGTAATTTCCTGGTATGTTAATAGGGGAGTTGAAGGATCTTTGAAAAACGATCGAATAAAAAAACCTGTAAGAAACGCGATAACAATAATTGCTGCTATTCTTAAAATTGAAACTGACAAATTGCGGTATAATCCTCTAAAGTCTTTATCGGATTCTGTTTCCAGTTGTTCAGTTTTTTGTTTAAACCTGCTGAAAGCATCGTTTGAATTAAAATTAGATTTGGCAAAATCAAGCTTACCTGCTAACCATATTTCGCGACATTCGTCGAAATATTTTTTATTTGCCTTATCTACATTTAACCAAGTCTGAAGTTCTGTCATTTCATCTTCATTTAAATTTGAAGTGAAATAATTTACAATCAGATAATTATGATGGTCGTATTCGTTTTCTTTGTTAGCCATATCTTTCGTTTCCATTATTACAGACAGGAATAAAATTTTTTAGGGTGAAGTAGAATAGTATTTTATTAAATCTTTTTTGGAAAGGGAGTAATTTTAATCAGGATCTTGTTGAAAATAAAAGCAATAGAATCGGCAAATAATCTTTCAAAGCTTCACGTAATTTGGCAAGAGCAATTTTCATCTGTGTTTTTACTGTATTTACCGAAATGGATAATTTAGTAGATATCTCTTCGTAAGTCAATTCTTTATTTCTGCTCAAAAGAAATATGGCCCGGCATTGTTCAGGCAAATTGTTAATTGCCGTGTTAATTGAGTTTCTTAGCTCTGCTTCTAATATTTTCCCCAATGGATAATCGTCGCCCCAAAGAATGGGTTCAAAGCTGGAAATGTCTTTTTCGCGGGTCATTACCAAACGTTCGGTTTTGGTTTGTTCGAACCAGTTATAACAGCGATTCTGAACTGATTTTACAAGATAAGCTCTTATGGATTTGTTAATTTCGATCTGCTCTCTTTTTTGCCAAAGGTTTATAAATACTTCATCTACAATTTCTTCTGCAATATGTTTGCTTTTAATCAAATCGTAAGCCACCAGGCATAGCATGGAATAGTATTGCTCGAATAGTTTTTCGAAAGTACGAAGGGAAGTTAATCTCAAGTCCTTGTTTTCGGTCATCGACGAAATTTAATGTTCATAACTTAACTTTAAAATTAGTCTAATAACTTAATCTAATTTTAATTCTTGCGTAGTTATTCCTTTTTTATTAATCATAGCAATAAAGATAGATTTATCTTTCAAAATAATTCTATCAATTTTTTCCAAACCCTGATTAATTTTTAGTTGAAAGCAATAATATGTTTTTTTCCTGAAAGATTGTGCGTCTATAAGGTTGAGATTATTTTTGTTATGAAAATTAAACAAAAGTCTTTGCTCCATGGGTGCTGTATCGCCTAGTCCGGTTGTTCCAAACTCTAGTCCTTTTGCCCAAAGTTTTTCGTTTTTTATACCATGCCATAAATGTACCCAGGGGTATTCACTGGTTTTCCATACATAACCCAAAACAATTTTTAGTGAAGGATTGTATGCTATTACCCATCCTGTTGTATCTGAAATGATAAAAGTTGAAACAAATCCTGTGGTGTTGTTACTAAGACCTGCATTGTATGGTTTTCCTGATGAATTAGCTGTTACAAAAGGCCATTTTGACTCGTATTTTAAAATATTGTTGGGTACAAAACTCTGATTGAAACCAAAACTGGCATTTGAAAATACAATGGTGGAGCTATCCAGAAAAGGTGTACCTATAGTTACATGTTGCACTATTGGTATGTTTCTAATGAAATTTGAATTATTAGTGAAAGTTTCCTGCACTTTTATTAACGCGCTACTTTTCGAAATGGAAACATTGCGGTTTATAGTTATGTCTTCTTTAATAGCTTCGCATTTCATTGTCAGAGATGATGTTGATTTCTTAATTAATTGCCACCATATGTTTGCGGGCTCTCCGTTGTGGGGAATTCCAACTTTTATTTCTTCTGCCGTTGGTCCTCCCCAGCGGTTTGTACATAAAAAGTGTCCCTGAAAAGGAGCGCCGTTTTTGTTGTTTTCAGGCATATCCTCTTTGTTTAATTTCCAGGTGAATGGGTTGATTCGTCCTTCATTTAATTCAAAAACGACCATTGCACCTCCGTATAGTGAAAACGAAACCTTGGCATCTGAGTTCTGAATGGTAACCAAGGTATCTTTATTGATGTTTTTATATTCCTGGATTGTTGAATTACATGCAACAGTGAACAATACAATTATTAAAAGTGCGTAAACTTTCATTTTATAGAATGTTAGGGATGTTTTTTGAATTCCAGTATTTTATTTTCTCCTGGTTGTAAAGTGACTACCATACAATTCCAAAGTGCATTTTCCTGCAAAGGTTTGACGCAATCATCCGACAATTCCGAAAACAGTTTTACTTTGGCTGTTGCCTTGGTCGGATTGCTTAATTTTATTTTTAACTTTTCAGATGAATCATTGATTATGGTACCTTCAATATTGTCGATTACACATAAATACGATTTATCTGGCTGTACATAAACTCCGGGTATCTCAATATACAATGTACTGATAATCTTATGAATATTTGGCAAAAGACCCAAAAAAACAAAACTTTTTTCATAAGGCAATTAAAGTTAGTATTGAACTTACAAATAAAAACCAAAATTTAGTTTAACCATCACGGATTTATAAATATAAATAGTTTGTTTTATTTAATGGCTTGTAAAATAATGATTTAAAAATCTAAATGAACGATTCTTTTTAAGTTTTGTTTAGTTAGGTCAAAACACCAAAAAGTTTCCAATCTTTTACTTACTATTGTTTTACAAAAGTGAACAGGAATAATAAAAATAAGGTCTTACTGAATAGGGTTGTTTTAAATTTTTTGCTTGTTTTGAATGAATAAAAATTATGTTGTGTATCTTTTTTTGTGGATAATCGTAATACTTTTTTTTATCTGTTCCAGTTTGTATAAGGGATTTAACTCAAACGTTAATTCTGCCAGAACAAAACTACACTTGTGGTGCTATTTATTAGAGCGTGAATCAGATTTTGAGTATTATAAACATTCCCCGAGTTTTGTGGGTTGATTTTTTTAGAAGCTTTTTGAATTATGTCGTTGCTACGTTTTGCCTTTATAATATTATTTTTAGTTGTGAATTTTGAGTTATATAGTGAAAAATCTGAAAAGATTATCTATACCAAAGACCCAAGTTCTCCATATACACTTAGTAAAACTCCATGGGCCGATTCTGTTTTTAACAGCTTAAATCTCGACGAGCGTATAGCCCAGCTATTTATGGTCGCTGCTTTTTCTAATAAAGATAAACGGCATGAGGAAGAAATTGCCACCTTAGTTTCGCGATATAACATTGGAGGAATAATCTTTTTCCAGGGAAGTCCGGTAAAACAGGCTATGGCCACAAATTATTACCAATCGAAAGCCAAAACACCCCTGGTAATTGGAATGGATGCTGAATGGGGTTTGGGAATGCGATTGGATTCAACCATTGAATTTCCCCGTCAAATGATGTTGGGAGCCTTGCAAAATCCTGACCTTGTTATGGAAGTTGGGGAAGAAATAGCCCACCAGCTAAAGCGGATGGGAGTTCATATAAATTTTGCCCCTGTAGTCGATATCAATAACAATCCTGATAATCCGGTAATTAGCAATCGTTCTTTTGGGGAAGACCCGCAGGTTGTAGCTTCTTTTTCAATGGCATACATGCTGGGTTTGCAAAATAATCATGTTTTTGCCGTAGCCAAACATTTCCCGGGACACGGCGATACTGATTCAGACTCTCATTTCAATTTGCCGGTTATAAACCAGACTTACAGTAGAATCGATTCAATTGAATTATATCCATTTAAACAATTAATCCAAAGTAATTTAGGAGGGATAATGATTGCCCACTTAAATATCCCGAGTTTAGACAGCATTGTGGACATTCCATCAACCTTGTCCAAAAAGGTTGTAACCTCCTTATTGAGAGATTCCCTTGGTTTTGAAGGATTAATTTTTACTGATGCCTTAAATATGAAAGGCGTATCCGGATATTGTCCTAATGGCGAACTGGAATTAAAAGCCCTGGAAGCTGGAAATGATATATTGGTTATGGCAAACGATATACCTTTAGCTATTAACAAAATTAAACAGGCAATTGCTTCGGGAAGGATAAGTGAGCAGCAGATTAATGAATCGTGTAAGAAAATGCTTATTCTGAAAGAATGGGTGGGTTTGTCTCAGAATTCTACAATATCTCTAAATAATCTTGTGAAAGATTTAAATACTGTCCATTCACAATTAATTAGCAGGCAGATAGTGGAAAACACATTAACTGTTGTTAAAAATAACGGAGAACTTATACCGGTTCGAAATCTTGAATCGTTGCGTATTGCTGTGGTTTGTGTAGGAGAGGAAACTAGCAATGAATTTACCCGGACTATTGATAAGTATGCTTCTGCACAACATTTCTTTCTACCAAAAAAAACTGATGTTTCCTATATTGACAAGTTAATCGCCGATTTATCTTCCTATAATCTGGTAATAGTATCGGTGATGAATACGAATTTCAATCCAAATAAAAATTATGGCATTGCTGCAAATGCAATGGAATTTTTGGGAAAAATTTCAAAAAAGGAGAAAACTATTTTAAATATTTCAGCGCCACCTTATATCCTTAAAAAACTAGAAGAAGTAAATCATTTCAAAACTATTATAATTTCATACGAAGACAATGCACTTACCCGTGAGTATTGCGCACAGCTTATATTCGGAGGTATAAGTTCTAAAGGTTTACTTCCCGTTACGGCATCATCCGATTTTGCATACAGGAATGGAATGTCTACTACAGCTCCTATTCGTTTTAAATACACTATTCCGGAAGATATTCATTTAAATTCAAAGGAATTGCTTCAAATTGATAGTATTGTAAACGATGCCATTAAAAACAAAGTAATGCCCGGATGCCAGGTATTTGCTGCCAAAGATGGTGTTGTTTTTTACCAGAAAGGTTTTGGTTATCATACATACGACAATACCTGTGAAGTGCTTGCTACTGATATTTATGATATTGCTTCTGTTACAAAAGTAGCTGCAACTACCGCATCCATCATGAAATTATATGAAAATGGTACATTGAAATTAAATAAAACTTTATCCGATTATTTGCCCGAATTAAAAAAAACAAATAAAAGCGATATTGTATTGTTAGATGTACTCACACATCAGGCAAGACTTCAGCAGGGAATCCCATTTTATTTAAATCTTCTTTTGCCAATTAGTAAAGAAGAGAAAGCAGCTTCAAAAGTATTGTCAATTAGTTATGATGCAAAGATTGGATTTGACTATCTTATTAAACATACAAGAAATTACAAGCCAGGATATTTCTCCAGGACTGCAAGCTTTCTATATGGCAGTCAGGTTGCCGATAGTCTTTTTGTATTAACTAATTATGAAGATTCAATTTTTAACCGATTAGCCAGTTCAAGTTTATTAGCCAAGAAAGAATACAAATACAGCGATTTGGGCTTTATGTACCTTTACAGGATAATTAACCGAACAAGTGGTTTGCCAATCCAGGAGTATGTAAAACAAAATTTCTATGATCGTTTAGGTGCTACAACACTTGGTTATACTCCATTACTGCGTTTTGATAAATCTCAAATCGTTCCTACAGAACTTGACCTCAGTTTTCGTCAACAGTTAGTGCATGGCTATGTTCACGATCAAACTGCATCGCTTATGGGTGGAATAAGCGGTCACGCCGGATTGTTTTCAAATGCCAACGATCTTGCCAAGCTTTTCCAGATGTTTTTAAATGGTGGCACCTATGGAGGCGAAAGATTTTTGGAAAAATCGACAATCGATTATTTTAATACCACTCCGTTTATTGCTTCCGGAAACAGAAGAGGGCTGGGGTTTGATAAACCTGAAATGAACCCGCTGAAACAAGGCCCGACCTGTTACTGTGTTTCATCCAAAAGCTTTGGTCATTCCGGGTTTACAGGATCTTTTGTTTGGGCCGATCCGGAAACAGGTTTATTATATGTGTTTTTGTCGAACAGGGTTTATCCTACTTCGGATAACAATAAACTACTTGAACAAAGTATCCGATCAAAAATACTTGAAGTACTTACACAAACTGTAACCAACAATAGCCAGATATTAGTAGAGAATAAACCTATTCCCAGTATTCCATTCCGTAAATTAGAAAATTATTAATTATTTCTTTTCAAATGCAGCATCGAAAGCCTGATCGGAAGGTTTGAAATCGATTGTTTTTACAAATTCACAGGCTTCAGCAGCACCATGTTCCCGGTCCATTCCGCTATCTTCCCATTCAACCGAAAGAGGGCCTTTGTACTTTATATGGTTTAAGGCACGAATAATTTCTTCGAAATTAATGCAACCTCTGCCTAAGCTTCTGAAATTCCAATACCGGTCAGGATTTCCAAAGGGAACATGTCCGCCAAAAACACCTACTTTTCCAGGTGTTTCGCGCCAGTATACATCTTTCATATGCACATGAAAAATCCGGTCGGAAAATTTATAGAGGAATTCGACATAATCAACTCCCTGATAGCCTAAATGACTAGGATCGAAATTAAATCCAAATGCGGGATGATAATTTAATGCTATAAGTGCCCTTTCTGCTGATGCAATATCAAAAGCGATTTCAGTTGGATGAACTTCAAGGGCGAATTTTACTCCGATTTTCTGAAATTCATTCAATATTGGTCTCCAGGCATTCGCAAAATCATTAAAACCTTTGTCGATCATTTCTTCAGGAACAGGAGGGAAAGAATATATCAAATGCCATATCGGGCTTCCTGTGAAACCAACTACAACATTAACTCCCATTCGTTTTGCTGCATGTGCAGTTGCTATAATTTCTCTGGCAGCCCTCTGTCTGACACCTGCAGGATTTCCATCTCCCCAGATATATTCAGGTAATATTGCTTTATGACGATCGTCGATATTGTCACAAACAGCCTGTCCAACCAAATGTGAAGAAATGGCGAAAACTTTTAAACCATGCTTATCCAGAATCTGTTTGCGGTTTTTACAATACTCATCAGTTGCTTTATCAACTTCAAAATGATTGCCCCAACAGGCTATTTCCACTCCATCGTATCCAAAAGATTTGCTTTTTTTACAAATTGTTTCGAAATCAAGATCGGCCCATTGGCCTGTAAATAATGTAACCTGACGTGCCATAGCATTAATATTAATGTAAAGTTTTGGTTCAAGTGTTCACAAACTAATTTGAATAATAAGAAGAAACAGGGTGTAATTCACTTTATTACGGCTGTTGTGTTGATTCCGATAGTCTATCGGAATTGATACTATTAAGAAACAGACCAAGTATTAAGACACAAGTATCAAGATAACAGCCAGTTTCTTTCATTTTTTACACGATAAGCGTAGAAATCACTTGGTTCTTGATACTTTTTCCTAAGGATCATTGTGGCCATTTAACCCATTTCTGGTTATCGTTATAACCAGCCTCAACAACCGCATCAATAAACTGCATACCACGAATTCCATCTTCAACAGAGGGGAAATCGAGCCATTCTGGCTTAGGCTGAGTATTATTCATTTTTGCTCTTAATGTCAGTGAAAAATTCCTGTAAATATTGGCAAACGCTTCTAGGTAACCTTCAGGATGTCCGCCGGGAGTACGGGTATTGTGTTTGGCTATGTCGCTCATATATCCTTGTCCGGTACGCACCATTTCAGTAGGTCGATCAATCCATTTCATCCACAGTGTATTTGGCTCGTGCTGAAACCAGTCTAATCCTCCTTTTTCGCCATAAACACGAATTCGAATCGAATTTTCTTCACCCGCAGCAATTTGTGTTGCCATTAATACTCCTTTTGCTCCATTGTCAAATCTTAGAAGAACAGCACCATCATCATCGAGAAGACGTCCGGGAACAAAAACATTTAGTTCGGCACATACTTCGATAGTTTTCAGCCCCGTTATATATTCTGCAAGATGGTGAGCATGAGTTCCTATATCGCCCATGCAGCCTGCTTTTCCTGAACGTTTAGGGTCGGTACGCCATGATGCCTGAGCATTACCGGCATCTTCAATTTTTGATGAAAGCCAACCCTGAGGGTATTCTACCAAAATTTTCCGTATTTTACCCAAATCTCCACGGCGAACGCGTTCCCGTGCTTCTTTTACTGCCGGATATCCGGAGTAAGTATGTGTTAATGCCAGCAAAAGTCCGGTTTCTGCTATTTTTGTCTTTAACTTTTTGGCTTCATCAAGTGTAAAGGTAATCGGCTTATCAATTACAACATTAAAACCGTTTTCAAGTGCCATCATTGCCGGATCGAAATGAGCAAAATTAGGAGTTACTATGGTTACAAAATCCATACGTTCTCCAACAGGAAGCTTTACTTCATTTTCGAACATTTCTTTATACGATTTATAAATCCGGTTTTCGGGCAGGAAATATGCTTTTCCTGAAGAAAGTGATATTTCTGGATTAACACTAAAGCAACCACAAACCAATTCGATTTGTCCATCCATGAAGGCAGCAAGGCGATGTACAGCACCAATAAAAGCATCGGTTCCACCACCGACCATGCCCATTCTTAATTTTCTGTTCATTTGATGAATAAGTAAATAATTAGTAAAAAATAATTAGTAAAAAGTAAAAAAGTAAAAAAGTAAGAAGTAAAAAGTAAGAAGTATGAAGTAACTTAACCAACCCTTCAACCCTCAACCCTCAACCCGCTTACGCCTTATCCCATTGTTCGTTTAAAAGCTTAACAGCAGCTGGGATGGTAATATTTTTATCACCAACAGATCCGCATTCAAGACTTACGAAATTTGGATAATTAATCATTTTCAGGCCTTTAAAACCTTCTGTATAGTTATCTTTAGAATCTTCACCCGGCATTTTTCTTCTCTCACGACTAGCAACATGAACATGAGTAAGATATTTTCCTCCAGAAACAAATGCTCCCATATCACTGGTTTCTTCCCTGGTCATATGCCAAAAATCGCCCATACAACCAACACCAGGACTATTAACATCGCGGCAAATTGAAGCAGCATCGGCAACTTGTCTCAGGAACCATGCCTCTTCACGGTTTAAAGGTTCGAGAATTACTTTGGTGTTATTTTTAGCAGCATGTTCGCCTAATTCGATCAATTGATCTACTAATACTTTCCGGCTTTCGATAAATGGTAAAGAAGGTTGATTATTAAATGCCGGAACTACAATAACACCAAGTGCTCCAAGTTCACCTGCATTTACAAGTGCTTCTTTTATGGTTTTCATTGCTAAATCCCTTGTTTCCTTATTATCGGCTATTAAGTAACCTTCAAATCCGGAACAAACCACACTGATTTTAATTTTTCTGTTCTGCAAGGCTTTTTTGATTTCATCAGCTCTTTGCAGGATACCACCACAGCCTTGCTCAAAACCCATGATGCCAACTTTTTCTAAAAAATCAAGTTTTTCTGTCAGCGTTTTTCCCGGAGCTACCCCTTCCTGGCAGGATAACTTTAATTTAGTACCTGCTCTGGAACCTTGGTAAGAATTATTTTCTTCCCGAAAATTTGTAAAACCCAGACTGCCTGCACCCAATGTAGCTGCAGCTCCACCAATAGATAATGTTTTGAGAAAATTTCTGCGGTTATTTTCCATAATTTAGTAGTGTTAGATTTAGGCAATTTAAAATATCAGTGAGATATATTCCAGTATATAAAACAAGCTTCAATCTTATATAGTTTAAAAATATTCGCCAAACACATAAGATAATTAGAATTTTAGTGAGAGACCAGGAGGCTGTCTCAAAAAGTTATAAGGCTTTGACTACGCTCAGCCTGACGCTTAAAAGTCAATTGTTTGTCCTATATTGAGCGTCATACTTAACGAAGTCGAAGTACAAAATATGGCAAATAATTGACTTTTGAGACAGCCTCAGAATAATTTACTTATACATTCTCTGGTTTACCTTCGCCTGGAACAGGAATTTTGGCAGCCATATCCATAGGTCCCATTACATAAACTTCGGGTCCAAGTTTTAAATCGGAATTCATCATTTCATCCCAGGTTACTTCTTTCCCTGTGTATGCTGACACGCGTCCCATAATACCTACAAGTGTTGAAACAGCAGTTGTTTCAGCTTCGTTGATTGGTTTATTGGTGCGGATAGCAGTTACCATATCGATATGTTCCTGGTCGTATGGGGAAATTTTTACGCTATCCATGGGTTTACCTTGTTCATCTTTAGGATATTCGTAGGTCCACAAAACAGTTCCATCAGGATTATAAATAGTATTCTGACAATTACTCATTCCGGTTGTTCCTGTAACATATTCGCTTACATTGCTGGTAGTACCATCTATCTGGCGGCACATACTGTGCATATGTAAACCGTTATCATATACATAATCGATACTGAACATATCATACTGATCTCCTGTAACTCTTCTTTGACGGGCGCCAAAACCTACTGCTTTCACAGGATGCTTTCCAGTAAACCAATTTATAACATCCAGGTTATGTACGTGTTGTTCTACAATATGATCGCCTGATAACCATGTCCAGTTTACCCAATCTCTAACCATAGCTTCCATTTCGCTCCAGCTGGCTTCTTTTTTTCTAAACCATAATTGACTTTGGTTCCAGTAGGCATTAGCTCCAACAATGTCGCCAATTGTACCGTCCATTATTTTTTTGTAGGTTTCTACATAATCTTTCTGATGACGACGTTGTGTACCCGTTACTACAGTTAATCCTAGGCTCTCTGCTTTCTTTGATGCAGCCATAATGGTGCGGGCACCGGCAGGGTCAACAGCCACTGGTTTTTCCATAAAAACGTGCTTGCCAGCATTTACTGCATCGGCAAATTGCTTTGGTCGAAAATGAGGAGGAGTTGCCAGAATAATTAAATCGATTCCTGAATTAAGCACCTTTTCATATGCATCGAAGCCTACAAAACAATTTTCATCAGCTACTTCAACGTTCATTTCCTTTTTCAGGGTATCCCGACATTCTTTTATCCGGTCTTCAAATAAATCTGCCAGTGCAATTATTTCAAGGCCATTTCCGGCTTTCAGAAAATTAACTGCAGCACCTGATCCACGACCACCACATCCAACCAAACCAGCTTTTATAACCTTGCCATCGGGAGCTTTCTCTAAAAGGGTAGGCAGTTTTAATTCTTCAATATTTTTATATTTCTTTTTGCCTTTATTACTATCGCAGCTTGTTAATAAACCTGCTGATCCGATAGTTGCCACACCTAAAGTAGTGATTGCTCCTGCAGCAGCGGCGCTACCCAGGAATTTTCTACGGCTGAATTGAAATTTTTTTTCCATAATGATTAAGTAATATTTAGGTTGTAAAATTAATTTTTCAAGATATTTGAATCAGGTTCACAAACAACACGAAAGCCTACATTGATAACATCAGAGTACCACCAGATGCTCTTTGGGATTTGAGGGTCCGTTTTTAACCATTTATCGTTTTGGGTATAATCGCGGGCTGCGCACCTTAGTTCAGAAGCATCGCTATCAAAAGATCCTCCCCTGACAACAAACTCAGTTTCACTTTCAGGTCCCCGGGGATCAGTAACTGTTTTTGCGGTTTTAGCATAAGCATCCGGAGCATAATAATCGCTGCAAAATTCCCTGACATTTCCAGTCATATTGATGAGCCCAAAAGCGTTGGGCCAAATTTTTCCCGGTTCTGCAGTTTTATCATTGCTGTTCAGTTTGTATATTGAATAACTTGCAATTACGGCTGTGTCGGGACTAAACAATTTTTTCATAAATCCATTCTCCGAAAGTTTCTTGGGATTTCCCGGAAAGAAATAAGGAGTCTCGGTTTTGGCCCGACAAGCATATTCCCATTCAGCTTCGGTTGGAAGTCTGTATTTTCTTCCTGTGCGTTTGGATAACCATTCACAATATACTTCAGCGGCATGATGAGTCATTGTGATGGCTGGCTTATTACCTTTTCCCCAACCCTGATCAGGATCACCATAAGGAGGTGTAGGCCCTGATATGGCGTCTACGTTTTTTGCTTTGGCTTCATTATCCTTTTTACTCAAACGGCCTTCTGAAGCTGTCGCATTAAAAAATGCCAGGTATTCCTTCCAACTTACTTCCAATTTACCCATAAAAAAAGGACTTATTTTAACTTCCCGTATAGGGCCTTCATCAGTTTTTCTGAAAGCTTCTTTTTCAGGACTTCCCATTTTAAAGGAACCTCCCGGAATGGCAATCATATCGAATATAATATTGGTACTGGGAACTTTCTCTGCGAAATTTTCAAATTTAGTAACAATAGCCGAAGTAGTGAAAATGATTTTATTTTCTTCTTTTACCTGGGCAAATTCAGTGCTTTGTTCGTGTTTGGCGTTGGGATTGTAATGGCCAACATAAAGATGGCAATTGATACAATGCAAATCATCAGGATGCTGAGAGTAATATAAATGAGCTTTATCGCCTTTTTCAGTTAAACCAATAGGAAAAAGGTTTTGATGACAATGAATGCACGACTCCTTATAAACTATTTTTTTAGCGTGCTCCAGTTGACCTTTGGATTCCCAGTTTATTTTAGCAGGATCCTTAAAAATTTTACCGTAAACATCGCGCATTCCGGTTTTAATTTTTTCCTTTAAATATGGTAATCCTTTGGGTGGAAGGTGGCAATCGACACAGTGTACATATATTCCTCTTTTATTATTATAGTGCGACGATAATTTCCATGATGCTTCAGCATGAGGATGGACGTGACATTTTTGACAGAATTCATCCGTAGAAGTGTATTCTGTAGCTTTTTTACCAGCAAAAAAAAGCATAAATCCAGCAAAGATACCAACAACCAGAGCGAGTTTCCCGGAAATCTTAATTGTTTTAAGAAAGTGATTCATTTACAAGTTAAGTTAATAGAAGTGATAAATTTATTATTATTATTGATTAAATCCGACTAATTTTATTTATTCATTAGTAAATAGTCAATAAATCAATGTATTTTAAAGGTAATTTAGATTGAATATAAATTTGCTTTTTTATTTACAAGTTTTCTGTATAATAAAAGACTGAGTAAATTGCTGTTTTTTAAATAAATACTATCTATATCGATTTTGTATTGCAGATAATATATGTCCTACAACTCAAAAATACTTTATTCAACAAGTTTCATTATTTACTATTTTTGCAGGGTGAATTTCATACCTTTCTTAACCTATTGTAATTAAGATAATTGCAGCTTTTGTCGCGTAATTAGTCCTGAACTTTAGGATGTCATAAACCGGTGAATTTCACCATTGAAATTGTTAGTAATCTGAATTTTAATTTTAATTTTTCATAAAAATAATGAAACCAACACATATTGAACACATTGGTATTGCAGTAAACAGCATTGATGAAGCGCGTAAATACTATGAAGATGTATTAGGCCTGGAATGCTATGCAATTGAAGAAGTTCCCGATCAAAAAGTGAAAACCGCTTTTTTTATGATTGGCCAAACTAAAATTGAGCTTTTGGAATCGACAGATCCTGAAGGTCCCATTGGAAAATTTTTGGCCAATAAAGGGCAAGGTATCCATCATCTGGCATTTGCCTTTGAAAATGTTGGTGACGCTTTAACCGAAGCCGGAGAAAAAGGGATAAACCTGATTGATAAAACTCCACGTAATGGAGCTGAAGGTTTAAAAATTGGTTTTCTTCATCCCAAAGCAACAATGGGCGTTTTAACTGAGTTTTGCAGCAAATAATAATTAATCATACTGATTTAAATAATAATATGAGTAATCACGATAGAATTAAAGAGTTAATTGAACGCAGAGAAAGCGCAAAACTTGGAGGAGGTCAAAAAAGAATTGATTCCCAGCATTCAAAAGGTAAAATGACTGCACGCGAACGTATTGAACTTCTCTTAGATGAAGGAAGCTTCGAAGAGTTTGACATGTTTGTCACTCACCGTAGCACCGAATTCGGCCTTGAAAAAGAATTATATCCTGGTGATGGTGTTGTTACAGGTCATGGTACCATTGATGGCCGGGTAATTTATGTTTTCGCCCAGGATTTTACAGTTTTAGGAGGATCTTTATCCGAAACTCACGCCAAAAAAATATGTAAAGTAATGGATCAGGCCATGAAAGTTGGTGCGCCAATTATTGGTATCAACGACAGTGGTGGAGCCCGTATTCAGGAAGGTGTGAAAAGTTTGGCCGGTTATGCCGAAATTTTCCAGCGTAACATTATGGCTTCGGGCGTAATTCCTCAGATTTCAGCCATCTTTGGTCCTTGTGCAGGTGGTGCTGTTTATTCACCAGCCCTTACCGATGCCATCATTATGACCGAAAGATCAAGTTATATGTTTGTAACTGGTCCTAAAGTTACCAAAACGGTTACAGGTGAAGATATTTCGGACGAAGACCTTGGTGGTGCTACCATTCACTCATCAAAATCGGGTGTTGCACATTTCCGTGTGGCAACTGAAGATGAAGGTTTGATGCTAATCCGTAAATTAATTGAGTACTTGCCACAAAACAACCTGGAAGATCCGATCCAGACCGTTTGCGAAGATCCTATCGACAGGGCCGACGATATTCTCAATACCATGGTTCCTGAAAATACTAATCAACCTTACGATGTGAAGGAAGTTATTTATCAATTGGTAGATAACAAGGAATTTTTGGAAATGCACCGTCATTATGCTAAAAACATCGTGGTTGGTTTTGCCAAATTTAATGGAATGCCGGTAGGTATTGTTGCCAATCAGCCTAACTTCCTTGCAGGGGTGCTCGATATTGAATCGTCGAAAAAAGCTGCCCGTTTTGTTCGTTTCTGCGATTGTTTTAATGTTCCTATTGTTACCCTTGTTGATGTTCCGGGTTTCTTACCGGGCAGCCAGCAGGAATATGGTGGTATCATCACCAATGGTGCAAAATTATTATTTGCCTATGGCGAAGCTACAGTTCCAAAAATTACAATTACTCTTCGTAAATCGTACGGTGGAGCTCACGATGTAATGGGTTGCAAACAACTCAGGGGCGACCTAAACTATGCCTGGCCATCGGCCGAAATTGCTGTAATGGGTCCTAAGGGTGCTATTGAAATTCTCGAAGGCAGAGCCATTGCAGCCATTGAAGAACCTCGCGAAAAGGTTAAATATATCAATCAGAAAGAAGAAGAATACCGCGAAATGTTTGCCAATCCATACGAAGCTGCCAAACATGGTTATATCGACGATGTTATCGAGCCACGTAACACACGGTTCCGTATCATCAGAGGTCTTCAGACTTTACAGACAAAGAAGGATACAAATCCTCCAAAAAAACATAGCAATATACCTTTATAGAGAGTATAGAATATGATATTAGCTATAAGTATTGATAACCTGGATTTTAAATCCTGGTTAATTACTATCGTTGGAATGGCGGTGGTATTTATGGCCTTGACCTTGCTGGTTATTGTCTTTACTAATGTTCCAAAGATTGGAAATTATTTAAAAAGATATAAGGTATTTAGTGGAAGTCATGGACATGGTGCTCATGGAAGTGTTTCGCCTGTTAGTTCTGATTCTAAAAAAATTCATACCAGCAGGGATATTCCAGCCGGTGATAGTGCTGTAATTGCTGCAGCATTATATTTGTTTCTAAACGAAATACATGATGAAGAGAACAGGGTGGTAACCATAAAAAGAGTTTCGAGAACATATTCTCCCTGGAACTCTAAAATTTATGGGGTTAACTGGATGAACAACAGATAATAATATTTATGTTTAAGATGAACCTCCATTGTTTCAATTCAGGTTCATCTTACCTTTAATTAACAAATCAATTCAAATGAAAAAGTTTAAATTTTCGGTAAGTGGAACCGAATATAATGTTGAAATATTAGATACGGTTGATAATGAAATACAACTGGAAGTAAACGGTACCTTATATCAGGTGGTTATGGAGAAAGAAGTTAAATCAACAAAGACTCCGATATTAGTAAGGGCTGAAATTCCGCAACCAACAAGCAAAGAAAAGAAAATTCAGAAGACACAGGTAAAAACATCCAATGTCGCTGTTAAATCTCCGCTTCCCGGCATTATTTTAACTTTGGAAGTTCGTGAAGGAGATACTGTTAAAATGGGTCAAAAACTTTTGACCATGGAAGCAATGAAAATGGCTAACAATGTTTTAGCCGATAAGGATGGCGTTGTGCGGTCTATACAGGTAAAAGCCGGCGATACAGTTTTGCAGAATGATACTTTAATGGAAATCGAATAGACTATGAAGAGATTTTTAACTATTATTGTTATCATTGCAATACTTGCATTTGTAAAAAGTTTTTTTGCCCAAACCACAGAAACTACGCAAGCCGACACATTAAATAATGTGAAAGTTGAGGCCTCAACCAGTGTTTCCGGAGATCAAACCGAATCCAGATTAGAACAGACCAAACATGGTTTGGCTAATTTTTATAAATATACAGGATTCAGAAATGTTACCGCTGGTAACCTTATCATGATGGTGGTAGGGTTGATTTTCATATTTCTTGCTATCAGGTATGATTATGAACCATTGTTACTTATTCCCATTGGAACGGGTATTATTATCGGAAATATTCCATTTTTACAGAACGCCAATCTTCAGGTGGGTATTTATGAACAAGGTAGTGTACTGAGTTATTTGTATTATGGAGTATTAAAAGGGATTTATCCACCTCTTATCTTCCTTGGAATAGGAGCAATGACTGATTTCTCATCTTTAATTTCGAGTCCTCGCTTAATGCTTTTAGGAGCTGCAGCCCAATTGGGGATATTTGTTACATTTTTAGGCGCCCTTTATTTAGGTTTCACTTTCGCTGAAGCCGGAGCTATTGGAATTATTGGAGGCGCAGATGGCCCTACAGCAATTTTCCTTTCCTCCAAATTGGCTCCTCATCTTATTGGTCCTATTGCTATTGCTGCATATTCGTACATGGCCCTAGTACCGGTAATACAACCTCCTATTATGCGTTTACTTACTACCAAAAAAGAACGTTTAATCAGGATGAAACCTCCAAGAGCTGTATCTCAAAACGAGAAAATTCTTTTCCCTATTATTGGATTGTTACTTACTACATTTATTACACCGAGCGCATTACCATTATTAGGTATGTTGTTCTTCGGAAATCTTTTAAAAGAATCGGGTGTAACCAAACGTTTGGCAAATACTGCCAGTAATCCAATGATCGATATTGTTACCATACTTTTGGGACTTACAGTTGGTGCCTCTACTCAAGCCAGTGTTTTCCTTACAAGCCAGTCGATTATGATTTTTGCTTTAGGAGCAGCATCCTTTGTTGTGGCTACAGCAGGAGGGGTAATGTTTGCCAAGCTGATGAATGTATTTTCAGCCGCAGATAATAAAGTGAATCCGTTAATCGGAAATGCCGGAGTTTCAGCTGTACCGGACAGTGCACGTGTGTCGCAGATGGAAGGCTTAAAAGCCGATCCAAGCAACCACCTGTTAATGCATGCCATGGCACCTAATGTTGCCGGAGTTATTGGCTCTGCCATTGCAGCAGGTATCTTAATGAGTTTCTTAATGTAGAATGCACTTTAGTGACAATGCATGCCTTGCCTCTAAAATATTCATAAAAAAAGACGCTGAATTCCAGCGTCTTTTTTTATTATATGCAAACAAAGAAAAAATAATACGCAACCTTTTTAATCTTTCCCGTCAGTATGGTGTTACAATATAAAATGGATGTTGAAACTGTTGAATTTATTAATATATTTTGTAGAAGATGTTAATAAATAAAATTAGTATCGATTAAATATTTTCAATAAAAAGAGGAACAATTGCGTTGGATTAAAGTATAAATGAAAGTTTTTAAATAAATGTTTAACCAAAAAAATGAATGTATGAAGAGGATAAGTATTGTTTTAATGAGTGTTACGTTGGCTGTGGCTGGATTATTTACAAGTTGTAC
>JBBQEI010000050.1:0-34111 GCA_038320545.1 Bacteroidales bacterium
CAGGCGGGTATAAACCCATATCGCAGGCATACAGCCTGCAAAACAAATGGTATCTCTTTACGACAGGGCGTTGACCTGTCCTTTGCTATCTCAGGCTTTCAGCCTGAAAAACGGGTCAGATGATAATTTTGCCAAAATAAAGTGTTTAACCCTTAATTCGCATTACATACTAAGAAGTTTAAAAGATCACAAATATTATATTGGATCCACATCCAATGTTGAAGATCGTTTGTCTTATCATAACTCCGGAAGACAAAAATCTACCAAAAGCAGAATTCCATTTGAATTGGTTTATTTCGAAATTTTACCTGATAACGGATTTTAGTTTCATAAAAGACAATATATCTGCATTATAGCTACAAATATTTTTCAAATTAGTTACTACATGTTTTTTTCATCAAGTCGATTTGTTTTATATCTAAAACATCAAAGATTAATTTGAGGGAAAACATTATCAAATTTAGTCAACCTGTCTTGAATTCCTAATGTTAAGGAAATATTCCTTATAAAATGCGAATTTTCTGCAGCTTATTTACTCCAAATTTTTTCTATTCAGCAATATTTTAGAATAGTCCCTTGCCAGTTTATTGTTATAATCTTCGTACGATTTTTTAGCCCATTCAAGAGCTAAGTCAGTATTGCCAAGCACTTCATATGAAACTGCAATATTCAGGCAAGCTTTCCCGGCAGTTTTATGGCTGCTGTGTTTTAAAACTTCCTTCCATTTATCAATTGCTTCCTGCCAGTTAGCAACTTCAGCCCGGCGAAATGCAGCACTGAATTCCTGTTTTCCCGATCCTTTCGTTTTTTTGTACATGTCTCTTTTTACCACATAATAGCCGGGTAAAAACCTGTCAAAATATTCCTGACCTGCTGCATATGCTGTATTTGGAAGAGCCTCGGGAGGTGCGAATGCAAAGTTGAGGCCGGTAGCATTAAAAGTTAAAAAGCTCCTACTCTGATATTGATCAACAATAGTTTTTGTTTTAGGATCGTACATTCTCCAGAAAACAAGAACATTCATCCTGATTTGATTAGGTAAATCTGCTTTTGGGGCATTCCCGTTGATAACATTTTTTACCTGTGATGTAAGCGCCGACACAATTAAATCGGAGTTTGAATCGAATGTTTCGAGTACCAATAACGCATCTGCCTTTGTAGAATCGCACACCGATTTTACTAACTTCCAATCAAGCAATTCTGGTGTTTCACGTGTACCAGTTCCATAAAATCTGGTTTTTGACGGTATTACTATATTAATTCCACGGCGTCCATTTGCCATATCAAAAACGCCCTTCAGGCATTCATCTGACGCCCGACGGTCCGATCCGGCAATTTCAGCAGTAGCAATGGCCTCACTTATTTTTTTCTCTTTATCTTCCTTTTTAGTGAGAGAGCGATTTACAACAGCAATGGTTTTTATATTTTCAGGCAGATACACTGCCGGGTTTGTGGGATAATTCAAATTTACAAAACCGTATTTACTGCATCCTGAAAAAATAACTACTACCACTAGAAAAATTATGGAAATTTTTGCCATATTATAAATGCTAAGTTTTTTCCAGTATACGGCAATATTTTTATTTTGTAAGTTTAATATGGAATAAAATATAATTCTTAAAAAAGTATCAAGAACCAAGTGATTTCTCAATGGAATTGAGCAAATTGAATGAAACCTGTTTTTTAAAGCTGCAGAGGAGCGATATTGGTAGCCACGGGTTTTAACCCGTGGTAAAAAGTTGAAATTATATAATTTAGCCGGACCACAATGACCTATAGAAACGTATGTTCATTCCGGCGCAATAACGATATGATATAAGTAAGTTTCTTAAGAATTAAATTCCCTATCCAGTTTCTCGAAAAAGTTAGTTACGTAAAAATCTCCGGCAATCAGCAAGGCATTTTTGCATGCTTCATTTACATGCATATTCTGCTTAAAAATAAATTCCATTATAAAATTTATTATTCCTAATGGTCCATGCAAAGAGGTAAGCTCATCGCCAACCTGTTTAATTTGAAAATTAAGATCTTTAAAATAATTATGCGTAACCAGAAAACGTTGGTTTTGTGTTTTCATGTAATTTGGAGAAAAACTAAGATGCGATTTCATGTGTTGAAACCTGCTTAACAAGTTTGCAAGTATAGCATCGGGCATATCTCTTAATGAAATATTCCTTAAATGGTATATTTCAGCATATCGATAGGCTCCAACAAAACTGAGGGCATCCAGATCGTCGCTTATATTTAACAACGACTGCAATGTAAAATCTGGTTTACCTGAAACATTAGATGTTTTATATTCTTTTTGATCGTGATGTTCGATGGCATCTAAAATCTCATCCAGTTCAATGGCATGTATTTCTTTATTTTTTAAAAAATCTTTTGCTATGCGACGACTGATTTTACCATGGTCTTTTTGCAAGGTTACCGACATTCCAGTATCGTGAAAATATACAGCGATAATCAGCTTTTCTATGTCTTTTTCATTAAATATCTGTCCTTTTTTTACCAATTCAAGCAACAATTCCCTGGCATGTTGCCATACTCTTGCATGATGCGTTTCGTCGTGCGATGGCAAATGGACACCTGTAAAAGCAATTTTGCATTGTTTCTGAAGTGGAGCCAGCCATTTCGATTCAGCATTTTTAATTAATCGTTCTGTGTTTATCATACGTGTGTTTTAAACATAACTAACTTTAATCATATTGGTTTGACCACGTTCTTCAAACGGAGTACTGCCAACATGCACAACCACATCGTTATCATTCAGTAAGGCTGCTGATTTGAGTACTTCAATGGAGTAATCTATGGCGTCATCAATACTTTCATGGTCTTTAAAATAAAAAGCCTTTACACCCCAGACAAGGGATAACTTTCGCAAAAGTTCAGGATTTCGGGAAAATGCATATACTGTTGCCTTTGGCCGAAAACTGGAAATTTTATATGCAGTATATCCTGAATAAGTAAAGGTGACGATGGCTTGAGCATTGGTGTGGCCTGCAATTCGTGAGGAATTTAAACATATTGAATCGGGCAGAAAAGTGCGTGTACCGGTAGTTGGAACAATTTCCCTGTTGTAATGAAATCCTTTCTCTGACCAGGTAATAATACGTTGCATGGCATTTACTGCTTCTACAGGGAATTTACCGACCGATGTTTCGGCACTCAGCATTAATGCATCAGCACCATCAAAAACAGCATTTGCAACATCGTTAGCTTCGGCACGTGTAGGACGGAAATTGCTGATCATACTTTCGAGCATCTGGGTAGCAATAATCACCGGTTTGGCTTTGGCAATGCACCTGCTTACCAAATCCTTCTGTATAAGTGGTACCTGATCGAAAGGGACTTCAACACCTAAATCGCCCCGGGCCACCATTATTGCATCCGATATTTCTATAATGTTATCGAGATCACTTAATGCTTCAGGTTTTTCAATTTTTGCAATAATGCTGGTATTCTTCTGATGTTGTTTTATTAAATTTTTCAAAGGAATTAAATCGGCCGCATTTCTTACAAACGAAAGAGCAATCCAGTCGACATTATTTTGAAGGGCAAAAACAGCATCGGCTATATCCTTTTCAGTCAAACTGGGCATGGATATTTTTGTGTTCGGCAGGTTAACTCCTTTTTTTGATGAAAGAGGCCCTCCGTAAATTATTCTGGTTCTCACTGTATCTTTTCGATTTGTATTCAGTACTTCCAGTTTAATTTTTCCATCGTCCAGAAGGATATAATCGCCAATATTAACATCCTGGGGAAACTCCTTGTAGCTGATATAAAGCTTTTCGGCTGTGCCCAAACATGGTTCATTTACAAATAATATTTCATTACCGGGCAAGAGCTGCACAAGGTTATTTTCTATTTCTCCGATACGGATTTTTGGACCTTGTAAATCGGCAAGAATTGCAACATTGGTACCCAGTTTATTATTCAAAACCAGGATATTATTAATCACTTTTAAATGATCTTCCTGTTTTCCATGAGAAAAGTTAAGGCGACAAACATCAATCCCTTCCAGGAATAACTGTTCCAGTATTTCGAACGATGAAGATGCAGGACCAATTGTTGCAACTATCTTGGTTTGTGAAGTATTCCTGTTCATGTAATCAGATTAATAGTGAATAAATGTCGTTAAGTTAAGACGTAGGCTTCGACTCCGCTCAGCCCGACGAACTGGTATTAGTGTTACACTGAGCGGGGTCGAAGTGAATTAATCTCCGTAATCCATAGGCTTAAAGGAAACTAACAAATCTAAATCACTTTTATCATTGAATTTATCTGTGCATACTGATCCAAAAGCAAATAAAGTTTTAACATTATGAACCATACATGATGTTTTGATTTTATCCAATATTGTCTAGTATTAATCTTTGCATATCAATGTTTTGTGCAAATTTACATTTCCTTATGAATTTATACTAGTGCGTCTTTTTTCAATTGGCAACAACCTGAAGGTATTACACTTTTATCACATATACCTGACCTGTTTCGTATCTGGTAACACGCACCTTTTCTCCCGGATTGATATATCCTATTTCGGACATGGCATCGTATATTTCCCCGTCTATTTCTACTTTGCCCGATGGCCTAAGCATTGATAATACTTTTCCTTCTTTGCCAACCACAAACGCAAAATTGTCAACACCAATATATCCGGCTGAGCTTTTTTGTTCTGCCTGAAGGGTTAGGAAATCAAAACGATTTGAGGTTACTAATTTACTTGAAAAATATATGGAGAGGAGAAGTGAAAACAGCATTGAAAACAGCACCACAAAAAATGCCCTGAATATTTGGGTTAAAGCATATTGGAAATCGAGTTCAAAAACAATATTATTAAGAAGGCTTAAAGTTAAACCTGTAATTACGCAGATTATTCCTGCAATTCCCGTTATGCCAAAGCCGGGAATGGCAAATATTTCAACCCCAATGAGGACCAATCCGACTACAAAAATTAATATTTCCCAATGTTCAGCCAATCCTTCGAGATAAGCTGGGGCAAAATATAAAACTGCTGCAGTAGCTGCAGCCATGAGTGGAAACCCTATACCCGGTGTTTGCAATTCAAAGTAAATTCCTGCAATGATTAACATGATTAAAATGCTTCTGAAATATGGGTTAAGTAGAAATCCCATAATCGCATCAAATGATGTTTGCTTGTATTCTTTTATTTCGTAATTAGAAATGCCTGAAATTTTTATTACTTCCCGCACATTCGATGCCTGGCCCTCGCAATACCCGTTGGCAATTGCTTCTGAAGTAGTAAAAGTTATCACCTTGGAACTATCATCTATTCCCGGAACAACAACCCTCGGATCAACCATTCCTTCAGCAATTAGCGGATCACGTTTCCATTTATAAGTTGTGTCCTTTCCTGAAATTATCGTATCCTTCCCGTGGGCTTCTGCAGTCGACCGCATCATCGACCTCATAAACGACTGATACTTATCTGGCAAGGCTTCTCCGGTTTGATTAACCACGGTTGCAGCTCCAATGTTTGCACCGCTACGCATATAAATCCTGTCGGCAGCTATTGAAATAAGTGCGCCGGCTGATGCTGCATTGTTGTCAATAAAAACATACACCGGAATTGGGCTGTTTAAAATTATTGTTCTAATCGAATCGGCGGCATCCAGTAATCCACCGTAAGTATTCATACGAACTATTATTACATCAGCTTTAAGTTGATTGGCTTCAATAAAAGCTTTTTGTGTAATCCGCAGCATACTTGGTCCAATCTCCTTATTTATAGGAAAAACATAAACAAGTTGTTTATCATCCTTGCTGATTGTATCAGGCTGGCTTATATCGGTAAATGATATAAAAAGGAGTATGATTGGCAAGAAAAACCATATAAATTTCTTCATAATATTATAACTTAGATTAGAGCGGTTCACATGTAAAATTACCGAAAGATACTAAAATAGAACAATCGACAGATATATCAAATATAATAAGTTTGTTGGTTCCAATTGAATGGTTTTACAGGTTCGCTAATCAGCTTCTTTTTCATAGCTAACCGAAAAAAAAGCTGCATGGCTTTTACTTTTTGTTCATCCATCATATAGCTTATGTTATTCGATAAATAATTAAATATGAATTCAAATGGGAAATTCAATTTCTGATGCATTTTTATAGCTTCTTCTAAATGGTTGACTCCAAAACGCAATGCATTATCAAATTCTTCCTGGAATTCAGAATCTATTTTTTTTGGAGATACCCAACAGGCAAATACAAAAGGAAGATTTGTATAATCGCGCCAGGCTTCAGCCAAATCGATAGTAAATTTATATTTTAAATTAAAATTTTTATCGCCGGTTACTACAGCGCCATACCCTGCAGGTATATTCTCAAAATTAAAATCCAGATTGGTTTCAATCCATTCAGGTTCAATACGCCAGAATTTTTCGGCCAGAATTTTTGCCAAAACAGTTGAAGTTCGGGAAAAAGAATCGAGGTATATACCTTTAACTTTGTCGATAGGGGTATTGGATACCAGCAGAACAGTTTTTACCGGCCCATTCGAACCAATACAATAGTTGCTGATAATTTCACTATAAGGTAAACGGGCAATTTCAATAACCGGCATAAGGGCAAGGTCTACATCGCCTTTTACCAGCTTGTCGGCACATACAGCAGGAGTGGAGTCGAAACCAAGATTGATCCTTCCAACCATATCGGAATGTAATATACCATAAACAAACGGTAACGAATTGGTATATGATAAAACTGAAACGCTAACTTTCATCGCCATAATTATACCAATAAATTTAACAAAAATAAGCATGTAAAAAATCATTTTCCCTCTCTTACCGGCAAATAACAAGTAAACATTATTTTTCTACCTTTGTACATTTTAACAAAGAACAAATTTAAATTCAAAGAGTTGAATTTAAATATTATAAGCACATAGATTAGTCAATTTTGATATACCATATATGGATATTACATTGTTAACAGCCATTTCGCCAATTGACGGCAGATACAGGAATAAAGTAGATGAACTGGCAATTTATTTTTCGGAATTTGGTTTAATCCGCTATCGTGTATACGTTGAAGTTGAATATTTTATAGCTCTAGTAGAACTTCCTTTGCCACAGCTAAAAAATGTAAATCATGGTGTCTTTTCTGATTTAAGGAAAATCTATACCGATTTTTCAATTGAGGAAGCACAACGCGTAAAAGATATTGAAAACATTACCAATCACGACGTTAAGGCTGTTGAGTATTTTTTGAAGGAAAAATTTGATGTTTTAAAACTTGATGAGTACAAGGAATTTATCCATTTCGGACTTACTTCGCAGGATATCAACAATACTGCTATTCCGTATTCTCTTAAAATGGCTGCTACCGATGTTTATTTTCCCGCATTGGACGAGGTAATTAAAAAACTGCAGCTTTTGGCTACCGAATGGCAAAATATTCCAATGCTGGCTCATACCCACGGTCAACCGGCTTCTCCAACCCGTTTGGGAAAGGAAATTGAAGTTTTTGTAGAGCGTTTACAAATTCAGTATCAACAACTGCTCGCAATACCTTATTCTGCTAAATTTGGCGGGGCAACAGGTAATTTTAATGCGCATGTGGTAGCATATCCTTCTATCGATTGGAAAGCATTTGGAAATGCATTTGTTGATGGAGTGCTGGGATTAAACCGTAGTCAAACAACCACTCAAATTGAACATTACGATAACCTTGCTGCATTTTTCGATGCGATGAAACGCATCAATACTATACTTATTGATTTCAACCGCGATATATGGACTTATGTATCGATGGAATATTTTAAGCAAAGAATCAAGAAAAATGAAGTAGGTTCCTCTACCATGCCTCACAAAGTGAATCCTATCGATTTTGAAAATTCAGAGGGCAATTTAGGTTTGGCAAATGCCATTCTTGAACACCTTTCTGCTAAATTGCCTATTTCGCGTATGCAACGCGATTTAACGGATTCTACTGTTTTAAGAAATATTGGCGTTCCAATGGCGCATACCCTTCTTTCTATAAAGTCGTTGATGAAAGGACTTGATAAATTGGTACTTAACCAGGAAAAACTTAAGAAAGATCTTGATCATAACTGGGCAGTAGTTTCCGAAGGTATTCAAACTATATTGCGCCGCGAAGGATATCCCAATCCATACGAAGCTCTAAAAGAACTAACCAGAACCAATTCTTTTATCGATGCTGAAGCTATCAGGCAATTTGTATCTAATCTTAACGTTAATATTAAGGTAAAAGAAGAACTGAACAACATCACACCTTTTAACTATACTGGTATTTAAAATAGACTACAGTCGACAGTCGACTGACGACAGTGGACTGTTGACTTTTTAATTGCTTCCTTAACTTATTGTTCGATTAAAATTTTATGAAAAAAATATTTTCACTTTATATTTACATTAAGCCTTATTGGAAAAATGCCGTTTTAAGTATTGGATCAAATTTAATTTCATCAGTATTTTCAATTTTTACAGTGGCAATGTTAAAGCCATTTTTGGAAATACTTCTTGGAACAGTAACCGAAAAAGTATCTAAACCATCAGGATCTTTTGAATTTTCGATGAGTTATATAAAAAATAACCTGAGTTATTTTTTTAATTCAATTATCGATAACTATGGTGCAGCAAAAGCTTTAATAATTGTTGCAAGTACATTGGCATTGTTCTCGATGTTCCGAAACTTGTTTGCATACCTGGGCCAGCATTTCCAATCGTTTATGCGTGCTCATATTTTACGGGATATCAGGAATAACTTATACACTAAAATTCTCAAATTGCCTTTGTCGTATTTTTCGAATGAGAAAAAGGGCGATCTGATGTCGCGAATGACTTCAGATGTTGCTGAAATAGAAGCTTCTATAGTAAGTTCACTCGAAATGGTTTTTCGCGACCCCATCATGATACTTCTTTATTTGGGCTATTTGCTGAGCATGAGCGTTCACCTGACTCTTTTTGTACTTATCATGTTACCAGTAAGTGGTTTACTTATTGGCAGAATTGGCCGGTCGCTTCGAAAAAAATCTTTTAAAAGCCAGGGAAAATTAGGCTTAATGATTGCATTAATTGAAGAAACGCTTTCGGGATTGAGGATCATAAAAGCTTTTAATGCCGAGAATACTACAAATGATCGGTTTCAAAAGATAAATGATGATTTCACTCATTTATCAATCAGAATTAATCGTAAAAGAGCTTTAGCAAGCCCAATCAGCGAGTTTTTAGGAACCTTGGTTATCCTTATTATTATGGTTTATGGTTCCACCCTTATACTTTCTAAAAGTATTGACATGAAACCCGCTGAGCTTGTTACTTTCATCACTGCTTTTTACCTTATCCTTGAACCTGCCAAACGACTTGCCACATCATATTCAAATATTATGAAAGGTATGGCTTCAGCCGAAAGGGTTGATTTTATTTTAAAAGCCGAAGATAAAATTCTGGAAAAGAAATACGCTATGGCCAAACCTAATTTTGAGTCTACAATAGAATATGTAAATGTTAATTTTAAATACGACGAGCACTTACCTTTTGTCCTCAGAGATATTAATTTAAGGATTGAAAAAGGTAAAACTATCGCACTGGTTGGCCAGTCCGGATCGGGCAAATCAACACTGGTTGACTTGTTGCCACGTTTTTATGATATTGAAAGTGGCGAAATTCTGGTGGATGGTATTAATATTAAAGATTACAAGATCAAAGACCTCCGCTATTTAATCGGCATTGTAAACCAGGAAGCCATACTTTTTAATGATTCATTTTATAACAATATAGTTTTTGGCAGGGAAAATGTAAAACTTGCCGATGTTGAAGCTGCTGCTGATGTAGCACATGCCCATGAATTTATTTCTTCAACAAGTCAAAAATACGATCATGTTATTGGCGATCGTGGTGGCAGGTTAAGTGGCGGCCAGCGTCAAAGGGTAAGTATTGCCCGGGCTGTGTTGAGTAATCCTCCTATTCTTATTTTGGATGAAGCAACCTCAGCACTCGATACCGAATCGGAACGCCTGGTTCAGGATGCATTAACCAACCTGATGAAAAATCGTACTTCCATTGTAATTGCACACCGGCTTTCGACTGTTATTCATGCCGACGAAATATGCGTATTACATGAAGGAAAGATTGTTGAGCGTGGCAAACACGATAAACTGATCCAGATGAACGGTTATTATAAAAAGCTTAACGATTTACAGATGTTTTCGAGTTAAACGGGTTGCGGGGTTCCTAACCTGCAACCCGCATCTATTACCTACAGCTTTTAAAATAATCCTGTCAACAAGTTCTTTCGCGGTGATTGCTCATATATCAATGAAAGAACCCCAAAAAAGAAAAATAAATACTAAATATTTCATAACCGGTTATTTAAGGTTTACATCCAAAAGAGCAATATAATCCTGCATAATTTTAGCATCGCCAGTATTATAAACCCCACACAGGTATTTGCCTTTCCATAAAATCTTCATTATGCCATTATACTTATCTTTGATATCGAAAATCCCTGGCTGAAGATTGACGGGTTCTTTCCCGTTATTCTTCAGGAAACTTTCGAGCATCGTTTTTGTTTCTTCGGGCGTATTATTCGATATAATGAAAATATTGAAATTTGCTCCTTTTGCAGTATAATTTGCAATAAAAGCATTTCTTAAAAAGCTATAGCCAATAAAGTTTTCGTTGATGTATTGCTCCGAATTAGGGATTTTTCCTTCAATTGGAAATAAAGTCAATTGAGTGGGCAGTTTTGTTTCAGGATCAATTAAACTGGCAATTGTCTCACCAAGTTTACTTACAGAGTTAATTTCAAATGCTGTATTTCCAGAGCATCTGATTTTAACATAATATCTGCCTGCAAAAAAATTCATAGTGGCAACTTCCTGATACCCCTGACCGCCAACTTCGTTATAAATAGCTTTCGAAGGTCTTTCCTGACTGTAAATGCCAAAAGCGTCTTCGGTCGATTGATGACGGTAAATTTCTAAGGTGATGTATTGTCCATTGTCCAGAGTATAATCGCCCATGGTCATTTGTTCAAAGTCGTACAGGAGATAACCATCAGCGGCTCCATCAATTATATCCCAAAGATTGTCGGCGGTATAATTGCTTAAACTATCAGGTTTTTTCCAGCCTTCCAGGTCGGGGAAAAGGTTTGCATTGTTCTGTCCAATTGCTAAAACAGAGAAAAGTAAAAAAGTTAAATTTGCCAAAATCTTTTTCATCGTATTGTTTTTTATAATATTCGGGAATTAAATTCCAAATTTATTAAAATTCGTCTTATCAATCCAGTTAACTCCTCAATATTAAGAAACGATAATAAAAAGATCCGATTTATGTTATATTTGAGACTTTTATTTGACAGCATAATCTTTAGTGAATGATTAAAAGTAAATATTATTACCTGCGCCATTCAGCACGTATTCTTGGCATTATTGCATGTGTATTTTACCTTTTTATTTCTTTTAAAGGTGGATTACCGCAGGTTTTGCAAGGTCGCGGAGATAATTTAATTCCATTTTTCCCTTATCTGGCCATTGCGGTCGCCGGATATTTAATTTCGTATGTTCAGGAAAGAAAAGGAGGGTATTTTATGTTGTTGGGAGGGGTGGCGCTTGTTATTTTCTTTTTAGTTTATTCCAGGGGTTTGGATTGGAAAAGTGCTGCTGTATATGGTATCCCCTTTATTTTATGCGGAGCGGTATTTGTTTATTGCAATCAAAAGGAATAAAAAATTTTTAAAAAAACCTTCTATTTAAAAATCTCCCCAAACATTTTTTTACTTTTGCAGCCTTATTGAAAGACCAGCGCAATCTCCTTGAAAATTGCAGTTGCTTCATAAAACTGGTTTCACTTATCCGATATAATTTTTTGTTTTTTATGAAACTCAATAAACTTTTATCAATTGGCATTCTTTTGGTGCTTTTGATTATATTTTATTTCGAAGGTCAGATGACCGGCTTTATGGATTCAAGTTTGAAAGCACGTCCGGATTTCCATGTAGTTAAAATTTTTATTACGATTTGCTCTTTATTTATAGGAGCTTTTTTATCGCTTTACCTTGCAAAGGAAATTAAGCTCCCTTCGTTTGTAGTAGCAATCATTATAGGAATCCTTGCTAAACCTTTGTTTCTGCCAATCATCGCAAATAATGATACTCTTGCTGTTATTATCAGTTTAGGAGCATCACTCATTCTATTTGGCGGAGGCTTGGAAACTGAGTTTGGTAATTTTAAAAAGACATTTTGGAAAATATTTTTTCTCGCTTTTCCGGGAGTCTTATTAACCGCTATTTTACTTACAAACACAATTCAAGTTGTGAGTATAAGTTTGGGTTATAAAATTTCAATTACAGCAGCTGTTTTATTGGGAGCGCTTCTTTCTTCTACTGATCCGGCAGCTATCATACCTGTTTTGAAAGGATTACGTTTTAAAAATGTGCTTACCAAAGACATAGTTGTTTCGGAAAGCGCTATGAATGATGTTACCGGCTCTCTTTTAACTCTGGTTTTCCTCTCAATTGCACTTACTTTAAAAACTGACATGGGATTAGGGGAATGGTATTCCAAACTGTTTTCTGCCGAAGGGGGTATTATTCTGTTTGAACAAATTGCTTTTGGAATTATCTTCGGCCTTTTAGGAACCATTGCATTGAGTTTTGTTAAAAAGATAAAGTCTATTCATAGTACAGAGTTTGTTGCTGATATGGTTGTACTTCTTTTTGTTCCTATTTTTGTTTATACTTTATCTTTATACTTTGAAGGGAGTGGTTTTCTTGCTGCATTTATCGCCGGTTTAATTTTCCAGATGAACGAAAATCTCAAAGAAACCGAATTGTTCTTTAATAATGTGGTGGATGGTTTTTGCAAACCTGTTATTTTTATATTATTAGGAGCCCTTGTGAATGTAGGTGAATTAATGAATTATGCAGTAGTTGGCCTGATAGTCTCATTTATTTTCATGTTTATTCTCCGCCCTTTAATGGTTTTTCTGATGTTGGGAGGATTTATGTATTATGGTTCAAATAAGTTTACAGTAAAAGAGCTTCTATTTATCTCATTTGTAAGGGAAACGGGTGCAATTCCTGCAGTACTTCTGGTTTCGGTATCTACAATGGGAATTGCCGGCCTGGATGGTTTGGTTTCGATAGGAATGTGGGTAATTCTTTCAACATTGGTTGTTCAGCCACTTCTTACTCCGTGGGTGGCTAAAAAACTCAAAGTTGCCGAACCTATAAATCGATTTTAACTGATTATTACGGTTTTTTTATTATGTTTACCTCAGTCAATTCATGATATATCTTATTGTTGCACTATAATTTATAACTATGAAAACCAGTGTTAATCTTATCTTTCTTTTTTCGATGCTCTTTCTTAGCGCATGTTCTAACAACACTCAAAAGGATTTTAGTATCAAAAGAGGAGTTAATATTTCGCATTGGCTTTCGCAAAGCGACAGGAGAGGGGCAGAAAGGGATTCCTTTTTTACAGAAAAGGATGTAGCATGGATAGCTTCATTAGGCTATGACCATATCCGTTTACCTGTGGATGAGGAACAAATGTGGGATACAACAATGAACAAAGAAAGCAAAGCATTTGATCTGATGCACAATTGTATTTCCTGGTGCAAAAAAAATAACCTGAATATTATCATCGATCTGCACATAATACGGTCACATCATTTTAATAATGCAATAAGGCCTTTATGGACTGATCCTAAAGAACAGGATAAGTTTATAGAAATGTGGAAGGTGCTGTCATCCGATCTTAAAAAGTACCCTGTACATTTTCTTGCATACGAATTAATGAATGAAGCTGTAACCGATAATGCCGAGCAATGGAACGATCTCCTTGCCCGGGCAACTGCCGAAATTCGTAAAACAGAACTTGACAGGAAAATTGTAATTGGCTCGAATATGTGGCAATCGGCAAATACTTTCGATGAATTGAAAATTCCTGAAAACGACCCTAATTTAATTTTAAGTTTCCATTTTTACTCACCATTCCCTTTAACACATCATCAGGCATCATGGACCAATATAAAGGATTATTCAGGTCCGGTAAATTATCCGGGACTGTTAATCGATACTGCAAACCTTAAAGGTCTAAGTCCTGAATTAACTCAAAGTTTGATAAGGGAAAGTAAAATTTACAATATTGATACTTTGGAAAAAATGATGCAAGAGCCAATCCGGGTAGCAAAATCAAAGCATTTGCCTCTTTATTGCGGGGAATTCGGTTGCTTACCGTCTGTATCCAAAAATGCCCGACTTGCATGGTATAAAGATATGGTTGAAATATTTGATAAAAACGGAATAGCTTGGGCCAATTGGGATTACCAGGGCGGATTTGGTATAAAGGACCGTACAACAGGTCCTATTCAGGAACTTATTGATGTTTTATTGTCAAAAAAACATTAATCGGTAAAGCCCATAATATTTCGGATGTGGTTGCAATTTGATTTAGAAGTTAGCATTTCTAATAAAATAAAAGCTACATCCATAGCTGTGGATGGATTCCAGCATGTTATTATATTTTCGTCGACAACTACCGGAGCATTGATTACATTTACCTCATAACTTCTAAGTGTCTCTTGTCGTATAGGTTTTTTATTGTAAGTGGTGCCTTTTCTACCTTTTAAAACTCCACTTTTTCCTAATGGCAATGCTGCAACGCAAACTGTAGCAATTATTTTATTGTTATCGTTAAATTTCCGAACTATATTCAGAAAATCTTCATGATAAGCGTCTTTGTAATAACCGTATTTTTCGAATCCTCCAGGAATGGCTAATGCATCAAATTCATGCGGATTTATTTCATCAATAAGGTAGTCAACTACAAATTTCTGATCGAAGCTGCTCGTTACTTCTTTAGTAAAACCACAGGAAAACAGCCGGGTAGTTCCATCACCTTCAACCAGATTCCATCCTATAACATCTATAAAAACACTTGCTTCGTATGTTTCAAATCCTTTAGCAAGTAAAAGAAGAACCTTTTTCATTATTTTATTTCAATTAAATTAATGCTATAGTAATCAATTTGAAAAATAAAAACAAAAACCGGAGTCAAATAGTTTAAGATTTTAAATTTTAACTTGTACGTACAAGTTATTTTTTGTTACTTTACCAAAATTATAATAGTGGAACCTCTCTACCGGCAGTTACAAAATAATATTAAATCTCAGATACTTTCAGGAGAATTAAAGGAAGGTGATTTGCTTCCCTCTGAATTTGAATTGCAGCAATTGCATAAAATTACTCGTTCTACGGTTCGTATGGCATTGAATCAATTAGTTAACGAAGGTTATATAATCAAAAAGCAGGGAAAAGGAAGTATTGTAGCGAAAATACAAAGGCGTACACTTGGTTTGCTTTCGGTAAAAGGATTTTCGCAAATTGTAGGTGAACACAAGCAAACTGTTCGCACGGTAATGATCGACAAACCGACTATAGTACAATGGGAGCCCGAATTTTTCTATATCATCAGCGAAATTGAACGGAAAGCAGGATGTATTTACATGAAACGCTTGCGTTGTGTGGAAGTTGAACCTGTAATGCTCGAAACTACTTTCATTTCCAATATTAATCTTCCCAGGTTTTGTTCAAGGCCATTTGTAAAAGACTCACTATTCGAAACATTAAACTCGCGCTATGAAATTGAAATTACACAAGTAGAGCAGGATTTGCGTGCGGTTTTGGCCGGAAAGGAAACTGCGTCACATCTGAATATTCAACCCGGTTCTCCCATATTGCAAATACTTTTGAAGTTTTACACAAACCGGGAAAAATTGTTTGTTTACAGTTCATTATTATGTAACACAACTAATTATTCTATAGGAAATAACTTATAAAAACTATGATTAGTACCCTCAAATTTTCAAGACGTAAATTTTTTAAAACTACTGCCATTGGTTCTTCAGCAATTTTGGGCAGTTCTGCTTTAGCTTCTTGTGGTGCAGGCAATCCAGCTTCTAAAAATGAATCGCTTCCACTCTTCAGCATTCCTGCATTTAAAAATGATGGTCCTGCCGGATTGCTTTTCTCACAGATAGGATATGAGTTGGGTTTACCTGTTCGGATAATTGTAAGATTACCTCAAAAAGAGCTATTATCTGCCAAATCAGTTTGTTTTTTACAAGCAGTTGAAAACGGAAAAAATTACAAAAGTGAATGTAAATATTGGGGCCAAATCTGGGAAAGTTATTGGTGGGTTGCTGAATTCACGAAAATTGACGAATCAGGTGAATGGAACATCGAAATTTCTGATAATGGTAAGATTGTCTTTTCCGACAGAGGACTAAAAGTGGCAAAAAATATACTTTGGAATTCAACTGTTGAGCTTGCTGCTGCTGATATGCTCGAGCGCCGTGTTCATTTCACAAAGGTGGGAGCCGGCTGGCAGGATGCCGGAACCCTTTGGGTTGAAAGTCCGGCCCAAAGTGCTATGATTATCTCTTTGCAGGAACTGCTCGAGAAAAGCAACGAACGGCTGGATAATTCACTTAAGGAAAGGATTTACAAACAGATTACCGTTGGATGCGATTACCTGGTAATGACGCAGAAAAAATCCAAAGAGCTGGGTTTTCCTGAAGGATCGTTCTCGCACGATTTGCATGGCCACGAAAAAGATGTGCTGCCCAACGATGCAGTAAAAGCTGTTATAGCTTTATCCCGGGCGGTTCGCTTGTTACCTTCTTCATTTAACGAAAAGGTTTCTGCTTATGGAACGGCAGCAAACCTAGCTTATAAATGGCTTACAACCACTGCAAAACCTGTGGGTGACCTGGGACTAAGCCGATTTCAGAGAGGTATTGCCGAAGGTATTCCCATTCCGGCTAACGAATGGCAAACGCGCGATTTGGTAAGTCTTTGCTGGGCATCGCTGGAGCAGTTCAGAATTGAGAACAAGCAGGCTAAGGATTTTGCTATTCATTATGCACGGGAGATTATAAGCAGGCAAATACCAAAAGCCAGAGCCGAAAGCGATTTTTTCGGTCATTTTCTGGAATATCCTTCCATGCTCCACAGTGAAAAATCGTGGATTCACGGTATTGTTGATAATAAATTCGGCGCCGATATAGGTGGTATTTACCCCAATTACCTTGTTCCAGTGGTTGAGATGCTTCAGTTGTGGCCAGAACATGCAGATGCCGCAAAGTGGAAACAAACGCTGAGCGATTTTACTTATCATTACCTTATTCCTGCTTGTGAAAAGAATCCGTTCTATCTTGTTCCTCAGGGCATTTTCGGGGAAGAAGGTCTCATATGGTTTTGCGGAACATTTCATGGCACTAATACCATTTACGGGTTTACAGCGGCCTTGGCTCTCGATCTTTATAAATTGTTCAAAGAAGAAAAACTGAAGCATATTGCATATGGAAATCTACAGTGGATTGCTGGTTTAAATGCAGGCATTACCAAAGAAAACCTCAAAGCCTGTGTGATATACAGTGCTGATGTTCCTGAAAATATGGCACTCCCTGCAAGCATGATGTGCGGTGTTGGAAGCCGCTGGGCCGGAACCTGGTTTCAAACTCGTGGAGTTGTTTGTAATGGATTTTCAACAGGCAAACAATTCGTTTATGATGTGGAGCCTAAACAGAAAAATGACGGTCCTTTTTCGTTAACTGACGAAGACTGGATTCCACACAGTGCTGCTTGGCTCACAGGTTTAACAAGACTATAATTTAATCACCTTTAATATAAAATATATGAATCAAAAAGTAAAAGAACTGGCAAAGATGTTAGATCATTCAATTCTTCATCCTACACATACCGACGAAGATTTGAAAATTCAATGTGCAATAGCCGCAAAATACGATGTAGCATCAGTATGCGTTAAGCCTTATGCCGTTAAGCAGGCTAAAGAATGGTTAAAAGGATCGGAAGTGGAAGTAGGTTGTGTAATCGGATTCCCCCATGGAAACAGTGCAGTAGAAGTGAAAGTTTTTGAAACTGAACAGGCTTGTAAAGATGGTGCTACCGAAATTGATATGGTGATAAATATCGGCAAAGCTTTGGCTGGCGATTGGACATATATTGAAGCTGAAGTCAAAGCCATTACAGAAGCGAGCCATAAATACAATGCAATTGTAAAGGTGATTTTCGAAACAGATTATGTTACCAGAACCGAAGACAAAATAAAGCTTTGTGAAATCTGCACCCGTGTTGGAGCCGATTTTGTAAAAACCTCCACAGGTTATGGTTATGTGAAGCAACCATCGGGCGATTTCAACTATAGAGGCGCAACTGTTGCCGATATTGAACTGATGCGCAAACATTCCGGTCCAAAAGTTCAGGTGAAAGCTGCCGGCGGTGTTCGCACCCTCGACGATTTGCTTAAAATGAAAGCTGCCGGTGCTACCCGTTCAGGCGCAACGGCTACTGAAGGTATTCTGGCTGATGCAGTTAAAAGGTTTGCTAACGAATAATGATTCTTTAATTGCAGAATAAAAATTTAATTTGTTCTTTTGAGCCATAACACTACATTACAGATGGGTGTTTTGGCTTCCTTTTTAAAATACTACCTTGCTATGAGAACATTTTTAATATCAACTATTTGGCTAATTGTTTTTCTTACAGCATTACCATTAAAGGCCCAACCATGGAAAGAACATGGACCACTGGGGGTAAATCAGCAGAATCCGCATTATATTCAATTTAGTGATGGAACACCTTTCTTCTGGTTGGGCGATACCGGATGGGAAATGCTTCACCGTTTAAACCGCGACGAGATATCTCATTATTTGCATACCCGCAGGGAGCAAGGTTTTAATGTAATCCAAACCGTTGTTGTAAGTGAATTTATTCACATGGATAAGGTCACCAACTTCTATGGCGACAGTATTTTCGTTGCTGAAAATCCTGAACAACCAGCCATTACATCCGGAACAGATCCCAGTGATACACTCCAGTACGATTTCTGGGATCATGTGGATTATGCCGTGAGTCTTGCAGCTAAAGAAGGACTATACATGGGTTTGTTACCTACCTGGGGCGAATGGGTAATTCCCAGAACCGATAAAGCGCTTTTCAACACAAAAAACGAGGCTTACAACTATGGTTGGTTTATTGGAAACCGCTATAAAAGTGCTCCAAACATCATTTGGATTTTAGGTGGTGACAGGGAACCGGAAGAACGTAAAGATGGAGTTGAAATATGGCGAGCTATGGCCGAAGGCATTACCGATGGCGTAAATGGTGAAAAGAATATGGATGGCAAAGCCAATTACGCAACAACATTTATGACCAATCACTGCTATAATTCTTCTTCAAACTGGTTTCACAACGATCCATGGATTGACCTGCATACCTGGGGATCGTATCACGCTGAAATCGACAATCAGCGATCAATCGATCTTGCCCGGAAGGACTGGAACTTGCCAAATCCTAAACCAACCCTTAACAGCGAACCTTGCTACGAAGGTGCTCCTATCAATTATGGTTTGGCGAATAACGGATTTTTTACTGCTACCGACACCAGAGTGGCGGCTTACTGGAGTGTATTTTCAGGATGTGCCGGCTTTACCTATGGAGCTGATTTAATTTGGCAGTTTGTCAAAAGTCCCGGAAAGGAGCAAGCGCTTAAAGCGACCGATTCATGGCAGGAGGAACTTAATTTCCCCGGCGCTGTACAAATGGTATTTCTGAAAAAACTAATGGAATCGCGACCCATGCAGAACCTTATCCCCGACCAATCTATGATTGCTGATGATATGGAATCGTGCTCAAAATATGCCTGTGCTATTCGCGGAAAATCGCACGCCTTTATTTATATTCCTCAGGGGAGTAATGTTGCTTTGAGGTTAGGGGTGATTTCCGGGAAAACTGTGAGAGCATCGTGGTTTAATCCACGAACAGGTAAAAGTATTTTGATTGGATCAGTTGAAAATAAAGGAGTAAAAAGCTTTGAAGTGCCTCCTTCGTCAAAAGATAAAAGATGGTTGCGCACGGGCCGTGGTTGCGACTGGGTATTGTTACTCGACGATGAAACAGCAAAATATCCTCTATTTGATAAAGAATAAAAAAAACATTAACTGATATTTTAACTACTAACTTAAAAATATAAAAATGAAACGTTATTTAATTCTATGCCTCCTTTTAACGGGCGCTTTGACGTTTTCCAGTGCTCAAACAAAATCTGTTAGAAAATCTCCTGTATTAACCGAAAGTTCTCCCGAAAGTGCAGGTTTATCTTCAGAACGTATAGCCAGAATCGACAGCATGTGCTTTAATGCAGTTAAAAGCGGGCAAGTACCTGGTGTAGTTGCATTGTTAGCGCGAAACGGTAAAATAGTTTTCTGGAAAGCTTATGGCATGGCCGATAACCAGGCAGGCAGAACCCTGAAGCGCGACGACATCTTCCGGATAGCGTCGCAGTCGAAGGCTATTACGGCAACCGCTGTGATGATGCTCTGGGAAGAAGGCAAATTTCAGCTCGACGACCCTATTTCGAAATATATACCTGAATTTAAAAACCCACAGATATTAAAAACCTTTAAATACGGCGATACTACCTACACAACTGAACAGGCAAAATCAGAGATTACCATTCGACAACTGTTAACCCACACCTCCGGAATTGGTTATGGGATTATCGATGGCGATGAGCGGATGAAGATGATTTACCAGAAAGCAGGAATTACTGATCTTTTCACTACAGAGAAAATAACTATTGCCGAAAGTGTTAAAAAGTTGGCCACACTTCCGCTCCATCATCAACCAGGTGAAAAGTTTACCTACAGTGAAGGCCTTGATGTGATGGGCTATTTGATTGAAGTGGTATCGGGAATGCCTTTCGATGTTTTCTTAAAAACCCGAATTTTCGATCCGCTTGTAATGAACGATACACGCTTTTATCAACCTGAAGCTAAAGCTGGTCGCCTGGTTGCTGTTCAGCAGAAAAATAAAAACGAACAATGGGAGAGATATCCTGTCACTTTTTACGATCCAGATTATCCAGTTAAAGGAGCGAAAACCTTTTTCTCAGGTGGTGCCGGGCTTTCCAGTACTGCAAAAGATTACGCCACATTTTTGCAGATGTACATCAATGGAGGGGAATACAATGGTGTTAGGCTTTTAAGCCGTACAACAGTGGAAACCATCATGGCAAATCAGAATACCATTATTTTGGACGATAAAGCTGAGTCGCATTATGGTTTGGCTTTTTCGGTCGAAGATCAGAAGGGCCAATTTAGAGGCGAAAAAGGTAGTTTGGGAACCTTTGGATGGGGTGGCTATTTTAACTCACAGTATTTTGCCGATCCTAAAGAAAAGGTAATTGGAGTTATCATGAAACAAACCCAGGGGCCTGTGAACGACGAAACCGGCTGGAAATTCAGGCAATTGGTTTTTCAAACTATTGATGATTAAAAGTAAGTTAAGTTCTTAAAAAGAATGGATTTTAATGCCTAAGTAGTTATAAAGTAAATAAATGTTTTATGAAAACACTCAAATTATTTCTGACCATTGCATTCGTATGTTTCTCCACAGGAATAAAAGCAAATAATAATATCAAAGTCGATCAGTTTGGATACCTGCCTAGTGCCATTAAGGTTGCAGTTATTTCCCAGTCGAATGTTGGGAAATTTTCTCCTGAATCCTACTCTCCGGGAACTACGTTTGAAGTAAGAAAAGTTTCAGATAATAGCGCAATTTTTAGTGGTTCCCCTGTTGCATGGAATAGCGGTCTGGTACACGACCAGTCGGGCGATAAAGTATGGCACTTCGATTTCAGTACTGTTACCACAGAAGGTGAATACTATGTTTACGATGTTACAAACGATAAAAAATCGTATAATTTCCGCATAGCAAATAATGTGTACGATGATGCGCTGAAAGCTGCCACACGTGTATTTTACTATCAGCGCCGATCAACCGATAAACCTGCCCAATATGCAGGTATTGACTGGCAGGATGGAATGGCTTTTCTTAATTCAAAGCAAGATGCAGAATGCATGCTATATGGAAGCAGCGACGTGTCGACAAAACGCGATTTAAGAGGTGGATGGTTTGATGCTGGTGACTATAACCAGTATATCACTTTTACAGTGAGTGCTATGACTGACCTTTTGAAAGCCTATCAGCTTAATCCTTCTGTTTGGGGCGACAGCAACAATATCCCGGAAAGTGGAAATGGAATTCCCGATCTTTTAGATGAAATAAAATGGGAACTGGATTGGATGCTACGCATGCAGAATACTGATGGTAGTGTTTTATCCGTAAAAGGAGAACCTGCAAATATTCAGGGTGCAACAACTCCTCCTTCGACCTATAAAAAAGAACAACGATACGGCCCTGCAACAACGGCAGCTTCATACACCGCTGCAGCAGTTTTGGCGCTGGCTTCGAAAGTGTATGCTTCCATTAAACAAACAAGCTATTCCCAAACACTTCGGAATGCAGCAATAAATGCTTACCAGTGGGCTGAAGCACATCCTTCAGTAAAGTTTTCCAACTCCGGTAAATTGTGCGCCGGAGAAAATCAACCTGATGATAATGGCGTTACAAGGATAAAGCTTATTGCTTCAATTTACCTTTTCGATTTAACCGGAGAAAACAGTTACAAAACACTTATTGATAGTAAAATTGATAGCTGGAGCTGGATTAGCATGTTCGAAAGTGAGATGAACGATGCCTGGTTGACATATTACAATGCTCCGGAAGCTACCACTGATGTTAAAAATAAAATAAAAACCAAGTTCGTTTTAGGAGTGGCTCAAAATAGCGATTATCTGTCATCTTATTCCTCAAATGCTGATGCTTACAGGGCATTCATGCGTTCCGAAAATTATACCTGGGGAAGTAACAAAACCAAATCGGCTGTAGCAAATACGATTATTAATCTGACAAAATATGGTATTCAGGTTGATTCTGCACTTCATTACAATGCCGCTCAAGGCTATTTGAACTACATGCATGGTGCAAATGCGCTTGATTTATGCTTTGTTACTAATATGTCGGCTTATGGTGCTGAAAATTCTGCCAATCAGATATATCATACATGGTTTGATCATGGATCGAAATGGAGCGCTAATCCACCTCCGGGTTATATTCCGGGAGGACCCAATAAATATTATAAATTGGATAATTGTTGCCCTTCAGGTTGTGGCTCAAGCCAGAATAATGTTTTATGTAATAATGCTGATGCTAAAGCAGCAATTGGTCAACCAACCCAAAAATGCTATGCAAATATAAACGATAGCTGGCCTGTCAATTCCTGGGAAATCACAGAGCCAGGAATATATTACCAGGCAGCTTATGTACGGCTGGTATCTTCGTTTGTGGTAACAAGCCAGTCACTTGTTATTCCTGAAGATCTGCTGAAATACTCAGGTTCGCTGGAAGTTGGTTCTATTAAAAGTGTTACCGGAATTTTATATCCTAATCCTACTACTGGTGTGGTTAGGTTAAATTATCAGGGATTCAAAAAGGCTCTTGCCAATATCTATACTTTATCGGGCACTAAAGTAAAGGAGTTTAATATAACAGATACTGCTGACTTCTCTCTTGATCTTTCTGATCTTAGCCCGGGAAGCTATTGTATCGAAGTTGTGGAAAGCAGCACCGGAGGCAGAAAAGGGTCAAACGATAAAATTTTCAAATACATAGTTATAAAGATTAACTAAAATAAGCATCATGCAAAACCTATCGCAATTTATAAAGAAATACAAGTTAACAGCCTCAGATATTGATATGGAAGCTATGGTACAAGTCTTTCAGAAAGAAATGGACAAAGGCCTTCAGGGAACTGAAAGTTCGCTCAGGATGATACCCACCTACATTGAAGCCGACAATAGCTTTTCAACCAATGTGCCGGTGTTAGCAATTGATGCCGGCGGAACCAACTTCAGGGCAGCTCTTATCAGTATTTCTGCTGATGGCACACTCGAAACAAACAATGAGGTAAGAGCCTCCATGCCTGGATTAGATTACGAAATATCCCGTATTGAGTTTTTTAATATTATTGCCGGGTATGTTAAACCATTAGCCGAAAAGGCTGACAGGATTGGCTTTTGTTTTTCGTATCCTACTGAAATTCTTCCCGATAAGGATGGTATACTGTTGCAGTTTTGCAAGGAAATTAAGGCTCCCGAAGTGGTGGGCGAGCGTATCGGAAAGAACCTTTTGGAAGCACTTGGTATGCCAGGCCATAAAATTGTATTGCTAAACGATACCGTTGCAACTTTATTGGCCGGAAAATCGGCATCCCTTGGGAAAACTTACGATTCCTTTGTGGGATATATTCTTGGAACCGGAACAAATACCTGTTATATTGAAAATAATAAAAGCATAGTTAAAAATCCAGAGCTGGATCAAAACAGGAGTCAGATTATCAATATCGAATCGGGAAATTTTGCAAAAGCTCTTCGTTCCCCGCTGGATATAGGCTTCGATAATACCACTAACAACCCTGGAAACTACACCTTCGAAAAAATGTTTTCCGGAGGCTATTTTGGAGCCCTCTGTCTTTATATACTTAAGATTGCATGTAACGAAGACGTTTTTAGCCGCGAAACGGCCCAATGTATTTCAGTACTTAATCAGCTAAGTTCAGAAGAAGTTAATCTGCTGGTTAGCGGAAAAAGTGGTTCAAGCTTGGGAGAAGCTGCAATCCCTGTTTCCGATCTTCAGGAGGTTAAGTATCTGTTTAATAATCTTATCGACCGATCGGCCAAACTGGTAGCAGCCAACCTGGCCGCCGTTATACTAAAAACAGGCAAAGGGAAAGAGTCCGGTAAACCTATTCTCGTAACTGTAGAAGGAACTACATTTTACAAATTGCATGGCTTAAAGGAACGGTTTGAACAATATTTTAACGAGTTCCTCAGTGGTGACCAGAAACGTTTTGTTGAATTTGCCGGAGTGGCTCAGTCCAGTCTCGTAGGTGCAGCTTTGTCGGCCTTAATCGAATAATACTTAACGTATAAATATCGGAAAATTAAAGTTGAAAGGATCACCATCCACATCTGAACTAAGTACAGATGTATGTCATTTAAAACCAGAAGCTTATATTCCATGGGGCAATCAGGTGAAGAGAATACTACTTAAATATGGAATTTAACTTTAACAATAGAATAACTCATTTTGAAATGCTTAAATATTTGAAGTCGTTGGTTCTAATAGCACTGGTTTTTCTAGTGCAAGCTTGCACACGTTATGACTTTAGCCAAAAACAAACCGATGATATTCGGGTCAAACGCATGCTCGATGCCAAATGGGGAATGTTTCTGCATTTTTCATTAGGTACATTTTCCGATCAGGAATGGACAAAAGGAATAACCGATCCCGCTTTTTTCAACCCAAGGCAAATTAATACCGATCAGTGGTGCCAGGTGGCCAAAGATGCCGGAATGGGTTATATTATTTTAGTGGCAAAACATCACGACGGATTTTGTTTATGGGACACCAAAACTACAGAATTCAAATCCACAAACAGTCCTGTTAAGAAAGATGTGCTTTCTGAGCTACGGAAGTCGTGCGACAAATATGGAATAAAGCTCTGCCTTTATTTTTCGGAAGGCGACTGGACCTGGCCAGAAATGAAAAATGCCGAACTTAAACGTCAACAGTTAACCGAACTGATGACAAACTATGGAGAAATTTCGCTTATATGGCTCGATGTGGCGCAGTGGGACGGCGGTATGGACCATCGCGAAACTGAAGCATTGATTAAAAAATACCAACCGAATTGCTTTATCGGAGTAAATCATGGCCGACCGGCAGGTGATTTGCAATCGCGCGAAATGGGAGCTCCGGTTCCCATGGAAAAAAAAGAAGTAACTCTGCTCGAAACTCATGTTGTCGACAGCCTGGTGGCGTTAAACGAAAAATTTGTCATGGAGCTGAACTGGGAAGAAGCGGCTAAAGTAGAAAAGCAGATGTACAACCATTATCCCAATTATCTACTGGCCGAGTCTGCCATTTGCATCAATCAGAAAGAAGGCCGGTGGTATTGGTTTTATAATACACAAACTGCCGACAACGCCATTCCTGCAACACAAATATACGATCTTTACAAACAGGCGGTAAATAACAAAGTGCTGCTGTCGCTGGCTTTGGGCCCCGACCGGAATGGCGAGATTAAACCTGTGGATGTACAACAATTAAAGAAGGTTAAGGAATTAATAAACAAAAAATTATAAAATCTTATGATTAGGAAAATCGTTTTGTTCTGTTTTATGCTGATAACTGCCATACCTGGCAATGCTCAGAAACAAAAAGTATGGCTCGATGCCGATACCGGCAACGAAATGGATGATCTTTATGCCATTGTCAGGCTCGTAAAAGATCCCAATATTGAACTGGTGGGAATCAGCTCGGCACATTTCAACAATCCCGACCTGCTGGTTTTCGAAAAGTGGAATGCTTATCCCACAAAAGGTTTGAATACCGTTGCCGAAAGCCAGCGCCTGAACGAAGAAATATTACGGGCATTGAACCGGCTCAACATCCCTCATCCTCTCGGAGCCGACCGCCAGATTGGTCGCGCCTGGGGCCAACAGGATCCACGCGATTGCGATGCTGCCCGTGCCATCATCGCAGCAGCCAAATCCATGCCCGAGGGTCAGAAGCTCGATGTGATCACCATTGGAGCTATGACTAACATTGCTTCGGCATTGATTTTTGCACCTGAAATAAAAAGCCGTATCCGCTGCTTTTCTCTTGGGGCCCAATATAATCCGCAAACCAAAGTCTGGAACAAAAACGAGTTCAACATCCGCAACGACCTCAATGCTTTTGATTACCTGTTGAATCTCGAAGGTCTGGAATTTACTGTAATGAGCCTTGAGGCAGCTTTACCCCTGCAATTCAAAAGAGAAGAAACTTATTCGCTTTTGAACGAAAAAAATCCGGTAGAAAAAATTCTTGAAAACAGATGGCGTGAGCAAAATCCGCAGGACAATATACGGGTGATGTGGGATCTGGCGCTGGTTGAGGCTTATCTGAAGCCAGAGTTGGCCACAATCGAAAAAGCCACCACGCCCCCCGAAAACAAGCAACGCGAAATACAAGTATATGCTAAAATTGATGAAAAAGCTCTGATTGACGATTTTTGGAATGTCTTGAAAAAATAAAATCATTTAACATGAAACAACTAACATTTATAATGGAAATTTTTGTGCTGGCAGCTATATTTAGCTGCAGTTCAAAGAACAACACAGCACCCATAAGCCTGCACCCTGAAAATCCGAATTACTTCCTGTATAATGGGAAACCAACAGTGCTTATTTCATCGGGAGAGCACTATGGTGCTGTGATGAATATGGATTTTGATTATGTTAAATATTTGAATGCGCTTAAAAACGATGGATTAAATTACACACGGATTTTTATGGGTTCTTATTCCGAAATTGGTTCGGAGTTTTTTGGGATAAGAAACAACACCATGAACCCCACACCCGGAAAATGGCTCACTCCCTGGGTGAATGATTCAGTTATAGGGAAATACGATTTATCCAAGTGGAATGAGCCATTCTTTAAACGTTTGAAATCTTTTCTTCTGGAAGCTGAAAAGAATGGGATTATAGTAGAAGTAACCCTGTTTACATCATACTACAGCGAAAATCAATGGTCCAACAGTCCATTTAATACAAAAAACAACATTCAGGGTTTCGATTCTATCTTTTTCAAGAATGTGAATACAATGGAAAACGGCAGATTGATGGACATTCAGGAACAATATGTACGGAAAATTGTAAAAGAGCTGATTTCTTTCAATAACATATTTTTCGAAGTACAAAATGAACCTTGGGCCGACAATCCTAACCATGTGGAAACGCTTCCAAATATAGATACATTAATTCATCCTTTTGCATGGCAAAAAATTGTTGAAACTGCTAATATTAAGTCGATGGACTGGCAAAAAAGAATTGCAGAAGTTATTGGAGATGAAGAACGGGATTTAACCGATAAACATCTGATAGCTCAAAATATTAGCAATTTCAGGTATAAGCTGCCTAATTCCAATCCTAAGGTATCCATCATCAATTTTCATTATGCGCTTCCTGAAGCGGCATCCGACAATATGGGATTAAACAAAGCCATCGCACTTGACGAAACCGGATTTATGCCTCACAACGATTTTCATTATCGGTCTCAGGCCTGGAAATTTCTTTTGGCAGGTGGTGCAACTTACAACAATCTCGATTATTCCTTTACAGTTGGTCACGAAGACGGCTCTTACAACATTGATGAAGGTACTCCTGGTTGGGGCGGACCTGCATATCGTAAACAGTTGTCAGTTCTGAAGCAATTTATGGAGCGGTTCGATTTTCTGAGAATGAAACCTTCCAACGAAATTTTAAAAGTTAATAAAGGAGAGTTATTTGCTTATCAAATTCTTGCAGAAAAGGGTATTCAATATGCGCTTTATCTTGAGAAAGCAAAAGATTTAGAATTTACATTTGAAATTCCGGATGGTGAGTATAACGCTGTTTGGATAAACCCCATAACAGGAAAAGAAGAAAAAAAGGAAGAGGTTGTTTCAAAGAACAATATAGCCATATTGATTTTACATGGAGTTTTTGAAGATAAAGCTTTGATATTGAAGAAAAACAAATAAACAATAACTAACTAAAAACCTGAAATATATGTTTATAATCAATTCGTATGCACTAGCGGTAATTTTCTGCATCATCACTATGCTTTGCTGGGGATCCTGGGCAAACACATCAAAGGTTACAACAGGAAAGTGGCAGTTTCCGCTGTTTTATTGGGATTATTCCATTGGGCTTATTCTGGCTGCAATTATCTTTGGTTTAACCATGGGAAGCTCCGGCGAGGAAGGGAGGAGTCTTATGGCCGATTTACAACAGGCATCAGGAAAATCAATTTTGATGCCTTTGCTTGGAGGAGCTATTTTTAATCTCTCCAATTTATTGGTGATAGCAGCCATTGCCATTGCTGGTATTTCGGTGGCTTTTCCCATTGCGGTGGGTTTGGCTTTGGTTTTAGGCGTTATATTGAATTACCTGAATATTCCTGCCGGAAATCCTTGGTTACTTTTTGGAGGTGTTGGGCTGGTGGTGCTGGCTATGGTGGTGAATGCGGTTGCTTCGAGCAAAGCTGCAGCTTCGAAAGGCAAAACTTCTACCAAAGGAATTATGGTATCCATTATTTCAGGAGTAATTATGTCTTTCTTTTACCGATTTGTTGCCGAAGGAATGACTACCAACTTTTCAGCTCCTGAAGCAGGAAAGCTCACTCCATATTCGGCAGTGCTGATTTTTTCCATTGGTCTGTTTTTTTCCAATTTTATCTGGAACACCTTATTTATGTACAAACCTATCACAGGTACGGTTTCTACATACAAGGAATATTTTACTGCCGGAACTATAAAACAACACCTTATGGGCATTTCAGGCGGCTTGATTTTTAATACCGGTTTTCTTTTTAACCTGATAGCTTCTGAAAAAGCTGGTCCGGCCATCTCTTATGGATTAGGTCAGGGTGCTACCATGATTGGAGCAGCCTGGGGCGTTTTTATCTGGAAGGAATTCGCTTCAGCTCCTAAATCAGTAAATAAATATCTGGCAGCTATGTTTGTGTTGTTTTTTACAGGCCTGGGAATTATCATTCTCGCAAAATCAAATTAAATCATAAAAAATGAAAAAGCTACTACTATTCATTTTAATGCTGATTACTTTGGTCAGATTGACCCACGGTCAATCGTTCGTTTCCGTAAAAGGCAAAAACATCATTTCTGTGGATGGCAAGCCCCTGATTTTAAGGGGTGTAAATCTTGGATTCTGGCTTGAACCAGAAGGTTATCCGTGGGGAATATCCGATGTTTATGCAGCAAGAAATTATTTTGATCTTTTTGCGGATTTAATTGGGCCGGATGAAGCCAGAAAATTTTGGATAAAATATCAGGATAATTACATAACCGAGACGGATATTCAATATATAAAAAAAGCAGGTTTTAATTCTGTGAGAATACCTTTTGATTATCGCTTGTTTGCAGATGAGTATTTTTTAGGAAGTTACGAGCCCAGAGGCTTTACCTTGTTAGACAGGGTAATTGCCTGGTGCAAAAAAGCTGGTATTCTGGTAGTTCTGGATATGCATTGCGCTCCTGGTTCACAGTCAGGTTGGAATTCGGATGATGGCTATACCTGGCCCTGGTTATTTGAAGAAAATGCTGAGGAAAGCCGCTTGTTAACTATAAAAATATGGACTGATATTGCTAAACGGTATAGCAACGAAACCACGCTGATAGGGTATGATTTACTGGGGGAGCCTATACATCAGTATTGCGATACATCGCGCTTGAATAGGCTGTTGGAGCCATTTTACAAGAGGTTGGTGGGTGAAATCCGAAAGGTGGATAAAAACCACCTTATGTTTCTTGCAGGGGCATTCTGGAACCGGAATTTCGATGTTTTTGGCAAGCCATTCGACAACAAACTGGTATATACAACTCATTTATATTCCCAAACCGATGATTATACCTCGTTCGATTATTATTTAAAATTCAGCAATAAATATAATGTTCCACTATGGTTAGGAGAATTTGGTGAAAAAGAGCCCGAATTTGTCAGTTTATTGCGTTCGGAATTTGAAAACGAAGGTTACGGATGGTGTTTATGGACTTACAAGAAAATGAACGACAACAAGTGTATTGTTCAGATTCAGCAACCGGAATTTTTTGACCTCATCCAAAACTATGCGAACGGAACCTATAAAGAATGGGCCGACAAAGTTAAAGCGCACCCGGATAATGAAAAAACCAGAAAAGCGATAGCTCAGTTTCTCGAAAATTGCCTTTTTAAAAACTGCATCCCGTCAGACCTGTATACCAATACACTTCAATTAATCCCTGTAAATAAACGATAATATGACTGTAAATAATTCTATTTTAGTTATCGGAAGCACCAATGTCGATTTCCTAATTAAAACCGAAAAACTTCCTGCTTTAGGCGAAACTGTAACCGATGGCATTTTTCTGCAGAATTTTGGCGGAAAAGGTGCTAACCAGGCTGTAGGTGCAGCCAGGGCAGGAGGCAATGTTACCTTTGTAACTTGTTTGGGTTCCGACCGCTATGCTGATGAGCTGATCGAAAATTTTAAAAATGATGGAATAGATACCAGCTTTGTGTTTAAGGAAGAAGGTATTGCAACCGGTTCTGCGCTTATTATGCTCGATAAAACCGGGAATAATTATTTGTCGGTTGCTCCGGGGTCAAATTACCGGATGACTTCAGCTCATATCGATAAAGCCATCGAAGCTTTTGAAGATGCTGAAATAATTGTTCTTCAGATGGAAATTCCTTTCGAAACAAATGAGTATATTTTCCGCCTGGCAGCGGAGCACAAAAAGAAAATACTTTTCAATATGGCACCGGCCCGTCCGTTCGATTATTCTTTATTGAAAAATGTATATACTTTTGTGGTAAACGAAATTGAAGCTTCCATGGTAACCGGCTTAAAAGTTGAAACTGAAGAGGAAATTATTGCGGCTGCCAGAGAGCTTATTAAGAAAGGTCCTGAAATTGTGATTATCACATTAGGATCGAAGGGTGCTTTTGTAGCTGCAAAGGAGAAACACGAATTTTTACCGGCTTTTATAGTTGATGCTATAGATACTACTGCTGCCGGCGACGTTTATTGCGGCAGTCTGGCTGTAGCCCTGGTAGAAGGGAAATCAATAGCAGAAGCAATACGGTTTGCAGCAGCAGCATCGGCCATTTGTGTTACACGGTTAGGAGCTCAGCCTTCAGCTCCTAAGCGGAATGAAATTGAAGAGTTTCTTGGCAGATAGTTTATTGCAACTTTGATCGAAATTATAAGTGGAGAACATGGATGAGGATAAGCTTCTAAAGTTGATAGCACAAAGCAATAAAAAGGCATTTGAGGAATTATTCCTGAAATACCATAAAAAAGTATATGCTTTTGCTGTGAAGCTTTTACCTTACCCCGCCGATGCGGAAGAAATTGTTCAAAACGTATTTATGGCTTTGTGGAACCAGCGTTCCTCGCTTGTTATTACTACTACTTTAAACGCTTATATCTTCGGCATTGTACGAAACATGATTTCCGCTTACATACGGCATAAAATAACCGAAGAGACTTACATGGCCTATGTTCTCGAAAACCTCACCGAATATGCCTTTATAACTGAAGAAGAACTTGAATTTAAAGAGCTTGAAACACTTTATAACCACCTTTTGGATCAACTTCCGGAACGCAGGCGCGAAATTTTTCTACTGAGCCGAAACGAAGGACTTAGCTATAAAGAGATTGCCCAAAAACTGGAAATTACCGAAAATACTGTCGACACACAAATCCGCCTGGCTTTGAATTTTCTCCGCAGTGAAATCGGTAAAAAATGGAATGCCTGATAACCAGCGCTTTTTCATATTTCTGAAAAAAAATTAAAAAATCTCTCATTCCCCTTCACGGAAAATGAATTTATAATGCACTTTATTAATAACAGCATTATTATGGAAAATATTGAAAGCATAAAAGAACTATTGGTTAAGTTTAAGTTGGGGACTTTGTCGCCGCAAGAATCGCACCAGCTCCTTGCCTTATTAAAAAAGGCCGATAACGACGCTTTATTAAAAGAAGCAATCAATTCTTTCTGGGAAGAAAATCTTGCTACATCAGATGTTCCTACTGCAAAATTATGGGACAGAATCAATGCTGAAATCGAAAAGGAATTGAACTCCGGATCAAAACCTGTAATTCAATTAATGAAACCTTTATTAAGATATGCTGCTATTATTGTAATTACGATATCTCTCACCTTATTTGCCGGTAAGTTACTCAATAATCAGTCCGTTACCCCAAAAATATCTTCCGGTCTCAGGTACAACGAAGTATCTGTGTCCTTTGGTTCTAAGTCGCGCATTTTGTTACCCGATGGTTCACTGGTGGTACTTAATTCAGGAAGTATTCTGAAATATCCGTCCGATTTTGAAGCAGACGGCCGGAATGTTTACCTGGAAGGGGAAGGTTATTTCGAAGTTAAAAAAGATGCTTCACATCCATTTCTGGTGAAAACCAAAGGAATAACGGTAAGAGTGCTAGGTACAAAATTCAATGTAAAATCGTACAACGATGAAAAAACCATTGAAACAACACTAGTTTCGGGATCTGTGGAAATTCTGCCGAACAATAAAAATACTGAGAAAGAGAAAATTTTACTGACACCTAATCAACAGGCATTATTTTATAAGGAAACCAATACCATTGACATTCAAAAAACCGAGGAAGCTCCCGGTAATGTAGCTGAAGCTGATATATCTGAAAATCTGAAAATTAAGACAAAGGTTGACATAGCTCAGGTGATATCTTGGAAAGATAACCGGTTGGTATTCAGGAATGAAAATTTTGATGAACTCACCAAACGTCTTGAGCGCTGGTACGACGTAAAAATTGAAATTAAAGACGAGGATCTCCGAAAAGTGCTGATCACCGGGACATTTCAAAAGGAATCTATCGAACAGGCTTTGAATGCTCTCAAATTAATCACACCTTTCAAATACGAGATGAAAATGAATCAGATTATTATAACTAAAACTTATTAAGATTGCCTATGAAGCACAAGTAGAACTATTTAAAAGCAAAACGGGAAATGCTTACGACACTCCCCGTTTTAGAATTCAATTAATCCATTTCTAAATTAACACACACAAATTTATGAAAAAACTAACGACTTTGTTGGGTATTAATCATTATTACCTAAAAAAAACACTCATCATTATGAAAATTACTACATTTTTCTTGATGTTAAATTTCATTCAGCTTAGCGCGAATGTATTTTCCCAATCACAGAAGTTCTCTTTTACTTTCGATAAAATTGAAGTAAAAGAACTTTTCGACCAGATTGAGAATAAGAGCACCTATAAGTTTTTATATCGGCCTGATCAGTTAGACAATCGCTTTATTAAATTGCATGCAAAGGACAACAGTCTGGAAGAACTGTTGACTGCAGCGTTCAGTAAATCGGATATCACCTTCCGCATTCTGGAGGATAATCTGGTAGTAATTACGCCTGTGGATAATTTGTCGAAACAGGAATTTCGTGTTACAGGCACCATAACCGATGCCACCAATGGTGAACCAATTATTGGAGCAAACATTATTATTGAAGGGACTACGACGGGTACAGTAACTGATGTTA
>JBBQEI010000051.1:0-33996 GCA_038320545.1 Bacteroidales bacterium
GAAGTGGGTAGGTGTGGGAAGGTAAGCAGGCAGTGGCTACTTGGCTTTAGCCCTTGTACATAATGTGCTTATGGGCTTTCTACCAAGACCATAAGCGCACATTATGTAAAGTAGCTTCCGGTGGTAGAGGGAGGGTTTTTCCTGGCGCGCCACGGTGTATTTGCTTTTTTCTGCAAATACCGTGACAGGAAAACTCGACCGGTTACCATCCGGCACTGGCTGCGTGCGGTAGGCTTTTACTTGTTTTCTTGTTGTGGCGTAGTTTTGTATAAATTTCAATATGGGCAGGCGGGAAGGTCTTAGCAGATTATATCCACAATGTAACAAAGGTGCGGGCGATGGAATGTTCGTAGTACGACCTTTGTGGAATGAGGATTATGTGCTGCTGTGCGAGGCGGTAAATGTGGCACAAGTGCAAGCAGGAAATCCTATAATATATAGTTGTGCCTTATTTACCGCCTGGATTTTATTTGTCTCAATAATACAATAAGATAATGTTTGCTATTTCATGTAATAGGCTTGTAATCTAAAAAATCTGTTTTGCTTTTTTTATTTTGATCTATCAGGTGTAAACCCTGCCTGATTATTTTTTCTACCAAAAATAATTATGCATCTTATCATTTTGTTGAAGTCAACAATATGGTTAAAATAAAGCTTATTGAACTTTTACCAAGGCAATGTGCTTTAATTTGAAGGGCTAACCTGGAAGGCGACAAAAATATAACTTAAACTTGTAATGCGCTAACTTTGATATTGTCAATGTATAAATAATTGAAGACTTTGTATAGTAATTATTTTTTAAAAAGACTACTGATAGTTGAGAAAGCATAGGACTTATCAATTTAACCTTCTTTTTATAATATTAAAACAAGATACCCGTTTAACCGTAAATTGATTAAATAGTAAATAAGTAGTATAAAAGATAAAAAAAATGAATTTTTAGGCAAAGTTTTTGAAAACATGTTGTATTTTTGAAAGTCATACCAGAAAGGTAGGTTATTGAGTTCTGCTTTTTTCGATGTCAACCAAGAGATTTTTTTTTAGAAACCACTTAGGATAACTAATAAAAAGGAATATGAAAAAACTAATATTTATTTCAATTTTAATTCTTAGTTTGAACAATTATAGCAGTGCACAATGGATTGCACAACCTTCAAGTACCTATTTGTTTTCCTTGTTTTTTATAGATCAAAATGTAGGATGGGTGGTAGGAAACTCTGGCACAATTAGAAAAACAATAAATGGAGGGATTTCGTGGATAAATAAAACATGTAACACAACCTCTGGTCTAAACGGAGTATTTTTTACAGATATCAATACTGGCTGGGTTATTGGATATAACAAACTATTTAAAACAACTGACGGTAATACCTGGACATCAATTATAGGGCCGCCAACCGAATGGTATACAGATATTTTCTTTGTAGATTCTAATGTTGGCTGGTTGGTAGGAATTGATGGGGATATCTATAAGACAACAAATGGCGGATTAGTATGGAGCCCTCAAATAAGCAATTCTTCAAATAAATTATGGTCTGTGTTTTTTAAAAATAACTCTGTTGGTTGGGTTGCGGGGGGGGGCGGGTTGATTTTAAGAACTATTGATGGGGGATTAAATTGGATGCCTTGTAATAATGACAACACTAATTCCTTAAACTCCATATTTTTCATTAATGCTACTAATGGCTATGCAGTTGGTGATGAAGGAACGATATTGTTTTCTAATGACGGAGGTATTAATTGGATTGCTCAAACCAGTCCGACATCAGGTTGGTTAAGTAGTGTCTGCTTTACTGATTTATTAAATGGTTGGGCTGTTGGAGAAGCAAATTGGCAAACAGACGAGACAAGTACCATATTAAAGACCACTGATGGAGGACAAAATTGGATTTTTCAATCTGTTGGGCAGTATGATGATTTAAATGCAGTTCAATTTGTAAATAGTAACTATGGCTTTATAGTAAGTGATACACATTTTCTAAGGACTATAAATGGTGGTATGACAGGTATTTCTGAAGAAACGGTAACTGATTTTTCGGATATTCAGGTTTATCCTAACCCTACAACAATTTCTCTAAATATTAAGGTTAACACACATCAGAAAGAAAAAATTAATATTAGTGTTATAGATTTGCTGGGGATTAACAAAAAAACTAATGAGCAATATATAACCCCCCATGATAATGTGATTAAATTAGATATTACTGACTTGTCTTCGGGATTCTATATTATTAAAATTGAAACTCAAACTCAAGCGTATTCAAAAAAGATATGGGTTGATAAATAGATGCGCTATCTTCATCTGTTATAAACCGGTGATTACATTTGATCGAGTTCACGCCGCTGAATATTTCCAGGTTTCCCATTACCAAAGAAATTCAAAATTGGAATGCCTAAGTGCCTATACTTATATTTTTATTCTTAAAAACAAAGTGGTGTATTGAGGCGAATTAATGCAAAAGATAGTTGAAAAGATATTTGTTTGTCGAAGTTTTCGTGTATTTGAATGCTAAAATAGAATTGAATACGCTAACAGGAAGAATAAATGAGTTGAAACAGTATTTAAGGTGGAATAATACGGATGTTGTGTTGAAGCTGAGACAATAAGTTCATCGATTGATCCAATAGCGCCCACCTTAGAATCTTTGCTATTCTTTAAAATATTATTATACTAATCCATTTGTTTGTAAATATAGTTAAGGTTCTTTAATTTTATATGAATTGAATAATTGTTATTTGTACATGGAATATAAGAGTTATGGGTAAAAGCAAATGCCGGATTGGGTTCTTTGGTATGAGTTATGATTGTATGTATCCAAAAGCATGTCTTTCAAATCCTCGGTTAATATGGTATCAAACTTTAGCAAGAAGTCAAATATTTTTTTTGGAGCAATCTTTTCGCAATTCAGTACTTCAAATAAAACCCTATACTTTGCATAAGGCGAAAAGTTTAACAATTCACTCGAATGATTCATCTCTTCTAAAGTAGGGAAGGAGAATGTATTTACCCATGTTATCATTTTATTGTAAAACACTTTGAGGATAATTTTATGATCTTTTTTTATACCGGTTGAAACTTTCAAAAGTTGAGTCTCCAAAGCAGAAAGAAGGTATGCTTGAGAATGCCATAACGAAATGCTATTGACTATATTCGAGGCTTCCTTTGGAGTTGTAAAAGGATTGGAAAACAATAGCATAGCAAAATGCCCCCTTTGTTCCAGTGGCATTGGAAATCCATCATGAAATTTTATTCCGTAGTACTCTACCATCATATTCATCTATTGTAAAGAAGGCAAAAGCTTTATTCCATTATTAAAGTCCGCAGATATTATGGCGAATTCATTTTTGCAGCAACAACTTTGTTATATGAATCCAGTACTTTATCAATTTCATTATGAGAAAGGCAATATTCATATTTATTCAAATAATCCTTAATTGTTTCAAAAGGGGGTTCTAGATTTGTGACGATCTCTAATATGAAGATATTAGTGTAATCTAATTAAATGATTCACCAACTTTTACTATTTCTTCGTACAACCGAAACAATCTGTCAATTTTCTTTTGCTTCTGTTCCGTATCAAGTTCATCATTTTGCAAAATACTGTTTATTGAACTTTTAATGTTTTGAGCATATTCAGAGCTGTATATTTCCAAGGCTTGCCTATCGCTTTTCCCCTGAATCTGCAATAATATCCTGCTATGAAGTCTTTCTATATCATATGATGTATCAATCATCATTTGAGGGAATCTTAAAAGTGTGTCAATCATAAGGTTTTGTACCTCATAAAATTCATCAGAATTCATGCCTTCAATGATTTCATTATGTGTCATTTCCGGATTGGATTCCTTGATTTTCTCATACATTTTCTTTCTTGAAGCCTGATTGTTAAAGATGTCAGCTAATTCATCCCTAAAATTATTTTTCTGATTTGATTTTTCTATTCCCTCGTTCATTGAATTACCAAGTTCATACAACATTACAGAGGACACCTCCAAAAATTCGTACAGGCTTGTTTTAGGTTTCATAGGGTCGGAATTGGCCATCGTCCAGCCTTTCAATGTGCCTACACCATCCGACAAGATAAATGAATCCTGATTGTCTGCATCCTGATTTAAAAACGCTTCTTCTTCCGGTTCATCTATCAAACCAGTGACTGCAGCCGGTAAACGTGTGAGCTGACTTTTTACAGTACTCAGCAAAATGTTGTTGTTTTTTTGAGGAATATGCTGAATAGAAAAGGAAATCACTCGTAGCAAGACGTTAAATTGTATCGGGTTACTTCGGGACCATTTTTTAATGTTATGGCCAACCTGGGTTTCACCTAACCTTGCAAGTACATTTTTCAGGAATATTTGAATATCCATGTCAAATGCTTCAATAAATACTCTTGCTATACTTTTAAAATCAGTCTTCATTTCAATAGATTTTAAGGTTTTATTTTATGTTGATTATCCTTATTTATTACTATTTAGAAGCCAAGTAGTTGGTGATTTCCTGTTTGGTATCGAAACCATACCCAATAATCTCAGCACCGCTTTCCTTAAAATATTTTTCCCAAAATGCTTTACAGTTTTCAATCTGCCGATTGGCTAAAAAACCCGAATTAATTGTTGATGTAGCCCCATAGATCAAAACTTTACATTTTTTTAGATCGGGGATATTACCAGAGCGATTCAACTCTTCAATTCTCCCCAGGACCTTTCCCTTATCCAACTTGCCGAACTGAGTGAAATCCATCATTTTATCGCGGCTTTCGTTAACCATATCGCTGAAGATGACAATACAGTTTTCATACTCATAATTATCCTTTCCCTGTGCATCGTTAAGTACCTGCTCTTTTACATTAAAGAAGCTTTTCTCTTGAGAAAGCAGCGATGTAATGTCTTTCAACGCATTAGCTATGTCAGTAAATCCTTCACAACCAACTCTGTTAGCGCGGCTTTGAAGAATCGTGTTCCTAAACCCGGTCTGCACCGAATCAACCAGGAAGTGCCGTAGTCGCCGACATGCTGAATCTGCTTTATTGTTAAGGCCGTCCCTATTGGAGGAGAACTTCATCGATGAAAGATCCAATGAGAAAATCCTTTCGGCACGTGAAACGCTGCACTCGTCCACAAATTGAAGAGTCAGGCGGTCAGAACTGCCTAAATTTGTAAGTATAGCCTGTTGAATAGTCAGAATATATTTATTCATCATCGCCTCACTTATTGTTAGCGAATTATCGAACAGGATAATTAAATTATGCCTCTTCTCCGTTTTGCAACTATTCAAACTCAAGGTTGCAGCTATCAGTAAGAATATGAAGAATTTTTTGTTCATGGTTCCGAATGTTTTTAGTTAGCGGTTAAAAATGAATTTCCGGAGTTGGGGCTGCTGAATTTCAGCAGGCTCCTGACATTACTTTTATCCTGGTCAGGAATGGATTCCTGATTATACCGGGTAATAGCTTCTTTCCAGAAAGCTTGCTGTGTTTCACAAAAATGGCCGGACAAATTTTCATCCGGTATATCCCTTTTATGGTTATAGTTACCCTTGTATAATTGAAATTCCTGTAACAGTGACCAATTTCTTTGACATGTGCTCTTGAAGTGACCTTCCATGCGCTGAATATTGGTTTGAATTTTCATCTCGTTAGAGGCAATCTCCCGTTTAATGCGGTCAATCGTTATTGTATTGATGTAGGGGCTGTATAGCCGGCGCTTCTCATAGCTGAAGTATCCTGCAATTACCGGGAGCAACATCCCTAGTATAATCATCAACCAGGTGATAAATCCAGGAGCAGCGCCTTCAATCTGCTCACCGCGCAGTTGGCAGAGGTTGTACATACCTAATTCATAAATTAAAGCTATGGCCAAGAGGAGAACAAGCTTTTTAAGGTTACGTGGTACAATTTCAGAGCTTTTATATGGCTCTTCATGAATAATTTCAGTAAAGAGGTTACGGAACAATGGAATTGATACCCAAGTAACCCCTAATGCAAAGATTATTTGCGCTGCAATCCCAAGCCACCCCGGAAAATTGAATATGGCTTTAGCCGCGAAATAGTTAAAAAAGGATTCGGCAAGTATAACAATCCATTCGAGGAGTTTGTAGTTGCGGATTTCTTTACTGATCGTAGCAAAGTCATCGGCATCTATGACCGGGAATTTTATCTTCTCATCTCGCAATGCTGTAAACTCATTGTTTTTTTCGGACAACCGCCTGTTTTTCGTTTTAAGAACTGCCGCCAGGCTCAAAGCGGAGCGAAGCAGCCAATTCATACATAATTGGGCGAAGGCTTTTATTCCATCCGGATTCTTAAACCACGGGTTGAACAAAAAACGGAAAATGATGTAACGTAACATGGTATGAGGGGTTTAAGGGTTTATACTGAATGGATTGTTGTTTTACTTCTTCAAAATTAGTTTGCAAAAAATTATCAGGAATTATCAAAATCTTTGAATGATTTTGAGAATTACTGTTTTTTGGATTGTTTTCATGCTGTAAATTTATTTTGCCTTGAACTATCAATTATTATCAATCTTGACTCTTGAGTTTATAAAATGAACTTTTGAATTTGATGTAACAACATGACAAACGTAACCCTAACATGGGTATCAAATGTTATCAAAGAATTGTCAATTAGGGTAAATACAGATTCGATCGAATCTGGCTAAGGTTATCTAATTAAATATAATTGTAACTTTTATTTCAAATAGCAGTTATTCAATATTATAGACGAAATAATTATCGGACTCTTGAAGTAATTCTATACTTCTGAAGGTAAAAGTTTATTTTTAATCATTTCGGCTAATCTATCTGAGATAAACTCTTCGTCGTTCATGTAAGTAATTAATGTTGAATTGAATACTTGACTTATCTGCAAATTATTACCTAAAATACCTGAGTGAATTTTACCGAATAAATTTGAAATCTCTGAATAAGAGACAGGATTTCCATGATTTAGTCCTGTTCTAATAGCAATTATTGTCTTTTTAAGACTTTCTTCCAAATCCATAGAACTAATTTCATCCAAAAAGCAAAGGATTTCTGTCTCGTCATCAAGCTCAAAAGATTTAAACTCATAGCCAGAATTCTTCAGAAAGCTTTGTTCTTCTTCTAAAAGTAGCAAAGAATGATCAATTATCAGATCATCCTGTTGTTTATATTTTTCTATTTCAAGTTGAAATCCCCAATTAACATTAAATAGCCCTTTTATATATTCATTACGTTGTTGTTCTTCTAATTCTTCAATACTTAAATCTCTCCTATTAGAATTTATATTCTCATTCTTATTTATTTTTAATTGCGAGCTGGGTTTGTATTTTGGATTAAAGAATGTAAAAATTTGTTTATCTGTTTTCTGGTTGAGATATTTGAGATTTATGAAAATCCTGCGATACAGCAAAATAGTTGATCTGAATTTATTCAACATTTCAATTGGATTGTCAAATTTTTTGAATGAAGGCTGTAATGTGAATCCTTCTGGAAACTCATCTGACGCAGTATATTTTATCGTTAACTCATTAATTTTATATTCGGAGAGGTCATGATATATATCTTCTAAATGAAATTTATATAAATGACTATAATTAAAAGCAAGATCAACTTTACCAGGTATGGCATTTTTCCATCCACCCAAAAACGGTATTGAGTGTTTTCTGAAAAACGCTTCCGAACCAACATCACTAATTCTCTGGCAAAAAAGATTAAACGACGGATTACCTCCGCCCAATACGTCGGCTTTGTTAAACCAAAGTATGGGAAATCTATACCTTTTTTTTATCTGCTCCTGTATTGTCCCCTTTTTATAGGTAAGAATAAGGAAAGCATAGTGCGAGTTTAACTCAAGGTCAGCATGGATTTGCTTCAGGATATTATACCCCTGTAGATCTTGCCATTTAAGAGATTCATCGCCATTTATGTAAAGCCGGAAGTCGGTTATGATAACCGAGATTTTATTTCCTTCTCTTTTATCATTATGCAAAATTCCGAAGGCTTGTTCTGCAGATCGGGCAGTAAGGCAGGTGATATTGTTTCTTTTAAAATGACCCTCAACTGATTCACAATAATATTGCTGATCGTCAATAAATAAAACCTGCCAACGTTTCGGTGGACCATTAATTTCAATATCTTCAAAAGAAGGCACTGGCAGACAACTATAGAACCTGGTCCTGTATGAATCCAAAGGATTGATCAGCATGTCCGGGTTAAAATCTTTCTTATCAATTATGGTATCAATTTCAACGAACAAAGACTCTTTGATGTTTTCAAAATCTCGTTTTTTGTCTGGATGGATCTTTTGACTGAATATCTCCAATTTACCGGAAAGAAATCCTCTAACGCCTTGTTTTTTTTCTTCATTAGTTTTTAAATTTTGAACTATATCAGGACAGCGGCCATTTGTGTCGTGCATCAGATTGTGCATCTGATTATTAGGATCAAGAAGATCGAAATTAATATCTTCTAAAGTATCCATGTCTATTCCTTTGTAATTTTCAAGAGGAAGAGGTTTGTCGGGTAATTGCAGGAGATAATGACCGGGAGTATAAAGAATTTCTGCTCCAGGGTATTTCATTTTGTCGAAGGCAGGCATAAATGAACAAAAGATAATCGGGCAAAGTACTTTATATTTGTACCTCAACTCTTTGGCAATTTGAAACCCGTAAAAACCAGTTCGTTTTTTACCATCCCATTTCAGTTCAGCAAGTATATACACTATTTCTGCCGATGAAAAGTCGAAATCATTAAATTCTACTTGGTTTTTTATGGTGCAGGCGCCAGTAATTAGCGGACTATTATTCTCCCAGATGACGATTTGAGTTGCAGGACTTTGCTTCATAAGCAGATGAATATTATCTTTTTAGTTTGAGTTACTTTGATAATCTTTTACTATGCGTAAAAACATGCGTGATGGAGGGTAAGGCTATTTAAAAAGGCTGGAAATCAATTTATAGTCACCGGGTGTAATGTTATTTTCCTACAGGAGGATTCTATCTCAAGTAATGATTTGGTTCGCTGTTTTTAAAAGCCTAATATCCTCATCAAAAAAGGATTGGCTAACTGGTATGAATTCTTAATACCAATTCTTTTGCAACTATTCAATACCCGGACCGAGACTTCCATTTCTGCAATTTGGGTCATTAATGTTTTTTGCTTTAACGATGCCATAATTTTTCAAACTTAGTTATTCATCTGGTAATTGAAACTGGCTTATTTAATAGATATGCAGAATTGGTAGTGTAATTCCAAAAAGTCAGGTTAATCAAAAACAAGGTTATTAAATTCGTTGTTGTAATAATGTTTATATAAACTGAATCTTGTATCATTTACTTTGAGTTTTGCACTGACAACTCCATTTATACGAGAATTTCCAGCACTACTATAATCAACTCTATTTATCACCTCATAATTATGGTTATCAAATTGATAACCAACATTATAAGCGCAGTTTTTATCATCACTAACAAATATTACTCCGCCAAAACGTAACGCATTAGGTATAACAAACTGAAATGTATCATCGGCATGAAGTTTTAGTTTAGAAAAATCAGGTAATTCGCTAATATTAGCCTTTTGTAATTCTATCCATTTATTGATTTCTTCAATTTTATTGTTAATCTTAACGTTTTGTTCCGTTTGTCTATCTTCAAACAACTCCGCTAAACGAGAAAAGAAACTCTTCTTTTCGTTTTCTATGATTTCAACAGAATTCAAATCTGTAAATTTATTTATTTTAAAGCTGGCAAATTCTTCAATTTTTTTTTCCTGACTTTCTGTTGTTTCAACATAAATTAATTTTGCCTGCTTACATTTGAACAAATATTCTATTAAAAACCTACAAACCGGAACTATATATCCATTGTTAGTAGGATTATTCAGTTGTCCTGAGTAATTTTCATCTCTGATACTTATATTATAAATTTCATGAAACACATCGGAATGAATACATATCTTCATTTTCCGTTTGACATCTCTTCCGCTTTCTGGCAGACTATCGTTGGCTTTTAAAAGATCATGGAATATTCCAAAATAATTATTCTTTATACTGTCTATTAAATAGTTGGTATCAAAGTAAATGGATTTTACAAATTTTAACTTATTATTATCATTAAAAGAGTTCAATATTTTTTCATCTAATTCTACAGATGGATTTAATCCACATTCAGCCTTATAAATTTGCTCATAAGTTGTATTTTTAAATTTCTTCAGACTCTTACTCACTTCTTTTATCAGGTTGATAGCATTATTCAGAGTGTTCTCATTATTAATGCCATTGTCAACTCCTTCTTTGGTCCAGACATATTCAGCGCCTGCAGCTAAAAGCTGTCGTAAACTTTCCGCCTTATTCGTAGCAGTGAACATAATTACTGGCAAAGTAAAAAATCTTTTCTTAAGTTCAATCAAGAGTTCCCCACCAGAATAGTCCAGAACATCTTTAAATTCTTTCTCATTCTCTAACCTTAAGTCAAGGAGTAAACAACCCGGTTTGAAATTTGAAATCAAACCAAATAAGTTTTCAGGTGGCACATGCTTAGGAGTATAGCATTGTACATTTGCTTTACCGAATAAATTTTTCAGGATTTCCGACCACTCATCGGCCATGTCATCATAAAAGAATATTTTCTTGCCATTAGGCATGAAATCTGTAATTAATGTTTTCAGCACATTTCTATCAATTTCCGAGTTCTTGATTGACGGAGTCAAAAATTTTAATAATTCAAGCGAATACTGATTTTCGGATTTACAGCCTTCAATCTCCAAAAGCCATTCCATTCTTTGAATAGCCCATTTATTTGCCATTTCATGCCTGATTTTTACTAAATCTACCTCTGCCATAAAAAAAGGCATCAAATTACTTTTTTCTGCCTTTTCATCCGTCGAAAGGCCTGAAAATGCATCAGGCATTTGAACATAACTCACGCCTTTTGATAACAATACTGCATTTAACGGGTTTGTCTTTACCAATTTATGTAAAGATAAAAAAGAGTACATAACACAATGATTATTAAAGCCTTGCAAGCGAAGCCATTTCAATAATTCTATCCCGTTTTGCAACAGGCGCGAATTTGGCGCTGTTACGAGGTTGATGTTGATGAATAGAACGATATCAGTGTCTTCTCCTGTAGCGGTGATAATCCTTTCTGCCATCGCATTAAGCTTTTCACCATTGCCGGGTTGTAAAACTTTTCCATCAGCGCAATTATTAGCGCCATTTAATTTTTTGCATAAAACGGATGCAAAATCCTTGTTGTCATCAATTAGTAAAAATTCCATGTTGAACTCATTGACTGAAGTGAGATAAAAGAGAATGCGGGATCAAGAAGGAAGAAGAGCGTCGCGGAGCGTGGCGAGATACTTGAGGTATTTTTCTTCATCCAAGCAATCGTCTATTTCTTGTTCTCCTAGATAGTCAATAATTGACTTTTCTTCACTAATCTTTAATTTTTCGACTTCTTGTTTAATTAATGAATAATCCTCAGCACTTTTTGCCAATGTTGCACCTGAGGGTGTAAGGCAGAGGTGAAGCAGATTTAGTTTGGATTCGAGGATAGAATCGAAAGTGCTTATTTTTGAAATAAAGCCATCTATACTATGGATAGATGGTTTCTGAATTAATTGGGCTAATTCATGGTATTTTGAACCTAATACTTCATTAGTTTTTTCAGAACCCTTAGACTTATTTATCAGCTTATCTATATACTGTCCATATTCATTTTTGGTTTGTCCATGATACAATATTTTAAATTCCGTATTAAGGATCAAAGAATTATCTGTGCCAAATAGTTTTTGAATTTTGCTATCAGGAATCAGAAAAATTCCTCCTTGGAAGCCATTAATTTCAGTTATAGCAATGATGCTGCATTTATCATCTGAAATACTAACCATAGTATCATTTGACAAATAAGTTGTTGTTTTATATACTTCGTCCGTTTTTGTAAAGCCTATCCCTGACAAAAACTCATGATTATTAACCAAGTCTTTAAATTTTACAGGGTTAATAAATACTAATAATTTTTCCATATTAATTTGAGGGTTTACGTGAGTTAAACAATGCTTTCACCAATAAAAATTTATCAAATGTAGTTTCCACACAATGCTGCACCGCTGAAAGAGGTAAATACCTGCAATCGTCAGGTATTGTTCCAGTGACTGTTCTGCTCGTTGTGAAAATTATTTTCTTATAAAGGTCATCCTGATTATCAAGCAGCTGCATTATTTTACCCCTAACCTTATCTTTGGTTTTTTTTACCAGCATTTTCTCAACTATACCTAAATGAATAATGATGAAATCGCAATCATTACTTGCCTTGAGATATTCCTTAAGTTTGAATTGAACAGAATTCACATCTGACATGTTTCCGAAATAATGTTGGTTCAAATCTGGTTCACTACTATTATTATTTCGAGGAATTTTGATTGAGATATTCGGAAAATAGTCTTTGAACTTGATATTGTGCCCATCATAAGAATAAGATTTTTCATCAGCAAACGACTGGATTCTTTCATCAATAATACAAACTTTTATTTGTATCATTTCAACTAAAGACACAATATTCTTTTTAGTTATATTTTCTGAATCAATTCTTGATGTGTTATATTTGTGATGAGAACATTCAATGTATTCATTTATTTTGGTGCCACCTCTATGATTAGCGAATATTACATCCCGGGTTGTTTCAGAATCTTCGGGATAACATTTCGTTAGCGCCCCCCACATAAACCTATATACCTGGCGATTCTCAGTTAATTGCTTGCCATAGATGTCCCACACATCCTCGATTAAATCCTCAGCATTTAATTTATTTAAATCTTGTAGCTTCTTGGTTTTTACCTCAATACATCTGGGAGTAATATTGTAACTTTTTTCAAGTGAGCCTTCGTGAAGGATTATCTGATGTGGATATGATTTAGTCCCGAATTTACCAGGACTTACAACATCAACTCCTCCATCTTTCCAATCATCCTTTTCTTCAAGGTTTTCGGAAACTATAAGCACTTCTTTCGGTCTAAGTAAATATAACTCATATCCCAAGGATGCAAACGCGGGATCTCCTTCTTTGTTTTGGGGATACGCTCTTATTATGTTATAGATCTTTTCCCCACTTTCATCTGTATTATATCCATTGTCATTAACTGTGTAAGGTTTATCTTTATATTTATCTAAAGATATCTTTCTCAAATAGGCTGCACACACTTCCATTTCGATTGTGCCCAGATTATCTGTACGTAGCTTATTAGTGTTAGTATCTATTATTTCTTTCCTGAATGCTTCATTTCTACTTTTAATTATTTTGTCAATTTCGGACCTAGATTCATAGTTATTGTCAAAAATTTGTACAGCCATCAAATCAGGATGGGAAGAGGGGCTTATTCTTATGTTGAATTCAAACTTACTAATACTTCGCTGTGAATGTTTATATGTATTCCTGATAATATTTTCAATAATAATATAAAAGGCATGACATCCTAATACGTCATTAGGCATAGAAACAGAATAGATATCATACATCCATTGGCTTGTATTATTGTCAAATTCAATTTCTTTCCATGTAGTTCTATTTTTTGAAATTTGCATTTTCAATTCATATTTCGGTTCACCCTGGATACCGGAAATTCGGTCCAAAAGAATAGGATTTTTAAGCATGCCGCCCAACACATCGTTAAAGAAGTTATACGGTGTTTCAAGTATGGGGTCGGCCATAGAAATATCGGACAAGAAATCCATGCGGCATTTCAGGTACTCATTAAAACTTGCAATCTTTGAGTTTGGTTTTTGGTTTGGTACGGTTCCAACATACTGTTGAATGCCATATATTTTCTCTATATCCTGAGAATTATTAAACTTACTTAGCACATGGCTGCCAATATTATGGCTCATATTCCTTGCTAATACCTGTGAAATGGCGGCGTGGGTGTTGCTTTTCAGGATTTGCTTATTTTTATTTTCTATATGCTTATCATAGTCATGTTTTCTTTTTTTAAATACTAACCAACTAATTAATATGGAGAGTAGTAACAATCCAATTCCACCTCTCAAAACCATTTTTCTTCCCTTTTTAGTACTTTCGAGTTGGCCGTTAATTACTCCAAGATTAGCATTAGCTAGGCTATCTGAATAAGCCAGTTGTCTAATTTGATTATAATAGAAAGTGCTATCTTTGCTGAAATTTGATTTAAGAGTTGAATATTCATTTTGCTTCTCAAGTATTTTCTTTCCCAAGTCTGCTTTATCTCTTTTTAAGCTATCAATCTCAATTTCTCTAACCTTTCGAATACTATCGCTTATTAAGATTTTATTGTTTAACAATTTTAAATCATGTTGCTTAAATTCCAACAATGAATCTAACTTATAATTTTCATTTTTTAATATATCGAGTTGATGGTCGAGCATAACACACTCATTTATATAATAGTTGAGTGTTTTTTTATTTCTTAAATTTTCATAGGTATTTTCCAATGAAGTTAGTTTTGTTAATTCTTTATCAATGGGATTTTCGTATTTTATCAAATACGTTCTTACTTTTTCAAAAATTGAAGGATATGTTTTAAAATTTATTATATCTCTCCAAATCAAATAGCCTATTTCGTTTTGTCTTGAATTATTGTAAACATCTCTTTTATAACCACCTAAATAAGCCTGAGAAAGATATTTAAGAGCATCATTTTGATGTCCAAGGTTATAGAAAATATAAGATTTATCATATAATAATTCAATTTTATATGCTTTATCATTTAGTACATCTGATAATTGCATTGCTAAATCAAGCAGATGCAATGCGTCTTTCTTTAAATCAAGATTACTATATATCCAAAATAAATCAGTTAATGCCGTTTTTATTTGTGGCAGATCATCACCCTGCCCCTTTATATTTAGATAAGCTGATAAAAAAGCAGCCTGATAGTATATTTTAGCGAGACTTAAATCCTCTATTATGCCGGTAGATGAAAAATAATGGCCTAATGCTTGATAATAATAATAGTCACAATCAGTATTATATGGGAGTGAGTCACCCACTATTAATTTATCAATCAGTTTGTATAAAGTTGAAGGATCTGCTATATTGCCATCTCTAGAAAATAGAAAACATTGCTGGTTAATTTCATTAATGCGGATATGATTATACAAAGGCATTGAAAGAACACATTTTACTGCCTGTTCTATATGGAATAAAGACTTTTCTATATATAAGCAATTTGGTTTATTGCTATATAATTCAGAGATTTTGTATTCAATAATACCCTCTTGGTCAAGAAAATTATGTTCCCAGGCTAAAAGAGATGCTCTTAGGTATGCTTCCAGGCCATCAACAAGTTTCAAGTGATAAGTACAATAGTCACCAACAAACTTAAGTAGATTTATTTTTTTATCTGATAGAGTATTTGTATCACGAGGGAAGCCACTTACTAGAGAATATTTATATAGAGGGTCAATTTCAGGAAATTCTTTATTTATCAAATCATAGGATTTCTTTAGGAATAATATAAAATAGGACTCATTATAGGTTTCAGCTTGAAGTTGTTGGCCATAAAGTAGTAAAGAATATATTTTCATTTTAAGAGTTGGAAGTTTATATATTTCATTGGAGATTTCATTGCTTTTTAAGGACGCTTCACAATCTGTTAATGTTTTTAATGCAGCTATTTTTCTAACAATTTTTTCAAATATGTCATTCTCCATGAAGGAATCGAATTGTCTTTCCAATTCAGTTTCAGATTCATGATTTATTTGTGCATTTAATAGACTTTGGCTAAATATCTCATCAATTAATTTCTTAAATTTAGAATAATCGTAATTCTTTCCATAAAAAAAGAATTTTAAGTTTTTTGTATTTGAACGTAACAGATTTTCTTTTTCTGCATAATCATTGTTTTTCAATGTCATCTTGTCATCTCTATATGGCAAGTAATTAGGAATTTGCTGTTTTCGCATGTTAAACTTACCCCATCTTTGCCGTAAAGAAGTATTCACGGAATACTTTAAATATGAAGTATCTCCCTTGCTATAGTAATTGCTATTGGGGATAAAAGTGGGAGCCGTAATACCGGGAGAAGATAAAAAACTACCACTTGGAATAGGAAAAGACTGGGCAAGTATCAAAGAAATATTTATTGTGAAGAAGCTGACAAACACTAGAAGAGTTATATAATGAATTCTTTTATCATAGTTAAGCATGGCTATACAATTTAAGGTAAAGATAATATATTTGATTTTACCGAACTTTTATGCTTCGAAAGAATATTACTTCAGTTTCAACTTATTTAATATACTCAGTTGAAAGTTTAACATTCACATCTATCGTAGTAACGCGTTTCTAACTAATACCCCATCACCTTCCCACCGATTGTCCCATCTTTACCTGAAAGGTTAAAAACAAGAAGCTGTGCCGCCATTTCAGGCATTGGTATTTTTGCTTCTCCAATGGGATTGGAAATGTTCAAAGGAGATTTCACAATGCATTTGCCTGCATTATCGTAAACCGTAAAAATATAACTGCCAATTAGTATCCCATTGTATTTAACGGAAATATTCTGTTCGTTTTTCAGATAACTAACTTCAAGATATTTAGTGGCTTGTTGGTTTTTGCCAGTGCCGGACAGAATGGATTGGGAATCAAAGATAACCTCCTGCCAGTTTCCGCCATTCTCAAAATACCAGTCGGAGCAGCCTAATTCGTGAGTGTTATTGTAGCTATCTTTAAAATCAATACCAGCCTGCACCAATGCATGGCCGGTTATACGCAGGTAACAGACCATTTTATAGGCAGCGTAGTTGAAGCCATTAGGAGATACAACATGAGGAGTCCACCAATGCCAAACTTTTTTACTATTCTGCGACGGATAAATAGTAAGGATATTGCCATTGGTAGTGCCGGGCATGGGATCATGCTGATCGTAACCAGAAGGGAAGAACGGATACCTGGAATACAGCCCCCCGTCATCAGTTGAAGAATAAGTAGAATATTGGTTCTCAGTAAGTGAAATCCAATTGTCTCCGGACTTTCCATATAATCGCACATAATCAATTTCAATCTTACAATCATCAAGTATGTTATTGTCGGTAGCAGCAATTACCCAACCTGTAATATCTATGTCGGTAGCCGAAGGATACGAAATGTTTTTATATGCATAATGATGATGAACTTCCGGCGGAATGCGGTCATCAATTTTAAGGTGGATATTTGATTGATCCTGAAGAGGGACAACCGATTTGTTAATATTTATCTTTACAGCAATATTTAACCCGTTGTTCCCGGAATTTTGAACCGTATATGAATTATCAATCAGTTGATCATTAATATAAATCTTACCGTATTTCAATCCATGCGGATCAAAACGGTTAGGGATAAGTTGACCCGAATAGGAGTTTCCGGCACCTATCCACCAATTTATTATTGAGAATTCAGGCAGATCGAAGCTGATATTAAACAGCAGTTTGTCGGATGCAGGCAGGTCAGACGAAAATTCATTTTGCCCGGTTTTAGTCATTACAATGTCTTGACAGCAGGGATTCCACAGATGTAAAACAATATTGGTTGCATTAAAAGGGAATACGACACGGGCTTTGACCTGACAGAGGCCCTGGAGGTTTAACAAGGTGCCTGTAAAAATCAACAGTGTAATAAGAAGTTGTTTTAGAATGGTTTTCATAATTACAGGGTTTGAAGTTGATAAATAATAAACGCTTGAATGTTTTTGTTTTTTGTGATTACTCTGACCCGGATTTGATTCGGCTAAGGTAAACGTGAGAAAAATATCAAAAGTTATCAAAGAACTGTATTTGCCTGGCGCTTTATAAAATCTCCGACTACTTTTTAAGAAAGGCGGGTTGGGAAGTTAACTTCCGATATTCCGGAGTCCTAAGATACAGCCTCATATTGGTTTCAAAAAGAAACCTTACTTCCCGTTTATGTTTTAGCAAACATAGTTTAGATTGAATATCGCTTTGCTTATGCGCCAAGCTTGTAATTATTTTGTTAATCGTCCATTGTAGAATCAATTAAATTGTTAAACTATTTTCTGTGCCTGAAGGTGTATTCTTCATCTCTTTCATGTAATTATGGTATTTTCTAAATGATTATCAGTAGCTATCAAAAAAAGCATTGGGTTTTCGTGATTTCTTCCTTACAAACTATAATTGGACTATTTAATAGGTGGCTAAATTACTTTCCAAATAATTATCAATAATTATCAAAAAAGACCGTGATCGTTATTTTAATTCTTTTTCTAAAAGCTGTTCAACTTTTATGTGATTTCGCCAGCTATTACCCTAACTTGATTTGAGCATATTACGGCTTAACATATAGCAGTCAGTCATAAATGCAATATATGTTGCGGTACGTTCTGCTTCCAGTTCATTTGGTCTTTCCTGATCCGAAAGTACCCTGTCAGCTCGTAATCGAAAGTATGTATCTATCCCATTTCCAAACAGTTTTAAATTAGACAATTTTCTTTTGTTGGGAGGATTTTTATTCAATAAATAAAAGAGTATTGTTCCGATTGTTTGCATATTATCAAATGAGAAACATGGGGAATCCGGAAGTTGAATTTCCACCCTGAATCATAAAAGAATTAAAATTAATACAAAATATACCCTGTATTTTTCGCATAGCGGACTATTTTTTCATAAATATCCGGCTCCAAGATACAAAGGATCAACTCCATGTTTCTGTTTACTCCAATTGATTTGTCTATCACTTCTGATAGGCCAATAAAGGAATTCAGAGGATCATTTCGCCATCCTCCGGTGGGAAGGCCTGTGATTAAGGACGAAAGTTTTTTATGTGAGGCATCGTGGATGATTTGAAGCAACGCTCTATTGAAAATTAATGGATCCGGAATGTCAGACGGTGCCGGTAAGTGATTTAAAACTGATGCAAGATAAATATAACGATAGGGTGCTGGTATAGGTAGCATTCCGACACAAAAGTTACCTGGTTTTATCGGATAATTGATCTTCGATTCAACCGTTTTCCATAATTCCGGATAAAGCTCTTCAAACTTTCGTGCTGCGCGTCCTCCCATACCGGCACCAAGGCCGTCGATAGAAAGTATTATTGCATCGGCTTGTTGCTTGAAAAGGCTGTCATTAATAATTTTTAATTTCATCTAAGAAGGTTTGTCATAGATAAAAAATAGTAGCATCCTTGTAAGGTTTTCTGTCTTTAATCAATAGCCCATATAGTATGCAAACTAAACTGAATGTTTTTAATTTATAGCTTCAAGAACAGTACGTCCAATATTAATGCTTTTATCAAATACAATCCTGGTAAGTTTTTTCATTGACGGATCGGCGTCCATTCCATTATACAGTTTCGACAATTCCTCTGCCTGCCTGTCAGGATCACTTATATTTTGCACTTCCTGAAAACGGCCCATCCAATAGACCTTGCGTTTTTCAATCCGACTAATATCATGGCGTGTCAAGCCTGTATCGAAATCGAAGATGCCGGTTAGCATATTCTCTGCCGGATTATCCGATTTACCAATTATCTCTGAAAGCATAAGGGTATCCTGATAATAGTATTTGTAATAGGTATATCCCCCAGCTCCAGCCAACAAGCCGACAACAATAAGAATGATTATTTTTAATTTCATAGCATAGCCTTTAATGGTGCATTAAAAGTATAAAGAAAAATGAATTTATCATTAATTTAAAAGCCACCATATAAAGTACATCTTCGGGACTGCACCATCGATCATAACAAATGGGTAATACTACCTCGCATTTATTCCCAATACCGCATGTATTAAACATGCAAAGTCACCGATATCTTTACGTTTGTTACCTATTTGAGTTCGCCAACTATTGTCCTCACCTGATTTAAGCATATTTCGGCTTAAAATATCGCAGGTGGAGATAAATGCATTATGTGATGCGGTACGTTCTGCTTCCAGTTCATTTCGGCCTTCCTGGTCCGAAAGTAACCAATCAACACGTAATCGGGCGTATCGGACGGCAGATTTGACCAAGGAATTGACAAAGGTTTGTTGCTGAGATGTTAAGAGCACCTCATATATATCTTTTGTTTTGGGAAGATCCATGTTGTTATTACCTATTTATAAAAACCATAAATTCTCTTTTCCAAACTGTGGTAGATTTTCATTTTCAAAAAATGGATAGATTTTAGCAACCATCTCAGGGTAGGCAGTGGTTACGGGCAGGTTCTGCTGGCTGATGCTTTTCCAGTACATACGGCTAAACTGATATACCTGATCAACAAGTTTTTTAACGACTTCCAGATCTTCTACCAGTTCTTTCTTTGATGCCCTGATAGATAACTTTACAGGGAAATGATAATCCCGATTATTTAAATCAAATTTATTGTCTGGATAACGAATATTGTTGAACAATAGATACTTATTATGACCTACTTTGACATGCGAACCGCTATAAGGCATCTTGCCGTAGCTATTAATATCAAAACCCATCAACTCCTTGCTTTCGGTTTTATTTACGGTTACTACAATAACAGGCGTATCACCATCACCCAAACCATCCAACATTTTAAGAATAGGCTCTAATTCCATTTTGTCGGAGATTTCCTTGTAAAAATGAATTATGACCCGATTTAAGTTTTGTTTTTTCTCTTTGAATATTTTTATTGCATCCCGGATTGAACCGGCAAGCAAAGTTGTTTCTTTCTCGCGGAAACAATTGAAGCCTTCAAAAACCCCATCTTTTGAAAAACAAAATGCACTTCCTACAAAACGAACAGAATCCTTAGGTTTAAATGCACCTATACCAATTATAATCTCATCCTCATCGGTAGTGTGCGCTAACTGCCAGGGTATGCCCCCCAATTTTGCCAACATGGCAACATAAATATTAGGCAGGAAGTAGTAGAATTCTTCTTTTGAAAGGTGTTCTTTATAAAGTACCTGTGAAGTAATACCCTTATAAAGTAATTGCTCTTTGAGCTTGTAATAGGCTTTGTGTTGGGGATGGTCTTTATCCAATTTTGATATTGGGCTAACATAAATAGCAATGTAGGTTGTATTTGCAGCCTTCACAAAGTTTGTAATCTGTGGAGAAACTTCTTCAAATAGATTGTTGGTATTGGCAAAAGTTATCTTTTTGGAGTCATCAATGAATATATTGTGGTTGATGAAACTATGAAAACTTTTGGAGTGCTTTTCTTTACCTGCAACCGGCTTGTGCCAACCATATTTTATAAACTTTACGATTGTTTGATCTATAAGCTGAGCGTCCTCCATATGATGAATAAAGAAGATTTGGTAAAACCCTTTGTTTAAAGATTTAGCAGGTTTTAGCTTACTGATACCCAAACCCTGATTAATTTCTTCCCCATCCTGGAACATTAACTTGTTGGAATCCGGATTTACATGGTAAACTTTATGACCGGGGACTATATGAAAACCTGTTTCGGCAAGATTTAATATTTCGTTAAAGGTAGGTACATTGATAAATGTCGAAAAGAAATTCTTGATTTCGGTGTGGTAAGTCCGGTATTGGTTTTTAATTTCTCTCTCTTCTTTCTCTTTAAGTAAGATTTTTGATAGGGCAAAATTCAATATCGGGAACTGGGTTTCGATATCGCCGGTTAATTCATCCGGATCTTTACCAGCCCTATGCATAGTTCCGTTGCAGTTGATAAGCTTAAATACGCCTGGATCAATATCCGGAAATTCAGCCATGCTTTTACGCGATATGCGTGATGTGCCGTCGTACGCAATTACCAATTCATACCCATCGGACACACATTTATACTGAATTTTTAATGAAAATTTATTGTAACGCCGATACACTTCATGGATTGTTGTTTTAGCTTCAATCCAAACCTCCACATCATCAACGAAATTTGGAAAAACTATTACGTTTTCTATTTCATTGAAATATTGCAATATCTGATACCGGTAATACTGCTGCGTAAACTTAATAGCATCAAACACATCAATTTCTTTAACAAGAGCGCCATTTACCGGTGGCTGAAAATCAGTGTAAAAAGACTTATGACTTGGGTCCCGGCCTTCTGGAAAAGTCTTGAAAAGCTTATCCCATTTTATTGATGCGTTTTTTGAACCAGGTTGCTTTTCACCATAGAAAGCAAAGGTTAGTTTTTCGAAAACCGGTTTGAACGGAATAATATTGAGCTGAATTTGTTGCATGAATGTGAATTTATATCATGATAAATTTATTTTTCTATTTTCCTGACATTGAATACTATAGTTATGTGTTCTTTTTTAGAAGTTGTATGAAAACTATCCCGCGTTGAGTTATCTGGTATCTCTGTTTAGAGCTTTTCTCAGTCTTTTCTGTCCATTCGACCAGTTTATCATTCCGGAGTTTTGAAATCACCTTTTTTAAATGACCAGAAATGCTTCTTTGGTTCAATGTAGCAGATATTTCATTTGTTGATAATGATTTATCCGCGATAATTCGAAGCACTTTCCCATATAAAGACTCCTGCTGTAACTCCTGCTGCAACTCCTGCTGCAACTCGTGCTGTAACTCGTGCTGTAACTCTGGCTGTAACTCTGGCTGTGACTCTGGCTGCAACTCTGGCTGTGGCTCTTGCTGCAGTTTATAATTTTCTTTTTACCTGTTGTATTCTACATTGATGGTAACTTTATAATTTATCGGGGCAAGATTTACTTTTTCATTTGCCGGTGAGAATGGATTAGGAATAATCCAAATGCGTGGTTTTTCGGAAAGCACTTCGTACACCATGTAGATATAATAATTTTCCTTTTCCCTGGCTGTATTAAGTTCATTGATCGTTAAAAAGAAATTTGCATTTCCTACTTTAGAACGGGTTGCCTTAACTTCTATGTACCTTTCAGTACCGTCTTCATTGTATGAGAGGATATCATATCCGATAGAATCTGACTTTGTTGATACCCTGTTGATTTTCTTTGCTAAATTCGGTTTTCCAAGTTTGATTAATCTGGCTTTCTCAAAGTCTTCAACTATTTTTTCTCCAATTTCACCCAATTCTTTGTTACGGCGGTTTTGTTTCTCGTAATCAGGTTTTGAATTTGCTTTCCTTTTATCCTTTGGAGGGTCAGGCTCTTGAAATTCTGCTATGTTGAGATATATTTCTTCAGCGAATTGTTTCAACGGGAAATCAAGTTTTCTGTATTCTTTTAGAGGATCAGTCTTTGGTTCATTTTCTTCAGGACGCCCAAATAATTCATATAGAAAATCAGTATAGATGTCAATGTCCCAGTTTTTCATAACCGGATCACTGTCCCTGAATTCCAGTATTTTTTCGCGCTTGATTACCTCACTCTGATTTACTAATTCATTGTAATTTATATGCAAGTGCTTGAGAAAGTGATCCAAGTGCGAAGCAGCAAATACATCTAAATACTTATCCGGGTAGTATGTGGTTAGAATTTTACCCTTAAACATAGGTGATAATCCATTTCGAATAATTGCTTTAGTATCTCCCCTCTGACCTTGCTGCAATAAATCTATTATCAGATTAGAAGCAATTTTAATGGCTTGTTCAGGGGTGTTACCAAAGCGTTTTACATACCTGAATTTTTTGACTTTATCAGTTTCGATAACACCATAATAAAAGCCAAACTTAAATGATGTACCCCCTATCATCCAGCCTAAATTTTTTAGCTGGGTTTCAAGGCCATAACAAAAGTTGAAGCTATGACCATCATGTGGTTTCTCTCTGCCTAATACATAATCATCAATTTGGAGATTATGCAGTTTTTGCAGATTAAAATATTTTACGAATGACTTACGCAAAGCATATAATTCAACCTTACTGTCTTTTAAGGATTTAATTTTGGATTCAAATCTTGCCTGAGCTTCTCTTAATATGTGTATGTCCATTTTACAAAACCATTAGTGTATTTATTAATGTTCCATCGGACTTGGTAAAAAGAGTTTCCCAATTGGGCATGACTGGCACTGCAATGGTTGCAAAGCCTGCAATATCACTATATGAAACAGCTAATTCTTTATTCTGATGAAAAGCAAAGTTGCCTTCCTGATGAATAGCATTGTTTTGATAATGCCAGTAATAAACACTATCAGTTAAGCATTTAGAAAGTTTAATAATACCGACTTCTTCGAATATAAATAAATCTTCTTTTAATTTTATCTGAATTTTAAATGTGTTGTTTGCATCTTTAACAAGGATTAAGAACAAATCAGTATTTATTGCCATTATTGGCATTATTGAAAACCTCAGCATTTTCAGTTCGATTTCTAACTCCTCCAAGGTCTTTATTACTGCTTTGATTTCACCTTTGTGCCTTTCAACACCTCTTTCTGTGTGTGACAAGGGGTTTAACATCATCTCAACATACTGTTTCAAATCTGTGAATTTTGCCTTTGAATCAGTTCCGTTAATCCTATCAAGAAAAATAACACTGTTCGTAATCATGCTATCCAGGGGATAATTCTTATGTGATTTATCTCTGTTAACATCTCTGTAGCAATATTGTGGCAGATAGGTTTCGATAAGGTATTCGCAATGCTTCCTCAAATAATTGGCTGCAGCAGGATAATCGTTTTCCTGCAAATGATTGAATGCTATGGAAAGTTGTGATTTTGTTTCAAAAAACCTTGGTTCCGGTATAGCAGGATCTTTCTCATTGACGTAAAACTCCCAAAATTTCCAGTTATGTGTGAAAATGCCATTTCCAATTTTGTTTTTGGCAATATTGTAAAGTTGCTTATCATGCGTAAATATCAATAGCTGATAATTTTGTTCATACTCCTCAAACAGTAAATTCAAAACAACCTCACGGTTACTCATATCCAAACTGATAAGCAAATCATCCAAAGCTAAAACATTCAGCTTATCAGCTAGAAGCCGTCTTTCAAGTATTCCTAAACGTATTGATAAACCAATGGCTGTTTTTTTTGCTTCATTCAGGAAGGAATGTGGACGTTTTACTGTATCCGGATGGCCGTAATAGTTGTTTATTTTTAAGATGATAGAAGCCTCATGGGTGAATCTGAACTGTGTGCTTGTTCTCTGAAACTCAATGGGTGTATATCTTAATTCTATTTCAATTGGATAACCAAACTTTGTTGCCAATATTTGATTTGCTTTTACGTTTACTAATCCCAATTCCTGCCGGAGTTGCCTGTTAAATTCATCTACCAGGTTTTTATACTGATCATAAGCAGTTGAACCGGCTGTTGGGTATTTATTTGTGATGGGGTCTTTTTGTAGCTCTTCGTTTATTTTTTCTAATGCCTTGTCGAAATATTTAATTGTCTCTGCATGGGGTGCTGGTGAATTGAAAGGCATAAATCTGAATATCTGCTCTTCAAATAAAGGCATTTGCTCGGGTTCATATTTATGCATAAACTTTAAAAAACTTGCAACAACATTATAATCAATAAAATCACTACTTACCGCACTTTGTTGTAAATCGACATTTCCTATTACACTGTAATCAGCAAGTTCAATTTTATACTCATTGCCATCATCTAAAGCCATTCTGATAAATGCCCGGTCGGCTTCAGGTTTATGAATGTTTACCAAGTTTTTCTCATGCGCAGGAGTGAAATAATTATCAATACCAGTCTGATCTTTGTAGCTACACTGTAATAAGGTATATATAGCCCAATAAATGGAAGATTTTCCACTACCGTTTTCGCCCCAAACAAGCACATTTTCACCATTGGGCAACCTAAGTGTATTGCTTTCAGTGTTTCCTGTAAAGAATTTAAAATTCTGTAATTGGAGTTCTTTAATCCTCATTGACTGATGTTTGAATTAATAATGCTTACAATATCTTTGCTTACAATATTTGCTTTGAGCAGCACATTACGAACTGGATTTTTCTGCTCATGAAGCCAATGGTAGAAGCCAACAACTTTTTCAATATCTTCATGAGAATAGTGATCAGTAATGGGTTGTATTCGGTTTTCCAGATGCTCAATAATTTTTAATTGCTGCATTTCCGGTTCGGAACCAAAATAGAGTTCGTAAATAGCCTGGTCAATTACCTCCTCCAAAGAATTTATTATCAGATCATCGCCTATATACTTTATTAAAGGCTCCATACGTGGCTGATATATCAATAAAATGTAATCAACCAATGTGGCAAACAATTCCTGCTTATCGGTTTCAACAATGGGAATTTCCAACAAGGGTTCTTTATCAATCTGGTAGTTGTTGCCCTGCATTTTGCCTTTATATCTTAGCCAGAAAGCAATGAGTTTGCTGTTAAGTAATGCTGTGAGAAATTTAAGATTTATCTTATCAGTTTTAATAATATTGAATGCCATCATCACATATGCAAAGCTCTCTGTATAAATAAATGTAGGTCTAGCACATTTTCTTACACTCAATATTTTTCTTCCTTCTTCAAAATAATATTCATCCCTTGGCCAGTGTAGATGAAAATAATCAAGTCGCCCATTTTGATTTTCTCTCCTTTCTTCCATTATATTTTTATAAATAGAAAGGTGTTTCAATAAGTTGGGCGCATCATTTTGATAATTACTCTTTGTGATATATATTATTTCATTTTCGAAATCGTCAATAAACTTATAGCGTTGTACTTCGTTCGGCTCAAAGATTGGTTTAATATATTTTCTTTCGACTGAGTTTAAAGTATCAAATTTTCCTTTACTTACTACGAAAACTCCATCGCCAACTTTTATTTTATTATCTCTTATCCCCAATTCTGAAAGTTTCTTAATATTCCTTGTATTTACAATGTCTGGATTTGGAACTATTCCTTGAGCAACTTCTTTTTCAGTTAATTTAATGTGATTTACACTTTGAATTTTCTTTAAGATATTTTCATTTGCATTATTTGCAAAAGTGATATAACCATCAACATAATTTGCTGAAATAAAATCAAATTGAAGTTTTTCAAAATTATCATGTGTGCTTTCTCTTTCGCTTTGCAAAAAATAATCCAGGAAAGTTTTATCGATATTATCAACTAGTAGTCTTGAATAGTTGGTAATATAACTTGTCTGAGGCTGAGTGGTTTTCTTTACCAAGTATATCATTGTCTGAATACCAGCACTTTGAAACACTTTATAATTGCCAAAGTCAGTGAATGAAAGCATTTCGGTTTCCTGAACAATTTTATTACGCAAAATCGCTGCTCCTGAACTGGTAATCCAATTGTTTTGTGCAATAAAGCATTGTATCCCGCTGTCGTCTTTCAACATATCAATACAAAAGCAAGCAAAAAGATACCAAATATCCATTTTGCCCATGTAATAGGAACTATCTCTTAAACCATCGAACGCATCCTTATTAGTATATTCTTTTATATAAGGTGGATTTCCAATAACAATATCAAAACCACCGGCATCAAATACATCCATAAAGTATAAATGCCACAAAAAATAAGGCTTTTTTTTGTGAAAATTCTTTAAAAGGTTCTCAAAACTTGCAATAAGTCTTTCCTTTTCCAGCAGGAGCGCATCGCGTTTTTCCTCGAATATTTTTAAATCTCTTCTTCTTTTATCCAACTTTTTCTGATAAGCTACTGTTTGAGAAGAAATTGTTTCAAAATTGATTAATGCTATATCTGTAATTTTAAGATTAAATTTATCAATGTCCAGTTGAAGGCGTTCGAGTTTCCTATCTACTTGTTCTTTAATGAATTCCTTTTCAAAAGTTTCAATTTTGTTTTTGATAACTCGTTTTTCTTCAGGATCAAAACTTTTAAAGTACTTTTCTTCTAATTCAGTTATATCAAACTCCTTACTATCTTCTTTCGTTTGCAGAAACTCAGTTATGTCTAGCTGAGGATTGATTATATTTCCAAATAAGTCCACATCTTTGATAAGCTTGATCTGATATCTTGTTTTATCAAATTTTAAAGGGATTCCCTCAAACTTTTCCAACAAGCTATGTCCTTGCATGATTTTATAATCAAGATTTGGAAGTGGCTTAGGATAATCTTCATCAACAACTAAAGCCAGCCAGAATCGAAGTCTGGCAATATCTACAGCACCACGTTCCAAATCCACACCGTAAATGCTCTTTTGAATAATATCCTTTTTTGTTTGAGCTTCATTAAAAGGCGCATCTGGGTTAATATAGTTATGTATCTTAAACAGAATGCTGTAAATCACTTTTAAAACACCCATAGGAAATGCTCCTGAACCAATGGCGGGGTCACAAATCTTTATTCCTTTTAACAGGTTAATAATATTATCAGAATTTTTCTTTATGAAGGGATCATTTGGTGTGTGATCAGATTTTACAAGCGTTTCAATAGCCTGAGTATTCCCTGGTAAATGATGACACAGAAATTGAATAATTGATTGTTGGCTCATGTAATGTACTACCTCCTTTGGAGTATAATATGCTCCATAATTGCGGTTTTCCTCCAGCAGGTTTTCAAAAATATGACCCAGCATTTCGGGGTCAATACCAACCTCATGATCTTCAGGACTATTTTCGTCTATTGTAAAGTTGTATTGTTCGAGGAACTCGAAGAGGTTTTCGAACATTTGTGGCGGGAAATCAATATCATTGCCCTTTGGAAAATCATCATCAAATAAGCCACCATTCAGGTATGGAACGCTCCTGACAGATCCATCAACGAAGGGTGAACTTCCACTGATGAGAAATTCAAAATTTGATCGATCTTTATTGTTTAAAGTATTATAAAAAAGTTCCTTCAAACACTTACTGTGAAATTTATCTTGTTGATTTGAATCCTTAAATAAACGGTAAATAAAATCCTTATATCCATTTGCAGGAGCAAATATACTTTTGGCCATTTGAGAATAGTCATTCAATTCAAAATTCGCTGATAGGTTTTGTTCGAGTGGAACACCCATCCACCCTTTACGTTGCAGAAAATAAAGGAAAACCAAACGTCCCAGAAGCTTTTTTGTGAAATCTCTGATTGGGAGTTCGTTATTGACTTTTTCTTCTTCCTTTTCATCTCGATCTATTTCAAAAATATCATATCGAATATGGTCATCTTCTATTAGATGATGGGTGAAAATCTGGAATTGTTCTTTATATTTTTTGAAAAATTCATCAGTTAATTTCTCAACCGAGAATGCTTCAATAACATCTTTCAGTTCAAAGTCAAAACCATTCTTTTTTGCAGCCAATTCTTTAAGCCTTTTTGCTGCCGTCGCAGCAGTTTCATTCCTGCCTAAAACATAAGTATAACGTCTGGGGCTGGTTTTGAACTCCTCATAACTTCCATCATCTTTAAACCTGGATTCTTTACAAATAAATGACAACCGGAAGTCGGATTTATCATCTCCATCAGGAATATAAAAAGCTAAAATCCCATGATTTTTTGCCTGATCAATAAATTTAGATGTCAGATTGTGGAATCCTACTTTTGCTTTAGTAATATCCCCCTTTTTAACAGCTACTTCTAAGATTATGATTTTTTTATTATCAGTAAGAATAATTTCTCCTTTTTGGTGAATGTAAGAAATCCTGTCATTATTATTCTCAATTTCTACGATAGTGTTTTCAAAGCTATAATCGGGGAATACAAAATCAATTATCCTGTGCCACTTTGAAAAATCATAGGCATCGGTCAATACTTGTTTTATGTCTCTTTCTAACATAATTTATTGAGAATTATATGTTAAAGCTTTCGCTAATAATAATTTCAGGTTGAAACTCTTTCAAATTAAATACAGGGTGCATAGCGTGCAATTCATCATCTTCTATTGCCTGTAAGGGGTATTTCTTTAGAACTTTTATTATTTCTTCCAAAAGAAAAGCTGGTTTTAAGGGAGAAACCTTTACGGCTTTAGCCAATTTATTCACATCCCGTTGCAGATTTTGGAACTTACCAAGGCGAATTGCTTTTTTAGCATTTATCAATAATTCCTTTTCCTCTGCATTGGCATTGTGCATATTGGATATGGCATCCAGGAAAGCTAATGCTTTTTTCTCATTAGGTCCCTGTGTTGTATCTATCTTACGCTCCTTACTTTTTTCTTCCTCCAACTTATGAGCGAACAAACTAATAGCCGTTTTAACCTGATTGTGATGGTACTCGTTTAATGCTATTGCCTTTTCAGTTATTTTGGCATAATACTCTCTTTCGGCCTGTAAAAATGTGAGTTCTTCAATTTCACCATTTTCTCTTACAAATAAGAATGCATCTCTTTTTTCATTTCGGATGAATGAAATGGTAGTCCCTTTGAGGACAACGTTTTTTCTGCCTACACGCGCCCTTGTTGGCATGTTTTTAATCTGCTTAAACAAATCAGGGTTTTCTCTTTTGAATTTACGCAACTCTAATAAAATCCTCAGTTTTTCGTCTTTTTCTTCATTAACAGTTTTATCGAACAAACCAAAGCTTTCGGTTACCTCATCCTGCGAATAAATTTGACTGTCTTCACCCATGGCACTATGAAATGCCTGAAGTTTCATTATCGCTTTTTTCTCCAGTTCAATATCACTATTTACTTTAGCAGTAGGGAAAAAATTAAAGATGTGAATATTGCTTGCTTTGGAGCCAATCCGATTTACTCTACCGATGCGTTGCATGAGTTTGGTGCTATTCCAGGGAGTGTCGTAGTTAACAATGATATTCGAACGGTGCAAGTTTATGCCTTCTGCCAACACTTCGGTACTAAGTACGATGTTGTAATCGTCTTTTTGATCAGTTAAAGGAATATTGGCATCGAAATTTGCTTTTACAAAAGGAAACTTATCTTTTCTGTTCTTGCTGTCAACCACTAAAATTTTATCAAATCCGGCCTTTTTAAGTTCGTCAAACAAGTAAAAAGTAGTTTCTTTTGATTCGGAGAACACAACTAATTTTTCTTCTTTATTGATGCTCTTGTTAAAGAGTATGTTTGAAAGATATTCTTTAAAAATATCGAGTTTGGGGTCTTGAGTTATTTTCGCCCAATCGTTAACCAATTCAGCTAAAAGAGCTTTGTCGTTTTTTAGACCGGTAAAAAAGCCAGGTTCGAAATCGTCGGATGTGCATATCTCTATGGTTGGATCTGTTTCAGCCAAATCGGTTAGCAGGGCAATTAATTCTTCTTCTTTACCCTCATTTATATAATCACTCACATTATAATTTGGAGCTATATATACCCTATTGTTTTCAAACATCTTAACCATAGCATTTGTAGCCTCCGAAAAACGCGTCAGGGATTGTTTGAAAGCATAGAAACTGCTATCAATCCGCTTAACAAGCAGGGTTTTCATAATGAATGCCAACTGAGTGGATATCATATCGGCTTTCTGGTATTTTAATTTTTTATATGGTTTTAAATATTTAATAGCCTGATAACGATTATAGGAAAGTCCTTTTGTTGGATGGCTTAGATAAAGAATAGTTTTGTCGTAAACAGCATCTAAAAATTCATCTAACTGATAAAATATCTTTTCCGGTTTATTAACAGCGGGGAAAATGACTCCTTGTTCTTTTAAGTCCTTTTCATATTCTTCATTTTCCAGAAGGTCAGTACGGGTTCTGCGAACTGTTAATGGTTCAATTACCTTTGAACGGATTTTTTCATAAATAACTTTTACGCCAGAAGTCACTTTTTGAATATCCTTTTCAGCCTTGAGTTTCTTATATGCATCAATCTGGCCCCTAAAAAAACGTTGAAGGTTTCCGACCTCCAAAGTTGAGTTTTTTGAATCCTGAAAAAGATAAACGAGGTTTGCAATGTCCTCAGGTTTATTGTTGAGTGGTGTTGCTGAAATAAGCATCACCCTTTTTTGCTCGTAAGTATCGTTAGTAAGCTTTTTGCGAGTTGGGCATTTGCATATGTTTTGTAAATGGAAGTACATTTCAGCACTATCAGTCCTGAATTTATGCGCTTCATCAACAATTATCAGATCGTAATCGTGGTGTTTATTGATTTTATGTAAGCTACCTGAAGTAATTATTTTGTAGTTGTGTAAACCGAACTTTGAAAGTGTATCTTCCCAATTCTCTTTAATTGCCGGGGGACAGATTACTAACGTTTTTGACAAATAAGAAGGAAATCCATTTGAATAGAAAAACTTCTTAGCTATAAGGGTAGCAACAATTGTTTTACCGAGACCAACAACATCTGATAAAAAGAAGCCATGGTGCTTCATCATTTTATTGTATCCATCAGCAACCGCATCAACCTGGTATGAAAGTTTTTTGAACCCCTGTGGTAAATCCTGAATTGAATTGGGGTCAAAGTCTATGCTCCTACCAAAATATTCAATCAGAAATTTCATGTACACATCGAAAGGGGTAAACTCATCATTTAAGTAGGTTTCCTTTTTAAGTCTATCAACAAACTCTTTCCCAATTTCGATGCTCTCATCCCAAAGCTTATTGAATGTTTCAGTAGCAAATTCAATATCAGAATTATCTCTTAATTCTACATTAAATTCAAAATTTCGCTCTAATCCATTGTCTGTTAAGTTACTCGAACCGGTTATAACTGAACCATATCCATGATCGTGTTTTTGTTGTTCCCTGAAAATATAAATTTTGGCATGGAGGTTCTGTTTGGGATGAACTTTGATCTTAATTTTTTGTGTAATTAAATCATCAATCAATTGCAACATTCCATCTTCAACATTTTTATCATATTCGGCTTCCTGAATGCTTTTTTTAAGCTCTATAAAAAAATCATCCCTGCTTTTAGCAGGATCTTCAATGAAGAGTAAACCTCTTTTGTTTGCTTCATAAACAAGGTTATCGATATTAATACCGACAAGTATTCTTATTTCTGCTGCTTTATCAACAAATGGTCGAATCTTGAAATATCCAGATGCTCTGAAATATCCAACTAAGGCATCAAAAAAATGTATATTTCTGTATTTGAATATCCCTTCAATCTTTGAAAGAAGAGTATTCTCGTTTTCGTTTGTAAAGAACTTAGTTGACATTATTTTTCATTCATTAATTTGGTAGAAACAGTTTTTAAAGCTTCGTCAGCCATGTTTTCATTCTTGATAACTTCATACACTTTGTCGGCTAACCATAGAGCGATTAATTCTTCCTGGTCAGTTTTCAGTAAAGATGCCAATGCAATTACTTGCTCCCGTTTGGGTTGGCGCGTGCCTTTTTCCATCTTGCTCACAAATGCTGTATCAGCTTCGAGCAAGGCTGCTATTTGCCTCTGGCGAATATTTTGTTGAATTCTCAACTCTCGTATTCGCTCTCCAAATTGGTTCATGTTGGTTTGATTTGTCTTGTCAAATATAAACAATAATAAACAAAAGAAAAGAAGTGTGAATAAAAAAAGAAAAACTGCAAAACTTGCCAATAGGTGCAAGGTTTGCAGTTTGGTTAAAGGTGTATTTGATTTATGATTATTTGCCTTTCAGTTTTTTCTTTACAATATCCTTATCGGCAGTTTTCACCCTGCGTTCCAGTTTTTTAATGTCTTCTTCGGGAGGTAATTGTTCGGGTCTGATTCCGCTTTTACCCAAAAGGTCTCTTACATCAGTATTGTTTTTAACATGCTCTCTGGTAATTGTATTTTCACCTTTGAGGTTGTTTTGCTTCACATTAAAATTGGTAATTTCGGTTGCCAGTTGCTTGGCGGTAATAGTGATTGTAGGTAAAAAGTCGGCTAAGGGCCGGTTTTCGGCAACTCCTAATTTACGTTTCATGGCACTGGTATTATACCCGCCAAACAAAGCCCAATCACCTTTACTGCGTATATTTGCAAAGCCTTTATTATCGACACCCCTTTCGTAAATGTTTTTGGACAATTCGGTTTCGGTGGCTGCTAATTTTTCCCGTGCCTGCAAGCGTTCCATAAGCAGGATGCGTTCCTGAAGCAATTCCTGTTTTCGGGTTTGTATTGCAAAATAGCTTTGTGCAAACGCAATTTGTTCTTTCTTCGGGTCGCCGTTTTGAGCAATAAGATAACAGGCATAACGGGTGAGCATAATGTCATCAACTACTCTTTTAGCTCCTTTGCCCAAATCGATCATTTTGTTGACGTCAACGAAATGATCAGAAACCTCTTCACCAGTGGTTTTACAGCTTTCTTTCGCTTTTTCAACAGCGTTCAGAAAATTACGCCAATCAGTATAACCCAGCAAGCCCTGCAATTCGCGGGCAAGCCAATATTCAATACCATCCTGTTCATAGGC
>JBBQEI010000052.1:0-32916 GCA_038320545.1 Bacteroidales bacterium
TGCTTTACTGGTTCGATTATGAATTCGAGTAATTCATCATCACGTTCATTATCTCCCCAGTCACCAATCCACACCAGGTCACCTTCGCTTGCCGGACGCGGATCGACTGGGTGAAACAGTGTAATATCAGCAGCTTCGTGCCATGTCCAGGCCTGACGTGCCCAATTATTTGCCAGGTAAATGTTTTTGATAATGTCTCCAAAAGCAAGTACACCATCGTAACCAGATAAATCGTTCCGTTTCAGGTTTTCGTAATCGGTAATGGAACGATGGTGTGTATCGTGAAACAAGAGAACATAATTGCCATAAAGCTTTCGGTGAGTCCCGATTTTTTTGATTATCTCAGGACTGTTCCATTCATGCACTATTACAAGATCAGCTTCATTCATCATATTTGGAATGAAGTTATCTTCAGTATAAAAACAAACCTTTTGTTCGGGAAACCGTTTTTTATATTCTTTAACAGGCTCAAAGCCTGCATCAGTAATCATATTGCTGAAACTCCAGCCATTTAACTGCTCGTAAACAGTAACATCATGTTTATCCTGCATCAATGACGAAACAATACCTCTTAAAAAGTGAGCATTACCATGGTTCCAATCGGATATTAAGCTATGATAAAAAAGGAAAATTTTCATAACACATTATTTAGTTTGCAACTCATTTCTGGACTTAGGTGTGGAACTGTGTTAATTCCTTCAGGCCGGTATTAATCCATTTGACTCCTAACAAAGAGTTATAAAGAGAATAATATTCACCTGCCATCTCCGGTAAATTAAATACATGTGAACGTTTAAAAGCATCGTCAGCAAGCTTTTTTCTTTGCGAATCGTTTTGCATGAGCATGTTAATGGTACTCACAAACTCTGAAGTATTATCGGGACTGCAATACAAAGCATTACCGCCCCATATTTCCTGTAATGAATCAATATTACCTAATACCAATGCACATTTAGAATATGCTGCTTCTAATACCGATAATCCAAAAGGTTCATAATAAGCAGGAAGCACATACACGGAAGCAATTGAAAGCCATCTTGCAATATCTTTTTTATCCAGTTTGCCCAAAAAATGAAGATTTGAAGGTATATTTTGAGGTACGTTTCTTTTGTTATCTCCAGCCAAAAACACCGGATAATCGAGATATTTTGCAGCTTCTGCTATCAGTTTTACATTTTTTGCTTCGTCCCATAAACGACCCATGCAAAAAACTATTTTCTCCTTATTTCCGCCTTTAAAATACAATTCATCCCCTGAATTATAAATCACATGAGATTTCTCAAACTCGCCATAATATTTAACCAAGTTCGACATCATGCAATGCGATGGAGCAACAACAATATCTGCCGACTGCAACCCTTTTTTAACCACTTCGGCATAATGGTTCCATTCGGAAGGAGCAGGTTGATTCTTAACTGCCTGCCACCACGATAAAACACAGGAATGCCCTACCATTACAACCGGGGCATTAAAAAGCCTTGCATCGAAAGCATAACTATTTAAATGAATTATATCGGGACTGAATGTAAATGTTAGTTGAAGCAGCCAGCGCTGAGCCCTTTCCAAATCTTTCCATGGATTTTCCATCCATTCAAGTTTATAATTAGAAGAATCCAAAATTACTTTTTTAAGCTTCCGAACCTGAGCAAGCTGACTACTAGAAAGAGGATCGCCCATTGTAGCCAAAATAACCTCAACATTATATTTTTCTAATCCTTTAATTAAATCCATGGTGTAAGTCCACACCCCACCAATGGTATCAGTTGTCATTAAAATCTTCATACATTAATTTTAAAAATTAAATCTATTACTTCAGCTACCTTGCGTGCGTAAATAGTACTTAGAAAGGAACAGTTCTAGAATAAAAAATCCTTTTAAAACTTGAAATTATTGCATCTGAGCAATTCCTTTCAGCTAGTTTTGAATTCTTCCACGCTTTGTAGAAAATTATTCCCAGAAATTTCTCGTTTTGTCACACTTGTAAGTAGTTCATCATACCTGTTAATGCGACGTTCAGAACATGGAACACTTCTTGCAAATTTGAAACAGAGCCATATTTGATTGTTATATATTTCATGATAAAACCAGTTAAAGTCTTTAATGCCATGAACAACGATTTAGTTAAATCCGCTTTAACCGGTGTTATAGGTACTTCTGTTATGTCATTGTTCAGTATCATTACTTCTGAAAATAAGAACAAACAGTTTAAAGAACATGAAATATTAAGCATGTTGTTAAAATCATTCCCTCTTAACAAAAGTAACCGCGTTGCTTTAGGGTGGATTTTACATTATGCAACCGGAATGAGCTTTAGCATTCTTAATCAAAAAATTTTAAAAAAACTTGAAACATCTCCTACATTTTTTAATGGGGTCTTACTTGGAGCAGTAAATGGCACTATTGGTATTGCAATATGGAAAGCCATTTTTGAGATACACCCATCTCCTCCGAATATCAATTTAAAGCGCTATCTGGCTCATTTAATGATAGCGCATATCGTATTTGCAGCACTTTCAAATGTTACGATGAAAGGAGTAAGCAAAAAACCAACACCACAGCTTTCAACAATTTAAACTTAAATATATTTAATACATGGATTTATCCGGACTTAAATACCTCGTGGTAGGTAGTGGCTTTTTTGGATCTGTAATGGCCGAAAGAATAGCAAACCAACTCAAAGAAAAAGTATTAGTTATAGAAAAAAGAAATCATGTTGGTGGCAACTGTTATTCGCTTGACGATCCGGAAACGGGAATACATTACCATTTATATGGAACACATATTTTTCATACACCAAATCCAAGAGTATGGGAATATATTAATCATTTTACTGAGTTTAACGGGTATTTTCACCAGGTACTAACTACCCATAAAGGGAAAGTATTTCAAATGCCGGTAAATCTGGAAACTATTAATAGTTTTTACAATGTTTCCCTTAAACCGTTTGAAGTTGAAAGTTTTTTGAAGAAGGAAATTGAAAAAGATAATATCCTTGAACCTAAAAATTTTGAAGAAAAGGCTATAAGTATGATGGGAAGACCATTGTATGAAGCTTTTATAAGAGGATATACATTAAAACAGTGGCAAAAAGATCCCATGGATATGTCGGAAAGTGTTTTGAAAAGGTTGCCATTTCGCTCCAACTATAATGAGAGTTATTATTACAGCCGATGGCAGGGTATACCCTTACATGGTTATGGAAAAATTTTTGAAAAAATGCTTGACAACGAAAAAATAAATGTGGAGTTAAACCTTGATTTTTTCAAAATAAGAGATATGATTCCCCCTGAAACCAAAATTATTTATAGTGGGCCCATTGATCAATTTTTCAATTACCAATTTGGAAAACTGGAATACAGAACGCTTCGCTTCGAAAGAGAAATACATCCATACGAAGATTACCAGGGTACATCAGTTATGAATTACGCTGATGTCGAAGTTCCTTTTACACGCATTCACGAGCCTCGTCATTTGCATCCTGAAAGAGACGATTACCCTAAGGATAAAACTATGATAATTAAAGAATTCTCGCTGCTGGATGATGGAACAAACCCATATTACCCAATCAATGATGATAGAAATCAAAATTTGATTCTTAAGTACAGAGATCAGGCAAAAGAATTGAAGAATGTAATAATCAGCGGACGATTGGGCGAGTACAGATATTACGATATGCACGATACTATAAATCATGCATTGGAAATGTTTGACCAGTTGGATAAAACATAAAAAAAACAATTCCTCACAATTGGGAATAAATTTCTACATAATAGGGTAACAGGGGGTTTCAGGGTATTTATAACATGCTGAAAATGAAAGAATCTTTTTTTGGTATGTTTTTGGCAGAGTTTCTTATCTAACATAAAAAGTAACAGTATGAAAACGAAAATTAAAAAAATAACACCTAACTCGTTTGAATCTCGCGGATTTGATTCTCAGGTTTATCAGAACTATGATCTGGAAATGCGGCTTGTCCAAAATATTAATAAAGAAAAACCTCTATATTCCCTTGATTAACCAAGGGACTTTTTTTTGATTTCAGTTTCAATAATTTAAAGAGAAGGGATTGTTTATGGAGTCTAAACCAGAAGGAAGGGATTATGATATTAATCAAAAAAACGTCCATGAGAAAATGTTTACTTTTAAAAGTATAAAAAAATCCAAACAACGTATCGAAAAAAATCCAATTGCTGAGCCAATAATAAAAAATGTGATATGTTTTTCACATTTACGTTGGGATTTTGTATTTCAAAGGCCTCAACATCTTTTGACCCGATGGGCAAAAGAGGTTCCGGTGTATTATATCGAAGAACCAATATTCGGTAATTTTGAAGTTAACTTTTTAAAAGCTAAAAATTACAACGATAATATTACAATAATTACACCTCACATTCATGAGCAGTCTGGAGAGAGTGAGATACAACTTTATCTGGAAGATGCAATAAAAAAGCTTATCAAATGGAATAATATTACCGATTATTTATTTTGGTATATTACGCCGATGGCAGTGCCTTTTTCCAAAAATTTAAATCCGAATATAGTCATTTACGACTGTATGGACGAATTATCCCATTTTAAAGGTGCTCATCCCGATATGTTGAAAAACGAAATATCGCTTCTTAAGATTGCCGATGTTGTTTTTACCGGAGGACAATACCTTTATGAATATAAAAAAGATAAACACAATAATATATACCCGTTTCCAAGCAGTATCGATCAAAGTCATTTTGAGAGTGGCTTGCAAAGTACTGATCCTATTGACCAGGCTTCGATACCACATCCGCGTGCAGGCTTTTTTGGTGTTATCGACGAAAGGCTCGACATTGAACTACTCGATGGATTAGCCCAGAAAATGCCAAATGTTCAGTTTATTATGATTGGACCAGTGGTTAAAATTGACCCTGCAACTCTTCCAAGACACTCAAATATTCATTATTTAGGACAAAAATCCTATAATGAGCTGCCATGGTATCTTGGAAATTGGGATATCGCTATATTGCCTTTTGCAAAAAACGACAGTACAAGGTTTATCAGCCCTACCAAGACACCCGAATATCTTTGTTGCTCTAAACCTGTGGTATCCACATCAATACACGATGTTGTTGTTCCTTACGGGGAAATGGGATTGGTATTAATTTCAGATACTGTTAATGAATTTGCATTAGCTATTAAAAAGGCAATGCTTTTAGTAAACGACAATAGCTGGAAAAAGAAAGTAAAACAAGTTTTAAAATCAAATTCCTGGGATCTTACATGGATGGGAATGAAGAGAATTATACTCTCTACATTGGAGGCAAAAGAATCGAAACGCAAGGAATTGACTCCAATTCATAATGGATTATTAAATAGCAAGGTTAGCAGTAATGTTGTAATACCAATAAATCCAGTTATATAATACCTTTTTTCAGAAGGAGGTAATAAAGACGAGAAAGTCTGGTTATAAATCATAGAAATAATTCTATGGAAATTTGGGGAGGTGTAGAATGTACTGTTGCCCGGGTGCGAAATAGGGTTCATGATCAATTATTGCTAAATGGTCATGAAAACAGGCTCGGCGACCTTGAGCTTTTTGCCGATTTAGGAATACATACTATACGGTATCCTTTACTTTGGGAAAAATATTATAAGAACCCGAAAGCTTTCTTTTTGTTGCATGATGAACGATTGGAAAAACTTCGGGAACTTAATATTACTCCTATTGCAGGTTTGGTTCATCACGGCAGCGGACCTTTTATCACTGATTTATCCCAGCCTGAATTCCCGTCTCTCCTTGCTGAATTTGCTCAAATAATATCTGAAAGATATCCTTGGATTTCAAACTATAATCCAATAAATGAACCTCTTACTACTGCAAGATTTTCAGGGCTATATGGCATTTGGTACCCTCACCTCCAATCGGATAGTGCATTTGCCAGGATTTTTATAAATGAGATGAAAGGCATTGTCCTTTCAATGAAAAAAATCAGGGAGATAAACCTCGATGCCAAACTTATTCCTACCGAAGATTTATGTAAAGTTCACAGTACTCCCGCATTAAATTTTCAGGCACAGTTCGAAAATGAGCGACGTTGGCTTACATACGACTTTTTAACCGGTAAATTTAATCCTGACAATCCTCTTTGGAAGTATTTTCTGGATCAGAATATCATAGAGGAAGAACTTACGTTTTTTTCCGAAAACATATGTAAACCAAACATTTGTGGATACAATTATTATGTAACCAGCGAACGGTATCTCGATGAACAAAAGTTTAAATATCCCCGACGATATCATGGTGGCAATGGCCAGATATCGTATGCTGATGTAGAAGCTGTTCGTGTGGGTAATATTGAACCAACCGGTTTTTATGGACTATTAAAAGAAAGTTGGGAAAGATATAAACTTCCTATAGCGCTTACCGAAGTGCATTTAGGTTGTACCAGGGAAGAACAGCTCCGTTGGTTTTATGAAGCATACCATACAGCCCTCCGTATCCAAAGCGAAGGGATAGATTTCAGGGCCATTACTGCCTGGTCATTTTTAGGCAGTTACGACTGGAACTCTCTTTTGAAAGTTCATCATAATTGTTATGAATCGGGCGTTTTTGACCTTCGTCCGGGAAAACCAAGACCAACAGCCCTTTCACAAATAATAAAAAAAATTAACACTAACTCGAATATTGAACACCCTCTTTTGGAAATCCCCGGATGGTGGAAGAGAGATATTCGTATCCTTTACAATTATCCCCGGGAAAAAAATAACAACTACGAGGAAACTCAGAATATAAATAAAATATCGCCTTTGCTCATTATTGGAGCAAATGGTTCATTAGGAAAAGCTTTCGCCAGATTATGCCAACACAGAGGCATTGTTTACAAATTGTTAAACAGGGACCAGTTCGATATAGCATCCTTTGCTTCCATGGAAAGTTTTTTGTGTAGTGAACAACCATGGGCCATTATCAATGCGGCAGGTTACACAAATATCGATCAGGCAGAAACTAATCCGCAACAGTGTTTCAGGGAAAACACCCTTGGTCCTATGCTATTGTCACAAGTTTGTAAATCGGCTAATATTAAATTAGTTACTTTTTCGACTGATCAGGTATTTAATGGCAAGAAAAAAAATCCATATGTGGAAAATGATATAACAGAACCCTTAAATAAATATGGTGAATCGAAAAAAATGGCCGAAGAATTTATTTTAAAAATCAATTCTGATTCTTTAATTATCAGAAGCAGTTTTTTCTTCAATCCATGGGTAAATGACGATTTTCTGGGAAATATTTTACAATCTGAATCGAATAACCGCGACCAATTATACCTTCCTTCTGATATTATTATTTCCCCAACATATATTCCTGATTTGGTAAATCAGGTTCTAGACTTATTAATAGACAATGAATCGGGAATATGGCATTTATCAGGCCCTGATGAGATGTCGCATTTTAATTTTATTCAATTGGCCCTGAACCTGGCAAATAAAAACAACAATCATCTTATAGCATTGCCATTCGAAAAATTAAATTATAACGCCGAACGACCCAGTTACTCAGTGCTAAAAAGTTCTCAAGGAATTCAACTTCCTGCAATCCAAACCAGTTTAATTCATTATATCAACGAGCTAAAAACATCTGTTAACCCGTTACATCAAGTAATTTAAAAAATTTAAAAAATATAGAAAGCAATGATTGGATCCATGAGAAAATTCATGTTTGCAACTGGAATTGAAAACAGTTACCCAACCATTAAGTTACCCGATGGCAGTACTAAAAGGGTAGACGAAATGGAAAAAGCCAAACATTATAAAAATTATAAAAGAGACTTTGAGCTCACGAAAGAAATAGGGATAAATTTTTTAAGATATGGCCCTCCGTATTATTCGGTTCATACCGGCCCGGGACAATACGACTGGAGATTTACCGATGAAGCATTTAATACCATGAAGGAAATGAATATTACTCCTATTGTGGACTTATGCCATTTTGGAGTACCCGATTGGTTAGGTAATTTTCAAAATCCTGATTTCCCTGTTCATTTTGCCGAATATTCCACGGCTTTCGCACTAAGATATCCCTGGTGCCAGATTTATACTCCAATAAATGAAATATTTATTGCAGCAACGTTTTCGGCATCGCATGGTTGGTGGAACGAAAGGCTAACGGGCGACAAATACTTCGTAAATGCCTTAAAAAACTTATGTAAGGCTAATATATTGTCAATGCGTGCCATTTTAAAGGTGCAGCCCGATGCTGTGTTTATTCAAAGTGAATCGGCCGAATACTTCCATGCTGAAGAACCATCCTGCCAGGACTTTGCCAAAGTATTAAATGAAAAACGGTTTCTTTCTCTTGACCTGGTTTATGGTTATCCCATAAGTGTTCCCATGTATGAATTTTTACTTGAGAATGGAATGTCAAAAGCAGAATATCACTGGTTTATGAATAACGCCAATACATACCGGTGTATTATGGGAAATGACTATTATATAACCAACGAGCATTTGGTGCATGCCAACGGTATGACAAGTGCTTCGGGTGAGATATTTGGTTACCATGTAATAACGCATCAGTATTTTAACAGGTATAATCTTCCTGTAATGCATACCGAAACCAATCTGCTCGAACCATTGTCGACTAACTGGTTGAAAAAACAGTGGACCAATGCCTATCACCTGCGTCAAATCGGAGTTCCCCTGCTTGGGTTTACCTGGTATAGCCTTATCGATCAGGTTGATTGGGATACAGCACTTCGCGAAGATAATGGCAGAATCAATGCTTTGGGACTATTTGATATGGATGGCAATATTCGACCTGTAGGCCGGGAATATAAGAAGTTGATCGAACAATGGTCGGCAGTATTGGATAATGAGCCTTTTGGGGTGCATTTGTGAGAAAGTTAGGTGTTAGGTGTTAGGTGTTAGATGTTAGAAGCAAAATCCAGGTATAGCGGGAAGGCTAAGCCTGGGTTTTTTGATTTTATTGGATTTCCCAGCTCTTTTCAATAATACTGCCGGTTTCCTCGTCATTTTTTACCTTTAGGTGAATATCAATCTCCTGGTTCATTTCTTCAACATGCGATATAATCCCAACAATACGGTTCTCGTGCCGCAGCGCCTTCAATGTTTCAAAAACAATCTGAAGCGATTCCTTATCCAGTGAACCAAATCCTTCGTCGAGGAAAAAGAAGTTTTCATCGGCACCACTCAATCTTTTTGTATTATCGGAAAGAGCAAGTGCAAGAGATAATGCGGCCTGAAAGGTTTGTCCGCCCGATAATGTTTTTACATTTCTCAGTTTACCGCCATTCATAAAATCGCGTATTTCGAAATCATTTTCAGAGGTAATTTCTAAACTTAACTTTTGACCTGTAAGTTTATAAAAACGATCATTGGCCGCTTTTATCAACTCCTGCAAGTAAACCGACGAAATATATTTTACAAAACCTGCTCCTTTAAAAAGTTGTTTGAGTGTCTTCAGATTTTCAAGCCGCGAATCAAGTTTAACCATCTCTTCAAGTAGCTTTTGACGCTTTTCAAAATCCATTTTCATATCTTTCAAATTCGCTTCCAGTTTCCCTTTTTCCTGATTTTTAAGGTTTATTTCAGATAAAAGTGTTTCAATAATATTTACTAAGGCATTGTAACCTTCAATATTAAACTGAAACCCATTTAGCTGATTATTAAGTATTGTAAGTTGTTTTTCGACAAAGTCGAAATCCTGTCTGAACACGGCAACCTTCTTGCGATCTTCTTCCAGACTAATGTTCCATCCTAAAACAATTTTAACTTCTTCGGCAGTTTTGTACGACGATGTTTTCAATTGCTCATTCATGTTACTTGTTAAAGTTTGGTAAGTTAAAAATTCAGTTTCCATGGTTTTTCTGTTCACCTCCAGTTTTCCGTAAAGTGTATCCTGATCTTTCTGCAATTTATTTACCCTGGCAACTGAATTGTGATATTGCTCTTCAATTACAGTATACTTTTTTAAATGAAGCTCTTTCTGATCCAAAAGTATTTCCGGATCATTCTCCTGATAATCGTTAATATTCAATATAGTAAGCTGCTCTTTTAATGTATTTGCCGTTGCCAATTCCTGAATTGAATTATTCCGTATATCAATAATTGTTTTGGTGTATAATTCTTTCTGGTTATTTTCTTTTTCCAACTGGAACCTCAAAGTATCCAGTTCATTCTCAGTTTTTGATATTTCCGTTTGAATTCTGTCTGCTTTTTCAAACATTAAGTTTAAATCATCTTCATTTTCAAACTCGTTCCAGATAAAAAGCTCCTTGTGTGAATCCAGTTTATGCCTGATTTCCTTTTGTTTTTGAATCAATTTTCCAATACTTTCTTCCTTTATACAAAGAATGGTGTTTATTTCCGTCAGCTTTTTCAATCCGCCTTCAATTGAAAGAATTAATTTTCCATGATTGGCAACTTCATTTTCAATATTAAACAGGTTTTCAAAAATATCCTGAGAGTTAAACTTTGTCGGGTGCTCAAGCGAACCACACAAGGGACACTGATTTCCATCTTTCAGTTCCGAAGCATATTCCCCGAGTTTTTGCTGAACATGGTAATGTTGTTTTTCAATGGCCAAAACCTCCATGGCATTTCTATGCACATTTTTTTTATCCTCAAGTATTTTAATTATGCTGTCGTAACTTTCGGATATAGAAATGCCGTTAAAACAATCGCTGTTGAACAGTAATGCTTTTTGCTGCACCAAATCGTCTATATCCCGAGAAAATAAAGAATTTTCTTCAATAATATCTTTGTCGGCCAATATAAGCATTTGATGATGCATAAACCATTCTTTGGCTTTTGCCAGCCTGTTTCTGTCGGGTTGTTGCTCTTTCAATTCTTTTAAAACAGCACAATATTTATCGTGTTGGCTTCTGAAATTCTCAATTTTTTGGACAGTTTCAGCAATCAATTTCTCGCCTTTCGAAATTCTGTCGAGGAAATTCCTATATCGATCGAGCAGATCGAAAATCCTGACTATTTTGGTGAGTTCATCAGCCTTTTGTTTTAATGTATCACGGGTTTCATATGCTTTCTTAATCGTTTCAAATTCAGATTCCAGCTCTTTTAGTTTCGTTGAAATATCCTTAAAAGAGCTCTCATCGGTATTAATACTGCTTTTAATTTTTTGAATATTGATATTTGTCGATTCAAGTGAATCTAATAAACCTTTAAAATGTATGATGCAAAACTCGTAAGAAGCTAAATTAGCCTCGAGTTTTATTATTTCCGATTCCTTCTGTTTAAGAGAAGATAGCTGAGCCTGATACTTTACAACATTTTCAACAAGTTCTTTAATGCGCCGTTGTTGGTGTTCTTCAGCTTGTTTTGCATTTAGTTCAGCAATTTTGATTTCAATTTCCTTTATTATTTGGTTTAATATGTTTTCGGCTGCCAATATTTGTTCCTGCGAAATATCGCCCAATTGTTGCAGGTTACCCGCAATATTTTGTTTTTGTTCATTGGTCTTCGATTCCAGAGCAGCTACCTTATAGTACAACTCGTACTTTTCCAGATTAAAAAGCTCCTTCATCATCTGAGAGCGCTCTTTTCCACCTAACATTAAAAATTCCTGGAATTTACCCTGGGGAATGATAATGGTACGTTTAAAATTGTCGTAACTAAGCCCGATAATAGTTTCCAGTGACTCAACTTCAATCGGCAACCATTTGTCTTTCTCTTTTTTGTATGCCGCACGTTCACAAGCTTTTACATCGTCAAACTGTTTGCTGTTGCGACGGCTTTTCACAGTAGCCAGATATTCAGTTTGTTGTGCACCAGTTTTGAAGATGAACTCAATAAGCATTTCGTTCGACTTCAGGTTCATCATATTATAGTTGCGGTTGTCGCCCGAATGGTTCAAACGGTCCGTTCTTCCGTAAAGTGCGAAAGTGATGGCTTCAAGAATAGTGGATTTTCCACTTCCCACCTGACCAAAAATACCAAATATGCCGGCAGAAGTTAACCTGGTAAAATCGATAACTTGTTTATTCTGATAAGAATATATGCCTTGTAAACTTAGTGTAACTGGAATCATAACTAGTTTGAGTCTTCAACTGATAAAATTTCCCTGAATAAATTCAATATATCTTCATTTGGCTGCTGTCCCTTGTTGTGTTTGAAGAAATCGACAAACAAACTCTCCATGTCTTTTGTGAGATCAATATTGTTTTGATAACCCGGAGTTGCTGATTGCAGATTTTTAACTTCAGGAATAATCGAAACTATTCCGATATGTGCGAGCGAAAGTTTTTTTCGGTCGTCGGCAGTTAAGAATGTTTCAGTAACCATGGTTAATTCAATCAGGGCATCCTGGTGTTCACTCAGCCATTTAACAGCTTCTTCAACATTTTCAGCCCGTTTACGCAATAATTTTTTACAGGAACACAGTTCTATGGAAGTAAATACTGCTTGTTTACCCGGATATACTTCAATCATCTGTACATATTTATTCTGATTGGCTTCACTAAAACTATATGCTACCGGACTTCCCGAATAAATTACAGGAGATGGCGATGAGGAAACTGTTTGTCGCCTGTGCAAATGCCCCAGCGCTGTATATTGGATTTGTTCTGGGATATCGTCGGAATATATAATTTGCGCACCTCCAATATGCAAAATAGGTTTTTCATCCTCGGGTTCTTCGGGAATAGCTTCTCCCCTTTTCATAAACAGCAAATGAGAAATCATAATATTTACCCCCTTTTCGTCACAATAAATATCGGCAGTTTCCTTCCATTTTTTTTTCAATAAGTTTCGAAGTTCTTCTTCCTGCCCGCTTTGGCCAAGGTAAATTTTTAACCTGTACTCATTGGCATACGGAGTAAATAAAACGCGCAACGGTTCACTAATACCGGGAAGACGAAGCATGAAAAATCCTTCCTCGCTATGTTCTGCTTTAAGACCTGAATCGAGTTCAAAAAGCGGAACTATAGTATTTGGGTAACCGGCGAATATAATTCCGCATTCACGTGCTAACGGATCAGGAGCTTCAATTCTGTCGGGAGAATCGTGATTTCCGGCGATGGCAATCACGGCTCTTTTGCCATTTGACGATAGTTTTTTTAAGGTTTTATAAAAGAGTTCAGTAGATTCCGCTGGAGGATTATAAGCATCGAAGAGGTCGCCGGAAATCAACACAACATCAACCTGTTGAGCATCGGCTATTTCAGTAATTTCCTTCAATACTTCTTCCTGTTCTGCATGTCGCGAAAAGTTATTGAGATGTTTTCCCAGGTGCCAGTCGGAAGTGTGAAGGATTCTCATGTTCAGGGATTAAATGAAAATAAAGAAGTGATCCCATAAGCTTTGCTTCGCTTCTAAGATCACTTCAAATATAAACACTAAGGCCGAAAGACTAAAATTATCTACCCTCTGTTTATGCCCAAAACAGTAAAGTTTTGAACAATTCAACCCGATCACATTCACTTGATAGTAACTCCTATTTTAACTTAATGATTAAAACACTGTATGCATTTTCCCAGGGACTTTTGTATGCCGCCCACATCGAATATTTTGATGTGCCTGCCTCTTTGTATTCGCCGGTGAACGGGTTGAACCAGGTGGCTTCCATCTGTCCACCGGCCGGTTCGGGCAACACCACATTGATTTGGTGATTGGCAGCCGGAACAAGGTACATGTACAAATCTTTCCCGTTGGTGAGCGGATAACTGCTCGAAGCCAGATTATCGATTCCGATGCGGGAATTGGTGGTGAGCTTCGATTTCGCGGGCGACAACGTATTAAAATCGTAGCGGGTAAATAAATTCTGAAGGTGTTTGTAATAATCGAACCGAGGTTTTTTGACGAAATGCTTCGAATCGAGCGGGTCGTATACAACAATATTCCACGAAGTATTCTGCCAGTAATAGGTTGAATAAACCCCGGCGAAAACACATTCGTAGTTGCGGATTAAACAGGTTTCGGCGTTCACGTAATTTCCTTCGAACGACAGGTAGGGGCCTTCCTCGTAGCCACCATGCTCGATGTTCATCACCGGTTTGTCGCTGTGTTTCAGGTAGGCCTCCAAACTTGAGGAATAGAGGTCTGACCGCCAGTTCTGTATCGAAATAAAATCGACCCCGTCAGCTTCGCGCGAGCAGTATTCGTAATCGTGAACTGTAATTAACCGATTGTAAGCATCCATTTTTCGAATCCTTTCAATGCGTTCGTTGATGTACGGAATATCGCAGCGGCCATAATCGAGTGCTTCTTTTGACACATCCCAAATGATGTTGGAATAGCCCTGGTAACGCTTAATTACATAGTCGAAAAAACGATTGTCTTCGGCAGAATACATAAGCGGCCAGTTCACATTTTTGTTCCAGACGTAAATCATCACATGGGCAACAATCCCTTTTTCGTAAAGGAGGTTGATTACCCGATCGAAATGTTTAAAAAAGCCGATGTTCATGGTACTGAAATCGGGGTTCTGGTTATCACCTTTAAATATCGAATATGCAGGCTTTTTATAACTATATTCCTGCGGAACATCGGTTGAAACCTTCCAATTCACATCGTAGGCGTACACGTTTATCACTACCTGATTGAACCCGTTCGCCTTTACATCATTGATGAGTTGCATGGTTTTGGGTATTGCTGCAGAATTGTCGTAATCGAGTGCAAACAGCCAGTCGAGCTCGAAGGCCAGCGCGAAATAGGGTTTGCCATCTTCATAAACAAATTTCCGCGGCGAATCGGGATGGATGGTCACCGCGCCATGCACATCGGGATTGGAATTACCGGTAACCGAAATGCTGCCTTTCAGCCCCGACAATTGCGGAACCGATGAAAAAGTCTGGTAGCTCCACTCCTCCATTTCGCTTGCCGAAAAACGGATGATGTATTCCTGATTGTCGTTGTAAAACCCGGGAACGGTCAGTGTTTTCTTTTCAGGAGAAGTAAAAACAGCGCCAAACAAAACATCGAATGGATTTTCTGCCGGTTTCGATTTAAGTTTGAAAACCAGGTCGACAGGTGCGTAAATTTCAAGGGAAATGTTTTTGGAACCTGCGTTGAATTTATTTTGGCTAAAAACCATGGAAACCGATAATACGGCTAAAATCAACAGGATATATTTCAGGTAATGTTTCACTATTCAAATATTTATTAAGTTATTTCCCCATCAATACCCGGCATTCGAAAACTTCGGGCATCTGAAATTTCAAGCTTTCCTTGCTTATTAAACTTAATCAAAGCTGCCCTAAAATTTGTACCGCCTGCATCAATTGCAACAACAGGAACCTCGGTGGCAAATTCATTATCAGCTTCAATATAGGTAGGAATCATGCGCAAGGAACTTTCTTTTCCTTGCAGTCCATTCAACATTTCGACATTAAAATTATCAACCAATCTTTGCATAGAAAAAGCTGAAGCAAGCAATTTGTGGTCTTCAAGGAATTTTTCAATAGAATTCATAATATCTAATTTATAGTGAGTTAAGTTAAATAAATTTTAGTTCCTTAAACTTAGTTTTTTATTTAATTGTTATAGCTCCAACGAATCCTCCGGCAGGCAACAAATCGATGGTTATTTCCTGATCTTTGGGCAAGGTAATTGTATCGAAACTAAATTCTCGCTCAGATGCACCGTCTTTAATCAACTTTATCGTGTAGGTTTTTCCTTCTTCAAGAAAGGGAACTTTAAATGAAAGAGATCTCTTTTCCTTCAATGAACTGATTCCTCCAATATAAATTTTATCGTCCTTTTTCCGCGCAATAACAGCTAACTCACCCGGATAACCATCGATAAGGCAGGTGTTGTCCCAAACGGTTGGTATATTTTTAAGGAAATCGATCACTGCGGCAGGCGGCAATCGGTAACTTTCAACGCGATCAGCAAAATGCTGAATACCGCTCTCGAATACCAACGACAAGGCTAATTCATGAGCATTGCTTGTAAGGTGCTTTATTTCGGGTGAATAATCATCGAAGGTAACAGGTGTAAAATCCATCGAACCAAGTACATTTCGGGTAAATGGCAACACTGTATTCTGATAAACTGCTTCTTCGGGATATTTATAATAACTGTAAAGTTCACCTCCACGAACAGCTTCCATCGAAACCAGATTAGGATAAGTTCGGAACCAGCCGCGCGGAATGGTACAACCATGAGTAACCACCATCAGCTGATTTTTTGCTGCATCTTTTATAATGTCTAGATATAGATTGATTGTCCCCTGCTTTTCTCCCTGAAAAAAGTCGACCTTAATCCCCTTTATTCCCATTTCTTTAATGCGTTTCATTTCGGCCATGCGCACTTCAGGTTTGTGCATCAGGTCACGAGGCAGCGCATCCATAACCCGTGAATGCTCTCCGCCACTATTATACCAGATAAATAGCCCCACATTCTTGCTTTTGGCATATTTGGCCAGCTCTTCAAATGTTCCACCCTCCATGCGTTGCCATTCGGCATCGACAAGCGAGTAAGGCCATCCCATTTCGGCCGAGAAGTCGATATATTTTTTCAGGCTGTTGAATTTCCAACCTCCACCGTGATCGCCCCACCAGTTCCATGAAGAAATGCCTGGCTTTATCCACGAAACATCTTCATAATCGCAGGGTTTTGCCAAATGGTATACTAGGTTCGATTCAGCAATAGCACCCAAACGGTCACCAATAAGGATTAACCTCCATGGGGTAGCCCAGGGAAGAGAATTCGCTGGCTTTGCTTCCCACAATCCGTAGTTTTCCCATGAAAAAGGATACTCAATCCGGTAAACCCCATTCGAACAGTTGGCTGCTAAATGTGATCCGCAGTAGCTTCCATCAATACCAGTTTCAGTGAGCAAAACCCACATTTCGTCATTCTCAAACAAAGCAGGAAATCCCCATCCGGTAGTTAGCGGAGGAGCTTTACCCGCCTTCATTTTTGGACCATATCCATATTCATAAGCAGGGCTCCAGGTATTCAGCGTATCGTAAGGCTGAATCCATGCGTTACTGGTTGCAGGCAAAGCAAACTCAGTTAATTCTTCATTAACCTGAAAAATGGCCCCATTTTTATCTGGGAATTCGTAACGAAACCCCACGCCATCGTTAAAAACTTCGAAAACCAAATTCACTTTGTTTTTAGAAGAGTTCTCCAACGCTAAAGTTAACCTGTTAGCCTGGACATTATTTTTAAGACGCTTCCCACCTATCATTTCATAGGTATAATCAATGCCGTTCTTTAAAGAACTGTTCAGAACTTTTAACCCATCAGTAAAGGCGGCATCTTCTCGAATTATACCCAGTTTAGATGGTAGAACAGTATTCTTTATCCCGGTTTCCGTTTTGTAAGTCACCGAATACTGTAAAGTTTCATCAGACTTATTCTTGTCAATTATTACAGTTAGTTTCTCATTGGGCGAATAAATTTTCCACGACGAAGGCTTCTGACACCCAGATAATACAAAAATTATTAATAGGCTTCCGAATAAAATAATTATTAACTTCATATAACAGATACTTTTTTAATGTAATAAAGAAAACATTTTTTACGCAACATTTTCATTTTTCTCATTGTTTAGAATGTATTGCGCAATTTCATTTTTTAAGCACCGAGTTTATCTTTTTCAATATTTTCGATTTTTATTGTAATACTCTTTATTTCGCCGGGTTTTATAGAAGGTTCATACATTACTGTTGCATCCAGATTGCCGTTATGGTCGAGCGGGCTTGAGCCAAACTCTATGCCCATTCCGTCCCAGTTTTTCTTTAAAAGAGATTCGTTGTTTTGAAATGTAAATTCCTTTGAATTTTTTCCACCATGGCAAAACCATGTTTGGAAATAAGGAACAGATGGCACAGAAACGGCAATACCTGTATTGTTGGGATACACCAAAAGCGATGTTACAATATTTGAACCGTCGTCTGATTTTGATGTCAACAGTTCTTTGTGAATTATCCCTGTCTCAGTCCTGATATTTTGATGTTCAGCCTGATGCCATGTTTCGAAACCACAGGAGACAGGATTGCCATTGCGCTGCTGCACGAATTTTGAAGGCACCAAATATTTGGCTCCTTCTTCGGGTCGGAAAGTAACGTGATAGCCCCAATCGGGAGCCAGAACCTGGTTGCTTATATTTTCAATGGTATCCGCTATTAAAATCTCTTTTGAGCCCTTAAAGAGCACTACCTTTCTAGTGACTTTAAAAAGTGCCGCACCTCGCTCATACCAAGGTAAATGCAAATCGCCCTCAAAACTGCGATAAAGAAATGAAGCCTCTACAACACATTTGTTACCATATTCAACTTCAAATTGCACTTCACCAACCGGGATGTTTGAGGTTTCTCCATGAAGAGGGTGTAAAAGCCCGTTGGATGTAACGGGCATCCCCCAATTCTTCAACCCATACAATTCAATACCTGCCACCAGGGTTTTCAGGAATGTAAATCCGGGTGCAGGTTTTCCATTAATACAAACTTCGTCCGACCACAGGTCGATGGTTTCGGTATCGGGAAGGCCAATGGGCGCTTCCCAAAATAAAGGCTTGCCTTCAACCCATGCTTGTCCGAGAGAAAATCCTTTGGAAGGAAGTATTTCCACTTCGACTAACTGACTAGACACTTTTATCCTGTTTGCGGTGTCAGGATCATTTTCATTATGAAAAATCCTGAAATTGAAACCGTTTTGTTCAATTTCATTGTTACTGTTTAAAGATAAATATTTTGCATTAAATGTTTGTTTGTCAGATGTTTGAATCATAGTTTAACGATTTAAATATTGGAGAAAGTAATTAAAACTAAACCGATGATATAGAAAGAGAACATTGTTATTAATAGTTTAATAACCACTTTATCTGCATCTTTAAATTCTTTCCATACAAAAATACCCCAAAGCATTGCCACTACCGGAGCGGCATTACTCAGGGCGTAGGCAATTGCCGGATTTGCTGCACCAACAGCCATAAAACTTACCACCATGCCAAGACACCAAATCATACCGCCCAGAATTCCTGAGGCATGTTCTTTTATTGAGCCTTTCCAATACATTTTCATGGTAACAGGCTTACCTTCAACTGGGTGTGACATAAAAATCGGATTGATAATATAATGCCTGAGGTAAACTCAACATGCTTTGCATTTAACTCATTAACCACTTTATTTAAATCATTTACTTCAATTGCAAAATGAGCAATTACACCTTCAGTACCCAATTGAGGAACTTTGCTTTTAATTGGCTCCAAAAGTTCAATAATGCAATGTTTTAATTTAACTACAGCATATTTGATGTCTCCGTGTTCTTGCATGACCAACGTTTCATAAACTTTTTTGAAGTGAAGTTTATCCGTGTAAAAGTGAACAGACTTTTCAAGGTCATCGGTAAAAATACAAATATGTGCCAATCCCAAAAAATTATTTTCCATTTTCATTTCCTTAGATTTATTGCAGGAATCCAGGTGAAATACTAAAACCATAAGAATAATAACGACTGTAATAAACCTGGCATTCATATCCCAGCTATTTGTTATTCTCACTGGATTCTATATAAATCAATCTCAGCCCCAGTCTTCATTACTTGGTAGTTCGGGCAAAAATATGGTTCCAATATTAATGGCATTTAATCGGCCTTGTTCTGCATCCGTCCATGTTCCATTCCTCGGATTATACCATTCGGCCCTGTAACGGCTGTTTAGTTTTGCGCCGCGAACCTGGGATTTTGGACATCCTTTTTCAAAATAGATCATAAATATTTTCTTATCCGGCGTGCGCGCACAATAAGCCCATTCTTTATAACTTTTCAGCCTTTTCCTTATCAGTTCACTCAAGTGCTGTAAAAGATCCGGATTTCCCACTAAGTCCCGTGTCAGAAGGATCTGACCCACTTTTCCAGCTCCAAACCCCAGGTGCAGTAGCCATGAGTCGCACCCTGAAAATATCCTTTCCGTCCCAAAAGTTAGTAAGATAATTATACCACGGTTATAAATATCTCCTCCAACCAAAGATCGATGGTTTCTATATCAGATAAATCCGAAGGTGCCTCCAAAATATATTTTTTCCATTAATCCATGCCTGGCTTAGGGAAAGACCTCTTGAGGGCAAAACTTCAATCTAAACTATATGATTGGACAGTTTCACACGGTTAGCCATTTCAAAAGAAATAGTAACAAATAGATTAATTTTTCATACGTAATTTATTTTATTGTTAAAGTAAGTGACGATAGCTATGGTCAGTTCTACTCATGGCGGTATAAATCCCAACCCAGATAATTGTCAACAGCTTCTTCGATGATATTTGCAGCCAATCCCCGGCCCATGGCCACATGATGTTCGAAACCATTCTTACACATGAATTTCATAAGTTTTTGCAGGTTTTGTATTTCGCAAACTGCAATCCCGCCATCCATGCCATATGGGTCGTTTGTAATGGCTCCTTCGCCCAGGTAGGCTTTGATATTTCCGTTTACATCATCGGTCGAAATCCGGAAATAAGTTAAATCACCTGCATTTACTTTTCCTTTGATTGCGCCAAAAGTATCTTCGTGACCCAAAACTGTACCTAAAATATCCAGCGTTGATATTTCAATTTCATTTTCGAAAAAACTTTTCGGGTAATTGCTGCAATGTGTGCAAACTACTTTGTTGCGATTGCTTCCGTAATTGTTGTTCCAGTCCAACAAAGCCGATGGACGGTCAGTTGCCAGCATCAGCGCATACATCGAAACTACTCCGGCAATATCTACTTCGCAAGCACAGGGTAGAAATTTTTCACCTAACATACTCATACTTAAACAACTGGCGCAGCCATAATTTTTCTGGATAGATTCCCAGCATTGTATTGCAGCGGCATTTATTTCGTTTTCCGACAACCAATTTTCAAGCGCTAAGCCAAATTTTGCCTGGTGACAAACTTTTTCGTGTTTTATCCGGCTTGGAATTTTCCCATATTCCTGAATTTCTTTTACCTTTGACACTACCTCCAACGCTTGATTATCGAACTTTTGTGCTGCTCCAAATATCTCAGAAAGGTCAACTGTAACAACGGTAATTCCTGAAGCCTGCAATAGTTTTTCGCTTGCTCTCATGGTTTGGAAAGCAGCCGGACGAGCACCTACAGCGCCAATCCTAGCATTCGATAACCCTTTTACTACTTTGCATACTTTAGAAAAATAAAACAGGTCAGAATCAAACTCCTTACTGTCAAGTGGGTAAGTGTGATATGTTGTGTCAGTAAAGGGTATTCCATACTGATAAAGGTTGTTGCATACCGAAAGTTTTCCGCAAAATGCATCACGTCTGCTATAAACATCTACTTTATCATTGTCGTCGTCACAAGCCTGTATCAAAACAGGAACTTTAATTTTGGTTTCGCGAAGGGTGTTTACAATGCCCAGTTCATCGCCAAAATTTGGTAAAACAACAATAATACCGTCAATTTTGTCGAGATTTTCGTTGAAAATTTTAGCGCATTTACGTGCATCTGCCAGTGTTTCAATTGCTCCTGTTGGTGTTTCACCGGCAGGAAGGATTACATAATTGAATCCAAATTTATCCATTTTTTGAAGTAACACCTCACGTGCACTAACAGCAAGTTTTGAGCTGAAAATATTGCGTGTGCCAACGATAAGCCCGAAGGTAATTTGCTTTTCCATGATAGTTAGTTTAATATTGATAATTAGTATATTATGAACTATTTGATTTTTATTTCATTAATGTCCTTTGTATTGCTTTTTCCCATCCTTTGTGCAAACGGCTTCTTTCTTCATCCTTCATGGCCGGGCTAAAAGTTTTTGTATTTTTCCGCAATGCTATAAGTTCATCCAAACCTTTCCAGATTTGAAGTTTGTAACCGGCCATAAGGGCAACACCAAGTGCAGAAGTTTCTTCTATTTCGGCGCGGTTAATAACCGCGTTCAACATGTCGGATTGAAACTGCATTAGGAACAAATTTTGTGTGGGGCCGCCATCGACACGCAATGCGGTTAATTGCACACCCGATTGGCTAGTCATTACATCTAAAAGGTCCTTAACCTGGTATGCTATCGATTCCAAGGCAGCCCTCACGATATGGGCTTTCTTTGCACTGCGGTCCATGCCGCATATTAAAGCGTTCGCGCTGTTGTCCCAATAAGGGGCGCCAAGGCCTGCAAAGGCAGGTACCAAATAAACCCCGTTATTGTTTTCGACCGATGTTGCAATTTGCTCAGATTCTGCTGATGATGAAATCAATTCGAGGTCATCGGCCAGCCATTTGATAGTTGCCCCGGTACAATGTATGTTGCCCTCAAAAACGTAAGCAGTATCATTGCCTAGCGAATATCCTATTGATGTTACTATCCCCTGCGGGGCAGGCCTGAATTGGTTGCCGATATTCATCATTATTGATGAGCCGGTGCCATAAGTAGCCTTTCCCATCCCGGTTTTGAAGCAGTGCTGGCCAAATAGAGCGGCGTGCGAATCGCCCATTACCCCGGTAATAGGTATTTCGTTTCTGAAAAGCCCCTCAATGTTGGTTTGTCCGAAAACAGAATCGCTTGGTAAAGCTTTTGGCATTGCAGTTAATGGCATATTGAACAGCCTGAGTATATCTTCGTCCCATTTTTTATCAATTATATTGAAAAGCAGGGTACGACTGGCATTGGTAAAGTCGGTAGCGTGCACTTGACCATTTGTTAATTTGAAAATGAGCCACGAATCAATGGTTCCAACAGCCAACCGGTTTTGCTCTATCAATTCGCCAACACCCGCAACATTCTCAATTACCCATTGAGCGCCACTGGCCGAAAAATAGGGATCGATTATTAAGCCAGTACGCGATTTGATCATATTTTCATATCCTTTTTCGCGAAGATCGGCACATATTCTTGCCCCTCGCCTGCATTGCCATACAATGGCATTATAAACAGGCAGTCCTGTTAGTTTGTCCCATACTACCACTGTTTCACGCTGATTGGTTATGGAAAGTGCAATAATACCGGACTTTTCAATGTTGCTTTTTTCAATAACCTTATGAATAACAGAAACTGTGTTATTATAAATCTCCATGGGGTCGTGTTCTACCCATTCAGGCTGCGGATAGTACTGTTTGTGTCCGATGGTTTCACGAGCAACCAATTGGGCTTCCTGATTAAACAAAACAGCCTTGGTTGCCGATGTGCTTTGGTCGATAGCAAGCAGGTATTGCATAATTATCAGTTTTTAATTTTTGTAATTCGTAATGCCGTGAAAGGTTTTTGAGGAAGCGCTACCAATGTTTTGCCGCTAAATTCGCCGGCAAAAGGCTTAATTGTCATATCCCAGGCATCAATAACCTCTATTTTGTATTTTGAATGTTGGGGAAGGTTAACTACTTGACTACGTGGTTGGTCGAGGTTGTAATATAACAAATAATACTCATCTTTGAAACAAACACCCTGATAGGGCATCCACGATTCCAAAATGGTAACGGGCTTTAGAAATCCAGGGCTCGATTCAATAATAGTTTTTAGGAACTTGATCCTTTCGAAACTTTGACCGCGTAGTATCCCGCCTTTCGACCACCAAAGGTTATCGTTCGACTCATTAGGCCACTTTGCAATATTTTCGGTAATATATGTTTCGCCATGCCCCACAAAACCACCATTTAGAAAACCTCTCCAAAATTTGTTGACCATTTCCTGCGGGGTCAGGTTACCCCACGACCAGGGGATATTCCCTTCGTAGCGGCACTCGTCAAAGACAACGGGTTTTTTATATTTATCGCGGAGATCCTTTGCCCGGTAAGTATCTTCGCTTTGGATACTGGCATGGGTTATCAGCGGGTTGGTATGATCGTACCAGACAGCTCCATTGTGTATACCCCGTAAATGATTGTAGGGATCATTTGCAGCAAACAGACTTATAAATTTATCCCAATCGGACATTTTCTTGTCCTTCATGAAATCATACTCATTGGCCATGCTCCACCATACATTTTTGTAGGCCGAAAAGCGGGAGGTTATATATTTGATGTAACGTTCATCGGTTTGTGCATTCATATTCGCAAAACCCCAGCGGTCGTATGGATGAAAAACAATTAGATCAGCTTCAATGCCCAATGAATCGAGCTGTTGGATCCGCTTTTCGATATTTTTGAAATAAGCAGGGTTAAAACGGGTATAATCCCATTTTTTAAAAGGTTTGCCTTCGAATGGGTAAAGCAAAGGCTCATTTTTGTTCCAATCGTAATCTTTTGGAAAAACGCAGAAACGAATTTTATTGAAATAACCGTTTGCCAGCGTTTTTAATGTTAAGTTGGCCATGCTGTCGCCCTGGTGAACCCACGCATAGCAAGTTGTGCCAAATGAATAATGGGGTTTGCCATCGGAATAGGCAAAGTAGAAAGTGTCTTGTACCACAACAGGACCATGGTTATCCTTTTTAGGTGAAATACAAACAAATTTTCCTTTTTTACCGTCTAGCTTTTTCTGGTTGCTTTGGGTAATATATTCCCAATTTCCTTCCATGTCAGGGGAAAACCGAATTTTGTAAATTCCATTTCCATCATAAAAGCCTGAAATTGATTTCACTTCATTGCCAAACGAGAATTGGGCGCTTAGGTTTACATCAATAAAAGGGTTTCCTGTTTGATCGCCTTTCAGTGAAATTTCAAACACTTTCCATTTTTCACATTGTTGTGCCTTCAAAAAGATAGGTGCAACAAGAATAGCTAAAATTATTAATTTCTTCATTTTTAGTTTATTTTATGGGATTAGATTCATTATCGGGTTCATTCTCAATGTCGGTTAGGATAATTACTCTGGGGTTTTCATTGACAACTGATAATATAAAAAATGGGGTTACCAGCATGATGAAAATGGCAAACAACTTATGCATGGTAACAATATTTTTTGGTAAGTAAAATGGCTTCTTTTGCTATATTTTCTTTGCTTATTCCGTAGTATTCAAAAAGTTCCTGAGAAGTACCGTTTACTGCATTTTCGTCAGGAATTCCTATTATTTTAACCGGTATAGGATTACTTTGAGAAACAACTTCGGCCACTGATGCACCCAATCCACCATAAATGCTATGTTCTTCAACAGTGATGATTTTACCTGTTTCTAGTGCCGCTTTTTCGATAGCTTCAACGTCAAGTGGTTTTAAGGTGTGCATATCTATAACCCTTGCTCCGATCCCTTTTTCTTTTAATAATTTCCCGGCTTCGAGGCAATGAAAAACAGTTTCACCAGTACCAATAATGGTTAGGTCCTTTCCTTCTAAAAGGGTTATTGATTTTCCAATTTCGAATGGAATGGAATTGTTTATATAAACATCGGGAACAGCCCCACGGCCCATTCGAACATAAACAGGGTGAGGATAATCAACCAATTGGCGCGTGAGTTCAATGGTTTGTCCCAAATCAGATGGAAAAACAATGTGCAGGCCCGGAAAAGTGCGCATAACGGCAATATCGTGCAAACTATGGTGAGTACTGCCCAAAGCGCCATAACTAACACCGCCACTTACCCCAATTATTTTAACAGGGTTGTTTGAATAAGCAACATCTACTTTAATTTGTTCCAAACTGCGAGTAGAATAGAAACATGCCGGGCCACATACAAAAGTTTTCTTTCCGAATGACGCTAAACCTGCCGCTACCCCAATTGCATTTTGTTCTGCAATACCAACTTCAATGAATTGATCGGGCAATTCGTTAGCAAACTCATCGAGTGTAACCGAACCCCGTGCATCGGAAGTAACTACTATTATATTGCTGTCGTTCTTTGCCAACTCCAGCAAAGTAGTTGTAAAGGCTTTTCTGCAAGGTTTTGATTTTTCATTTGACTGACTCATATTTTAAGGCCTAATAATATAGGTAAAAATTGTGTTGTTATTTATTCTAATTCTTTTATGGCCAAAGTAAATTGTTCTGCATTTGGCAGACCATGATGCCATTTGGACTGGTTTTCCATGAACGAAACACCTTTGCCTTTTATAGTATGGGCAATTACCAAATGGGGTTTCCCATACTGCACAGGAATTGATTGAAAAATGTTGTTCAATTGACCAATATTGTGTCCATCGCACTCCAATGCTCTCCAACCTAAACTTTCCCAGCGTTCTTTTATTGGGTCAATAGTCATAACATCTTCGGTATTACCGCTTATTTGAAGTTTGTTACGATCGATTATAGCAATCAGGTTATCGAGGTTATAATGGCTGGCCGACATGGCTGCTTCATATATTGATCCTTCACCCTGCTCACCATCGCCCATCAAAACAAAAACCCGGCTTCCTTCATTTTCCATTTTTGCGGCCAATGCCATACCGACTCCCACCGATAGCCCATGGCCCAATGCTCCACTGCAAATCTCAATGCCGGGTACTTTTATTGTGGGGTGACCCGCCAGTAATGATTGGAACTTTCCGTAACTATTCAACAATTCGTCGGAAATAAAACCAGCTTCAGCAAGTACACAATACAAACCTTCAACTGAATGTCCTTTGCTTAAAATAAACCGGTCGCGATTTTTAAGTTTTGCATCTTTGGGATCAACTTTTAAAACAGAAAAATAGAGGCTGGTTAAAATATCAACCGATGAAAGTGATCCACCCGTATGACCGCCTTTCGCACCGTAAATAATCTCAAGAACTCGCTTCCTGATGTGTTTTGCCCTTTGCTCGAGAAGCTTATCGTTATGAATTGCTTGTGGTATCATCAATAAAGAATTATGCTTTTGCCATTGTAATTAATAATAAGCCTATCAGGTATAAAATGAACATGCTCAGAAGTATGGTATTTGTTCCTTTTGGTGCACCCTTGAACTCTTTCCATACCAAAACACCCCAAAGAATGGCGATAACAGGCGCTGCATTGCTTAGCGCATAAGAAATTGCTGGTCCGGCAGCACCAACCGACATAAAACTGACCACCATACCCAGCATCCAAATTGCCCCCCCTAATACTCCAATAAAATGTGTAGAAAACGAACCTTTGAAATATTCACCAATTTTAACCGGTTTTCCTTCAACTGGGAAGGCCATGAAAATTGGATTAAAAAGGAATGTGCTCACGAATGCCCCCACGGCAAAAAAGAATGCGCCGGAGTAAGGGGTTAAATTACCTCCACCACCTTCAACATAAACTGGGTCGAGCGAATTGATAACCAATCCATAAAAGAAAGCGATCAATAAACCGGCACCAATGGAAAGCACAACACCCTTAACCGTTGTTTTTTTAGTAACAGTTGTCAGTTTTTTGTACGATACCATGCTCAGGTATATTGCTATACCAATTACAGCCATACCCGAAAACAATAATAGATTATTATCGGGTGAACTGCCTGTTCTGTAGTAGACCAGAAGAAAATTGACAATGATTCCAAGTAACCAGGCAATACCACCACCAATGGGGAAACCAACAGACATTCCTGCAACGGCTATTGCTGCAACTAAAAGCAGGTTTCCAAGGTTCCAGACTACACCACCAAGTATTGCAGAACCCATGCTGCCAATACTTGCTTGTTTTAAATCTTCCAGGAATGTGCGCCCTTCTGTTCCCAATGATCCTAAGGTAAATGCCGCAACTGTTGCAACCAGGAGTAACCCAATTACCATATCCCAGTAAAAAAGTTCGAAACGCCAGGTTTTGGCTGCCATTTTTTGTGTGTTGGCCCATGATCCCCAACATATCATGGTGAGGATGAAAAAGGTCACTGCCAGAAAATAATGTTCAACGAGTACCATATTGTTTTTGGTTTATTATTGTCATTTAGTTGCTTTTTGCATTGATGATAACCCTTCTATAGACAACCAGTTCGGGGGTTCCATTGTCGCGCACTTCTAACACAAGATGTATGTTTTTGTCGTTCAAATCTGAAGGAACTATTAGTTTTTGAAAAGGATTTGTCGGATCGATTAATTTGAATGATCCATCATAAGTGTCAGCTTCATCGTATCTAAACCATTTAAATGTGAGAACATTGCGGTCAGGGTCTGATGATTTAGTTGCATCGAGCGTTATTGATTTACCCGGTTTTGCATATAGCGATATGATTTTGTTGCTGTTATCACCGTTTACTATTGCAATAGGCACGTGGTTTACTTCTTCAGGGTTTTTAACCGACCATTGCAACCTGTTTGAAAAATTGTTTTTTGCTTCAGCATTCCAACGGGTCAGTTCACTGGCATCGTGGTTGCAAGTGTGATAATAACCTTTGGGGAATGATTCTCCCATTTGAGAAAACCTGTTGCCCCAACTTCCCTGTGTAGGGTCAAGCGGATCGTTTAATCCAAGTTTTGCACTTATTAGATAAAGGAATGAAGGTGTATCGCCTTCGCCCCAATCATCAAAAAGCTCTGACATTGCACCATGGCCTTTAACTTCTTTTGAATAAATGGGTCGCACCCAATTGGTGTCTGAACTACAACAGTATTGCCAAAAATGGCCAGAATCGTAAAGCAACCGACCCAGTTCTGCCCTTTCACTATTGAACGTGGGTATTGCTGATCCAAAACCTCCGCACGATTTTTTTTTCACTTCATCGAAATCGATAAAATATTCAAAGGTTATATCTTGAAAAAGAATACCATAGACATGCAATTTTGAGAGTATTTTTTTTAGTTTTTCATCTCCTTTGCGTTGATTGTAACGATACAATGCCTGCACAAGTGTAATTGGTCCGCCCCAGGCTTGAACATAAATTGGACGGTCATCGTCTTTGTCGAAAACTTCTTGCAGAAACTCACTTCCTTCGGAATCCTTTGATTCGCCGTTTGGGTTCAATCCTTCGCCAATCCAGTCGTGATAATTTATTGAATCCCATGTTGTTTCAACAAACCTATTGCCTATTTGACTTGAAAATTTAAGGTTGTTAGTAAGCCAGATAATAGGAATGGCGCCTTGTCCCTGCTTTGTTTTACCCAAAATTTCATCGTAATCGGGAAATCTGCTATCGTGCATTCTAAGTTGAGGCAAATCTTCTTTATAGGCATTCAGAATGTCCATAGCTTTATTCCATGGTTTTGGGTCATTGTAAGTAAAATCGGGCAGTTGGTTGGTTACAATCAAAGCTTCCAAATCGAACCACGGAGTATAATGTAAAAACCGTATCAATGAGTTGCCGTCATCGTGGGTCATATCGGTTAAGATGATTACTCTGTATTTTTCATTTTTAGGAATCTTGTTGCATGAAGTATGACTGCTTATAAAAGTCAAAAGCAAAAAAAATACGATTAAAGGTTTTGCAGTGGGGCTAATTAATTTGATTATCAGCTTTTTTGAATGCTGTAGGAGTAGATTTGCGAACCGTGTTGTCATACCTCATTAAGCTTTTTTGAAAATAATTGAAGGTAAAAATAATCAATTAAAAGAAAAAAGCAAAATAAACGTAAATAAAGCAAAATATAAAAAGATATATTCTTATCCGTTAACTACAATTTGCTAACTGTTAAAAATCAATAACAGTCTATACTATTTCAGCAATATGAAATTTGATATCGTGTTGTTTAAATATTGTGAGATCGTTTTCGTTTACTTTCGAATCGGTAATCAGGTAATCGATTAGTGAAAGAGCGCCTAGGCTTGCAAAAGAATTTTTTCCAATTTTTGATGAATCAGCGACAAGATAAACCGCATCCGCCGATTCAATCATTGCACGTTTCACACATATATCGCTTATACTGGGATAAGTTAACCCTGATTTTAATGTTAACCCTGCCGTAGCCAAAAATAATTTATCAACATGAAGGTTCTGGAAAAAATCGGCAGCCTTTTGTCCTGTCAATGAAAGCGTTGGGGCTTTGAATTCACCACCGGTAACAATCAGGTTTATTCCAGGTTCACCACCAAGAATAAAGGCAATATTTAGTGCATTGGTAATTACCGTAAGGTTCTTGAAGTTGTGAATAAGGTTGGCAATTTCTGTAGTGGTTGAGCCGGAATCAAGTATAATGGTATCACCATCTTCAATCATTTTAATTGCAATCCGGGCTATTGCTTTTTTCTCGTTCAAATTATTCTGGTTTTGGAGTCGGATGCTTTTTACTTGTTTATCTACATTCTTTAGGTATGCGCCGCCATGTTCCCTAATCAGAAAGCCTTCATTTTCAAGCTTTTCAAGATCCTGCCTGATAGTCACTTCAGTTACTTTAAACAAGGTGCTTAGTTTAGCAACTTTAATGTGTCCATCTTCTTTTATCATGTCCAGAATGACTTCCCTTCTTTGATTCGCTAACATACCCTTTTCTTTAGTTTTGATTATTTTTAATGAAGGAAATTAGTTTTTTAATGGTTGTAATTTTAATATCAAATTTTTTTGAAAATTCAACTAAATCAGGATATCTGGCCATGGTACCATCATCTTTCATTACTTCAACCAATACCCCAACAGGATTTAACCCTGCTAACCTTGTCAGGTCAATTGAAGCTTCGGTATGTCCAGGGCGTTTGAGGACCCCTTCAGGATGGGCACTTATTGGGAATATGTGCCCCGGTCTCCCAAGGTCTTCTGGTAAAGTACCATGATTTGCCAATGCATTAAGTGTTTTTGCACGGTCGTATGCCGAAATACCAGTAGTACAACCCTGTCCGATTAAATCGACCGATACTGTAAAATTGGTAGTATTTGATGAAGTGTTATGTTTTACCATAGGTTCGAGTTGCAATTCGCTGCAACGTTCAGGGGTTAAGGCTGCACAAATTAACCCTTTAGCATGAGATGCCATAAAAATTACCATTTCCGGTGTAACCATTTCCGCCGCAGCTATCAGGTCTCCTTCGTTTTCACGCCCTTCATCATCGCAAACAATCACCATTTTGCCTTGCCTTAAATCTTCAATTATTTCAGCAATGGAACACACATCGTAATTTTCTTCAAAAACTTCCTTCATTATTCGTAAATTATAAACCAGTTTCTCAATTGAAACGCAAAAATACAAAATAAAAGAAAGAAAAGACAAAAATAATTGTTTGCTTGTTAGTATTCATTCAATACTGCCACTTAATTTGATGGACGGTTGATTATAATTAATTTCAAACACCTGCAAATTTTATAAGTTGATCGTTATTACGACGAGCATTGCGGTACTTTGTTTATTTCAACCGAAAAGTATACCAGTCACCCTGAGCGGAGTCGAATGGCGACCCGGGAACCAACCAATCCTCTCATACTTCGACTCCGCTCGCAGCGAAGGATTGGGTGTGTTATATATTTGATTGAAAAATAATTATAACAAATGTTTATTTATTAACGAAAGTAATTTTTGTGCTTTCAACGGTTTGCTAATATAGTCGATACAACCAGCACTTATAGCTTTATCTCTATCGTCGGCAGTGGCGTATGCTGTTTGTGCTATTATTTTAATGGATGGTTTTTGTAGTAATATTTGGTGAATTGCTTCGTAGCCAGACATATCAGGAAGTCCAATATCCATAAGAATTAATTCGGGGATTTGCAATAATGCCATTTCAATTGCTTGCCTGCCATTTTCGGCAGGTAAAATAGTTAATCCAACATTAGATAATATTTCTTCAATTAGAGCCATATTGTATTGATCGTCTTCAACAACAAGTATGGTATTATTATTGAATTTTAAGGTGTCGGAGATAGTGTCGTCATTACCAAGTGGTGTTTTGAAGACTTGGTTGCTGTATGCAATTGTGAAGAAAAAGGTTGTGCCTTTGTTGGGTTCAGAAACCATCCATATTTTACCGCCTAATAAGTCAACCAATCCTTTAACAATTGGTAATCCTAAACCTGTGCCACCATATAATCGCGATTCGGTTTTTTCGAGTTGCGAAAAGCGCTCAAAGATGTAATCGTTCTTATCCTGAGGAATACCAATTCCCGTATCGGAAACATAAAATATTAATTGCTGATTTTCATCAACTTTGCAACCACCTTCAATTTTGCCCTTAGAAGTGAATTTAAACGCGTTGCTCAACAGATTTATTAATATCTGTCTAAGTTTAACTTTATCGGTAGATATGGTTACGCCTAGCAAATTGCAATGTGACAGTATATCGAATGAAATATGTTGTTTATTCATTCGTGCCTGATACTCCGTGAAAAACATTTTGAGTTCGGAAAATAAATTAGCGATATCGCAATTTTCAATTGTTACTTGCAATTGACCTGATTCAATTTTAGCAATATCGAGTAAGTCGTTTATTATATCGAGTAAGTCGTTACAACGTTGGTTTATTATCCCTGAAAATTGTTCTAGTTTAGGTTTGTTGTTGTAGTTATCAACCAATAGTTCGGAAAATCCCATGATTGCATTCATGGGTGTACGTATTTCGTGGCTCATGTTTTGGAGAAAAGCGGTTTTGAGGCGGTCGCTTTCTTCGGCGTGTTCTTTGGCAATAGTTAAATTATAATTGAGCAATTTCAACTCCTCATTTTGCCTTGTTAATTGTGTATCCAAAATTTTATTTTCTGTAATATCTCTTGAAATTACAATTATACGATGAACTCTTCCCTCAGCATTTTTTAACGGTATTAATTGAGTATAAAATGTCTTATTAATATTTAAAAAAGATATATGTTCTTCATATTCAATTCGTCTGCCTTCTTTAATACATCTTTCATAATTTTGCGTAAATTGATTGTACAATTCAGACGGAATACATTCATCAATATACTTGTTTTGAAAATTTTCTAAGTTCCCAATTAGTGCTGCTTCAGCATGATTGAAAGTGATTACTTTATATCTATTATCTTCCGTTACTTCATAAATAGACATTATGTCAAACGTATTATCAAATATCTGCTTATATTTTTCTTCGCTTTCTTCGGCCTTTTCTTTGGCCTTAATTAGTTCTTCTTCTTTCTGTATTCTTTCTGTGACATCGCGCATTATACCTTCATGATAAGTAATTTCACCCGATTCATCAAAAGAATACCATCCATGATCTTCAACCCAAATTACTGAACCATCTTTTTTTCTTAATTGAAAAATTCCTAATTCTTGATTTAATTCATCTAAAGTAATATTATCACGTTCAGAATCTTCTATATAAAGATCATTCTT
>JBBQEI010000053.1:0-32564 GCA_038320545.1 Bacteroidales bacterium
AATTTTGCCAAAATAGTGTTTAACCCTTAATTCGCATTATTCAAAATCCGATAAAATTATGCACACAAAATAAAAATTAGCGGCTGGACTAGGCGATATTTGTCCCAAATAAATTAGAAATTGGGTTTATGAATTATTCAATTCAATACTTTTATCTTTCATATTTGTTTGTGTTAAATAATAAAAAGCCTATCCTTATTGAAAAAGGACAGGCTCAAAATAAATAGCTTCATGTTTCGAAAAAACACAATTGACTGTTTAAATACCACAATCATGTGAAAACCCTTAATTTTTTCGAATTTCATCCCAAACTTCCTTTTCAGGAATTTCTTTGGTACAGAAAAACCAATCGTAACATTTCATTCCATTTTTACTTTCCATACGTTCTTTAGCAACTCCGCATGAACCTGCCGGAGGCACGATCACTGCATCTCCCGGGTGCCAATCGGCCGGCATGGCAACTCCAAACTTATCGGCTGTCTGCAAAGCTACAATTACCCTGTACAGTTCATCGAAATTGCGTCCGAGGCTTAACGGATAATAAATCATAGCACGGATCACTCCTTTGGGATCGATAAAAAACACGGCGCGAACCGCTTTTGTATTGCTCTCGCCAGGTTGTATCATTCCATACATTTTTGCCACTTCCATGGTAATGTCTTCAATAAGTGGAAATTTCACTTCAACATCCTTCATTCCTTTGTATTCAATCTTTTCTTTGATTGTCCGCAACCATGCAATATGACTATAAAGGCCGTCAACTGATAATCCAACAAGCTTACAGTTAACATCGGCAAACTTTCCTTCCATACTCGCAAATGTCATGAACTCTGAAGTGCATACAGGTGTAAAATCAGCCGGATGACTAAAAAGGATTACCCAGTTTCCTTTGTAATCGAAAGGGAAATTGATTGGACCTTGTGTGGTCACAGCTTTAAATTCAGGGGCGGCTTCTCCGATTCTTGGGAGAGCGATGGCATTTTGAATTGTTTCCATAATTTAATTAAAGTTAAAATGATAATTTATTATTCGTGTTTAAATATTCCAACTATTTGAAGCTTAATATCCTTTACTAAAAAGTTGTCAATCGATTTTGAATTAAAATAATTTTCGAGTAAAGCATCCAGTTCCTGATCGTTGTAATCGGCTATCTTGTCACATTCCTCACAATATAAATGGTGGTGCTTTTCTAGGATGGCATCATAACGCATCACTCCTTTCCCTGTTTTTACACGGTTAAGTAATTCTTTTTCTGCAAATGATTCCAGGATATTATAAACTGCCCCGGTAGAAATTCCCGGATGATTTTGTTTGACATATTCCTTAATCTGATCGGCTGATGGATGATTGAGATTCATTACCGCTTCAAAAACGGCCACTCTTTGTGGAGTAACTTTTAATCCCTTACCCGATATTTTCTCTTTGATCCGTGAATACCTTTCCATAATAGAATCTTTCTTATAATAGAACAATTCTATTATTAAATTGCTCATTAGCCAAGCGAATTAAAACTTTTAAAAAAATAAACTGCTTATCCATTTCGGGCAAGTGTTGTTATTATCTTTATGTCGAACTTTGGTTAACTTTTAATTAGTTTCCAGAAAGCACTTGCTTGAAAGGGATAAGCAGTAAAAATAATTCCCGGGAATATTTTATAGGTTGCCTGAACTATTTTGAATTAACTGCTAAACCAAAAATTCCGGAATATTCAATAAACTCTTATTCAGGATTAATGTACAGTAAAACCCGTAAATCTTACAATCTTATCTAAGAGTTTTGTAACAGTAGTTTAAAAATATTACCCGAACTTTGTTTCATATTCCAATAATAATAGATATGAAAACAATAATAAGCTCACTCAGCATAATAATTCTTGGCATTACCATGGTCCTGTTTACAGGATGCTCTTCTACATCACCTTCCACTGCAGGTAATCAGTATTCATCGCCTGATTGGGCTCCTGCCTATGAGCCCGGAGTTAGATATTACTATTTACCCGATATTGAAACTTATTATGATGTAAGGGATCGAAGCTTTATTTATCTGAATCAGGGACAATGGATAAGTTCGAGAGACCTGCCCCTAATTTACCGGGATTATGATTTGTATAATGGTTACGAAGTTATGCTCGACAGAAGGGTTTACGAACCCTGGAGATATCATCAGAATTATGTCTCCAGTTATCCACGTTATTACTATCGCAGCATGTATGGCAATCAGAATCAAGGGCGTGTAAGAGGTTATAACGAAAATGACCGAAATCCTGTTTACAGCTCTCCATCTGTCAGAACACGCAGAAATGAAACCGTCAATTCTTCTTCTCCGGAAGTAAATACAGGCACAACACCCGCGAATCGATCATCGGATTATAGCAACAGAAGAGTTGGCAAACCTGTAAAAGTGACACCTGAAATGAAACAGCCCAAACAGGAGAATCCTTCGGGGATCAGTTCCAGACGACAGAGTACATCAACCGGCAGAGGCACCGGAACCGGAACAAGCAATGGAGAGGTTCAACAACAAACAAGAAGCACAACGACAACAACTCCACCGCCATCAGTCCGCAGAAATGAGAACCGCCAGCAACAAGATAGTATAACAGGTTCGAAACGTAATATGGAAGAAAGAAGACAAAACCAAAGACGTTAAAAAGAAATGTAAAGAGCAATGGGATTTAGTTCAGATAGTGAACAAACGATTCTTTGGCTCTCTGTTGCAACCTCTGTGAAATTCTGTGTAATTTTAACTGAAATCAAAAGAGAATGACAAATTGCTTTATGACTCTGTGGTTCTCTGTGTCTCCTCTGTGAAACTCTGAGTAACAAAAAAGCAGCAAAAGAATACTCAAAAGATATCCCCATTTTGGCAGGGGGAAAATCGATGAGCGGAAGGATGACTTCCATGGCTGCTTCAAAGGAACTTCTGAATGGTATAAAAAGTATTGTATTTTTTGGTTTTCCATTTCATCCTCCCGATAAACCATCGCTTGAAAAGAGCAGAACATCTTTCTTTGGTAAAAACATCCATGCTTTTTTTACAGGGGAACCAAAGATAAGTTGGCCGAACTGACTCTTTTAAAACCCATTATTGCAAAACTGGAAAATATAGCCACTCTTACATTATTGAAGGAGCCGATCATTCTTTTAAAATGCCTAAAATTATTGGCAAAGCTGAGGATGATGAATTTAAAAAGCTTTCCAGGAAAGTTAAGGAATGGGCAAAAGCAATCAAGTAATTAATAAAACATAGAAATTAGATTTTATAATAACGACCGAACACACATCGAAAACAGAATAGCATACTAATGTGTTTTAGGTAACGTTTAGTGAGCTTTTTAAAAATACAGGTAATTAATTATGAGCAACATGAATAGCAATAAAAAGGAGTTGTTACCCGAACGGCGTGAAGAATTACTCAAATCATTGAAGGACCGATTTGAGAAAAACATGAACCGTCATAAAAGTCTTAAATGGTCTGAAGTACAAGCAAAGCTGGAAACAAATCCGGAAAAACTTTGGTCGCTCAATGAGATGGAAAGGACTTACGGTGAACCTGATACCATTGGCAATGATAATAAGACCGGCGAATATATTTTCTACGATTGTTCAGAAGATAGTCCCAAAGGCCGCAGAAGTTTTTGTTACGACCGTAAAGGGCTGGAGTCAAGGAAAGAGAATAAACCTGAAAATAATGCTGTTGATATGGCTTCTGACATGGGTATTGAAATTTTAACCGAAGAGCAATACCGGGAGCTGCAGAAACTTGGAAATTTTGATACCAAAACATCGAGCTGGATAAAAACACCTGATGATATTCGAAAATTAGGGGGAGCCATCTTTGCCGATTTTCGTTATGGCAAAGTGTTTATATATCATAACGGTGCAGAATCGTACTATGCTGCCAGAGGGTTTCGTGGTTTACTTAAGGTTTGATCCGGCCAGTTTTTCTTACACAAGAAAGACGTAACAAAAACCTTGTTTTCTATAGTTTTGTTTGATTTAAAGTTAATTTGCATTTTCCTTCTTTCCCCGGAACTCAAACCTTAGGGAGGTCACATATTTATAGAAATGATGATTAGTAAGCTGTTCGACCCCTGCTGGGGTCGCAATGGAAATCATACAAATACCAATTAAGTGGCTTGACCAATTTTTGCAAATACTTTATTTGCACGTTCGAGTAATCGTGGCTCGCCAATTTCTGCAGTTAGCCGGGCAAAATCTGGCGTAGGCCCTTGCCATAGCAGTTGATCGACATCGGTATATAACAGTGCATCGGTTCTTAAAGTTGCGAGTCGTTTGAACAACAATGCCTTTTCACGTTGTTCCAGCAGTAGCTTATCCGGGAAAGCTTCGATTGGACCGAACTCATTCAGTAATCGGGCAGCTCCAGTCTTACCGATACCCGGAATACCCGGATATCCATCCGCACTGTCGCCTACAAGCGCCAGAAAATCAGGGATGAGAGCCGGACTCACGCCAAACTTTTTGTGTATCTCATTTGCACCTCTCATCGCATTGGCTCTGCGATCCATCTGCACAACCCGATCTTCTTTTACGCATTGGGCAAGATCCTTATCCGGAGTCCAGATGCACACTTTATTAACCCGTGGATCGTCCGCAGCCAGGTGCGCTGCAGAGGCCAGGGCATCGTCTGCTTCAAGCTCTGTCATCGGCCATACAACGACACCCATGGATGCCAATGCTTCTTCCAACGGATGAAATTGTGCCAGTAGAGCCGGCTCTATTCCTTCTCCTGTTTTATAAGTTGGCCACATCTTATTGCGAAATGATTCGATAACGTGATCGGTCGCTACACCTATGTGGGTTGCACCATCTTCAATCATCTGCAATACTCCGTTCAGCACACCAACGGTGGCTCCGAAGGGCTTGTCTTTTCCCTTATTGAATCTGCGCTGGCCATAGAAGTGGCGGAATAGTTCATAAGTTCCATCGATAACATGGACGATCATAAATTGTATGTGTAAATTGTTAAAATTGACTTCTTCATAGAACAAAAAAATATGCCTTTAGTTTTTCTGTTTCCATTTGCTTGCCTAATCTATATAATCGGTTTTTTACCAAATATTTAGGAGTAATAATTTAATGTCGTTTAATTAAAAAGTAGGCTTCAACTCCGCTCAGCCTAACAAACTGGTATATTGTCACACTGAGCTGAGTCGAAGGGTATATTAATTATTAAATTCCTAAACTAAACGACATTGAGTAATATTTTAAAATTAATTGTCCGAAAGCCCCGTTGAATCGTTTTCCGGATTGAACAAGCGGCTTATTTACGAGTTTTATTATAAATTTTCATTAAAACAATTTTAAAAATGCACCGGTTTGAATATAAGGAACACTCTTCCATGAATCAATACGATAAAGACATATATTCAGAACTTGCAAGTTGGCAAAGGAAAATGCTTCGTAACCCATCTCTTTTGAACCAATTATCGAAAAAAGTACAAACACGGATCAACAACTGGATTCCGGAGAAAGTACATTCGGCAATAACTGCAACATTAAAACAAATGATACGTGCAGTATTGTTTGGCGCCAAACATACAACCCTAAAACCTTCTTCGGAAAATTCGCAGGAATTATGCGAAGCAACTGTTTTGAAAAGAATTGAATTTTACAGAACTGCTGCTGCTGTTGAAGGTGGCATCACAGGCGCTGGTGGCTTCTTATTAGGACTTGTCGATTTTCCGGTTTTAATAGGCATTAAAATTAAATTACTTTTTGATATTGCTTCCATCTACGGTTTCAATATTAAGGATTATAAGGAAAGGTTATATATACTGCATATTTTTGAGCTGGCATTTTCGAGCGATTTTCACAGAAAAAAAATTTATCTTAAAATGACCGATTGGGATAAGAAAAGCAAAGAACTTCCAAATGATATAAACCAGTTCGACTGGAGAAATTTCCAGCAGGAATACAGAGATTATATTGATCTGGCAAAAATGGCCCAATTGATTCCGGTTATAGGTGCTCCTGTTGGTGCAATTGTAAATTACAGAATGTTAAAAAAATTAGGTATAACAGCAATGAACGCATATAGGATGAGAATATTAAGCAATTCTCAATATCATTTAAAAGAATAAACCGAAACGCAAAGTGCCTTCCAGACAATTTGCAAGTTTTTCTCCATAACCAGCCGGATTAAAAACATATTGAATGTCAGGTTGAATAAAAAAATAATTTGTAAGCTCAGTTTTGTAGGTAAGCTCCAGGGTAGATTCATTTTTGGTATTGCCTTTGATTCCAGCAATAGCGATGGCTATTCCCAGAACATCGCTCCCGTTTTTTTGAAATAAACCGTTATAATTAACACCAGTTCCCATATAAAAATAATTTTCATTATATTTTTCAGGGCTGATACCAAATTGCACAAACGAATTGATATTTCTTTGATCTGCCTGCCATAACATTTGATCTGCAATTATATAATACCCGAAATTCTGCGTACAAAGTAAATCATTGTTTTCAACAATCAACTTATCGAACCAGAGTTTGTGGCTATATGTCCCCAATTTGTAGGTACCCGGAAGCATATTAATATTTGTTGAATATTGCATTTCCGAAATTGCCAGTAACCCATCGTTGGAGCGCAATTGCCAGTTTAAATTGTATGGGTTGCTTTCAAAATCAGTGGGACAACCATCAAATAAAGCCCCATTGAGTGACAGTTTTTCTGAAACTGCAGATGCGCGAAGAAAATTACTAAATTTAAGAGCCAAGAACCAATCCCGATAGTCCCGATAGTCCCGGATCGGGATCGAGACCAAGAGCCATGACTGAAAAACGTCTTGATACTTGGTTCTGTTTTTATGACCAAGAGCCAAGACAGATGTTAATCTTGATAATGTAATTTTTAATCTTTTCTTACCATTTTTTTAAAATTATTTCTCATTTTTGCATAAATAAATAGTTAAACTTAATCACTAATATTCAAAATTTATCCGAGATGGAAAAATCAATTATTGACCAATTAGCAGAAATATTAAGTACGGATGACCAAACAGAAATAATCTTTGTTGGTGAAGACGGAAATGAGGTTTCAATTGAATTAGCAATTAAACAAAAGATCAAAGGAACCATCATAGAAAAGAAATTCGCCAAGAAAGAAGAAATTTCGAAATTATTGTTTGATAAGGAACGGATTAGTGTTGAAGATCTTCTTACAACTGTCGATACTTTCGAAAAAACAATTTACACTTTATGGGAAAATTCGGGATATGCTTTTAAAGCAAAAAATTACGCACATTTAAAGGAATTATTATCCAAGTATGGAATAAAGGAAATGAACAAAAAAGAAAAGAAATAAAACCGGCTAAAACCGGTTTTTTCTTAACAACAAATACTGCTTTTATCAGAACAAGAATATTGAAAATATTATATAATTCAGTTTATTTTTTTCATTCATGTTCATGCATATATTATTTGCATGTCGCACAGTAAGTCGCCATTTTCCTTCACTCTTTATCCAGATATTGGCATAACGACGCGGCAGTATTTTTCCTTCGAAAATTCTTCTAATTCTTATTTTCGCCTGATTCTCTTTTTTTAAAGAAATAATAAAACGGTATTCCGCTTAAAATAAGGAGCATTCCAAGTAAGGATTGTTTTGGCATTACCATTATTGTGTTGATGGTTAAAGCAGCTGAAAACACTAGGAAAACATAAGGAGCAAAAGGATAGCCGGTAACCTTCGTCTTTATCGTACCATTTCGTTTAAGTTTGATGAGGGCAATGCAAAGCAGGGCATAAAAAACAAATCCGGTAAATATAACCATGTCCGAAAGCATGTCGAATGATCCCGATATTAGCAAAAGACAACTCCAAAACATACTATACAGTAACGCATTAACAGGTGTTCTGTAACGGGGATGAACATTTCCGGCCTTTTTGAAGAAATAACCTTCTTGTGCCATCCGGAAATATTTGCGCGGAAGGCTGATAATATTGCTGTTAAGGGCTCCCATTACGCATATTCCGATTAATATCAGCAACAGAATACTGCCATAATTTCCCAGAAGTTTTTCGGCAATCAACACGGCTCCAATTTCATTTTCTCCAACAGCACGGAGGGTATCCAATGGAATAATGTGCATATAAACAAAGTTAATCAGTATGTAAAGTGCCATGGTGATCATGATTCCAAAGGCCAGAGCCAGGGGAACATTCCGTTTGGGGTTCCTGATTTCACCCGATATATTTGCCGCAAAAACCCAACCTTCGTAAGCCCAGAGCGCTGCCAGCATGGCTGTTAAAAAAGCGCTCAGGTAAGGCAATCCGTCCTGAGGGTTAATCAGGGAGTCGACCTCTTTTGTTGCTGTAACTGCTGGGTTTGTATAAATGAGTCCCAGAATGATAATCAACAATATTCCGGAAATTTTGGTCAGGGTAATAATATTGTTGATGATACCGCTTTTTCTGGTACCCAGGCTGTTTACGCCCGTAAAAAGAACAATTGCAGCAATACCGATGATTTTAATACCCGAATTGGCAAAAGGAAATATAAACCCTGCAATGGAAATATTTTCCCACGATTGCAGAGGGTTTGGCAAAGGTACAATGGCATTTACTGTTTGAGCAAAAAGAAAAGCCATGGCTGCACTTGCTCCAGTGCCAATAATAATAAAATCGGACCATCCCGACAAAAACGCAATGAAATTTCCAAAAGATAATCGAAAATACTCATAAGTACCGCCAGATTCATCAGTTAACGAAGCTAAGCCGCCAACGGAAAATGCACCGAATAAACTGATAATTCCAGCAACAGCCCATGCCATGAGAATTGAAAATTCACCCAATCCGGTCTGCGCCATGGGGATGATTTTTTTGAACACCCCACTTCCTACAAGCAAACCCACAACCAGTAAGGTAATTGTAAACAGACCCAATTCTCTTTTTAACAAAATGCTGTTTTTTGCGCCGTCTTTCATTTAACCCGTTGTTAGCTGCTAAAAATACAAAAAATAAGGAGGAAAATTGTATTAATAAAGAGGCGGAAACTATAAATCCTGACAGCAAATAAACCCACCTTACCGGCTGTTCGTGCTGTCTTATTGTAGTTTCGGGTACAAGACATGTAATAATCAACACTGTCATATTTTGAGGCGTATGGTATCATGATTTCAAACGAACAGGTAAATATTTTTGACCATGCCATTACCTTACTCGATCAATCCATTCGGGAATTGCGACGGGTGGCTCATAATATGATGCCTGAATCACTTATTAAATTTTTATTCAAAGCGTGGCGAAGGAACAGAAATAGGCGTTGAATTTAAAATATAATCCTTTAGGATACCTTCTCTATTACTCAATATCTAATATTCATTCTGCTTACGCACTTTCGACTCACAACTTACGGCATTGGGAACATTGTTTTTTCATTTCAGGTGAGTGCTCGTCGCTAATGGCTTTCACACCTTTTTCATATCGTTTTCAGCTCCATACCTGATGGCTTTCGAAACATTAATTCATGTAAACCTGGGTTACATACTTCCTGGCCCTTTCAGTTCTTTGGGGATAAACACCATTTTGTGATACCATCTGTAACGTGGTGTATAGTCATTGTTGTAAAGGTTGTGCTGTTCTTTCGCCTCCACCTTGTCGGGTATTTTGATGAACTTATCTCAAATGAATAATTATTTGCTGAAAGCTTAATGAAATTTAATTGCGGTTTACATTACTGCACCTTCAGAACTCATAACAGACTATTCAAAAGTAATTCTCCTAGTTTTTTTATAAACTTTTCTTGTAGTACTTTAGTGCGGCTGAATTGTTAAACTGATGCTTTCGAAAATTACAATAGACGATAATTCTAATATACCCAAGTATATCCAGCTAACGGAATCGATTATTGATTTGATTGATACCGGGAGAATTAAGCTTGGAGAAAAGCTTCCTTCTATTAACGAAGCATATAAAAAACTGGGTATTTCGCGCGATACGCTTATCAGTGCATACAACGAATTGCAATCGCGTGGTATTATTGCTCCTCAGCATGGAAAGGGATATTATATTTCGAATGTAACGAGCCCCCGTTTTCTTCGTGTTTTCATGCTTTTTGATGTTATGAACGGATATAAAGCGATCCTTTATCGTTCTCTTGAAAAACACCTGGGACCAAATAGCACCATAGACATTTACTTCCATCATTATAACAGGCAGTTATTCGAAAATCTTATTACAAGTAATTCCGGCAATTATTCGTATTATGTTATAATGCCTCATTTTAACGAGGATGTTTCAGAAATTGTCAGCCGACTGCCTCTCGACAGAGTTTTGCTGATCGACAACGACATACCGGCCCTGAAAAAGAATGTGGCAGCGGTTTTCCAGAATTTTCATAAGGATATTTATCAATCCTTGGAAGCAGGGCACAAGCTTATAAAGAAGTATAAACGACTGTTCATGGTGATAAATCATGACTTCCAGTTTATTCCCGACGGACTAATTTCAGGGTTCAAGCAATATGCGCTGGAGCAGAAGGTGGAATATGGTTTTATCGATAATATTATTATTCATTCCATCGAACCAGGCGATGCATTTTTGGTTTTCACTGATAACGACCTGGTTGAATTGATTAAAGCGTCGCACGATAAGGGTTTGAAATTCGGTAAAAACATCGGCGTTATTTCATACGACGAAACTCCACTCAAAGAGGTCCTGGCCGGGGGTATTACGGTAATTTCAACCGACTTCAGGAAGATGGGAGAAACCGCTGCAAATCTCATTCTTACCAAAAATAAAATCAAAATAGAAAATCCTTGCCGGATGATACCACGCAAGTCTTTATAAGGTATTTTCATCATACGGTTTTCTTAAACAGTTTTTCTTTTCACAGGAACGAATTTATGGCAGGATATATTATGAAAAGGTATTTCCAAGTCTTGTAGGGACGGCATTAAAGGAAAATTTCCGTCTGATATATGCGATTTTTTTTACATGAAATAACTACTAACTACTAATGCGAATTAAGAGTAAAACGATTAAAATATGCATTTTGGATCCTAGTACCTAACTCGTATTCTTCAGGCTGAAAGCCTGAGACATCATAACCTTGGGTGAAACCCAAGGCTCTAAAGGCTCCCCTCTTCCGTTCAGCCTGAAAGGTTGGGACAAAAACCGGTATCGAACAGGTGGGTATAAACCCATATCGCAGGCATACAGCCTGCAAAAACAAATGGTAATTCCTTACCACAGGGCGTTGCCCTGTCCTTTGCTGTCTCAGGCTTTCAGCCTGAAAAACGGGTCAGGCGATAATTTTGCCAAAATAAAGTGTTTAACCCTTAATACGCATTACTAACTACTAACTACTAACTACTTAAATCTTTTATCAACATATTTCTTTGTTTTTTCCTAAAATTCGTATATTTGAGCCATAACAGTACATAACAGCTTTTATAAATTACCAAACATTTTATAATTACTAACACTTATTTTATGGTACTTGTACAAAACTACACCTTTGCTGTTTTTCTCTGTGCATTGGCAATGATTTGCTGGGGCTCGTGGCAAAACACACAAAATCTGACAGGAAAAACCTGGAGGTTCGAACTTTTTTACTGGGATTTTTCGTTGGGAATTGTCCTTTTTGCTCTTTTAATGGCCTTTACTTTCGGAAGTCTTGGAAATGATGGTCGCAGTTTCTTGCCCGACCTCGCTCAAGCCGATGGCAAAAACCTGCTTTCCGCAGCCATTGGTGGAGCCATATGGAATTTGGGAACATTGTTGCTGGTAGCTGCCATTTCAATTGCCGGGATGTCGGTTGCCTTTCCGATTGGTGGAGGTATTGGATGGATTCTGGGAATTTATATCAACTACATTGGAAAGCCCGAAGGCAACCCTTATTTCTTATTTGGAGGAACTGCCTTTATTATTGTCGCCATACTGTTAAGTATGCAATCGTATAAAAAATTGGCGCTAAAACAACAAAAACCAACCTTTAAAGGAATATTACTTTCGGTGTTGGCGGGTTTGTGCATAGCTTTTTTCTACAGGTTTGTGGCTTCGTCCCTGGCAACCGACTTTTCACCAGCCGATGCAGGGAAAATCAGTTCCTACACTGCTGTTGTATTTTTCTCCTTTGGCGCTTTGGTATGCACTTTTATTTTCAACCCTGTTTTTATGGCCAAACCTGTCCAGGGCGAACCCGTTAAGATTTCATCTTATTTCAAAGGGAGTTTTAAAATACACCTGATTGGAATGTTGGGAGGCGCCATCTGGTGTCTTGGTAATTCAGTAAGTTTTATGGCTGTTGGGGCTGCGAGTCCAGCAATATCCTATGGGTTAAGCAACTCAGCTCCTGTTGTAGCAGCAATTTGGGGAATATTTGTGTGGAAGGAATTTAAGGACGCTCCCAAAGGTACCAATGTATTGATAACACTTATGTTTATCTGCTATTTGATAGGTCTTGGACTAATTATTAATTCACGTTTAACTTAACCAATATTATGATTAAAAATATATTAACCATTGCGCTGGGCTTGCTTTTTATGTCAACACAGGCACAGCAAAAACCGTGGCAGGGACCATCGGTTGATCTCAAACATGGCAAACTTAAAGTTTCGGATAATAAGCATTTTCTTCAGTTTGAAGATGGAACTCCGTTTTTTTACCTGGGCGATACCGGCTGGGAGCTATTTCACCGGTTGAACAAAGCCGAAACTGAGAAATATCTTGAAAATCGCCGGTCGAAAGGGTATACGGTTATTCAGGCAGTTGCACTGGCCGAACTGGATGGATTAAATACGCCCAATGCCGAAGGTAATAAACCTTTGATCGACAACGATCCGCTTAAGCCAAATGATGCTTATTTCAAGCATTTGGACTGGGTAATTAAAAAAGCTGCCGAAAAAGGAATTTTCATTGGATTGTTACCAACCTGGGGCGATAAATGGAATAAGAAATGGGGAAATGGTCCTGTCATTTTCAACCCTGAAAATGCCGAAGCCTATGGTAAATATTTAGGAGAACGTTATAAAAATTATCCGAACATTATCTGGATATTGGGAGGCGATCGACCTATCGAAGAAGAAGTGCATTACCAGATAATCCGTGCGATGGCAAAAGGGCTGAAACTTGGTGACGGAGGTTCGCATCTGATTACGGTACATCCACAGGGAGGACAGGGCTCGTCTCAGAATTTCCATAATGATGAGTGGCTCGATTTCAATATGCGCCAGAATGGCCATAGCCTAAGCTACACCGAACGGTATTTTCAGACACTGAATGATTACAACCTTCAACCTGTCAAGCCGGTTATTGATGCCGAGCCAATATACGAGGACCATCCGATTAATTTTAATTCCGACAAAAACGGACATTCTATTGCTGCCGATGTTCGTAAGCCTTTATATTGGGATTTGTTCAGCGGAGCATGCGGTCATACTTATGGGCATCATTCCGTGTGGCAGATGTGGGCACCCAATCGCGAGCCAATCAACCGTCCGCTTATGCCATGGTATGAGGCAATTGACCAGCCGGGTGCCGGACAAATGATGTATGGCCGTTTACTCATGGAATCAAGACCTTATTTTACCAGAATACCCGACAGCACCATTATTGTTCCTGATATTGTTACTACCTCGGTTCCGGGCGCAGGTGCTTATAGGTTTGTAGCAACCCGCGACCAGAACGGAACATATGCAATGGTATACGCTCCGGTAGGACGCAAATTCCCGGTAAGGATGGATGTGATCAAAGGGAAAGATGTTGTTGCCTGGTGGTATAACCCGCGTAACGGAAAGTCCTTGAGAATAGGAAACTTTACAAATACGGGAACACGCACCTTTATTCCGCCCGATCCCGGTGAAAATCTCGACTGGATTTTGGTTCTGGACGATGCTTCAAAAAAATATCCTGCTCCTGGTTCGCCAACATTAAAATAAGATGCGATTAGGTATTTCAACTTATAGTTATACATGGGCAATAGGTGTTCCGGGGCAAATGCCTGAAAAGCCTTTGTCTGCTTTCGGCTTGCTGGATAAAGCCCATGCATTGGGTGTGGGCCTTGTTCAATATGCTGATAATTTGCCGCTTGAAAAGCTGCCAGCCAGCGAATTGGATAAGATCAGAAATTATGCATCTTCCAAAAATATTTCCATTGAAATGGGAGGTAGAGGTTTGACAGTTGATCATACCCTTCTTTGCCTCAAAACTGCAACAGCGCTTGCTTCCCCTATTCTCCGGATGGTGATTGATGGTCGGGGATACGAACCAGATTTGGATTCAATAATTCAATTGATTAAAGATATTGAACCTGAATTTGCTAATCGTAATATCAAACTGGCGCTCGAAAATCACGACAGGTTAAAGGCTCGGCAATTTGAATACATTATCCAGTCAGTTGGAAGTAACTATGTTGGCATTTGTCTCGACTCCGTTAATTCCATGGGAGCGGGCGAAGGATTCGAAAATGTATCTGAAATACTGATTCCTTACACCTTTAACTTACATCTGAAAGATTTCTCCATTCGCAGGGTTTCGCATAAAATGGGATTTGTAATTGAAGGAACCCCAGCAGGAAAAGGCATGCTGAAAATTCCTGCTCTTATCGAAACTTTAATGCAGAATAAAAACTGCCAATCGGCTATTCTGGAACTCTGGACTCCATTTCAAACGGATTTGGATCGTACGGTTCAACTGGAAGATCAGTGGACCCGTGAAAGTATGGATTACCTGATACCAATTTTCAAATTAATTGAATAACTCAATATGAAAAAATTAAAAGGAGCAGTTTTTGGCTGCGGATTCTGGTCGCAATTTCAGATTGGAGGCTGGACAGAACTTCCCGAAGTGGAAATTGTAGCATTGTATAACCGAACTATTGGAAAGGCCAGGGAAAAGGCTGAAATGTTTAATATTCAGCATTATTACGACAATGCAGAAAAGCTGCTGCAAAATCATCCGGAAATTGATTTTGTCGATATCATCACCGATGTGGATACGCACAGCAATTTTGTTGAGCTGGCTGCCACATATAAGAAAAATGTTATCTGCCAGAAACCAATGGCGCCTAATCTGGACACCGCCCGCAAAATGGTTCAGGTGTGCCGCGAAAACGCTGTTAAATACTATGTTCACGAAAATTATCGCTGGCAGCCACAGTTTCGCAGAATTAAACAACTGATGGACCAAGGCGTTATTGGAAGACCTTTTCGTTGCCTTACCGGCTTCAATACTGCCTTCCCGCTATTCGAAACACAACCCTTTCTGGCTCAGTTGGAACAATTTGCCTTAACCGACCAGGGGTCGCACCAGTTTGATGTACTGCGATTTTTCTTTGGGGAAGCTGAAAGTCTTTACTGTTCCACCCAGCAGGTTAATCCCACAATAAAGGGCGAAGATGTGGCCACTACCATAATCAAAACAAAAAGCGGCGTAACCTGCATCCAGGAAATATCTTTCAGCTCACTGCTCGAAAGGGAAGTTTTTCCGCAAACCCTTTTGTTGATTGAAGGTTCCAAAGGTAGTATCCGGCTGGATCCGGATATGGTTATCAAAATTACAACCTCAACAGGGACAGTTACCGAGAATGTACCATTGGATAAATACGGGTGGCAAACCGAAAGGCTTACCAATGAACCGCCCAGCATAGTTTCGTGTAATAAAAATATCATGGAAGATATGCTTGGGATTAACGTAGCCGAAACAACCGGCGACGATAATCTTAAAACTGTAGAACTGGTATTTGCCGGATACGACTCGGCAAAGAAAAACGAGGTAATTAAATTTTCCTGAAAGCTGTTAAATCTTAAAAATCTCTATTATGGCTAAAGTAGTATTAGTGGGTGCTGGCGGTAAGATGGGCATGCGTCTTACCCAAAACTTGAAAAATTCAAAGTACGAAATGTACTATCTCGAAGTTAGTCCTGCAGGAATTGATAAACTAAAAGAGTTTGGAATTCAGGTCTCATCTCAGGAACAGGTTATTCCCGGAGCCGACGTGGTAATTCTTGCAGTTCCCGACGTGGCGCTTGGAAAGGTTTCAACCCATATTATTCCCATGATGAAAACCGGCTCTATGGCTATAACACTCGATCCGGCAGCCGCACTTGCCGGAAAACTTTTTCACCGTGACGATATTTCCTATTTTATTACTCACCCCACCCATCCTTCTATTTTTAACTGGGAACCCAATGAGGAAGCCATGAAGGACCATTTTGGCGGTGTTGCTGCCAAACAGGCCATCGTTTGTTCCATTATGCATGGTTCGGACGAGGATTACAAGCTGGGAGAAGAGTTGGCAAGTACCTTCTACGGACCGGTTTCGCGTTCACATAAAATAACTGTAGGGCAGATGGGAATTCTGGAACCCGCGCTTGTCGAAACACTGGCATCAACCTGTGTATATGTAATCAGGCAGGGACTGGACGAAGCTATCAAAAAGGGAGTGCCGGCTGAAGCTGCACGTGATTTCCTGCTTGGCCATCTGCGGATTCAAATGGCGGTACTTTTTGATGAACTACCGGGAGCAGTATTCTCCGATGCTGCCAATAAGGCGCTGCAACGTGGTCTTAAAGAATTTATCAGGGACGACTGGCGCAAAGTGTTCGACGACGATAATGTAAAAGAACAAATCCTTGCCATCACTTAGCGCTTATGGATAAGAGACAATTCCTCAGGATCAGTTCTGCCTTAGCTGCGGGAAGTTTTATTCCCTTAAAAGGTGAAGCATTTGTCGAAGGCATGAAAAAGCCCATTCTCCGAACGCTGGGGAAAACTGGCATTAAAATACCTGTTGTTAGTTGTGGAATCATCCCGCAAAATAATAAAGCTCTGATTAAGGCACTTTTCGAATCGGGTATTAAGCATTTTGATTCGGCGTGGGAATATCAGAATGGCCGTAACGATATCATGGTGGGCGAAATGCTTCGCGAATATGGTCGCGACAATTTCATCATTTCTACAAAAGTTTTGTTGCCCACTGATCAGCAAACCGGGCAATACCTGAAAGATGCCACTACCGCTGCTTTTATGGAACAATTGGAAATCACTCTGAAACGTCTGGGTGTTGAAACGGTGGATATTCTTTACCTGCATAAGCCTCCAACCAGGGAGGCAGCATTAAACGAAGAAATGCTGAACGGCCTGCGGAAAGCAAAAGAGCAAGGAAAGACAAAGTTTGTAGGCTTTTCATCCCATAGCAATCAGGTAGAGCTAATCAATACGGCCATTGAAAGTAATTTTTATGAGGTAGGTCTGGTGGGTTACAATTTCAGGCAGGACAATATTGTTAAGCCGGCGCTCGAAAGAGCAAACAAAGCCGGTTTGGGAATAGTTGCCATGAAAGTTTTTGCCGGTGAATATCAGGCCAAAGAACGTAACAAGCCGGTTAATAAAACAGCCGCACTCAAATGGGTTTTGCAGGATAAAAATGTCCACACTTCCATTCTAACTTTCAAAACCTATGAGGACTTTGAGTCTTTGATACCTGTTATGCATGATATTGACTTAACCACAAAGGAAAAAAACGACCTGGCTCTTGCTTACAATGAAACCGGCATGTATTGTTTGGGTTGTGAAAAATGCCGGAGGTCCTGCGTCGATAAGCTGCCTGTACCTGATTTGATGAGGGCATATATGTATACTTATGGTTACCGGCAGATATCAGGTGGCAGAAAGGTTTTAGATGAGTTTGAGCTCCCCACGCTTCCTTGCAGTAATTGCAATATATGCAGTATAAACTGCACTGCAGGCTTCGACCTCAAAGCTAAAATTGCCGACATTGTGCGGTTGCGTAATGTGCCTTTTGATTTTTTGGGTTAGATAAATCAGCTATTTCGAAATAATCGATTGACTTATTTATGAATTTGATTAAAGCCGGAGAAATTCAGGCATTTTGGGATAAAACTTCCATAAGGTATATTTCGGTTTCGGGAATAGAAATTATTCGCATGGTTTATCCGGCATTAAGGGTAGAAGGTTGGCTAACCATTGAACCTGAAATTGAAAAAACCGAATGCATTACTTTTGAAGGTGGTTTTAAGATTATAGTTAATTGTAAGTATCAAAACGAAGGTGTTGACTTTAAAGCTGTTTTTAAAATTTCAGGAAGTGCGGACAATACCCTTAGTTTTGAAATGGACGGAACGGCTTTATCATCCTTTAAAAAGAATAGAATTGGATTTTGCATATTACATCCGGTAGAGGGAATAAGAGGTCAAAAATGTAACATTGTCCATAGTGATGGTTCATCTGAGGACTGTACTTTTCCTTATTATATAAGTCCATATCAGCCATTTAAAGAAATAAAAGAAATAAAATGGATGATTTCGGATTTTATCGCTGCTAATCTGACATTTTCGGGAGATGTTTTCGAAACTGAAGACCAAAGGAATTGGACTGATAATTCATATAAAACCTATTGTACCCCTTTGGATAGGCCATACCCGGTAATGCTTGAGAAAGATGAAAAGGTTTTCCAAAGTATCCTGTTAAAGGTTGACATTGAAAAAAAGGTTGAGAAGAAAGGGGATGAAACTATTTTAATTCAAACCTTTCCTGATAAGGAATTTAAGTTTCCCGGGATTGGGGTTGGAAGAACATCCAGGGCAGAGCCAATTTCAGATAACGAAATAGAACTTATCAGAAATATCCCTTTTGATCATTACCGTGTTGATCTGTTTCTATTTGATAGAAATTGGCAGGATATTGCAACAACTGCCTGTGCGGAGGCCAACAAACTTGGATTTATGATGGAATTGGCTCTTTTCTTCGATAAAGATGCCAGCCAACAATTAAAGGAGTTTATTTCCTGGGCCGAATCAGCCAATCCGCGAATCCTGATGCTCCATATCTTCGATAAAAAGTTACAGGTTACACCAGATACGCTGATTCGTATAGTTGTTCCCGGCTTACGAAAGGAATTTCCGGAAGTACGGTTGGGTGGTGGAACCAACGCTAATTTCGCTCAATTGAACAGGGCCAAAATGGATGCCCACCAATTTGATTTTTTAAGCTTTTCCATACATCCTCAGGAACATGCAATTGACGATATTAGTTTGGTTGAAAATATCGAAGCTCAAAAATATACAGTGGAGAGTCTTCGCCATCGGTTTAATGATAAAGATATTGTTATATCCCCGGTTACCTTGAAGAGGCGTTTTAATGCCAATGTCGAGAACTACGAAACTAAATTTGAAGGTGAAATAATGCCACTCCAGATTGATCCCCGACAACTTTCGGCTTTTGCTGCATTGTGGACACTTGGAAGCTTAAAATATCTGTTGGAATCGGGTGTTTCAGATATAAATTATTATGAAACTGTTGGCGAACGCGGCTTTTTTCAGGGAAGTTTACCCTCCCGATGGCCTGATAATTTCAAATCTTACTCCGGGATGATCTTTCCTGTTTTTTATCTTTTAAAATATATCCTGAAGAACAAAGATGCCCAAATAATTCAATCCAAAAGTTCCAGTCCATTATCAGTGGAAGTTCTTGTATTTAAAACTGGTTGCAGGGAAGAATTTATCGTGGCAAATTTTATGAAAGAAGAAGTGAAAATAAAAATTGAAGGATTTAGTTCCGAGGCAATGTTAAGTACATTTATTGATGAATTTTCCGGCATTAATGCCGGTTGGGATGATAAAACTAAGGCCGAAAGAGTATCTTTAAAAGACACCCTTACATTACCAGCTTTATCATTAAGTTCAATAAGACTGTAATTTCAGAAACGATAGTGGACTAAAATTACCAATTCTCATATTTGTTGAATTTATGCCACTTGAACGAAATTCTTTAAGCGAGATCGCTCACCCCATGGCACTTTGCAGTGTCAATCCAATGTTCAGCAAGCGTTTTTGGGTCGGCTCCTAACCCACGGGCAAGGTGCAATGCTACTCCCATTATTAAAACAGAAGCTTCATGTAATTCCAGATTTGTTTGCAAAGTCCCAAATTTCTCCTGTGCTTTTAATTGGAGCAAATCATTATGTTTCCGAACAAATAAAACCGGATCCTCTAAATCACCAGTAATTTCCGGAAGCATCAAACAATCCATCCACTCCTGTCCTATTCTTTCTGCTAATATTTCCGGAAGCTCGTTGCCCATTTTTCTCCATAGGGTTAATGTTTCCTTATCTCCCGATTGGGCTAAGCCCGTATCAAGAAGAAGCACAAGCGCTATTTCAGCTAAATTTTGCATCAGGTCCAAATATTCATCCTGGGCCTTTTCGAAATTGTCAGCTTCCTGACCTTTAAGATATTCGCCTACACTCAAATGAGGCAAATTAAGAACGTCGGCGCACCCATCCATACAAGGAAATTCAGTTCCCTGGTGCATATAGTGAACTTCATTACTTTGAATATGACGCCCAAGCGGATACAAACGACAAGCAAGCGGACGCCCCGAATGTACGCTGCAACCAACATTTTCTGTATATTGACTACACGCTTGTTGCTTTTTCCATCCTGGTTTTCCGTCGAACCGCAAACGGATCCCCCCAAATTCACAATAAAGATCGCGAAATTCCCTGGGTGTAATTTTTTTCTCCCTGGCAAGGCAAACCAACTCCCAAGGATTAAGCAACACAAGTTTCCCATGACAGCAAGTTCCGGTGCGTGTGCAGGTGAGCGGCAATTTATCCTGTATATTGAGCCTGGTTGTTATTATCATTGTTGCTTAACTTTTGAATTTTAACGATTAATATGATTGATGCATTAAAGTCACGCATCGTTTATCTCGGATTTTATTGCAAATATATTTAAATCAGTGAGACTTTATTTTCCCTCACTTTAGTGAGAATTAAAAGAACTTTATTTAGGCTATATAGAATGAATTGCATTTTTGTAAAAAGCAATGCCTTGAAAATTTTAATTATTTCCCAAAGTACTTTTGTATCAGTGCCCATAATTCTTTTTTATTAATAGGTTTTGATATATAGTCATTGCATCCCGATTCTAATGATATTTTCCTGTCTCCCGACAGACCATAACCTGTTTGTGCTATAATGATAACCGTTTTGTTAAATTCCCTGATTTGCTGTGTGGCTTCGTAACCTCCCATTTCGGGCATCTGAATATCCATCAAAATCAAGTCAATGTTAGGATTATCACGGCAAACTTCAATGGCTTCAACCCCCGTTCTTACTTTTAAAATTTCTTTGCTAAATTTTTTAATGTAACTTTCAATCAAAATTTCCGATACTTCATCATCTTCTGCAATCAGTATTTTGAGCTTTCGTATATTGTCCTTTTTTTCTGAAGGTACGGGTTCCTTGTTAATGGTTTCGGTAACCGATAGAATGTGGTATGGCAAGGTGAAATAGAATGTTGAACCCATGCCCAATTCGCTTTCGACCCAAATTTTACCACCAAGCAATTTCACATACCCTTTGGAGATGGACAAACCCAAACCAGCTCCCTGGCGAGCCATTTTATCAGCAACATCAGCCTGGATAAAACGCTCAAATATAGTTTTATGCTTGTTTTTTGATATCCCAATTCCGGTGTCTTTTACATAGAACTCCAGTTCAGGAGGATTAATTTCAGTTTTTAAATTATAACCAAAATCGATCGAACCCTTTTCACTGTATTTTATGGCATTTTTTACCAGATTGGTAAGTATGGCATATACCTTCTCGCGGTCAGTTCTGATGATTGCTTCCGCTGAAGGTAAAGTGTTTTTACAATGGAGTTTTATCTTTTTTCTTTCTGCTTCGGGCTTAAAGAACGTGTAAATGTATTCGATCTGCTCATTAATATTCGATTCCTTCATATCAAGTTTCATCAGACCAGCCTCTATTTTTGATATATCAATAATATCGTTGATGATATTGAGCATGCGGATGCCGCTTCTCTCAATTATTCTGATGTACTCTTGTTGCTTATTACCAGTTAAATTAGGTTTTTTCAATAATTCAGAAAATCCTAAGATGCCATTCATAGGTGTTCTGATTTCGTGGCTCATGTTTGCCAGAAATGCTGATTTAAGACGGTCGCTTTCTTCTGCTTGTTCTTTCGCTTTTAGTAGTTCTTTGGTTCGGTCGTCAACGATTTTTTCGAGGTTTTTGTTGACTTCCAGCACAAGTAATTTTTCTCCTTCAAGTTTCTGACTCAGAATAAAAATGCGCCGTGCATAATGCTCAATGTTGTAAGCTGCAAACATTCCAATCAGGTTTGCACTTACAAAAAAGAAATTATTGTTAATGAGTAATATAATGGGCGTATCTGAATAATATACTGCTCCAATATTGTAAAAAAGAAGTGTAGACCAACCTCCAATTGCAGCAAAAAAGAAACGGAGTTTAATAAAAAAATAACCTGCAGAAAAGACCAGCATCATCCCGGCATAATATGCATAATTTTGAGGTGCAAGCATTGTCATAATGCTGATACCTATCCCGCCCGAAATAAAACTGATAAGCAACAACTCTTGCCATACTTTCTGAAATATGGCCGTGAAAGATATTAGAAATACGATGGAAAGTATTGGAATAACAAATACATAGCGGATTATATGGAACGTTTTTGCATATTCCGGAATTATTCGTGAATCGAGGTATCCGAATGCACCATAAAGAAAAATTAATAGTACAAATGCTATTCTAAGTTGAATAATTGATTCAAAAAAGTATTCTTTCCTGAAATGCCTTTCATCCTTTTCTGAAAAAGACAAAGTTATTTTATTGTGTACCATTCCCAGGGTATATTAAATTTTGATTCTCATGGTATTTTTTAATAAACAACCACATGATGACGGGTTTTTATTTACTCAATTTTAACTTTATCAAATCACTACTGTCCGGTAAAGTTATTATGCAACCTCTACGAGGTTGTGCTTTGGGTTGTAATTATTTATTCTACAATTATGTATCCTCTACGAGGATATTCTTCGTATCCCGATAACTATTGGGAGTTGCATAATTGTAGAAAACAAAAAGTAAGTACCCTTTTATCAAACCAGTAAGGCATAGCCGTCAACCTAAAGATCGTAAAGTATTGATAATGAGTATTTGATACTATTTTTCGCCCCGTTCCTTTGGAGGACAGGGTTCTTTTTTGTAATTTTGCCCATATCAAAGAACTTTATTTGGTTAATATTCAGCGAGATATATTTTGGCGTGTGTCTCGCTATTTTTCTTTAAATATAGTCATAATTATTTGAATATTAATTATTTAACGACATTATTTCGGCTAATCCTATTTTATTTTTCTTCCTTTCAAGCCAATGATGTGAATCAAATAATCTGAATGTTTCTTCAAACCATTGCATTAATTTTTTACTGCTATTTGTCAATATATGTCTAAGCTCTTTGCAGCTATCCTGAAGCGTTTTAAAGCATTTGTTACAGCTTAACAGCTTTCCTGTTTTTATATATAATTGCAAGCGCTTTTGCATGAACATATCCCAGTTTTTTAATATTAGCAATAACCTAATATTTAACAGGCATATTAATCGCTCGTATTTCATTGGATTGACATTATCAATCCCAAATATTGATTTCCATGCTTTGAATATCAACTCTACCTGCCATCTTATCTTATAAATTTTAACAATTGCATCTGCTCTCAGAATATTTTCCTCTATGTTGGAAATGTAAATGTTAAAACAAGAACGTATTTTGTAATTTTCACCAATGTAATGTTAATTGTAAATTGACGGGTAAAGTCTTTTCAGTTTTACCTTGACAAACAATGCCCAATCTCTTTTGGTCTTAAATTCTGTAACTTCCACAAAACGTTTTCCTTGTAGAGGTTCATTGGCCATAAATATTTTGCAACCCCATGGCGTACATACTCATAATCTTCTCTTGCTTCTTGCCCTGGTTTCATCGCAGTGGATGGTCGCCCTTCTTCAATTAATTGTTTTGGAGATTCATCCATACAAACAACCGGAAAATCAGCATTGTAAGGTCTTTTATATACATCTAATACCCGTTCCATATTTGCTTCAAATTCGCTGTTCTTTTCGGGTGGTATTACCCAACCCTTTATTTTTCATGGCTTTAGTTCGTTTTTTTTAGAACACTACCTACGGTTACATGTGAAATGCTTTCGGTGTACTTTAGCTCTTACCATTTTATCTGCAATTTACGTCATATTATGCTTTAACTTAACATTAGCAAGAATTATTCCGGTATTCCTTTGGGGTTACCCCGAAATGATCCTTAAAATCGCGGTAAAAGTGGCTAAGGTCAAAGAAACCATGGTGAAATGCAATGTCTTTAATTGAATTTTGTGTTTTACCCAGCATTATGGATGCTTTTTTTTACCCTATACCGTAAAGAAAATTTAGGAAACGAAATATTCATTACTTCACCAAACTCTTTTCGGAAAGTGGATAAGCTCAAATTACAGAGATTAGCAGCGTATTTTTCCGGAATAAATTCTTTTGTGCCAAAAGCCAGTTGAATTGCCGGTTGGATTCTAACCAGACGGTTTGAAGCAACGTTTAGTGCAGATTTATCAATTTTCCTGTCCTTTTCCAGAAAAATCATCAATTGAATTAAATAAATCTGCAAAAGGGTAATTCTGATTTCATTAGGTTTTAAACTGATTTTTTGTATCTGTTTTGCGATAGAAATAATGTCTTTCTTGTTATTTTCATTTGTTTGAGGACGATTCTCGGGCTTGCATCCGAATGGTTAAAAAGTTTAATTTCAAACAATTTAATAGCCGCTATCGAATTTCTGAATATTTCTGTTCCGGTAAAATGGCGGGCCACCGGACAATCGTTATTTGCTTCTACCTATTTTGGGATTGGCGCTATTGTAGGAAATTGGTGGGCCGGGTATTTAATAGATAAATTTGATGTTCAAAAAATGTTTTTAATCAATTCGGGAATTATTTTTATAACATTTGTTTTTTCATTTTTAATAATAAATAGGAAATATGAATCTGTTGAAATTCAAAACAATTAAAGAACTAGGGAATCATACTTCAGATATTATAATTCGGGACATTCTTCAAAAACCCGATTTATTGCTTTGCACCGCTTCCGGAAATTCTACCACCGAAACATATATTCAATTAACTCAAAAAAAAGAACAGTTTAGTTCCGCAAAACTCAGAATATTAAAACTCGATGAGTGGTGTGGCATTGAATCCTGTAACCCGCATACCTGCGAAACATATCTAAGAAACTATATTGTTGCTCCTTTAAAAATAAATGAAGAAAACTATATTTCATTTCAATGCGATCCTACAGCTCCGGAAATTGAAGCAAATAGAATTCTAAACTATTTAAATCAACACGGTCCGATTGATGTTTGTTTTTTAGGTTTAGGATTGAATGGCCATATAGCGTTTAATGAGCCGTCCGATTTTCTTCAACCCAATTGCCATGTTGCGGAGCTTTCGGAGGCATCGAAAAAGCACCCCATGTTTTTAAATATGAATCGAAAACCTACATATGGATTAACATTGGGGATGACCGATATTTTACAATCGAAAAAAGTAATTTTGATAATTTCCGGTAAAAACAAGCAACCGATAATCGAAAAATTTTTAACAAAAAAGATTACAACTTCCCTACCAGCCTCCTTTTTATGGTTACATAAGAATGTGGAATGTTTAATAGTTGAAGAATAATTGAAATGTAAAAAATAAAAGCAATCATCTTTGTAAGAAAATTAGGAACTGAGTGGCAAATTAGTTGACAAAAACTATTGGCTGTTCTTCGAATACTCATTTCTTTGTAACCACCGGTATAAGATTATGGGGACCGCCGGTAAGTACCACAGGAAAGTCCGAAATTATGATTGTGATATCAGTTTTACAGACTAGGACGATTTTAATTTTCCTGAGAATTCAAGGATTGTTGCAATACCAACCAATGTAAGAGAAATGATTGCCGATATTACAATTGAGCGATAATCATCCTGTCATTTAATTATTATTCCAATAAATGCCCATATCACTGCTAATCCGATAAAAGGGTTCCATAGTCTGTAAAGAGTCCCAATAACTATAATTGTTCCGGGCAGCAATCATTATAATTGTCCACGGTTCCTCAGAGATACCAAAACCATTCCAGTTGTAATTCACAAGCAAAGCAGTGACATTGGCAATGGTTGCAATACATATCCATCCAAGTTCATCAATTTCTTTCATTTCCTTTCCCAATAGTATTGTAGCATCAAAAGGTTGCTCAAGCATTTCATGCATAGGCATATGTAAAAAACGGTGCATGCCACCAGGTTGGAAATTTACAATAATTACCAGCATGTTATAACCCATTGTTAAATCAACTCTGGACAGTTTTGGATCTACGAGAATACTTTTTGGTAATTCTTCGGTGCTGCCTTTTGAATAATTTTGACAACATACACTATCGTAAGGACTGAATAACAGGCAGTTATCCGGCTGTGGAGGAAATTGGTTGGTGAGCCTTGGAGCGGCGGGGTCTAACAGATAGCGAACCAGTGTTATGTTGCTGATAAAGTGTAACAATCCGGGATGCGGTTTATAGTGTAAGATCATACCTGATGTGATTAATCCTATATTTTACAAAAAAATATAAGGTATAACAGGTAAAGTCTACCTTTGTTTTAAAATTGATTGAATACTCATTTCCTTTTCTGTTATAAGTTTGTTGGTGAGTAAAAACTTTGATTTATAAGATCTTAGTTCGGAAAAACGAACGTATTCTGCCTATAAACTTGCTTTTTGAAGCAGTTGTAAATTTCGGTTACGTTTTCTCAAATGGATTGAATTTTTGAGATTATAGGCTTCTAAAAACTACCACAGATAGACAATAGTGATTTTATAATAATAACTATTTATTCATCGACCAACCTTTTAATAATTTGGTTGTTCTATAGATACAAAAATTATGGCAGAAAATAAGACAATAGAAACTAACGACAATATCGATGGATTCTTGCTAAAAATAACAGATGATATTAAACGCAAAGATTTTATTTCTTTAATTGGTCTATTAAAAGTGCAAACACGATTTGAGCCTAAACTACTTCTGTAATCCGCATACCCCATTGATTTTAAAGCTGCGAGCTTTAGGTGTAATATTACAAAACCAAGAAACAGATTTATGATTAAAAAAAACATATTACTATTTAACTTGATTGCTATCACTTTTGAAATGAAAGCACAAGAAATTGTAACAGACAGGCCTGACCAAACTGAATCGTCAACAACTATTCCTTTAAATAGTTTTCAATTTGAAAGTGGTATATTATTGGGTAAAAACAATTTCGAAAACCGTTCAGAGCAACTGCTTCTAATACCAACAACTCTATTGAGGTACGGGCTTACAAAAAGCATAGAGTTAAGAGTAGTTGAACAACTGGTGCATATTAAAAACAAACAAACTTCCGACGATATCTTTGGATTTAGTGATTTGGAATTGGGTGCAAAATTTCAAATCCTTAAAAATCCTGCCATTAATTCTGAAATAGCATTTATTTCGCACCTCGTATTGCCAACCGGAGCGATTTGTGTGACAAATGAGCATTTTGGAACAGTGAATAAGCTTGCCATTTCGCACAGTATCAGAGATTTTATAGACCTTGGTTACAATGTTGGATATAACTACTTTGGCAATGAAAAAGGGTACTTGACATATTCCTTTGCCCTTGGTCTGGGAATAACAAAACGGATGGGTACTTATTTTGAAGCTTATGGTGAAGTCGTTGAATTTAATGACTGGATTTCTAACTTTGACTCTGGCATAACCTATTTGATAAAGGACAATATGCAACTTGATTTTTCAGTTGGAGTTGGTCTGAATCAAAAAATGAATTATATATCAATTGGATATAGCATAAATATTTCTAAAGAAAAAACTAAATAGATAAGAATATGAATTTAAATTTAAATTGGTTACTTGAATACAATCCTGTTTTGCTTGCGCTGGGTGCAACTATTTTTACGTGGTTATTAACTGCCCTGGGCTCATCGATGGTTTTCTTCTTTAAAACCATCAATAAAAAAATTCTCAATTCGATGCTTGGTTTTGCAGCTGGAGTAATGATTGCTGCCAGTTTCTGGTCGCTTTTAAAACCAGCCATTGAAATGGCAGAGCAGAATGGCTCTATTCCATGGATACCTGCATTGATAGGTTTTTTAACCGGTGGTGCATTTCTATTATTGATTGACAAAATTCTTCCTCATTTGCATATGGGGTTAGCTGTAGATAAAGCAGAAGGTATTAAAACCCAGTGGCAAAGAAGCGTCTTATTGGTTCTTGCCATCACTCTTCACAATATTCCTGAAGGATTAGCAGTAGGTGTAGCGTTTGGTGCTTTGGCAAACAATCCGGATGCAGGTATGCTTGCAGGTGCCGTTGCCCTCGCAATAGGGATAGGGTTACAAAATTTCCCTGAAGGAGCAGCTGTCTCAATCCCACTAAGGAGAGAAGGATTTTCAAGGTTAAAAGCTTTTAACTACGGACAATTATCGGGGATTGTTGAGCCTATTGCCGGCGTTTTAGGGGCGTATCTGGTTTTAACAGTAACACCATTATTACCTTATGCACTATCGTTTGCTGCCGGGGCAATGATTTTTGTGGTGGTCGAAGAATTAATCCCTGAATCACAAACAGGAAATGAAACAGACTTATCAACAATTGGAGCTATGCTGGGCTTTGCTACTATGATGGTACTTGATGTTGCATTAGGATAACCTTAATAAACCGAAAATGTAAAAGAATACTACAAACATTTAGATCATAATCCTGAAGGAGGATTTGATCTAAATGTTGTATCACTATTATCGCTTACCGTTTGTTTATTTTATCTGCGAAGCCAGTAATAACTGAAAAACAGATCTACTTGTTTATTATATTCAATATCTCATCGTACACCTATTTTAAGATAATGAGTGGGATAAACGAACGGGATATGAGGCTATTAGGTATGGACAAACAAGTACAGCTTTGTTACGTCCCAAATTTAAAGTTGATTTTTAGTAGATCCTACAGGCTGGTTGCGCCATTATCATTACTGCAATATCTCCATAAGGCAGGTAATTATCATAGAATTTTTTCTATTAAAGTCAATGGAATCTTCTTCAAGATATTTAGGCGCTGCACCAATAGTCTCCAAAGAAGTGCATAGGGTGAATATGTGCATTATACATTGGCAGAAGTATTTGTTTTCATTATCACAAAAGAAGAAATAGAACAAAAAGTCAAAGAGCTTGCAGAAATAGATGCTAAAATTCAGTCATCTGATATAATCAGCCCCGCAGATATGTGAAAGTCTGATAAGTTAAGGGGGAATTATATGGTCAATGGAATGTTGTTAAAGGCACTTATTCTAAACGTGTAACTTCATCCACTCATAATAGGAGGTAGTTATAATATTGCTGCCAACAGGTACTTGTAAAACAAACTATTTAAGAAGAATCAAAGAAGTTTTGGAAGAAAAAACAATAAAGAATATTTCAAATACGATTATCGTATCGTATATTTGTACTGTTTTTAAATCGTAAATTATTATCAAAAATGAAAGTAACAGCTATAATAAATGATGACCTTGTAAAAAGTGTTGTTAATCTTTCACATAGTAAAAATATTACTGAAGGGTTAGTCATAGCACTGGAAGACTATGTGTATAGAAAAAAGATCGAGGAATTAATTAGTGATGTAGAAAAGGAACCTTTAAAATTTCAAGAAGGTTTTTCCGCTGAAAAAGTAAGGGAACTTAATAGAAGGAATCAAATATGATCATTTTAGACACATCTATTTGGATTGAATATTTTAAGAAAAACGAAGAGTACAAATTACAGATAAATAGTTCTCTAAGAGAAAAAAATGTTTTAGCATTTGATTTTATCTTTGGAGAACTTCTTCAAGGTGCAAGAGAAAATGAAAAGGCCAAAATTATTGCTATATGGGAGATTCTTCCAAAGGTTAATATTAGTGGAATTGGTTTTTATGCTGGCCGGTATTCATGTGAAAATAAGTGTTATGATAATGGGGTAGGATTAATTGACTGCGCAATCATTTATGCAACGATTGAATCTAACTCGACCCTCTGGACACTTGATAAAAAGATATTGAAACATTTAGACACTAAACATATTTATGTGCCATGAAATTTACAGCAAATCTCACTAAACCCACATTCACAAAAAGGAATCAAATAATTTTATCCTAAACAACATGTACGTATTGCTGTACATGTTGTTTTTTTACTACGTTTGATTATTCAAAGCAAATCGCAGAACGTTTAAACATAACTAAAATGAAAATAACAACTTATACCAGTTTTCGACAAAATTTAAAGAGTTTCATGGAGTCTGTGTCGAAAACACATTCTCCATTATTTGTGACCAGAGCCAATAGTGATGATGTTGTTGTCCTGGCTAAATCTGATTATGAAAGTATGCAAGAAACATTACACCTTTTGTCAAATCCCAATAACGCCAATCGTCTCGCCTTAGCATTAGAAGAATATAAGCAGGGTAAAGGGCAATCAAAAAAACTGATTGAGGAATGATTGAAATAATCTTTATGTCCCAAGCTTTGGAAGATTATTTGTATTGGCAAGAAACAGATAAAAAACAACTCAAAAAGGTTAATGTCCTAATTAAGCAATGTCAACGATTGCCTTATGAATGCATAGGACAGCCCGAACAATTAAAAGGCAATTTAACTGAATGGTGGTCACGAAGAATTGATATTGAACATCGTTTAGTTTATAAGGCTGAAAATGATAAACTCTTTATACTACAATGTAGAAAACATTATTAGCCTCACAAAACCCAACTGAATTGAAAATCTACAAAAAACAGAAAGAAAAAATAACGAAAACTGCAATTACATTTTATGTAATTTATTTACATGTCGTGTAATATTTATTATCTTTGCAAAGTAACATTTTCTTTATGCATATAATATCTTTTAAAAAATTAAGGGAGTTTTTTGAAAGTGACCCCAACTCCAAAGTGGCATTGCAGGACTGGTATAAGAGAACCAGTAAAGCCAGTTGGGATAATTTTTTAGATGTGAAGAAAACCTTTAATTCTGTTGATTCAGTGGGTAATTCAAGGTTTGTTTTTAATATTAAAGGAAATCATTACCGCATTGTAGCTCAGATACTTTTTAACATAAAAAGGGTATACATACGCTGGGTGGGGAGCCATAGGGATTATGATAATATTAACAAAATTAATGAAAATTAGATGGTTATGAAAAAGTTAACCGAGTCGGAATATAAAAAAGCAACCGCAAGGATAGAAGAACTTTTAAAAATGGTAAGTGATGAAACGCCGGAAGATAATCCCCTTTTAAAGGAGCTTATCGTTTTATCGGATCTTGTGGAGAATTACGAAAAGGAACACTATCCTATCGGAATGCCTACTTTGAAAGAGGTTATTGAGCTACGTATGTTCGAAAGAAAGCTTAAGCAAAAAGATTTGGCTGAACTTTTAAATACAAGCACATCAAGGATAAGTGAATACCTTAACGGAAAAAGGGATATTACTATCGAGATAGCACGTGCATTATATAAGAAACTCAACATTGACAGTGACATTATTTTGCAGGGATAATGTTTCGAAGCAATAACACAAATATTGAATATGGAGTTTAAGGATTTACCAAAGCCAGCATGGGAATTCAATTGTTTTTTGAACCTGATTATCGAAGATACAATAGGAAAGCTTCCGGATACTTTCACCCCAACATATATCCGCTGCCATAAAAAAGGTTGCCATGGCAGCATTAGTTCAAAGGTAGATGTGGCAGAAGAAATGATACAATGGAAATGTTCGATATGTCCAACTTCTGGCTCAATAACCCATATCTTTGAGGAACCTGCAAAATAACAATTCGCCAAATCTCACCAAACCCAATATCATGGTACCTTCTGTTACTTATGGTGTTTTCAAGTACTTAATTTTTGTTTTGCTAAGTAAATCTCTTCTTGTCGGTTGCAAGAAAGATGAATATACACCAATCATGGGTAAATGGAAAACCAATGAAATGGGAAATTGGCCAGATATGCAACCTATAAAAGACGTAGGGTACAGAGAATATCTTTCTGATAGCATACTTCGTGAATACAATTATAATTCTAAAACCTTTTTTTTCAAGAAATATTGGATTGATTCCCTGTTACATGAGGGAGTAAAAGCAGAAAATGGTTCCTTAATTATAACTAGGTTTACATACAAGTTTTACGGGGAAAAACTTCGTTTGGATTTTTATAATACAACTGCAACTTTATAAGACTTTTATTAACCTGAATAATTTATAAAAAAGAAGAAAAGCCCAGGGAAATCGAAGATATATTACTATCTTACAGGTGCTTAATCCTAAAAGATCCATGAGCTTTTCAGAAAATAAATTTACAGAAAAAATGGTAGCTGACCAAAAAGTTATTACACCTTGCCAGATTCCTTTGTTTGATTTGCCACCCATTGATAATAAGCGTGTTGAAATTAGTTTTACAGGAACGGACATTTCCTCCGATGGAGGATTGTTGTTTGTTAAAGAAGAAGAACGGCAAACAGGTCTTATCAAAACCATTACCAGTTGTATGGAAGATGACAGGCATCAGGGTTACGTCCAGCATTCCTATGAAGAAATCGCGACCCAACGTGTTTATCAGATTATCGCCGGATATGAAGATGCCAACGA
>JBBQEI010000054.1:0-32377 GCA_038320545.1 Bacteroidales bacterium
AATGCAAGCGAGATTGCATCATCAAACTGGCTCATCGGTTGCGAAACGCTCGATCGCAATTTTGCCAACTATGATAGTTATAAAGAATACCTCAATCCACTTGGCATCAAAAGAATCCGGCTTCAGGCAGGATGGTCAAAAACCGAAACTATTAAAGGACAATACGATTGGGCCTGGCTCGATCATATTGTAAACGATGCCGTAAATCGCGGCCTGAAACCCTGGATACAATTTTCCTATGGCAATGCATTTTACAAGGGAGGTGGAGGAATTAACCTTGCGGCCGGAGTGCCCGAATCGGAGGAAGCATTGGCAGCATGGGACAAATGGGTTGCCGCACTGGTAACCCGTTATAATGACAGGGTGCAGGACTGGGAAATATGGAACGAGCCTAATTTTGGCGATAATTTCTACAATACCCCAGAAAAAGCTGCAGCACTCAATATCCGTACTATCGATATCGTTAAGAAAATTCAGCCAAAAGCTATTGTATCGGGATTGGCCCTGGGGCATATCGACCTGGAATATGCCGATGCGTTTTTTAAAACTTTGCACAAATCGGGCAGGTTGAAATTATTTGATAACATGACTTACCATGATTATGTGTACAATCCCGATTCGCATTATCCCAAAGTAATGAAATTGAAGTCGCTACTTGAAAAATATGCACCCACCATGCCCTTACGTCAGGGTGAAAATGGTGCTCCATCGGCTCCGCGCATGGGTGGAGCTATTGGAGATTACGATTGGTCAGAACTATCCCAGGCAAAATGGAACACCCGGCGCATGCTCGGCGATTTGGGTCATGACTTAGAATCGTCGGTATTTACTATCATCGATATTGCATATACATACGGACCAATCAGCAGGCTCAATGTGAAAGGACTTATCGTGTCCGATTCTTCAAAGATGGCTATCCGGCCAAAACTGGCATATTTTGCTGTGCAGAATGTAGCTTCTGTGTTCGACAATTCATTGCAGCGTATTAAAAACATTCGTGACTCTCATAACAGCGAATTCATACCTGCAAATTCAGAAGATGTGGCAGTTACGAAAAGCACCGATTTAAGCTTTGCTATTTACGGGTACCGACACAAAACCAGCAAACTCAATATTTTTACCCTGTGGAATAAAGAAGGAATTCCGGATAACAGCGAAGCCAGGAAGAATTATACCTTTTCTTTCACCAATGCCTATTTTCAAAATCCTGTCTACGTCGACATTATCTCAGGCAATATTTATGAAATACCGGCAGATCAGTGGGAAGTAAAAGGTACCAGGTATACTTTCCGCAATATTCCCATTTATGATGGCCCCATTTTAATAGCCGACAAAAGCCTGATCATATTAAATTAATTATGCAAATGAATTATTTGCGGAAAGCTGGCGAGCATTTGCAATGCGTGCCTTGTAAACCGCCACTTATAACAAACAAGCGTAAGCATTAACAAAATAAATACATAACTCCATGAGCATCGATCAATATAAAAAAGAAGTAGGGATGATGAAACTTGAAAAACTCATCGAAATGCGCGAGGGTATCTCTAAAGCGGAATTCCCGATCCCTGAAAAAGAACTGCTTACCCGTTTCGAGCAACTCTATACAGGTGCAATAAACGATGTTCTTCGTGAGTTTTGCCTTATGAACCAGGCTTTACCAAACCATATCAAACCGCTGAGAGAATACCGCACAGTGGCTGGAATTGCTTTTACAGTAAAAAGTTCTCCCAATACGCTTGTGAAAGGAGAGATGGAATTTCGTACACAGATGCTCGATGCTATGCACGAGGATTCTTTTGTTTTATGGGATAGCAGTGGCGACGAACAATCTACCTCCTGGGGTGGCGTTATGACTGCAACGGCAAAAAAGAAAAAAATTAAAGCCGCATGTCTTGATGGAGGTATACGCGATACGCATCAGATTTTAGAAGCCGATTTTCCCGTGTTTTATAAATATCGTTCTTCAAATGGAAGTCTAGGCCGGTGTTTAATTACCCATTATCAGATTCCATTGGAGGTTGGCCGTGTGATTATTAAGCCTGGAGATGTTATCCTGGGTGATGTAGATGGTGTTCTGGTTGTGCCACGCGATATTGCTTATGACGTCCTCGTCCGTGCCGAAGAAATTCGTGAAAATGAAAAGAAAATCTTTGGATGGGTAAAAGAAGGACAGTCCGTAAAGGACATCACTGAAAAAGGAGGGTATTTTTAGGCTTCACCAATTTAAACACAAAGACACGAATGCACGAAGAATATTCTGCATTCGTTTTCGTGTCTACCATGGCTTTAAAAGCCGTTCACCACGAAGTAACACAAAGGGTTTCACGAAGTAGCGCAAAGTAAAACCTGTATTTCCCTTTGTATATCCTTTGTGTTATCCTTAGAGCGTCTTTGTGGTATAAATATAAACTTAAAAATGTGCAGGATTCTTATTCGTGGCTAAAGTGTCTTCGTGTTTGAACTTTTAAAATTTAGGAAATGAAACTCTCTCTTCTTCTTCCCCCAAAATACGACGAGCGGAAATGGACGCTTGCCCGTCAGATAGGTGTTAATTATGCCATAACCAAAGCTATGCCTGAAATTTCAGGCCGCCAAGCTCCTTACAATTTCGAAGCTTTAAAGGCAATAAAGACTGATTTCAATCATGCAGGCTTTGAACTTTATGGGCTCGAAGGCGATCAGTTCGACATGTCGCCCATAAAATTAGGTTTACCTGGTCGCGATGAGCTCATTGAAAAATATTGCCAGATGATCCGAAATATGGGAAAACTCGGTATTCCGCTGCTCTGTTATAATTTTATGGCAGTTACAGGTTGGTATAGAACACGAACCGACGTACAGGAGCGGGGAGGAGCTTTAACCAGCGAATTCAACTTAAAAGCCATGGAAAATGATCTTGTGCCGGAAGAAATGCACATCTCCGAAGACAAGCTCTGGGATAACCTTTTTTATTTTTTGGATGCCGTACTTCCGGTGGCCGAATCGTGTGGCATAAATATGGCGCTACATCCCGACGATCCTCCTATAAGTCCTTTCAGAGGTGTTGGTCGAATTCTGACATCTGCGGCAGCTTACGATAGAATATTGGAGCGATACCCCAGTCCAAGCAACGGCATTGCCTTTTGTCAGGCTACTTTCAAAACTATGTACGAAGATCTGAAAGCTGTTTCTGAAAAGTGGATCCGTCAGAACAGAATCTTTTTTATTCACCTGCGCGATATTGCCGGCGATGTAAATAGCTTTCACGAAACTTTTATCGATAACGGACCAACGCCTATGGCCGAAATGATTAAACATTACCACAACTGTGGCTTCGATGGAATGATCCGCTCGGACCATGCTCCTGCCATGTATGGAGAGGCGCATCAGACATTTAGCAGCGGAATATCTGCCGGTTACGACATGCAAGGTCACATATATGCTGTAGGATATGTTAAAGGTATTTGTGAAGCTTCCGGAATAACGCTGGAATAATGTAATTTTGAAGGCAAATTTTTAAAAAATGCTAACCGGAGATTACAGAATTCTTTACGATCAGCTCATCAAAGTCATTGATGCAAAGCGGATTTTTCACGATCCGCTCCATACGCTTGCTTATGGCACCGATGCCTCTTTTTATCGCCTCATTCCCAAAGTAGTTATTAAGGCTAAAGATGAGGGCGAAATTTCTTTCCTTTTGAAAGAAGCACACAGGCTCAATCTTCCGGTGACTTTCCGTGCTGCGGGCACCAGCCTGTCAGGACAAGCTATCTCCGATTCCATTCTGGTGATTGCCGGAGAACAGTGGAAAGCATTCGAAATTCTGGATAAAGGCAATAAAATTCGGCTGCAACCCGGATTGGTGGGATCAAGGGTAAACACACTACTGGCACCTTACAAACGGAAAATCGGTCCCGATCCTGCTTCCATCAACTCGGCCCTTATCGGTGGAATAGCTGCCAACAATGCCAGTGGCATGTGCTGCGGCACTGCCGATAACTCTTACAAAACGGTTGCAGGCATGCGCATCATCTTTTACGATGGCACCGTTCTCGATACCTCCAGCAGTCAAAGCAAAAATGATTTTTTACAATCGCATCCACATATAATTGAAAATATAAATAAGCTTATGGCAACGGTTAACAGCAATGAAACGCTGGCCCATCGTATCAGGCACAAATTCAAAATAAAAAACACCACCGGTTATAGTCTGAATGCACTTGTCGATTTCACCGATCCTTTTGCAGTAATCGAACATCTGATGATCGGCTCCGAAGGAACCCTGGGATTTATTGCCGAAATCACTTACCGCACTATCCCTGAACATCCTTTTCGCGCATGCGCCCTGATGATTTTTCCGGATATCGAAAAAGCATGTCAGGCCGTTTCTCTGTTGAAATCGGCCCCGGTAAATGCTGCCGAGCTGATGGACCGTGCCGGACTGAAAAGTGTGGAAGACCAGAAAGGCATGCCTGCATACCTGGCCGGATTATCTGCAACAGCCAGTGCAGTGCTTGTGGAAACACAGGCGCAGGATAAGGAAACTCTTTATCATCAGATTGAAAACATCCGGCAGGCTATCATTCATATTCCTGTGGAGATTCCTTATCAGTTTACCGATATTCCTGCCGAATATGCATTGTTATGGAAGATCCGTAAAGGCTTGTTTCCTTCAGTGGGCGCCATGCGCAAAACCGGCACCACGGTGATCATCGAAGATGTTGCATTCCCGCTGCCACGGCTGGCCGAAGCAACGCTCGACCTGCAAATGCTCTTTAGAAAATATGGCTATCACGAAGCAGTGATTTTTGGTCATGCCCTCGATGGCAACCTGCATTTCGTGTTTACACAGGATTTTGGCACTGCGGCTGAAGTACAGCGTTATGAACAATTTATGGACGATGTTGCCTCGTTGGTGGTAGATAAATACGATGGCTCTCTGAAGGCCGAACATGGTACCGGCCGCAATATGGCGCCATATGTGGAAAAGGAATGGGGCACAGAAGCTTTTGAGCTGATGAAAGTAATCAAACATATTTTCGATCCTAAAAATCTCCTGAACCCCGGTGTTATCATTAATTCCGATCCCAAGGCACACTTGAAGGACTTAAAACCTTTACCATCAGCTCACGAGAAAATCGATAAGTGTATAGAATGTGGATTTTGCGAACCTGTCTGTGTTTCAGCCGATCTCACACTCACCCCCCGTCAACGTATTGTAGTATACCGTGAAATTAAGCGGCTTACCACTTCCGGTCACGAGCCGCACATTGCCGCTTCCCTGATAAAAGATTACCAGTACCAGGCAAACGAGACCTGCGCCACCGATGGGTTGTGTGCGTTAAGCTGTCCGGTGAAGATAGATACAGGAAAGTTAATCAAGGATTTACGTTTTGAACAGCATACGCCACGGCAAAATAAAATTGCCATGTGGGTAGCCGATCACATGGACTCGGTGACATCTAAAGCCCGTTTCGCCCTTTCTGCCGTGAACTTCTTCCATTCCATCCTTGGCACCTCCCTGATGCGTGGCATTGCCGGTGGTTTCAGAAAACTTTCGGGCAATAACATACCGCTGTGGACCCCCTATATGCCCTCTGGCTCAAAGGGCATCAAACAAAACGGAACAGATACCGGCAATTCAAAAAAGGTGGTGTATTTCCCGTCGTGCATTAACCGGGCCATGGGCGTTTCGAAAGATTACAGTGATGAGGTGCAGTTAACGGAAAAAATGCAACAACTCATCAGTAAAGCAGGCTATGAAGTGATATTCCCTGAGAACCCCGACAAACTTTGCTGTGGAATGGCTTTTTCGAGCAAGGGATTTAAAGAGGCAGGAAATAAAAAATCAACAGAACTAGAAACAGCTTTGCTAAAAGCTTCCAATAACGGTCAATATCCGGTGGTGTGCGACATGAGCCCTTGTCTGTTCACCATGAAAGAAAACTTTATTTCCGGGTTAAAACTTTTTGAACCCGTTGAATTTATTCTTGAATACCTGGCTCCCCAGCTGGAATTCACGCCTGTTGATGAAACTATTTCGGTATTCACCGTGTGCAGCATGAAGAAAATGGGACTGGAAGACAAACTGGTTCAATTAGCCCGAATGTGCGCCACAAACATTGTGGTTCCCGAGACAAACTGTTGTGGTTTTGCCGGAGATCGTGGCTTCAGCTACCCCGAATTAAACAAACATGGTTTGCGGTATCTAAAGGAACAGATTCCTGCCGGTGTAAAGAACGGTTATTCCACCAGCCGCACCTGCGAAATCGGCATCAGCGAATACAGCGGTGTATCGCATAAATCGATTGTGTATTTGGTGGACGCGGTGACGCGTTATTTACCGTAAAATCGTCGCAACAACCATCACCGTTACCACCATCGTTTCCGTTATCATCGAATTTCGTATTGTATTTGTTTTTCCCGATTCCAATGATGGCATAAAAATGATTGGGCATCACCTGAAATTCGCACATTTGCAAATTCATATCCGGTCGCAATTCAAATGTATTTAACCATTCCGTTTCTACAATTTTACCTATCTCCGACAAATTCATTATTCCATCAGCAACATCCCCAAAATGATATTCGCGATGTGCCGTACAAATGGTGACAAAATACAGGGCATTTGAATCATAATCCCAATTTTGTAACCGGGCTGATGCAATACGGTATTTGTTCTTGTACTTGTCCATATTGTTAAGCTTGCTTTAATTAATTTGCACACTTGGTGTAAGGAATAACATATATATGTTTCAACTATTTATGTAAAACACACAACATACCTTTGTTACACCTAATAACATAGGTATGTTATACTCTCTTCACAAGCAGCATCTTATTTAACGAACCGCTTCTTACTTCTCCGGCATGAAGGAGGACTGATTTAACTTCAAGGTGGTATTCTCCTTCGGGAATGTCTTCAGGAACCTGGAACACCAACTCTGTTTGTCGTATGCCCGGAACAAAACTGATATGGATGGTTCTATTGCTGCCATTCAGGAAAATGCCCTGTTTCTCATTACTGGGGTCGAACTTAAGTTTTTTACCTGCTATTATGACAACTCCCCTGGGCGTGAGTACTGAATTGAATAAACCAGAGGAGGTGTCGTGAAGTTGGCTTACGACAGGAGTTTTAAGGTGATGAGGACGTTTATGGGTTTCCACACTCCTGAAAGTATCCAGTAATTCCTTGCCAATTTCGGCATAGGGCACTACTTTGTGCCGCTTATCATGAAATACATCGTCCTCACTCCTGAATTCGCCCCGTATTCCTATACCAAAGTTGGCGAATGGCAAGTTGATTGTATAACCATCGAGTAAGCTTTCGGTGAGCACTTCTTGCAAGCGGGTAATTACACCCACGGTTTCTGCTCGGGTAATTCCGGTACCTGGCCTGGCAATTGCTTCAATAATATCTTTAAGGTTCAGGGTACCCCTTTTAAGGAATTGGGCCCGGTAACGGAGGTTTTCAGGTTTTAAGTTGTTTTTTACAACGGAATAGTTGATGGGCATGGTAAAAAGGTTTGTTAGTTTCCTTAGGATAAATATATTGTATTTGGAGCAATCTTCAAAACCTGGATTAATTTTCAAATCTGTGCTATTCGTCGCCTCATATGGTAGCTTGTCGGAAATGCTTTTGAAAGCGACTGGTTTAGAAGTTTATTTGTGATGAAATATCTGAAATAGAAATTTCACTTCGTGCAAACGTGTTGTTGCATTAAAAGCAGCGTCATATAGTCAATTTTGGGCATTTTTTATTTCTCTATTTCAGCTACATTTTGCAGCCTTAATTGTTTCCTTAATTATTAAAGAAAGCTCTATTTTTACTGTAATATATCTTATTTTAAGGAACCGGATCTCAAAGAAATAAATACATATAAAACTTAACTAAATTTATTGATTATGTCGCAGTTACATTATTTATTGTCGGAAACCAAGTTTAATAAGACAACCAATTTCAATGCTGATATTGCAGTTATTCCCTGGGGAGCTACAGAAGCACATAATTATCATTTGCCTTATGGAACTGATAACTATCTTACCCAAGCATTTGCCGAAGAATCGGCTCGGAAAGCTTCGCTTTTCAAAGTACCATTAACAGTTCTGCCGCTTATTCCTTTTGGTGTTAACACCGGTCAGCTCGATATTCCACTTACAATAAATATGAATACTTCAACACAGGCTAAAGTGCTTGAAGATATTATTGAGTCGCTTAAGTTGCATAATGTAAAAAAACTTGTAGTATTCAACGGCCATGGAGGTAACGATTTTAAACAAATTATAAGGGAATTTCAAGGTAAATACCCTGATATTTTTCTTTGTCAGCTTAATTGGTATCAGGTAATAAAAGCCAATCTTATTTTTGAAGACCTTGGAGAACATGCCGGCGAAATGGAAACAAGTTTAATGATGTACCTATTCCCATATCTTCTAAACCCTTTGAACGAAGCAGGAAAAGGTCATGCAAAAGAACTGGTGTTTAATGCCCGGAAAGAAGGTTGGATGTGGGCTCCCAGGGCATGGACAAAAGTAACCGACGATACTGGCATTGGAGATCCTTCACGATCAACAGTTGAAAAAGGACATCAATATTTTGAAACTGCCACCGATAAAATAGCAGAGTTTTTTAATGAGTTGCATTTAGCTAAGGAATTATATAAATAGGTATCAATGTCTTTTAATTAAGAAGTAGGCTTCGACTCAGCTCAGCCTGACAAACTGGGTATTATTGTCACACTGAGCGAAGTCGAAGTTTGGATTAATTTATCAATTCCTAAACTAAACGACATTAAAATAAGTATTTACAATTCAGGGGATATTTCTAAAGTGTATTATGTTCCTAATATAACGTACTAGTAATCAATAGTAATTTAAATTATTGAAACTTTTAATAAAATTTCACGTTTAAGGGGAATGCAATACATAAATATGAAAAACGGAAAAAATTTCCTTTCATTATTCATATTGATCATACTAACAGTGTATATTTTCATTTCATGTAAAAAAGAAATGAACGAAGATGCGCCTGTTATTCCGGCGTTTAGTTTTATAACCATTGATTTTTCAGGCCTTTCTATGAAAAAGGATGGATCAGTAACACTTTCAAACTTTCAATATTCTTCTATAAGTCTGGCATTATGGAATACGCTGTTAAACGTAAATTGCTCAATTCCTTTAAATGCATTTAAACAAGTAATGGAACAAAGGGCAGTAAATATTGACAATAATGTATGGGAATGGAAATGTAAGTTCAATGCTGATTCTGTTATTGTCAATGCTACGCTTCAGGGAAAGTTAGGCTCCGATTCTATAGAATGGAAATTATTTATCAGTACCAGTGGAAGCATTTCAACAGATAATTTTTTATGGGTTGAAGGCAAATCTGCAACGGACCAAACAGGAGGTTGGTGGTTATTTAATGAAAATCAATCTAATCCTTCTTCCTATTTAAAAGTATTATGGTCAAAAAAAGACGATAATTCAGGAACCACAAAGTGTATTTACATTAAAGCTAATGATACTTTAACCAATAGCTTTATCGAGAGCGGAAGCACAAATAATTCCCTTTTTGATTCATATTACAATATCCAACTGTATAAAAACAACCAGATAAATATAGAATACAATAAAGCTAATAAAGAAGGCCGGATGAAATCGCTGTTTATATTTAACGATAACAACTGGCATTGCTGGAATTCTTCGTTTACGAATATCGTTTGTGAAAATTAATCTCTCTTTTCTAAATTTCTGGTTCCTGCTGGCTCAAGCAGTGAAAACTACCAAACCCCCAAACAATATCTGTTGAATCTATATCAATAATTCTCTTTGCCGGAAAGCATTGTTCCAGCAATAACATTGCCTTATCATCCATTTTACACCTGAAATTTGGAACAATAACATGATCGTTTGTAATATAAAAATTAGCATACGAAGCAGGTAACCTGTTTCCTTCAAAATATACCGGAGAAGGCATTGGAAGTTCAACCAAATCAGGTTGTTTTCCATTTATCAGTCTAAGCTTTTTTAATTGCTTCAAATTGTCCTGCAACGGCTGATAGTTTTCGTCGTTTTTATTTATTTCCACTGCAGTAACAATAATATCTGAAGATACAAATCTTGTAATATCATCCACATGGCCATCGGTATCGTCACCTTCAATACCATCACCTAACCAAACAATCTGTTCCACATTATAATACTGCATCAGGTATTCTTCAATCTGCTCTTGTGAAAGATGAGGATTACGGTTTCTATTCAATAAACAAGCAGTAGTTGTGAGCAGCGTTCCTGCTCCATTCACATCAATTGATCCACCTTCCATAATAATACCAGGCGAATAAACAGGCAATCCATAATGAGCAGCAACCTTTAAAGGAATATTATTATCGTTATCATAAGGATATTTTCCTCCCCAGGCATTGAAACCCCAATTAACCACAGCTTTTTTGTGTTCAGCTTTATTATTGATTACAAAACAAGGCCCATGATCGCGACACCAAACATCGTCGCTTGGATTTATAAAAATTTCAATCTTTGAATCATTAATCTCATATTTCCGGAGCTGTTCAATAAATTGTTGTTCATATACCAAATCGGGTATATTAATTTTTACAATTTCGCTTTTGGTTATGGCTTTTATAAATTTGAGGTACGAATCATAAATCTTATCCATGGTTCCAGGAAAAGATGCTTCGTTATGAGGATACGTTAACCAGGTAGCTGCATGTCTTTCCCATTCGGCCGGAAACCGGTATCCAGATTCTTTTGGAGTCATATTAATTTGAGAATTTGAGAATTAAATTTTTAGTAAAACATTTATTCAAGGAATCTTTTGGTAATGGGTTCATAGGTATCGATGCGGCGATCGCGAAGGAATGGCCAAACAGAGCGATAATGACCTGTCATATCTGTATCAATCTCTTGAACATAAACTTCTTCCTTATCATGGGAAGCCTGGTATAAAACACTGCCAAATGGATTGGCTACAAACGATCCTCCCCAAAACTGCTGCCCAGCTTCGTTGCCTACCCTGTTTACACTTACAACATGAATTCCATTTGCAATAGCATGGGAACGTTGAATGGTTTGCCACGCATCATATTGTTCTTTATTTATCTCTGTTTTTTCAGTTACGTCCCATCCTATTGCTGTAGGATAAAATAATATTTCAGCGCCTTTTAAAGCTGTAATTCTGGCAGCTTCGGGATACCATTGGTCCCAGCAGATCAATATGCCTAATTTTCCATATTTACTTGAAAAAACTTTATAACCATCATCTCCGGGAGTAAAATAAAATTTTTCGTAATAACCCGGATCGTCGGGTATATGTTGTTTGCGGTATTTGCCAAGATAGCTGCCATCGGCATCAATCACAGCCGTGGTATTATGATACAGACCGGGAGCCCTTTTTTCGAATAGGGATGCGATAATTACAATGTTATGTTTTTCAGCCAATGCTTGAAATTCAATAGTGGTAGGTCCCGGAACTGATTCAGCCAAATCGAAATTCGTATGATCTTCGATATCACAGAAATAGAGAGAAGAAAACAATTCCTGTAAACAAATTATTTGGGCACCCTTGTTGACTGCATCAATTATCTTTTCTTTAGCCTTTACCATGTTTACTGCCTTATCGGCAACACACGACATTTGAACCAATCCTATTTTAACCTTTCCCATTTTTTTAAATTTTGGATTAAATTCCAAGCTTTGTTCTTATATTTTCCGGAACCGCATTCTTGTTTAAAAAGATAACTGTTGTTCTTAACCTGAAAAAAGGTTCCGAAACATATATATAACCTTTATAAGGGTTTTCTGTTCCCCAGGAATTTTTTACAAAATAATATTTATGACCTTTTTGATCGGTTGCCGTACCAGTGATGTGCATACCATGATCATCGGTGGTTGAATAATTGTCAAAATTAAGCTGACGGAATTCCTGAGTTATTGTTTTTTCATTGCCAGGCTCTAAAAATACTTTATCCCAATCCAGTTGAATTGCCTTCTTCTCGTCAAAATCCGGAACCACAGCAACCCCTTGTTTAAAGTTAAAGCCTTGGTCGCTTACATCGCTTGCCCAGCTTACAGTATATCCTTTAACAACAGCATTATTTACAATAGAAACCATTTCGTCCAAAGGAACATTGAATGCCTTTCCCCATGACCAGTTATCAGGTAATTCCGGAATGAAAGATTCATAAAAAGGATGGTGTGTATAAGATGAAATTAAAATATAATCGTTCGGGTTGAGGCCTAATGAAGTTGCAAATGACTGAGGTGTGTATTCTTTTCCCTGATATGAAAATTTTTCCGGGAGCTTTCCAAGATAGGACTGCAGTATTCCTTCAAATCCTGAAAACCAAACAGGACTAAGCAATTGGTTTTCACTTTTTTCAATACCATCGACGTAAGCTCTTAAAACTTTATCCATTTCAAATTGATTATGAGAAGTCTCACCTTTTTTCAATCCTGTAAAAACAGTTTCCGGAACCATACCAAATTCTTTAAAAACATCAGTGACATCATTATTTTCACCTCCTGCTGCAAATTCAATAGTTCCATGCATGCGAACAAATTTTTCAGCTTTTTTCAAATAATCATGATAAACAACAAACATTTCAGAAAGGTCATATTCACCTTTTCCATTTTTTAGTAATTCGGATTCCAACATACTTATGGCAGAGAAGCTCCAGCAAGTGTTTGTACGGCTCTGATTTTTAACCGATGTTACCGGTAATTGTTTTTGCATAGTAAATTGATATCCCTCAGGTTGCGTTTGTGCCACTGTTGAAGTTAAAAATGCAAATACAATGAAGAGCGAGGATAAAAAATTGAATTTCATAAAAGTGCTGTTAAGATTTGGGTTTAAAGATATAATTTATCGGAATATAAGTATATGAGATTTGATGGAAATGAGTTTGAACGAACAAAGTTCAGCAATGAGAAATGGAGAAAGTTAAATGCATATGTGAACCTTACTTTTAAACGGCTGTTATATCTCAAAAACACACACTTATGAAAGTAATAGTGAAAGTTATAAAATCGGATGAAGAATGGAAAAGTATTTTATCGCCCATGCAGTTTCATGTCACCCGCGAAAAAGGTACAGAAAGACCCTATACCGGTGAATACGACAAATTTTTTGAACAGGGATCATATGCTTGTGTTGCTTGCGGATCCATTCTTTTCATTTCATCGCAAAAATACAATTCCGGATGTGGATGGCCTGCTTTTAGTGATGCTGTAGATAAAAACAAAGTTAGTTTCATTTTAGATGTTAGTCATGGCACAACTCGCACAGAGGTTACCTGTGGCCGTTGCGATGCCCATCTGGGTCATGTTTTTAACGATGGTCCATCACCAACAGGATTACGTTATTGCATTAACTCAGCATCATTAAAATTTATACCATTAAAAGAATAAAAAATGTTTTTGACACGCTTTATTCTTACTTTAGATGTCCCAATTTTTTAATATTATGAAAACAAATATTGTAATTGTCTTATTTATGATAGGTTTATCCTTAAATTCCTGTAAACAAGAAAAACAGAAAGAATCTCAGGTTTTGGATTTTAAATTTTTTTCTGAACAGTTTGCTGATTTAAAAATTTTACGGTATCAGGTACCTGAATTCGACAGTCTTAACCTTAATCAGAAAAAGCTGATATATTTTTTAAGTAAGGCAGCTATTGCAGGAAGAGATATTATTTACGATCAGAATGGAAAATATAATCTGGCTATCCGGCGAACTCTTGAAAACATTGTAGATACATACAAAGGAGAACGTAGCAGTCAGGAATTTTCCAAATTTATGGTTTATACCAAAAGGGTTTGGTTCTCCAATGGTATTTATCATCATTATGGTTCTGAAAAATTCCTTCCTGAGTTTTCCAGGGAATATTTTGTTGAACTTGTAAAGAATTCAGAGGAATCAAGGCTTCCATTAATAAAAGGTCAAACTACCGATCAATTTCTTTCAGTTTTAATTCCAGTGATGTTTGATCCTGCCATTCTTCCCAAAAAAGTGAGCCAGGATCCAAACTCTGATATGATTAAAGCTTCTGCAGTTACTTTTTATGAAGGTGTTACCGAAGATGAAGCTGTAAAATATTATGAGGCAATGAAAAATCCTAAAGATTTGGAGCCACTATCAATTGGGTTAAATTCGCGACTTGTGAAACAAAATGGGAAATTAACCGAACAAGTGTATAAAGCTGATGGATTGTATGGTCCGGCTATTAAAGAAATTGTAAAATGGCTTGAAAAAGCTTTTAACGTTGCGGAGAACGACCTCCAAAAAGATTATATTTCTAAATTAATTTCTTATTACAATACCGGAAATCTCAAGACCTGGGACGAATACAATATTGCCTGGTTAACTGATACACTTTCCCGGGTTGATTTTGTAAATGGTTTTATTGAGAACTATGAAGATCCGCTTGGGATAAAAGCAACCTGGGAATCATTGGTAAATTTTAAGGATCTGAAAGCAACCAAACGTTCCGAAACCATAAGTACTAATGCACAGTGGTTTGAAGATCATTCTCCGGTGGATTCAAGATTTAAAAAAGAAAAAGTAAAAGGTGTTACAGCTAAAGTTATTATTGCCGCTCAACTGGCAGGTGATCTTTCACCATCCACTGCCATTGGCATAAATTTGCCTAATGCCGATTGGATTAGGAAAGAACATGGTTCGAAATCAGTGACGATCGAAAATATTACCTATGCCTATGATCAGGCTGCGCAAGGAAATGGTTTTCTGGAGGAATTTTCGTTTGATCAGTCAGAAATTGACCTTATAGAAAAATATGGTTATATGACCGATAACCTGCATACTGATTTGCACGAATGCCTTGGTCATGGTTCCGGACAATTATTGCCAGGAGTGAGTTCAGATGCACTAAAAAACTATCAATCAACCTTAGAAGAAACACGGGCTGACCTGTTTGCCTTATATTATCTTGCTGATCCAAAAATGGTAGAACTAGGATTAATTCCCACAGTTGAGGCTGCTCATGCAGAGTACCTGAAATATATCCGTAATGGCTTAATGACCCAGCTTACGCGTATAGATACCGGCAAAAATATTGAAGAAGCGCATATGCGTAATCGTCAGCTTATTGCCAACTGGTGCTTCGAAAAAGGTATGAAGAATAATGTAATTGAAAAAGTAACCAAAGATGGTAAAACATACTTTCGTATAAATGATTATGACAAACTTCGCAGTTTGTTTGCTGATTTATTAAAAGAAGTACAACGTTTGAAATCGGAAGGTGACTATGCTGCCGGAAAAACATTGGTAGAAAATTATGGTGTAAAAGTTGACCCTGAACTTCATAAAGAAGTAAAAGAACGCTATGCCAAATTGAATCTTGCTCCTTACAGCGGATTTATCAATCCTGAGTTTATTGCGGAAGAGAAAAATGGTGAGATTACTGATATAAGAGTCACATATCCTGATGATTTTACTAAACAAATGATGAGTTATTCGAAAGAATATTCATTTTTACCGACATTTAATTAGTTTATTGGCTGTAAAAGGCGAATGGGCTGAATTTCAACTATACGCTGAGCGATGACTGGAGTCTACGCTCAGCGTTCGTTATTTATGTATGTCTAATTACATCTTAACTTTTTTTAACTAAAAACCACAATCAACAGATGTAACAAAGATTTACATAAAACCGTCGTAAGTGTAATTTTTAATTTTGATTTGATAATCAATGAAAAAAACACTTATGTGGTTTGAAATTTTGTCAGGGATAATTATTGGAGCTTTAATTCTTGCATGTATCGGATTTATTATGTTTATGGTCAACTTATAAGCTTCATTTGCACAACTGAATGCAAAAACTTAATTTTGAAAACACTAAACTTCCAAAATGTCTTCTCATACCATTCAACTCATAGATAAATTTGCACCCGGATATGATGATTATAATGTCGCATCTTTTGCTGTATTGCATTTTTTGGGAAACCTTCAGCATTTGTTTGCCGATGTAGCAAAGAACCTAAATGACGGAGGAATTTTTGGTTTTTCAGCCTACATTTACAAGTCAAATCAGGATTTGGAATATTCAGAAACTTCGATTCCTGGTGTATACATTAAAACACAGGAGTCGGGATTATCAACTTATAAACATTCCATGGTATACCTTCATGATATTTGATAGCCAATGGCTTTGAAGTATTAAAATCTTCAGAAATCATCGCTTTTAAAGATTCTCACAATAATCGGGAGGTATGGTTTCAAATTATTGTGGCAAGAAAAAAATGACAAATAAAAAATATTGTCAGCAGAGAACGTCAATTTAAACTTCTATATTCCAAAATCATTTATATTTAGGATATTAAAATAACAACTTAACCTTATGAATAAGCTTATTTTCAGCTTGATTATCTGTTGCTTCCTGAATTATTCAGGAATTATGGCGCAAAATTTTGGACTAACTCAAAATCAAGATGTGAATACATTGCCTAAAACTAAGGGCGATTTTCAAAAATCAGAACCAAAACAAAAAAGTGTTTCTAAAACAATATTACATCCTGCGACTGATGGCGAATTCATTATTACAGGAGGATGGGAACTTACTGAAGCAACCAAAGTTACTGCAAACGGAAGATCCCTTTTCGATACCAATTTAAATACATCTGAATGGTACAATGCAACGGTTCCCGGAACTGTATTAACCACACTGGTAAACCAGGGAATATATCCTCATCCATATTTCGGTTTAAACAATCTGTTAATACCCGATTCACTTTGCAGGATGGACTGGTGGTACAGGACTATTTTTTCAAAACCGGAATCAAAAACAGGCAATAAAGCATGGTTAATTCTAAACGGAATTAATTACAAAGCAGACATTTGGCTGAACGGATCCTTAATAGGTCAGATTGAAGGAGCTTTCCGGAAAGGAGAATTTGAAATTTCTAGTTTGTTAAAAGAAGTTAATATTCTTGCAGTTCATATTTATCCTCCTAATAATCCTGGAATCCCTCATGAAGAATCACCTTCAGCCGGACCTGGTCCAAATGGGGGTCAACTTTGCCTCGATGGCCCTACATTTATCTCTTCAGAAGGCTGGGATTGGATTCCGGGAATTCGCGATCGTAACATTGGTATTTGGCAGGATGTTCGCCTCAAATACACCGGAACAGTAAAAATGGAATATCCTCAGGTAATTACCGATTTATCACTTCCGGATACAACCCAGGCAGATATTACAATTAAAACAACATTACATAATTCTGGTTTTAAAAAGCAAACAGTTACATTAAAAGGCAAAATTGAAAATACGGAATTTCAACAAGCTTTTGAAATGGAACCTGGCGAAGAAAAGCTGGTGACTATTAATTCAAAGCAATACAACCAGCTACACATGGTAAATCCTCGCCTTTGGTGGCCAAATGGATATGGTAAACCCGAACTTTATAAACTTGAGCTTACCCTGGTGAATGAAAACAATACGATATCCGACTCAAAAACTATACGATTCGGCATCAGGGAGTTGAGCTATGAATTAACGGCCGATGCCCAAAACCGACAAAATCTTCGCATTGACTTTAATCCAATTTCAGCATTAAAATCGGGAAAACCGATTTTTGATAATATTGATCGTCGTCAGGTAATTGATGGAGTGTTTGTACCAAAAATCCGCAAAGAGGTTCCTCAAAATTTAATTAATGAAATTTCTGCCGGTGAAATTGCCCCCTACCTTGTAATTAAGGTTAATGGCAAGGCTATCTTTTGCAAAGGTGGCAACTGGGGCATGGACGATGGAATGAAAAACTGTACCCGCGATTACATAAAACCATACATGAAACTCCATCGGGAGGCAAATTTTAACATGGTACGCAACTGGACAGGTGAATCGACCGAAGAAGTGTTTTACGATTTATGCGATGAATATGGTTTATTGGTATGGAACGATTTCTGGTTATCCACCGAAGGATATAATTTAAATGTAAATGATAATAAACTATTCCTTGACAATGCACTGGAAGTAATTAAAAGATTCCGAAATCACCCGTCAATTGTTATCTGGTGCCCCAGAAATGAAGGCTATGCACCCGCTCCCATTGAAGAAGCTTTGGCTAATATGATTGCTAAAGAAGATGGAACCAGGTATTATCAGGCAAATTCACGTAATTTAAACCTTCGCCCGAGTGGTCCATGGCATTATTTTAAAGATCCGGCTGATTATTTCAGAAATAATGCTCACGGTTTTAACACCGAACAGGGCACACCTTCGGTTCCAACAGCAGCAACCATGCGCAAAATGATGGCTGAAGAGGATGTATGGCCAATTAGTGATGTTTGGTATTACCACGATTTGCACGATGGTCAGAAAGATTATATCAATGCTATAAATAATTTGTTTGGTAAATCGGAAACATTAGAGGACTTTTGCAAAAAAGCCCAGATGGTAAATTATGATTCGCACCGGGCTATGTTTGAATCGTGGAACAGTAAACTTTGGAACAGTACGTCCGGTTTATTATTATGGATGACCCATCCGGCATGGCCAAGCACTGTTTGGCAGGTGTATTCGTGGGACTATGAAACATTCGGATCATATTTTGCTTCGAAAAAAGCTTGTGAACCTCTGCATGTTCAGATGAACCTTGACAATAACAAAGTTGTAATCATCAATACCTCTTTAAAAAGTATTCAGGAAGCTAAAGTTAAGTTGGAGGTTTTTAATTTATTGGGAAAGAAGCTTTTTAATAAAGAACAACTTGTTAGTGTATCTGCAAACCGGTTAACTGAATGCTTTACACCTGAATTAGGAGCAATATCAGGTATATATATGGTTCGTCTTACATTAACTGATAAATCAGGGATAATCCAATCAGTTAATGAATATTGGAAAAATAGTGAAAATAAAGGCTTTCAGGAACTTAATAGTTTGAACCAGGCTCAGGTAACTGGTAAATTAATAAAAACCACAGGAAATATATTTACCTTTAGCATTTCAAACAGTTCCAAAACACCTGCAGTGTCATTAAAACTAAATCTCAGGAACAATGTTTCAAATGAAATAGTTCTTCCTGCATATTTTAGTGATGGGTATTTTACATTATTACCCGGAGAAAGCCGTCAGCTCAGTTTGACTTTTGATGGTAGTATAAAATTTCCTTTAAAAGTTTCAGCAGAAGGATACAATTTAAAGGAAAGTATGGTCATAAATAATTTCAAATAGTTTATAATTAAATCTGAAATATATGAAACTAAAACTCACTATTGCAATTATTTCACTTATTATAGCCGGAAATTTTTGCCAGGCACAACAAATTTCATTCCCTGCCAATATCTATGATTTTATAGAAAATCCAGCAGTATTTGACATTAACCAGGAGCCGGGTCATGTGCCATTAATACCATTTAACTCGGTAAATGAATCCCTGGAAAATAATTGGAAGAAAAATACTTTTTTTCTCTCGTTAAATGGGATGTGGAAGTTTCATTGGTCGGAGAATCCTGATTCTTCTCCTAAACAATTTTACCAGGAAAAGTTTAACGACAAAAACTGGGATAATATTGAAGTCCCTTCAAATTGGGAAATGAAAGGTTACGGCGATCCTGTATTCCGGAATATTGCCCAGCCATTTAAAGCCAATCCTCCGTTCATTCCTCACGATTATAATCCGGTTGGTTCGTATCGAAAAAACTTTACATTACCAGCTAACTGGAATGGAAGAAAAATATTTTTGAGAATTGAAGCAGCTACTTCGGCATCTTTTGTCTGGGTCAATGGTAAGGAAGTCGGGTATAATCAGGGAGCCAATGAACCTGCTGAATATGATATTACCTCATTTTTAAAATCAGGAAAAAACACAATAGCTGTAAATGTTTTTAAATATTCGGATGGAACTTATCTTGAGGATCAGGATTTTTGGCGTTTGTCGGGCATTTTCCGCGATGTTTACCTGTTTGCTGCACCGGAAGTTCATATCCGCGATTTTTACGTTAACACTGATCTTGATACTGAATATAAAGACGCTATACTCAACATTGAAGCTATTCTTAAAAATTATTCTTCAGCAAATGTTCAAAATTATTCAATACGTGCTTCTTTATTTAACAATGAGAAAAAGCTGGTTGGCGAGGTAATTCAAAGCGAAAAGCTTGTAATTGGCAACAAAAATGAAATTAAAATCCCACTGAGTGCAAAAATTGTAAATCCATTAAAGTGGTCTTCCGAAAAGCCAAATTTATATTGGTTAACCTTTGAACTTATCAATCCTGAAGGTAAGGTAACCGAAGTACTTTCAAACCGAATCGGCTTTAAAGAAGTTGAAGTAAAACAACAGGTATTAATGGTAAATGGTGTACCTGTTAAATTGAATGGAGTAAACAGTCATATACAACATCCTGATTTGGGTCATGCCATGGATATTGAAACCATTCGGAAAGATTTTACTCTTATGAAGCAATTTAACATCAATTGCGTACGCACTTCTCATTACCCTCCGAATATTGAATATTTGAATTTAGCTGACGAAATGGGAATTTATGTTGTGGACGAATGTGGTGATGAGTCTCATGCCACCGAATTTATTTCAGAGCTTCCCGAGTGGACTGCTGCCTATGTAAACCGTGTTAAAGGGATGGTATTAAGAGACAGAAATCATCCATCCATCATTTTTTGGAGTGCTGGCAACGAAAGTGGTTTTGGCAATAACATCTGCGAAGTAATTAAAGAAGGTAAAAGATTGGATCCCAGCCGTATATTCATGTATGGAGGTAATACCAACGATGTTGCCTGGAAAAATGAAGTCCCCTGCGAAGATATAATAGGGCCACGCTATCCAACTCCATACGAGCTAAAAACCCGAATTGGGCAAGTCTCTGAAAGTCAGGATCCCCGACCCGCATTTATGGATGAATATGTAGCTGCAACGGGTAATGGTGCTGGTGGTCTTGACGAATACTGGGATGTAATTTACGAATATCCGCGTATTTCAGGAGGTGCTATCTGGGATTATGTAAGTCCCGGAATTAGGGAAAAAATTAGATTGGTAACTGATAATTCTGATAATCACATTATAACTTCATTGAAAAGCCGCGGAAAACTGGTGAATGGTAAATTCGGAAATGCTATAAAACTAAGTGGATATGATGAATGGATAGATGTTTACCGGCATCCGGCACTCGATATTACCGGAAATAAACTCACTCTTTCCCTTTGGGTTTTACCTGGCCGATGGCTGGGAAATAATGCTCTTGTTACAAAAGGTTCTTACCAATTTGGACTGAATCAGTTTTCGAAAGACAGTATTGAGTTTTACCTTACCGACATTAATAGAGTTTCACTTCAAACAACTTTACCAAATAATTGGGAAAATAACTGGCACCATGTTGCCGGGATTTACAATGGCAAAAGCATGATCATATATATTGACGGCAAAAATATAGCATCAATGCCATTTAGTGGAAACATTTCCAATAAACCATTTCCGGTAGCAATTGGACATATTTCGGATATTGAAGGACAGGAATTTTCGGGAAATACAAGTAATGGTATTTTCGACAGGGTAGCCATTTTTAATAAAGAAGTATCAATTAATAAATTACTAAATCCTGACGAAACTCTGAAAAAAGAATCTCTGTTATGGCTTGAATTGGACGAAATCCAGGAGAAAGGCGAATTCTTCAGTATGGGAATCGGAGGGCGTACTTATGGAACCATCTGGCCCGACCGTACAGCTCAGCCTGAGATGTATCAGATAAAAAAGTCGGCCCAGCCTGTGAAAGTTGAACTGCTGAATCCCGAAGATGGAACTGTTTTGGTATGGAACAGGTATCATTTTACAAATCTGAATGAATTAAAAGGCAGCTGGCAGCTTTTAGCCGACGATCAGGTTCTTCAACAGGGAGATCTTGCTATTGATCTTGGTCCCCTTGAGAAAAAAGAAATTAAAATATCGTACCAAAAACCTAATCCTGATCCCGGAAAAGAATACAGATTGCAGGTTTCTTTTAGTCTTAAACAAGCAGAAAGTTGGGCAAATGCGGGTTTTGAACTGGCATGGGATCAATTGGAACTTCCCTGGAAAAAGGAGATTTTAAAAACTATCAGTAGTATACCGTTTCCTGAAATTATTGAAAGTGATGCTATATTGAATATTACCGGAAATAATTTTCAATATACTTTCGACAAAAGTTCAGGTAAAATAAGTGCAGTGCAATATGCCGGTAAACTTTTAATGAATGAAGGTCCAAAATTGAATGTTTGGCGTGCACCGCTTGCCAACGAAACTGACCAATGGGCTACAGGAGCAGCAAATCTGGGCAACCGAAAACCAGGTATGGGCGCTTTCCCTGCAGGAAGTTGGTATTCCTATGGAATTGATAACTTAAAATTTAAACTCGATAAATTTTTGAGTTACAAAAAAGACAACAAAATAATTGTTGAAGTTTATGATCATGCTGAAGGAAACAACTATTCCACAGCTTTTGAAAACCATTATATTTATTCTATCACCGGAGAAGGAACAATAACAATTGAGCATACATTGACTCCTCAGGGCGATATGCCTTTATGGCTTCCAAAAACAGGTTTGCAATGGAGCATGGCTAAAGATCTGAATCTGGTTACTTGGTATGGTCGCGGTCCTTTTGAAAATTATCCCGACAGAAAAACCGGTGCCAAAATCAATATTTATAAAAGCTATGTTCAGGATATGAAAGAGAAATATCTGGTGCCACAGGATTATGGTTGCCGGACTGATGCACGTTGGGTAAAACTGGAGTCGGCCGATGGATATGGATTAAAAGTGAAAGGTGACAAATTGTTTAATTTCAGTGCTCAGGTATATACAACCGATCAGCTTACGAGGGCTCGTTATCCGTATCAGCTCACTCAGGTTGACGATTATACTTTCAACCTTGATTATGCAACCAGTGGTGTAGGATGTACTGCTATTTCTGTATTGGACAAATACAGGGTTACTCCACATGAATATCATTTTACAACTATTCTGGAGCCATATAAAAATTAAGAAAAAATAAAAGAGGCTGCTTTATGTCAGATTTGACATAAAGCAGCCTCTTTTATTTTATGTATGTTAGACTAAAACTCCGAAGTAAAGTGAAATTTAATTTTAGGAAATTTCTCCTGCGCCATTTGTAATGTATAGGCCGAATCGGCTAAAAACACATCACGTCCATGTTTATCTTCAGCAATGTACTGGTATTTACGTTTTTTAAATTCTTCCAGTTCTTTACGATCGTCACAAACAATCCAGCAGGCCTTATACAACTGAATATGTTCGTAACGGCACTGCGCTCCATATTCGTGTTCTAACCTGTATTGAATTACGTCAAACTGAAGGGCTCCAACAGTTCCAATAATCCTCCGGTTGTTGCTTTTATTTAAAAAGAGCTGCGCTACTCCTTCATCCATCAATTGATCAAGTCCCTTCGCCAGTTGCTTAAATTTCATCGGGTCAGCATTTTCGACATATCGGAACAGCTCAGGAGAGAAACTTGGAATACCTTTGAAATGGATCTGTTCCCCTTCGGTTAGGGTGTCTCCAATTTTGAAGTTCCCGGTATCGTGAATACCAACAATATCTCCAGGAAAAGCTTCATCTATAACCGATTTTTTATCCGCCATAAAAGAAGTAGGATTGGCGAATTTTAACTGTTTTTTAAGTCGTACATGAAAAAAGTTCTTATTCCGTTCAAATTTCCCGGTACAAACGCGAAGAAATGCGATCCTATCGCGGTGATTCGGATCCATATTCGCATGTATTTTAAAAATAAAACCTGAGAGTTTTTCTTCTTCAGGATTTACAACCCTTTCAAGTGTTTCGAATGATTTTGGTGTGGGTGCTATTTGAATAAAGCAATCGAGTAATTCCCTTATACCGAAATTATTTAAGGCACTGCCAAAAAAGACAGGAGCCAATTTACCGGCAAGATATTCATTCACTTCAAAAGGAGAATAAACTCCTTGCAGCAGTTCAAGATCCTCACGAAGTCTGCCAGCATAACTGCCAATGTATCCTTCCAGTTCGTCGCTGTTTATATCTTTAACTTCAACAGTATTACCAATCGTTGATTTCTCGACTTCAGTGAATAAACTGAGTTTTTCCTCAAACATATTGTAAACCCCTTTAAATGTTGGCCCCATGCTAATGGGCCAGCTTAATGGACGGACCCTGATCTGAAGTTCTTTTTCAATTTCATCGAGTAAATCGAAAGGATCGATCCCATTACGGTCGAGTTTATTGATGAACACCATCACCGGTGTATTTCTCATGCGGCAAACATTCATCAGCTTTCTTGTTTGTGCTTCAACACCTTTGGCGCAGTCGATAACAATAATTACACTATCCACAGCAGTCAAAGTGCGGAAAGTATCCTCTGCAAAATCCTGGTGACCAGGTGTATCGAGGATATTTACCTTAATATCGTTGTATTCAAAACCCATTACAGAAGTAGCCACTGAAATACCACGCTGTTTTTCAATTTCCATGAAATCGGAAGTGGCTGTACGTTTAATTTTATTCGATTTTACAGCACCTGCAACATGGATAGCCCCTCCAAATAAAAGCAACTTTTCAGTTAAAGTTGTTTTACCAGCATCGGGGTGACTTATAATCGCAAAAGTTCGTCTTCTTTTTATTTCTTCTAAAAAACCCATAAAAAATTATTGTGTAATCCTAAATAGACGCAAAATGAATTAAATTAAATAGTTTTGACACTATTTTAGGAGGTGCAAAAGTAATATTTTTTTGGGAATGCTGATTTTAAAAGTTATAGAATCAATTATGATGAAGCGGATCAATGTATCCTAATTTTTAAGAAACTGAGCCCTACAATGAAAATGGATGTTATTACTATAAATTATCACAGCATTGCAGGTATACTAATTAATGATAAGATTTCTCACTTCATTCGAATTGACAACAGTGAAATTATCATATGTATTAACTAAAATTCTATTTTTGTAAACCCAAATTTACTACAATGGATAAAGTTAAAAAGGATGGCCGTTATCAACGTTTATATACACAAATTGAGGCGTTAATGCATAAATGTGACAATCCGGTTTCCCGCATGGCTACTATAGCGGCAGTTTTACATCATAAAATGGAGTATTTTTTTTGGACAGGATTTTATCTTCTAAATGAAGATAAATTGCAAGTTGGCCCTTATCAGGGACCTGTTGCCTGCCAGGAACTTGAAAAAAATAAAGGTGTATGCTGGGCAGGGATTAATAAGGCGAGAACGGTTGTAGTGGAAGATGTGCATCAGTTTCCCGATCATATTGCATGTGATTCCCGGTCGAAATCAGAAATTGTAGTACCGGTAAAAACACCTGAGGGTAAAATTATAGGAGTATTAGACGTCGACAGCAGCGAACTTGCTTCGTTCGATGAAGTCGACGCCCGTGAATTAGATAAAATTATCAACTTAATTTTTGTAAAATACTAGAAGAAAAGAGCTACACCAAAAATCCATTGGCTCATCCGGCTGTCGAATGACTTTGTGGAACCTGCTATAGTAACGCCATCACCTAAACGGCTTAGATTCCCTTCATATTTAACATCGAAAGCAAGCTTCCAAATATCAAGTCCAATACCAACCTGATAACCAAAAGTTGCTTTTTTAAATTTATCATTAAACTGATCAATGTCTTTTAACTCCGATTTACTTTTTATAACCATGGTTGCAACAGGTCCAACCCCAATACGCAAAGGTCCCATTTTTCCACCGAACAAAACTGGCAGATCAATTTTTGTAAACCTTTGATCCTTTATTTCTGACGTTCCATCAGCTACATTAGAAACTCTCACTGCACCGCCGGAAGTCGATAATAACAATTCGGGTTGCATGAAAAATTTATTTATTTGAATCTGAGATACTACTCCTATCTGAAAACCAATTTTAGCATCATTGATAGATTCTATAGTATAACCCGAAGCTTCAACTTTATCAGCTTCCATGGTTGAAGAAACAATAGCGCCCCTCACACCAAATTTAATCTGGCTTTGGGCGTTATATGCCCACACAAGGGCAAGACAGCTAAATAATAATAATTTTTTCATTTGTTTAATGTTTTGGTTCAAAAATAAAACTAAAATTCGTTTAATTATTTTTCGTAATGGATTTAAAATAATAATCTATATAAATCTGTTATTAAACTAACCTTTTAGGCCGACTTTTGTTTAAGCAATTGATATAAAAAATCGGGTAAATGAATTTGGGTAGACGATGAAGATTAATGCGAGAGAGATCTTTATCCATAGACGACTATAAACAAAAGACCTATGGACTGAAAACTTACTTATAAATAAAATCACTTTCTTTAATGAAAAAAACAGTTATGGTATTTGCCATCATATTGATTATAATGCTTCTGGTTGATGCTTATTCTTTTAAAGGTATTCGTATCCTAGTACAAAATTTAAATAGTAACTTCTGGAGAAATTTTATTTATATAGCTTTCTGGGCCAGTACGGCACTTATGGTTTTTGCCATGATTGCGGGATATTTCTTTAGAAGCAGTACCAGGAACCCTGCTACATTTACCTTGTATTACTATTTATTTGGTTTATTTCTGATATTTTATGTTCCTAAAATTCTCTTTGGAATTTTCCACCTTGCTGAAGATGTTATCTATGCTTTTTCTTATATTTTTCAAAAAGTTTTTCAGGCCAAATATCTTGCTGATGGTGGAGAGCCCATATCGCGGTTGAAATTTATTTCCCAAACCGGATTAGTACTTGCTTCCATACCATTTTTTTCCTTTATCTGGGGAATTGTAAAGGGTCGGTTTAATTTTCAGGTCGAAGCAGTTAGTTTAGGGCTGAAAAATCTTCCAAAAAGTTTCAATGGTTTTCGAATAGTACATATCTCCGATATCCATATTGGTAGTTTTCAAGGCTTTGAAGGTCAGGTGGAAGAAGCTATTAAAATGATCAATGCACAAAAACCGGATATCATTTTATTTACAGGAGACCTTGTCAATAATTTTTATGAAGAGCTTAACGGCTGGATACCTATTCTTTCGAGCATGGAAGCCAAATATGGGAAATATTCAACTCTGGGTAACCACGATTATGGTCATTATTATAACTGGCCATCGGAAAATGAAATGGCTGAAAACTTTAAAAAAATTCAAGGTGCACATTCCGATCTCGGTTTTAAACTATTAAACAATACATCGGAAATTTTGGAAATAGAAGGAGAAAAAATTGCACTGATTGGAGTTGAAAATTGGGGATTACCTCCATTTCCACAAATTGGGGATTATAAGAAAGCTGTTAAAGGTGTGGAAGATATTCCGGTGAAACTTTTAATGTCGCACGATCCTACTCATTGGGATCAAAAAATTATTGGCAAAACCGATGTATCCGTCACATTTTCAGGTCACACGCATGGGATGCAATTTGGTATACAGCTCGGAAACATGAAATGGAGCCCTTCTCAATACAAGTATCCACGTTGGGGAGGCTTATACAGGGTTGCCAATCAATTTCTTTATGTAAACCGAGGTTTTGGTTATATCGGGTACCCGGGCCGGGTGGGTATGCCCCCGGAAATAACAGTGTTAAACCTGCATTCAGCCTAATTTATTTTTTTGGTGCAGGTATCTCAGCAGGCTTTTCCTGCATTTTTCCTAATTGTTCCATGCCCTGAATTTTCATCGATTTCGAAAGCTGGGCAATACTTTTAAGGTCGATATTTCCCTGAATACATATTAAAGCGTTATCTTTTCCACCGGCAATCAGCAATAACTCACTTATTTTACCATTAACATCTTTGACAAGGAATTTCACATCCTGGCCTTTTTCTTTAATTACCATGAGTTCTTTATAATCTTTCGCAGGTAAATCTTTCATGATCTCTGTAAAAAAGTTGATGCCTTTTGGAGGATTTTCTTTATCCACGGCTAAAATCCGGATGCTTTTCAAGCTCTTCACAAGATTATCAAAATCTTTATCGTCGGTTTTAACATCCTTAAACATGGAGAACATGTATTGCGTAATTAAAACAGTTGTAAATCCGTCTTTTTCTGAATAACGATCGAAAAGTTTATCAACAGCAGAGCTTTGTGACCAGCATATATTTGTTGATATTGTTACAAATATTATTGTTATTATATATTTCATGTGTTTAAAATTTTTTAGTTAAAGGTCACAATGGAATATCCATGATTTTGATCATACTTCAGTAGGTGAACTTTTTGGATCATGGATATTTCATTTTAATAATTTTTGAATTATTGATTTTCCAAAGACTCATCACTATATTTTGATACCAGTTCCAGATTTTTTAATCCAGATCCAAAAGTAGAAAAAATCGACATTTCATTTGATCCTTCCTCAATTCGGGAAACAGTTTGAAGTTTATCTGCTCCTTTATTAAAAGTTTGAGAAACATACAGAAGCACTTTTTTTGCTTCCAGATATGCAATTTGAGGATCCTGATATGTATCTTCCGTTTTTTCGGACTGGTAAAAGGTAAATATGAATGTTGCCCCAATTAAAACAGCTAATCCGGCAGCTATTCCAATTGTCCAAAAACGCAATCTGATACTTTTTTCCTTTTTATATTGAAGATCGATCCATTGGGACAACTGCTTTTCCATTTCCGGAATATCCCCGGTTTTTATCTCCTGGTCCGTTGCATTTTCAAACCATTTTGCTTCGGATTTAAATTCGATAGGAATATCAGCTTTTTTAAAATACTCTTTCAGGAACCTTTCCTCTTCCAGTGAAGTGTTGCCTTCAAGGTACTTATTTAGCAGTTCTCTTATGTAATTTTTATTTTCCATTTTATAATTATAAGAGCTACTTATTTAGCTTTAATTGTTTCCATAACATATCGTTCGTAATTGAATAGTTTGAGCATTTCAGCTCTCACAGTGCTGCGTGCCCTCGAAAGATTTACCCTGATATGGTTCAGGTTTGTCCGTGTCACCTTTTGAATTTCTTCAAATTCCAGTCCTTCAATGTCGCGCATTACAATAATTTCACGTTGTTGTTCCGGTAACTTATGGATGATACTTTTTATCATTTTCCCTGTATCTTCCTGGATAAACCTTTCTTCTACCGAATCGATAAATGCAAAGTTTTGTTTATCACCCAAAGCACTCATGGTAGAAGAATGGTTTGTTCTGATTTTATCTAGACAGTGATTTTTCATCATCGTAGTAACAAACGCATCTGTATTATTTACTTCTGCCAATCTCTCGCGCATATTCCATGCTTTTACAAACACATCCTGAACAGCATCTTTTGCATCTGAACTATCGCCCAGGAGCCTTAAAGCAATTCGGTATAGTTTACCGGTAAGTGGAATAATGGCTGACTTGAATTCTTCGGCTTTCATATTGCCTGAGACGCTTTAACCTGTGCGTAAGTTACAACTAATTTTAGATTTTCAGGCTTTAGCTAATTAGTCTCTAAGATTAAAACTGTAATTAGTTTTTTTAAAGCTAACATCCTAATGGGCTAATCCCTATTCAACTTAATTTAAAACCTATTTCAACTTATTTACACAAGCCATTCCAGTTACATGCATTGATTTCGAAAGACTATGCAATTCTTTGGGAGAAATCGATCCTTGCACATTTATCAATACATGATCCTTTCCACCTGTAACAATCATAATGAAATCGCTCCAGCGGCCCTGATCTTCCCTGGCAAGCATACGTACATTATTTTTGTTTTCTTTAATCACCATCAGTTCTTTAAAATTAGTCAAAGGAACCTCTTTGAGCATATTTTCAAATGCAACAATATCCTGTGCTGTGGCTTTCTCAAGAGATAAAATGCGAACTTGTTTGATGTTTTTCAAAACATTTAAACCTGAATCTTCCATTTCACTGGCAAACCTAATCAGATCAGCAGTCAATATGATAGAAGTAATTCCATCTTTATCCTGAAATTTATTGAATATTTCATCGAGATTGCTTTTTTGAGCAAACAAACCTGCAAAGGAAAAAAGTAGTGCTATTGTAACGACAGTTGATTTCATATATCTTTTATTAAAGGTTAATAATGTTTTTGAGCGCGCTTTGAATTGAAGACGACAGCAGTGATAAAATATTACAGAGAATGAAAAATTATTATAAGATACCAGTCTTCTCTGGCTAACCAAATATTTGTTGATTGGAAATGGACTGTGTATATATTTTACTTTAATTGTCTTGGAATTATTGCTCCACAAGAAGCAATCAAAAGCAATAAAATCATCCAATTAAAACTCTTTAGTAAATTTTTCATCTACTGACTGTCAATTTTTATAATGTGGCTAATGGCCAGTAAAGGATTTTCCGGGTAGTGCGGGTCGTTACCTTCCCGCACCCCCACAGACCCGTACGAGCAGATTTTCTGCATACGGTTCCTCCAAAATTGGTTTCGCTAAGTTTAGAACGTGATATAGTTTCGGAGTAATAGTGGTTGCCATTAGTCGATGAGTTTTATGTAATTTCCCCATATCCATCTGGTTTTTCCTACCCTAATCTGTCTCGATTGGGTGTGCCAATTTTACCAATAAGTTTGTCTTGAACTTCGTTTAATGTATGTGTTTTCATTTCTTTATCTTATTAGTGATTTCTTTGTCTTCAAAATATCGTGAACGGTATTCAGGTCTATTGTGAAGTTAGCTTCCTTACATTGGACATAACGTTGGGTGTATGCGCCGTAAGGGAAATCGTGGACACTTTCCTATCCACCGTTACAAACTTTGCCAGCGAGTGATGCACTTGCAAAATACGCTGAAACCCTTATGGCGTATGACATCGTGTGTGCGCCTGCCGTTTTTATTTTATTTCCAAATTTAATCGTTTTCCCAGTCCAGATTCTATTATTCTCTTAAAAGTCGATAACTCAATGTCAGATTTATTATTTTCAAATCGGGATATATAAAATCTAGTCGTACCGGCTCTATGTGCTAATTCATCCTGGGTCAATCCTGCTTTAATCCTTGCCCTACGGATAATATAGCCATATCCTTGTGCCTGAATATCTGAATCCAGACTTAATCTATATAATACATCAGGACCTATTTCATACGGATATTCCTTTTCCTGACCTTTTTCGTCAATCAATTTTACGGTTAAATTATCCCATGAAAGAGTCTGATTGCGAAGTTTAACCTTTTTAATATCAGATAAATCATACAATTTATATTCAATATCTGACTCCTTTATGTCCCAGTCATTTAATATTTTGCTGAAATCCAATAATCGAGTTTCCCCATTATTAAAGATCACATATATCTTAAGTCCATCGATTTTATCAATTTTTAAAATCCTTGGTATTTTAACACTCTTTCTCATAATCTTGGATTTAATCGTTTAAAGTTGTCTAAAAGCATCTTTTGATTATCCCTAGCCTAACTAATCACTTTGTTTAATTGCGGTTTAGGAAGTCTGCCAGCGTAAATTTCAAAAGTCTGAATCGTAATAAGTGCTTCAAAATCAGCAAATATAGCATGAAAATGTGGCGGCGGATGCTCTCTTGAATACAAATCAATTTTTACAGAATCAATGATTTTTACTGACGGTATTTTAATTACAAAGTTACCAACTTAGGCAACAAAAGCAATTTTTTTTTATGGTAATGCGAACTTTTTTTTTGCGGTTGTGGCTAACGCTGAATATTTATGATGAAAGGGGATTTAGAACTTCCCAACTATCCGCCCGAAATGGTAATGGATAGAGAGCAAAACCTTGAATACCAAGAGAAACCCCTTTTAGCATAAATATGGTGTTGTGCGCCGTATGTTCTCACACATGGATTTTGCCATCTGTCCACCATTCAATAAATTTTGTCAAGTTAGGTGCTACCCATTTCCTACTGTCATCTTCGTGATTCCAAACATATATGTCAAATCGGTCAAATTTGTTGGCAAGAGTCACGAAACCAAACAGGTCTCCATTACCTGCATCTGAAACGAAAAACAATTGGTCGAAAGACATATAAAGTTCTTTGAAGTCGCCATGATTTCGATACTCCTTATTTGTTTTAATTACTCTTTCAATTGTCCAAATCAGTTCGCCAATTTTTTCTCCATTTAGCGTTTCATCGATGCCATTTGTTTCTTTATATAACTCCACAAGTTCACTTGGTAATTCTTTAAGTCCGAATTCAACTTGCATGTCTTGCAAAAGAAAGTGAGGTGCTGCAGAGTTGAAATTGTATTGAGTTACTGTTTCCTTCGAATTAAGCTGTGAGATGTATTGTTTCCAGTTCATAGTTTAGAATTTTCCACTTATATGGCGCACAACGTTTTGCGGCTTGGCGAAGGTGGCGATTTTCACCACAAATGTTGATGCGGAGAACCAATGTTTGATTAACCACAAATGTGTCTGCGGAGCACTGAACCGCCACTTTTGCCAAACCGCTGTGTGTGCCTTGAATGGTA
>JBBQEI010000055.1:0-32321 GCA_038320545.1 Bacteroidales bacterium
TTTTGCCAAAATAGTGTTTAACCCTTAATTCGCATTATTCAAAATCCGATAAAATTATGCACACAAAATAAAAATTAGCGGCTGGACTAGGCGATATTTGTCCCAAATAAATTAGAAATTGGGTTTATGAATTATTCAGGTTAAATATACTTAGCATTTCTGCTTTTAAGGTATTTTGTCAGCAAATATCAGAGCTAAAAGAAACTTAAAGATAAAATTTAAGAAAAAAATATATGTGCGGCAGAATTGTTGTTGTTGATACTGTAGAAGCAATCGAAAAACGTTTCAATGTAGAGGCTCAGAATGTCCAGCTTGAAATGAACTTCAACCTGGGAATTGGGCAAATGGCACCCGTTATCACGGATTCCCAACCCAGGCAATTACAATTGTTTCAATTTGGGCTCACCCCAAACTGGGCTAAAAAACAAATGTATCTTTTTAATGCTCGTGCCGAAGGTGACCACAATCCGGAAGACGATCCAAACTATCCCGGTGCTAAGGGAATCATTCAGAAACCCGCTTTTCGAAAACCTATCCGATCGCAACGATGCCTGGTAGTAGCCAGTGCTTTTCTCGAAGGGCCCAAAAATATTGGATTATCAAAACCATACCTGGTATATCTGCAAAAAGGACGACCATTTGCCCTGGCTGGTGTTTGGGATACGTGGACCGATGCCAATGGGAATCAGATAAATTCATTTGCCGTGGTCACCACCACCGCTAACAGCCTTTTACAATCTATAGGCCATCCCCGTATGCCTGTTATATTGGATGAGGAAGAGGAAAAAACATGGCTTAACCCGGATACCCATCTTTCAGTAATCACTAATATGCTCGATCCGTATCCTCCGGAATTGATGAATGCTTATCCGATTTCGCCCGAGTGTAAAAATCAGAAAAACAACCATAAAGAGCTGATTATGCCACAAGGTGAACGACTTCAACCCGAATATGAGTTTAAAGTCACCAAAAATATTATGAAAGAAGGTTGGGGTGGAGGCCGAAGACCTCAGAATTAGGTAAGAAAACGGGTTATCAGCATTCGTTCCGGAAACATGCATTATCCTATATCACATCCTATTCCATTTTCATTACTAAAAAGTTGTTATGTAATTTCACCAAGTTTCCGTTCATATCCGGCCATTGAATGCGATACGCACATTCCGGCAACAGAAACAAACAGAACAATTAAAAATTGATATTTTTCCAAGGCATAAGAAGACAATACATTAATAATATGAACATTAATTTTATTGAACATCAGGGAATCCTTATTGCTGAACTAATTTCCGATACAATTGAAATCACAACCACACCGGAAGCATTGGATATTATGGCCGATTGCAGCTATAATAAGGTTTACCGGATTATTTTTCATGAAGAAAACATAACCCCGGCATTTTTCGATCTTAAAACAGGAATTGCCGGCGATATTCTCCAAAAATTCTCTACATACCGCATGCAACTTGCCATTGTGGGAGATTTTTCCAAATACACCAGCCAAAGTTTAAAAGATTTTATTTACGAAAGCAATAAAGGCCGACAGGTAATTTTTGTAAATACCTTGGAGGAAGCTTTGGAAAGGTTGGGAAAATAGATCAGAAGAAATTTTAAAAAGCTGTAATGAAATTTTTAAATGAATCATTTCATTCTCATTAGCTAGTTTCCCAATATGTCAATTTTCCTTCATTTATTCTTGCAACACTGGTAAAAGGATGCTCTTCAGCTTTTCCTTTGTTCATAATATGCATCACCTTCCACCCATTAAGTTTAAGCCAGACCGATACCAATGACCGGTGTCACCGCCACCATAATGCTTCGGAACAATAAATGCTGTTCTCTGATTGCCTGCCAATTGCTCCAGTTCTTTGGCAGCATCTTCAAATTCCTCAGTTTCCATGTAATCGGCATAACCTCTGAAAGCCGGTAAGCGCCAGCCAGCATTTTTAGAATCAGGTTTTACTTTTCTTCTTCCTCCTAATTCTTTGAGGTGGATATATTGAATGCCCGAAGCCGGTAATGATCTTTCCAGAAACTCTTTATTAAAATGCGGAAAGCGTCGTGATCCAGGTAGACTTCGGATATCAACCAGTAGAGCAATTTGAAATGACTGCAGCATTGATACAAATTCGTCAGTTGTACGTGTAGAATGCCCGATGGTCCAAATAGTGTCCGAATTATCCATATTAATTAATACTGCTTATCCCTTTCAAGCAAGTTGCTTTCTGGAAATTAATTAAATATTAACCAGAGTTCTACATAAAGATAAGATTCCTCATTTCATTCGGAATGACAGACTTTGGTCAGAAGCGGTAGGGAGGGAGGCTGGCTTCGCCAGCCTCCCTCCCTACCCATATAACAAGTTTTTTATTGTCATTCCGAATCTGCCTGCAGCAGGCAGGCAGAGTGAGGAATCTTTACAGGGGATAAATGTTATTCCATTCGACGGAGCAGCCATATTTTATCCCGGATTTCTTTCAGAAAATGAAAGCGAATTTTATATGTAACAGCTTCTAAAAGAATATACTTATAAACAATCATTGTTGTCAGGTAAAACCGGAATTAGTTAATTTATTGTATGTAAAGTGCTGATTATTAAGTTATACAAATTACATTTTCAAAAGTAAGCCCCTCCATAATTTACTCATGCACTGTTAAACCTTTTTCGTGACGGGAAAGATAGTGTAAGCTAGCACCGCGATAAAGAACGACTAAATCTTTTTTACTCCCTTTTTTGTAGGAATTACTTTTTTAATAGTTCCATCAGCATTATACTCCAAATAATCTACACATACAGAACGACGCCATTGAATAAATTTTCTGTCGGGAGAATTAACAGGGATGTTTTTAAGTGCTAAATCAGCATTATGATAGAATAAATACCACTTCCCTTTATACTGTACAATAGAATGGTGATTGGTACCACTGTTAACTTCTTCGAGAATAACCCCTTTATACTCATAAGGTCCAAGTAAATTATCCGACATGGCATACATAATTTTATCACCTCCGCTTTCTTCTTTACCTGAATAAGAGAGATAGTATTTGCCATTGTATTTATGAACCCAGATTGCCTCGAAAAAATGATCAACTCCCTTTATAATTTTAACATCCGATGAATAGGAAATCATGTCATCATTCAGGACAACAGCATTAAGATCGATTTGTCCGGCAAAAAGATAAGCCTTTCCATCATCATCAATAAAAACACAAGGATCGATAAAGTCACGATGATTCACCACTCCGGGAGATTGTTTTGAAAGTAATGGCTTTCCCAGCGGATCTTTAAATGGTCCGGTTGGCCTGTCACCAATGGCAACACCAATGTTTTCTGCATCAGTAGGATAGTAGAAATAATATTTGCCATTCTTAAATACACAATCGGGAGCCCAGGCCCATTTTTTTGCCCACGTCAAATCACTCAGCGACAAGGCCACTCCATGATCGGTATAATTTTTCATATCAGTGGTACTGAACACATGCCAGTCGTCCATATCCCACCATTCGGCTTTATCGCGATCGTGACTCGGGTAAATATACAGCGTGTCATTAAATACCCGTGCTGAAGGATCAGCAGTATACATGTGAGTAATTACAGGATTTTGTGAATATCCACAAATGGAATACACGAAGAGGACAAAACTTATAATCTTTTTCATTAATGGTGTCATAAAGTGATTATTAACAATGATTCCGGCATACTCTTCGGGAAGTTGCCATTGAATATTTATAATACAATGGCGGTTGAGTTAAGAAGTAGGCTTCGACTCCGCTCAGCCTGACAAACTCGTATTAGTGTCACACTGAGCGGAGTCGAAGTGAATTATTCAATTACTAAACTTAACGACATTGATTTACAATTATAAAATTATAAAAATTATATTCACTTTTATCTTTTTTGATAAGTATAATAAATACACTAATTTCGAAACTGATATTAACTAAATCTCATACTATGCCCAAAGCAGCTCTAATCAGTCGTGTACTGAAAATCGTCTTCACTTTTATATTCATTTTCCTTCCCATTTTTGCTGCTGGCCAAATGGGTTCTCAGGATCTGAAAATTCCTCTCCAGCCAGGTGAAAAAATATGGTCGGGCGTTATCAGTGAAGGAGATAAAATGCCTTTAGTTGAAGGGTATAAATTCGATTATTACGGAGATAACCAAGGTAACCAAACTCAACCTCTGATTATTACAAATAAGGGTTTATGGGTTTGGAGCGAAGAACCTTTTGCGTTCGAAGTGCAGAGCAATACACTTTTAATTACAAAAGCAAAAGGTGAAATAAAAAGCGGCAGAGCTGGAAATACCCTCGCAAGTGCCCGTAATTATGCGTCTTCAACATTTTTTCCGGCATCGGGTAAATTACCCGACGAACTGTTGTTTTCGCAACCTCAGTACAATACATGGATAGAACTTACCTATAATCAGAACCAGGCCGATGTTCTGAGATATGCACATGCCATCATTGATAATGGTTTCGCACCGGGGGTTATAATGATTGACGATACCTGGCAGGAAGATTATGGACTGTGGCAATTTCATCCTGGCAGATTTCCTGATCCCAAACTGATGATTAATGAACTGCATAAGATGGGGTTCAAGGTGATGGTTTGGGTTTGTCCATTTGTGAGCGCCGATCAGGCAATGATAATGCGGGAAATTATGAAAGGCAAAGGTTTTCTGATGCAGAAAAAAAACAATGAAACTACTTGGGAAAGTGCTACAGATCCTGCCATGATTCACTGGTGGAACGGATATTCAGCATTACTCGACTTCACAAACCCTGCCGCTGTAAAATGGTTCAACAACCAGCTCGATAAACTTGTAACGGAATTCGGCGTCGATGGTTTTAAACTGGATGCGGGAGATATGGATTTTTACCCTGAAGATGCTCTGAGTATGACTCCTGCTTCGCCAAACAAACAATGTGAATTGTACGCACAATTTGGTTTAAGATTTCCATTGAACGAATATCGTGCCTGCTGGAAAATGGCCGGATTACCGCTTGTGCAGAGACTTCGTGATAAGCAACATAATTGGAACGATGCTCAGAAGTTAATACCTCATATGATTACCGAAGGACTTGCTGGATACACATTCTGTTGTCCGGATATGATTGGCGGCGGAGAATGGACAAGCTTTCTCGATTTAAAAATATTGGATCAGGATTTGGTTGTACGATCGGCACAAATTCATGCGCTTATGCCTATGATGCAATTTTCGGTCGCTCCCTGGCGGATTCTGGATCCAGAACATCTTCAGGCAGTAAAAGATGCAGTAAAAATTCGTGAAAAATTCACGCCTGTTATTCTGGAATTAGCAAAAAAGTCGGCGCAAACCGGAGAACCTATCATTAGCTCACTCGAATATTATTTCCCCAACCAGGGTTTCGCAGAAATAAAAAATCAATTTATGCTGGGCGACCACATACTGGTGGCTCCCATTGACAAGAAGGAAACAGCAAGAAAGATTATACTTCCAAAAGGAAAGTGGCTGGCCGACGATGGTAAAGTGTATAAAGGCGGAACATCGTATGCCATTGAAGTCCCTTTAAACAGATTACCTTATTTTATTTTACAGAAATAACCAAAAATGAAAAACAAGAACAGCTTATTTGTTATCCTTCTTTCTGCAAGCGTTTTGTTTTTGCTGTTTTCGTGCGTGCAAAAGCAAAAAAGTGAAGAAGCAATCTCTGTGGAAGCAGGAATGCGCAATCCTCTAAAATGGCCATTCGATCAGAAATCGATCTGGAATATGCCCATAGGTTCCGATGCAAAATATGTGCATGCTCATATAGAGAAAGCTACACAGGCAGGAATGACCATTGACGAAGACTATATTGTTATGTCACCCGGCTTGCCTCTGATTGATATCTATGAGAATTACGCCGGATGGGACCGCAACAAAAGTCGTTGCGAAATTCAGGGTAAAAAGTTATTTGAAGCTCCTATTCCAAAAAATTTCAGGGTAAGTCCCGATACATGGGACGGAGCTACGCCCAATGCTGGATTGGCAGTACTGATGCCCGACGGCCATACCATAAAACAGACTCAGCCGTTTGCATTTTGTGACAGTGCCAAAGGTGCCACTTCGCAATATGTATTTGACGATCAGGACCTATACGGACCAGGAATTTACGGAGCTCATGGTGGTTCAGGACTTTCGGCAATTGGTGGCACCTTGCGCTCAGGAGAGCTCTCTCCTGCCTCGGGGCCCATAAGGCATGCCTTAAAGGTGAATATATTCGCTAAAAAAAATATTTATTATGACAACGAAACAAAAGGTTGCCGATGGCCAGCCCTTCGCGCTGATGGATATGCTGAAGGTAATTATTACACCGAACGGACGCTTGAAATTGTAAAAGCCTGCAGAATAGGAGCTTTACTTGCGCTGCCAGCTTCTATGAATCTTGATGCACTTGGATTGGAAACCCGTCCCGCAAGAATTCTTGCTGAAGCTTTTCAGAATTATGGAGCTTATCTGGTTGATGACACTGCCTGGGATGTTTATGCAATTATGGCAGAATGGTCACCCGACAGCAGATTTGCCGATGAATTCAAAAAAAACTGGGGATTTTCTTTTAGCCAACAAAGTAAAGACAGTCCCTGGAGCCGCGACATGGATCGTATTTTTCTGAACCTTCATGTAGTTAATAATAATACCGTTAGTACCATAGGTGGAGGAGGAATTCCCCGGATGCCCCTCGCTCCAGTATTCGAAAATAATATAAAATAATTATGCGAATAATTAATTTTTTACCCGCCATCTTCATTGTTGCTTTTTTCTCCTGCTGTTCCAGTCAGCAGGAAGTTTCATTCACTGATGAGTGGGATACAATTAGGGTTCTAAAGAATCCTGATAAAGGATGGTATCATCATCTGCTCGATAACGGCATTGATAAATATCCTGTCCGAAGCGATTCTGTATTCAAGTCCTTCCCGGGTATGGATCATCTCTATCTTCGTCTGGCCTGGAGCTACCTCGAACCGGAAGAAGGAAAGTACGATTGGCACCGAATTGATGAAGTGATAGAAAAATATGTTCCTCAGGGATATAAAATATCATTCAGGATTACAAGTAAAGAAACGGGTACATATCCCGGAACAGTAAACCAGCAGGTGGATGGAGTTCAATATGCCGCTCCTTATTGGTTAAAGAAAGCCGGAGCAAAAGGCACCGTAGCTGAAAATTGGGGTGTAAAATCGTGGGTTCCAAAATGGAACGATCCGGTGTACCTTCAGAAACTGGATAACTTCCAGAAAGCTTTTGCTGAAAGATATGATGGAAAACCCTGGCTAAGCTATGTCGACATCGGTAGCATTGGCGAGTGGGGCGAAGGCCATACCCATTTCTCCACACGCATGCCACCCACAGTGGAAGAAGTAAAATCCAACATCGATGTTTATCTGAAAAATTTTAAAAAGAGCCAACTTATATGCACCGACGATTTGCTTTATTACGGCAAGAATGACAGCGATGTACGCGAATTATACAATTACGCAGTTTCAAATGGAATTTCACTTCGCGATGACAGTCCGCTAGTAGACTGGTATTTACAGAATAATTTGAAAACCTGGTCGGTAAGCCATCCCCAATTTTATGATTCGCTTTATCTTTCAAAACCAATTGTATTTGAGTTACAACACTATGGAGAAGTGAAAAAAGATGGAAATTGGATTGGTAAAAACGGCTCTGATACGATAAAAAAATACGGTTATTCAGGAGCCGACATCCTGCGAAAAGCCATTGAAACAATGCATGCAACCTACATCGGATACCATGGGTATGCCGAAGAATGGCTGACCGATAATCCCGAACTTACCAATGAACTAGCAAACCGTTGCGGTTATTGGTATTTTCCGGTGAAAGCTTCCTTTAATCCGGAATTTCAAAGAGGTGAAAATTTTGTTTCTATTAATTGGTTAAATAAAGGAATTGCACCTGCCTATAAAAACTTTCAGATAGATTTTCTAATGGAAAATAAGGAAAATGGAAATATTCCTGTCCAGCTTCAAAATGCACAAAACACGTCCTGGTTTCCCGATTCGGTAATTACCACCAAATATAGAATAATTGTACCTCCAAATATTCAAGGTGCTTATAAGCTGAAATTCAAACTAATTTCTGAATCCGAAATCAATCCTGCTCCCATTGACATTGGCCTGAAAAAAGCTTCTTTCGACAAAAATGGATATGTGGAAATTGGTACAATTAACATAAAAAATAAATAAACACTTTTATGATCAAGAAATTACTTCAATTAAGTTTTATTGCTATTGCAACAAGTATTTTAATACCAGCTTGCAATAGACCCGACAATAAAAAAACCGAAACGGCCGGTACAGATGACAAGATTGCTACATTTGCCCAAAAACCTCCCATGGGTTGGAACAGCTATAACTGTTTTGGAGGAAATGTAACCGAATCTGAGGTCAAAGCCAATGCCGATTACATGGTTGCAAATCTTCAAAAATTCGGATGGGAATATGTGGTTGTAGATTTTCTGTGGTATTGTGACGATCAGGATTCGTGGCAGAAATTTGCAAATCGCCGTCCTACTCAACATATTGATGAATACGGCAGACTGATTCCATCCGAAAAGTTGCATCCATCATCTGCCGGTGGAAAAGGATTTAAACCACTCGGAGATTATATTCACTCGAAAGGGTTGAAGTTTGGAATTCACATTATGCGTGGAATGCCAAGGCAAGCTGTTGATAATAATACTCCTGTAAAAACTTCATCGGCTAAAGCTGCCGAGGTAGCCAACCTCTCCGATACCTGTGTATGGTATGGCGGACTTGTTGGTTTGAATATGACTAAAGCCGGAGCACAGGAATATTACAATTCGTTGTTTGAGTTATATGCTTCGTGGGGAGTGGATTATATAAAAGTTGACGATATCGTATATCCTTACCACGCTGACGAAATAGAGGCAGTTCACAATGCCATTGCTAATTGCGGCCGTCAAATGGTACTAAGCTTATCTCCCGGACCTGCATTTATCGGAAATCCAAAACATTTGCGCGAAAACGCAAATCTCTGGAGAATTTCAGGTGATTTCTGGGATAAATGGTCGGCATTAAAACGCCAGTTGGAACTTTGCCGTGACTGGGCTCCTCTTGTCACAGAAGGTCATTGGCCCGATGCCGATATGCTTCCCCTGGGGAAATTGAATATTCGTACCGAATTAAAAAATGCAAATCCACGTACTACCAATTTTACCAAAGACGAACAGTACTTTGTTATGACGCTCTGGTCAATTTTCCGCTCGCCATTGATGTTTGGCGGCCATTTGCCCGAAAATGATGAATTTACACTTTCATTAATCACCAATGAGGAAGTGATTCGGGTAAATCAATATTCAAAAAATAACCGTGAGATCAGTTTCAACGATAGTGTAAGTATTTGGTCGGCCGACGATAAAGAAAATTCGAATAAATATTTAGCTGTATTAAATGTTAGTTCATCGGTAAAAAAGGTTTTACTTCCTTTGGAAAAAATCGAAACAAACGGTACTCCAATCATAAGAAACCTTTGGAAAAAAACAGATTTAACATCAGGGCCGGAAGGAAATACAATTGAAATTCCTCCCCATGGCGCTGCTCTCTTTTCTATAAAGAAATAACACTTAAAGAAGAGCCTACCCAAGTTTCGGTTAGCCTCTTCTTCTTTCTAATTCAATGTCGTTTAGATTAGGAATTCACTTCGACTCCGCTCAGTGTGACACTAATACCAGTTCGTCAGGCTGAGCGGAGTCGAAGCCTGGGTGTTAGTACGACATTACTTTCTTTATTCCATTATCCCCAAATCCTCATGTTTCAGATTGTAAGTGGTAATTACAGTAATACTAGCGGGTAATAAGTTCAAAGACTGTTGTTTGTTCATACCCTTGACGGTTTTAACAGGATCCATCCTATAAGCAGGATTTGAAACCAATTCTTCAGTTACCTGATAAACCTGAAAGGGAGTTTTTGCCTCATCTCCCAAAAGAGTTAAGTTGAGTTTAACAGGATCTTTTCTCTTATTTACGATCATAATTACAACATTGCCATCCTGGTTTTTAAAAGCAGTAGGTTTCACTCCTTCAATACACCATTCAGTATAACAATGAATTGCTGATGCATATTTCCCTAAAAATCTGGATATTATACCATAGCCATAATATGCAGTATTTTCAGGAATAACATCATGCGTGTAGGTTTTTTTAACAGCATCGTAAGTGCTCACCAATTGCCATTGACCGTCCATATCGCCTCGATTTACAAAACTCCAGCGATTAAAGCCATCCACTCCTGAGTTTATTCCTCTGATTACATCATTGGCATTCGACAGTGAAGCTTCAAAGCTTTTCGATCCCGGATTGCTTCCTCCCCACCCCAGGCTCATATTTCCAAATTCTGACAGGAAGAATGGTTTTTCGTGATCATGGGCCCAACGAGCCCAATCACTTAAAGTGGATTCGCCAATTTCGTCGATACCGTCGTATGAATGAATGTCGTATGCTCCCAGATATTCATCAAAATCAATTTTAGAAGCATCAAATGGAGGAAGGCTTGTCCAGTCGGGACCAGACAAAGGAATGTTAATTCCACGCGTATCCAGAGTTTCCCTTACTTTTTTCCAGGCTGAAGTAACCGAACCTGAACCTGATCCATAACTCCACCAGTAACCCCATGTTCCTCCGGGAGGTTCGTTGGTTAAGCAAAAATACTTGATGCAGGTATATTTTTTTGTTTTAGTAAGATATTCCAACAAAGTAGCTATACCATTGGCATAATCGTTAAGTGAACGGGGAGCGCTCAAAAGAGGATGAACACCCGGAAAAGCATTCCATTCCACATGACCCCACATTTGTTGTAGAAACACGTCGGCATGATTAGCTTCGCACCAATCCAGTATTTTGTATAGAACAAGCATTTCCTCATTATCCCAATCAAAAACTTCCCGTTCAGGTTCGTACATTCGTTGGCTGAGTTCGACTCTGAGAAAATTTAATCCAAGCCAGCTTGCATGATGGTATAATTGGTTCCAGGCAACAGTATCGGTAAGCGGAGGATTTCCACCATATCCACTTCCACGCGGATTGGTAAACCTGACAGGATAGTCGTACTTTTCGTTCTCAAGAGGAATCTCTTTGACCAGTGAATGCCAGGATGCTCCTATGCCGCCCTTCATTTCATGAAGAACCATTTTGCTGTCTACCTTTAAAATAAGTTCTTTGGTTTGGGCTGGAAGTAAATACTGGCTTAATACTATTGATAGCAGCAGAACAATGTAATATTTCATAGGATGATTTTTGCTTGAAATTATGAACAACAAAAAATAACCACTTCGACGAATTTAGCAATTATTAAAACCCATTTTTCTCACAAAGCAAATATTTTTGGAATATTTAGTTTTTCTTTTTAACCTGAATTATTTATGAATTGCTGGTCGTTGAGAGTAGTCGAAACGCCCTGATTTTTAACGGAGAGCCCAATTTCGACTCTTCGGCTTCCGCTCAGACCGGTTTTGGTTTTATCAGATCTTTGTTATTTCGCTGTGCCGGTCGTTGAGCCAGTCGTCTATTTGTTTTTGATTTACACCTTATTCATATACCAGTTCAATGCTTTTTCTATTTTTTGATAGTGCGAAATAGTGGCTATTGCCTTTTGCAACCGGATAAATGCTGTCTCATTTTTTACAATATAATCAAAGGCTTTATGTTTCATACAGTTTACAGCTACATCAATGCTATCCTGCGACGAAAGCATAATTACCGGTATATCGGGATATAATGATTTGATCTGGATTAATGTTTCGAGTCCATCAATAGCTTTTTGTTCAATACCGTTAAGATAATAATCCAGAACTATTACATCGGGATTTTCTGGAAGGTTTTCAAGACACGATTCTCCTGTTGCATACGTTTTAATATCCCATTCGGGGTTTTGTTTAAAATCAATTTCCAGTGATTTCAAAAACAAAGCATCGTCATCGACTAAAAAAATAAGTTTTTTCTTGCTATTTATCATCGAGTGCTTTTTTTAAATCGATAAGCTCATCTTTTAGTTCATCACAGGCTTGATAACAAACATTTTCCACCTGTAATACCAACCCTCTGATTTCGTCGAGATGTTGTTTTTTATTTGCAAAAGTCTGGATATTCTGAGCCATTATTTCAAAATCTTTATGAATTCCCATAATTGAAAAAGAAGGAATAATTTTATGCACGGCTGCAGCAAGAGACGCCCAATCTTTTCCTGTCAGGTTTTTCTTCATTTGAACAAGAAGCGGAGGTGTTTGTACAAGGTATATTTCTATCATTTCGATGATAAGGCTCAAATTGGTTTTTGTGCGTGCTTTCAAATACGACAAGTCGTGGCATTTAGGCTTACTAGTTACCTCCTGAATATCTGAGTTTTTCATTGTATTATCAAATTGTGACAATTGGAAGGGGTTTTTAAATAAATCAATAATCTTATTATGAAGCAATATTTCGTCAACCGGTTTGGAAATGTAATCATTCATTCCAACAGCCCTGCATTTTTTAAGATCAGTTGTAGTTACATCTGCTGTTAAAGCAATAATTGGTATTTTGGAATTCAGCACGTTCCGTATGTAGTCAGTAGCTTCAAATCCATTCATTTCAGGCATCTGTAAATCCATTAATATTAAATCGTACGGCTTTTCAAGCAATTTACCAATGGCTATTTTCCCATTTGCGGCAATATCGTGTTCAAACCCAAATTCATCGAGTAATGTCTTCATCAGTAATTGATTCAATGCTATATCTTCAACAACCAGGATTTTCAAGTTTTTTATTTCAGCTTCATCCACTTCAATAATATTTGAATTTACTTTAGCTTCTTCGTTAGTTTTCTGCAATGTTAGAATGAAACTAAACCTGGAACCAACTCCGGGAATACTATTTACAGAAATTGACCCTCCTTGCGATTCAACAAGTTGTTTGGCAATGGCTAGTCCCAAACCTGTACCACCAAACAAACGTGAAGTATCACTTGTTGCCTGCTGAAAATTTTCAAAAATATGTTCTATTTTTTCGCTGTCTATGCCAATGCCCGTGTCAGTTACTGCAAATTCAATGATCACTGAAGTTTCATCCTCACTTAATTGTTCAGCACTTACTGATATATTCCCTTTGGAAGTAAATTTTACAGCATTACTTACCAGGTTTAAAATTATTTGATGCAAACGAACCGGATCGCCAACCAATGTTTTGGGGATTCTTTGGTCGAAGTTTTTAATCAGCTCCAGATTTTTCTCCTGAGTTTTTGTCTCAAACAGATGAATCATAGCCGATATTGAAGCATCCATTTTAAAAGGTATTTTTTCAAATACCATCTTTCCTGCATCTACTTTGGCAAGGTCGAGGATATCGTTAATTAATACGGTTAATGCACTGCCACTTGTTTTTATGGCCATTAAATACTCAATCTGCCTGGGCGTTAATTCAGTTTTCAACAGCACTTTGGTAAAACCAATGATAGCGTTCATTGGAGTACGAATTTCATGGCTCATGTTCGACAAAAACTGCTGTTTAGACTTCACAGCATCTTCCGCAATTTTGGCTGCTTTTTCAGCCTTTGCCTGAGCCTTTTCTGCGATGATTGTTGCATTTTCCGCGATGAGTGTGGCATTCTCTGCAGTAAGCGTGGCTTTCTCCGCAATAATGGTAGCATTTTTAGCTTTTATAGTAGCCTGCTCTGCATATTCCTTTGCATTTATCAATTCCTGTTCGATGCGTTTATGATCGGTGATATCCCTTGCCACAACCACAACACCCATTACTTTGCCAAACTCATCTTTATATACGGAGCCATTAAAAAGAACATCGGTAAGTTTTCTATCGCGGATAGTTAACGGGTAATCAGCTACGAAACCTTCTGCAAATACTTGTTTATATATTTCGCGTGCTTTTTGAGGTTCAGTAAAATATTCGAAAAAATCAGCTCCTATCAGATTTTCTCTGGATGATTCAGTAATATTTATTGAAGCATTATTTATATCGGTAATTTTCCCATCGGGACTAATTGTAAATAGCGGGTCGAGGCTGGCTTCGATTAAGCTCCGGGTATATTGTAAACCCTGCCTGTTTTTTGCATCCATCATTTGGCCTTATATTTATGTAATTCAATCTAAACGTCTTCTATGGCATTCCGTTTTCGATTCTTTAAATTTTTGAAATGAGACGGCGTAAGCCCTGTAGTTTTTTTAAACTGATTGGATAAATGTGCAACACTGCTATAGTGCATTTTGCAGGCAATTTCGGTAAGATTAAGTTCATCGTAAATGATTAACTCTTTTACCCGTTCTATTTTGTGTAAAATAATAAATTTTTCAATGGTAGTACCTTGAACTTCAGAGAATAACTTGGCCATATAGGTGTAATCTAAATTCAATTTTTCGGCTAAATAGTCAGAAAAATTAGTTTTAGGTAGTTCTTCTGAATAATGAACCATTTCGATGATGATATTTTTGATCTTTTCAATAAGCATTGATTTTTTATCATCCATCAATTCAAGCCCTGATTGATGCAAAGCTACCTTTATTTGCTCCCTTTGACCGGCAGTGATATTTTCCATGATATCAACCTCGCCCATATCGACAATAAAATGTAGGCCAAGCTTATTTAGCACTTCTTTCACTGTAATTTTGCAGCGATTGCTGACCATGTATTTGATATAGATTTTCAAGCAGGGTCCCTTTTAAATATATACTTAAAGTGCCTTTAAATCAATGATACCAGGATTTAACCCGGAATTTTTAATTGATTAAATCATATTGATCGGTGATTTAGAAAAGACTTGCAAAATAGAATCTTCGTTCAGAACAATTTTGAAAGGTACGCTAAATAGCCATACTGTGATTACATTATATAATTTAATTGTTACATAATTCAGTTATTTGGATATTGGCATTCCAAAAACTAAACTTCATCTACTAGGTTCATAGAATCTTAGTAAATCTTAAATATCTACGGTTGTCTATAGAATTAATTCAAAAGCCCATAAAGTTCGTTTAAATCGGGCGATAAAATAATTTCTGTTCTGCGGTTGGCAGCTTTACCTTCAAGTGTATCATTCGATTTTAATGGATGAAATTCCCCTTTGCCCGAAGCGGTGATCAAATTTGAATCAAAACCATAATCGCCAGACATAATCCTTAAAATGGATGTTGCTCTGGCGGTGCTTAAATCCCAATTATCTCTAAACTGAGCTGTTTTAATAGGAACATCATCGGTATGTCCTTCTACCATTACCGTTATATCCTTGGTATTTTTAAGCACATTTACTAGCGATTTTAGTGCTTCTTTTCCTTTCGCATTCACAACATCGCTGCCAGATGAAAAGAGCAATTTCTCTTCGAGTGAAACGTATACTTTTCCCTCCTTGGTATACACGTAAAGCTCATCAATATTATAATTCATCAACGCAGTGGAAATAGTATTTTTCAACTTGTTCATCACATCTTTCTGCGCTTTAATGATGTTATTTAAATTTTTCACTTGTTCTTCCTGCTCTGCAATGGTCATTTCAGAATTAGCTGAAAGTTCATCGAAATCATTTTGAACAAGTTCATTTTCAGTTTGAAGCGTTTTATTATCTGTTTGAAGCAATTTTTTGTCAATTTGAAGGGACGACTTCTCATTCTTAAGATTAGTTACAAGGATGGAACATTCTTTAATCTGGCTTTGGGCAGCAATGCTGTCTCTTTGTAAAATAGCCACCCTGGCTTGGGATGTTTTGTATTTTTTACCTGCAACGCATGAAGTTCCGAAAATGCCTAGGATCATCGAGAATATTGCAATAAAGTTTAGAAATTCTTTCATTTTTGATAAATTTAAGAAGTGTAGTTTTATTTATCCCCGGATGAGTCGAAATAATACGGCAATAACAGCAATAACAAGAAGTATGTGAATCATATTGCCTGCATGGAATGAAAAATTACCCAATGCCCATAAAATTAAAAGAATTACTGCAACAAGATATAATATATTGTTCATATTTAATGTTTTAGTGTTTTTTTTAAGTACATGTTCTCAACTTAAAACTTTATAAATAAATAAGAAATAATGAAATATTGGGTTGAAATCTACAAGTTTTCAATCAGTAAACGTAATTCATCTTTGGTTTTTCCAAGTTTGATTTCAAGCCTACCGAGCATTTCATCTTTTTTACCTTCAGCAAACATCAGATCATTATCTATTAATATTGCAAATTTCTGTTTGAGCTTACCTTTCTGCTCATCCCAATTACCTTTTAATTCGTTAGTATTCATAGTTATAGTTATTAATTATATTTAAACAATTCTTTTTTGAGGAAATAAGTTAGACTTCGTTATCATCTGAAGCATCCTTCGACTCCGCTCAGGATGACCCCGGGATGAATGTCAATTTTAAATTGAATTTAAACGACTCTAAACGGTCAGGATGAGCGACGTCGAAGCCTTTCAACTCTTAAATTAAATAAGTGGTAGACTACGTTTGAATCTTCTTTCTTGGTGATTCTTAGAGTCTTGGTGTCTTGGTGGCAATGTATTTTATGTAAAAGCCACTAAGGCACGAAGGCACAAAGAATCACAAAGGATGTATTATCCAGGTTTGTATATTATTAGAATTTATAGGTGATGCCGAATTTTCCTCCTGAAAATGCATTTCCACCACCAAGTTCAAGATTTAGTCCAAAGTTGTTACTAAAGAAGTACCGTCCTCCAATTTGTCCGCCTAAACCAAGAGGCGAGACATGTTTGTCAGGATAGTCCGATGGGTACGACCAGAAATAAAAGCCAAGGTTTAAACCGGCATAAAGATCCCAGTTACTTGGAATTTCGAAAACCTGGTTGAAATGGTAATTAAAATTGCCTGAAATTCCGAATATGGAACTATTGTATTTGGTACCGGTAAAATTCTGATCATATGAACGGAACGATCCTTCAAATCCCATGGTAAAGTTTTTACCTGTACCAAAATCCATTCCTACATATACGGGTACTCCCCATCCTGATAACCCTACTCCGGCATTAAGCTGTTTGCGGCCTCTTTCAAGCGGCGCCTGAGCATTCAAAACAGAAGTTAAAACGGATAACATAAATATGATACTAAATTTTTTCATATAGCAAATTTTTGGTTTGTGAAACTATTGGACAAATATATGCTTTACTGCTTCCAATAAATTACAGAACTATTGATATAAGTTACAAAATTCCAAAATGTTTAATTCTGTGGTTCTTTGCATCTCCGGTAGCTCTCTGTGTAACAACTTAAGTTTCACAGAGAGCTACCGGAGAACAATATTCACCTTAATTCAAAAGGCTATAAACGTCTTTTAAATCGAGCGATAAAATAATTTCTGTTCTACGGTTACCAGCTCGGCCTTGTGGAGTTTTGTTTGATTTTACAGGATAAAAATTTGCTCTTCCTGAGGCAGTTATTTTGTACGAATTAAAACCCAAATCGGCAGTCATAATACGTAATATAGACGTTGCCCTGGCGGTGCTCAATTCCCAATTGTCCTGAAATTCTGCAGTATGAATGGGAATATTGTCGGTATGCCCTTCAACCATAACACTAACATCTTTTGTATCCTTAAGAACACCAACAAGAGACTTTAAAGCGTCCTTACCTTTAGGATCAACAACATCGCTTCCCGATTTAAAAAGCAGTTTTTCTTCGAGGGAAACATATACTTTACCATTTTTTGTATAAACAGTAAGTTCATCTGAATTATAATTTATCAAAGCTTCTGACAAAACGGTTTTAAGACTTGCCATTACATCCTTTTTCTTTTGAACTATTTTATTAAGTTCTGTTAATCTGATTTTCTGATCAGTGATAGTAAGCTCAGTTGATGTTGAGAGTTTATCGAGGTTATTCTGAACTGAATCATTTTTATCCTGCAACAATACATTTTCATCGTTGAGATTATTGGTACGAGCATAACATTCGTCCAACATTTCGTGAGTGATAATGCTATCGTTCTGTAGTTCTGCAATTTTTGCTTCAGAGGCTTTATAGTTATCAATTTGACTGCATGAAGTAAACGACAACACCATAAACAACCATAAAGCAACATTCAGGAGTAAATTTTTTTTCATTTTGTTTTTTTAGTGATTTATGTATCTATGACTTAACTAAATAACATTGAATTATGAATATGTAAAGTTGGTTCCGTTTAAGTTGGAATGTATTACACAAAAATTGAAATAAGTTACAAGATTATTTTGGTGGCTCACGCATTCCGGTTGTTGAGCAGAGCCGAAACGCCCGGTTATAAATTCACTTCACCTGGCGTGTCCGAACCTTCTTTTCTTATATAAACCGAATAAGAATAGGGAACAATTTTGTCTCCGTGAAGAATTGCATATGCTTTTGTAAACTCAGCGCCAAAATAGAGAATGATAGCTGAATAATAAACCCAAATAAGAATTAGAATTATTGATCCCGAAGCGCCATAAATTGATGCAATGTTGTAACGGCTCAGATAAAATCCAATCGAAAATTTACCAATCATAAAAAGGATGGCTGTAAACGATGCCCCTACCAAACTATCGCGAATTGCAATTTTACCATCGGGCAAAGTCTTAAAAATCACTGTAAACAATAGTGTTATAATTACAAATACAAGAATCAGGTTAATAGTGTAAAGTATATAGATGGTATCGACGGGAAAACGTGCCGCGAGAAACCGGTTCAGAGCATCCATCAGGGAATTTACGATTAGGCCCACCAATAAAAGGAAACCCATCACTCCGATCATCGAAAACGAGATGAGTCGGTTATATATGAATTTTATAAAACCACGTTTAGGTTTTGCCTTGATTCCCCAAATATAATTGATAGAATCCTGTATTTCCACAAATATCCCAGAAGCACCAATTATCAAAAGAATAATACTTAGCGTTGTAATAAAATTACTATTGTTAGATAGTTTTATATTTTTTAATGTTTCCTGTATCTGAAGAGCAGCACTATTACCAACTAATCCGTTAATCTGCCCGAATAGTTCGCCTCTTACCGCTTCATCTCCAAAAATTAAACCGCTAAGTGTAATAATGATAATAAGCAAGGGTGGTAACGAAAATATGGTATAATACGACAGCGAAGCACTTAACCTGAGCGCACCATCATCAATAAACCCTGATATGGTTTCCTTAAATAAAAATCCGGTCTTTTTTAATACGTCTTTAAATAACATGTTGTAATAAATAACATTTCAGAAGTAAAAACAATGCAAAAAGGGGGAAGTTTTTTGCAATAATAGAATGAAAAAGAACCTAATATATCTTTTTATGGCTGTTATCTTTGTTCTTGATATCTTAAGAAACCTACTTAATTCGTTTCGTTATTGCGCCGGAATGGACATTCGTTTCTATCGGCCATTTTGGTCCGGCTTAAATTATATGATTCAATTTTTTACCACGGGTTAAAACCCTTGGCTGCCAATATGTTGCTCCTATGGTGCTTAAGAAACAGGTTTCATTTTCCATCCTTTTTCTTTAACATTTCTATGTCATTCCGAAGCCAACACTGATTACTTTGTATTTTCTTCATTCTCTTTCTTGGTTTCTTCTTTCTTAGCTTCAGCTTCTTCTTTTTTCTTTTCTGCCTCTTTTGCTTTTTTATTGTAATATCCTCTCAGAAGAATGTTATGCTTAGCAGCTTCCATATTTTCATCCAGGCCTTTGCTGCTCTTTTTAAGATTTACAATAGTTTGATTTAAGTTCTGGGCAATGGTCGAATCCTGGATCAATCGACCCAGCGTTCCGTTTCCACTATTTATCTTAATCATAATCTCTGCCAGTTGTTGTGAAATTACTTCGGCATTTCCGGCTGTTACCTGCAAACTAGCCATAATAGCATCCGTTTCGACTGGCTCGGCCGATTCCAGTCGTTGTCCTTCTTTTGCAAGAGGAGCACTGGAACTTCCCTGTGTAATAATTAAAAGCCTGTCGCCAATAATCCCTTCCGAACCAATAACAACCATACAATCGGATTTAATAAACTGGTGCACCTCTTTCCTGATCAGCATATCCACTTTAACAGTGGAGTCGTTAATGATGTATATCTGATCAACTGTTCCAACATTAATTCCGGAAAAGCGAATGTTATTTCCGACCTGCAAACCGCTGATATTGTAAAAATTAGATGTGAGTTTAAAAACAGGATTGAATAAGTTCTTCTGTTTTCCGATGATAAAGATGCCAATCACAAAAATTGCCAACCCTCCGGCAACAAATAACCCTAGTCGAACTTTGAATTTATGTGTGTGCGTTTCCATGATTATATTTTTATTAGATTTCTTAACTAAGCTTTAAAAAATGACTTGATCAGCGCATCATCCGATTTCTCGAAAGTTTCCATATCGCCTTCTTTATAAACAGTTCCTTCATTCAGCATAACCACCCGCGATGCAGTGGTACGTGCACAAGCAATATCGTGTGTGATAATGATAGATGAGGTTTTATATTTTTTTTGTACATCGTTAATAAGAACACTTATTTCATTTGACGTTGCAGGATCAAGACCAGTTGTAGGTTCATCATAAAGTATTATTTGCGGGTCTACAACAATTGTTCTTGCCAAACTGATACGCTTGCGCATTCCACCCGAAAGCTGCGATGGCATTTTGTGGAGTGCATCCAATAACCCCACATTTTCCAGGGCCTCTTTAATTTTATTTTCAATTTCTCTCGAAGAGAGTTTATTTTTTATTCTTCTTAAAGGAAATTCCAGATTTTGTTTCACAGTCATTGAATCGTACAAAGCTCCTCCCTGGAAAAGAAAGCCAATTTTCTGGCGTAATTTTCCCAGCCCTGGTGAATTTAAAGTGTTAACATTCTCCCCGAATACATCGATTGAACCACTATCCGGATTTAGCAACCTTACAATACATTTAATAAGTACCGATTTCCCTGTACCCGACTTTCCTAATATTACCAGGTTTTCACCCTGAAACAGATTTAAGGAAACATCTTTCAAAACCTCCTGGTTGCCAAATGACATAAACAGATTTTTTATTTCAATAACCATGTTGTGACCAGATGATACCTTTGGAGCCTTGTTCAAGACTGGTGATTCGGAAGTTATCATAACTTTAATTTTTAGTATCTTACTTTTTAGTTTGAATCCTACAACATATCTGTTATTTGTGCGGCAACAACATCAACAATCAATACCAAAAGAGAAGCCAGTACTACTGCTGAATTGGCGGCTACACCAACACTTTCGGTTCCACGCCCGGCATTGTATCCTTTGTAACAACCTACTAATCCGATAATTGCACCAAAAAAGAATGTCTTCACAATGGCAGGTAAAAAGTCGATAAAAGCTACATGGCTAAAAGCCTGCGAAAAGAACAGAATAAAGGAAACATCGCCTTTGATATTTGCCCCGCCCCAGCTTCCTAGTATTCCGATACAATCGGCATATAAGGTTAAAAGCGGTATCATTAAAGTAGCTGCCAAAACCCTAGTTACAACCAAAAAACCCATCGGGTTGGTAGAAGACACTTCCATGGCATCTATTTGTTCGGTTACTTTCATCGAACCAAGCTCAGCCCCTATTCCTGAACCAATTTTTCCGGCACAAATAAGGGCTGTAATTACCGGGCCCATTTCCCTTAACAGAGAAACTGCAACCATTCCGGGAAGCATGCTCACTGCGCCAAAACTAGCCAATACGGGCCGTGACTGGATTGTAAGCACCAAACCCATTATCAATCCTGTTACTGAGATAAGCGGTAGCGATTTATAGCCTATCTGGAAACACTGACGTAAAAATTCCCTGAATTCGAAATCGCGTGAAAAAACTCCTTTAAACGCAGCCATTGTAAATAAAAAAGCATTGGCAATATCGGTTAAAAAATTCCCTACATTTTCCGATTTCTTCATGGTTTTATCACTCAGCGCAACTGCACGATCTTTCACATAAAGTATTTTCGGAGCAATTTTAATATTTGGAACAAATTTTCTCATCTGTAATAAATTTAATGTTGCTAATCACAATCTTCAGATGTTTCATATTTCTCTACAGTAAATCGAGCCATCAGGTAACTTACCGTGGATTCAGCTCCCTGGTTAAGGTTTACATGGGTTTCTTCAAGGCCGTCGTAACAACCTCCGGTGCAGGGATTGTAAACAATTTGGTGCAGACGGTTATTTCCCAGGAACCAATTAAATGCTGTAATCATTTTTTCTTTGTACTCTTCTTCTTTAAATACCTCATAAAATTTGCTTAGGGTCATTATTGTATATGCTACATCAATAGGCTGTTCACCATAGTGGCCTGCTTTTTCCCCTTTATGAAGCCACTGTTTGTTCGAAATAACTTCTATGCCGTTTTCATTGAAAGTATGAGACAAGAGAAATTTTAACGACGATTTGGCAATTTCCCGATAAACAGTATCTCCTGTGAGTAGCCATGCATATAACATCGATTCAGGTAATATGCTGTTCGCATAGGTAAGGTAACTTTCGAACCATTCCCACGATTCGTTCGATTCGTGCCGATACATTTGAACCAAACGATTAGCAAAAGTCATAATGAGATGAAGATTTTTTGAAGACTTTTTAATCTGCTGATATTGATATAACCCCTTGATTGCAAAAGACATTGCACGGGTTGAATGCACCCTGGGTAAACATTGGAGAGATTTATGAAGTATATTTTCAGCTTCATTGATAATACCGGCCGGTAGTAAATTTTTTAGTGAGATTACATGGCCCAACGCCCAAATAGCGCGACCATTCGAGTCTTCCAAATTTACAGAACTGTTTTGATCAGTAAATTTCAGATCTTTATCTACATAATTCAGGAAATTACCTGAAGGTTGCTGGCAAAGCTTTATAAAGCGGAGGTATTTATCAATTTCATAAACACCTTCACTTTGACCTGTCATTTTATAATACATGCATGTTGCAACCAGGGCACGTGCATTGTCATCCAGGGTATAGCCTGAACTTATATCGGGCTGATTAATTTTTGAAAATTGAATCACACCGGTATTGGTAGTCATTAATTTTAAATGATCCAGTTTTATCGGTGGAAGGCTGTATTGAACAATAATCTTATTATCAGATACTTTCTCCAAAAGCATGGCGTGAGCTACGGCAGAATTTTCCCACGATGTGGAAACAATTTTCTGCAACGTATTGGAACTGATATTTTTTCGTAAGGAATCATTATTTAAAAGCTTTATCACTCCATTAGTTAGCTGTTGCGAATTACGAAAATCAATAATTATTCCGGTATCATCTTTCAAAATTTCTTTAGCATGAGGAATAGGCGTAGAAATGATAGGACATGCACAGCTCATGGCATAGGCAAATGTGCCGCTTACTGCCTGGTTGGGATCGTTTGTTGTAAACAGGTAGATATCGGTTAGTTGCAAATATTCCAGTAAAACAGGTAACGATAAATGGCTGTTGATGAATTTAACATGATTGGTGAGCTTGAGTAATTTCACCTTTTCTTCAAGGCTGTTCCTGTATTTTTCTCCTTCCGACTTTACAACTTCGGGATGAGTTTTACCAATCACCAGAAACATAACGTCCGGACACTGTTTGACAATTTCGGGTAAGGCATCAATGGTGGTTTCGATGCTTTTGCCCGAACTTAACAAACCAAAGGTGGTAAGTACCTTTCGGCCAGTCAAGCCATATTTCAGTTTTAAATATTTCTCACTTAAATGTGGCACCAAATGTGTTCCGTGAGCGATAACTGAAATTTTCTCCAATGGCAAATCATAATCATTCAATAAAATATTGGCCGAATGATGGGTCATCACAATTATTGATTTACAAAAAGCTGCAATGCTCTTTATTTTTGATTTCAATTCCTCATCGGGATGCGGTAGAACTGTGTGAAATACAACCACAACCGGTTTAGATAGCTCATATAAAAATTTTAAAAAATTATGTTCCTGCTTTTTGAAAAAACCAAACTCATGCTGAATCAAAACAATTTTAATATGGCTGTCGAAATTTATAGTATTGGCCATTTTAGAATAGCCGAAACCTGAAGCAGAATTCAATACATATTTCACTTCACTCGGATAGGCATATTTAGAATCGTCGTTTTCCAGGGCACAAACTCTGATGGATAAGGATTTGTTAAATTTATTGTTGAGAGCTTTAAGAAGGTCCTGTGAATATGCAGCAATACCAGATTCGCGAGGTGGATATGATGTAATAAAAAGCACCTCTGTAACTTCTTTTAAAACGTCAGGGTACAGCTCCGACAAATGCAGTACAGGATCGATATTTGAATTAACAGTATTTTCGATATTTTCTTGATCAGGAGAAATGATATTATTTTTCATTTTTCACAGTTTTGTAAATTAATAATTCGTCAACCAACTCCGGTAAATTTAGCAACGCACAAGCGATCCGGCTATCGGCAGCCCCATAATAGTTAAAAAGTGTAGTTCCGAACAAAACAGTTCCTGTTGGAAAAACATCTTCCACTCCCTGCGATTCATAATCAAATTCCGGAATCATAAAAGCATTCGTACTGCGTTCTGCAACTGTTAAAGAACCCTCCAACCTGCAATAACCAATGCTGGAACGATTTCCTTTTTGTACTGCCCTGTAAAACATATGGACACTGTCTCCATCCCGAATGGCAGCCGGATTCAACACACCATCGTTTTCGAATTCGAGATCTGTCTTTTCAAGCAATATGCCTTCTTTCTTCACATTTATCATAATAACTCTATTTTATTTTTTTTGAAAATGGTTTTTATCCTTATTATGGATGGCATTGTATCGCCCAATAAATATCCCCAGGGCTTCAAAGGTTCTATCTGGTCGAAAATAAGTTTTACAATGGCCAGAAGTGGAATAGCCAGAAACATTCCCGACACTCCCCATAAAGCATTGCCGGCAATTACCACAATTATGGAAAACAGTGCATTGATTTTAACTTTCGATGCAACTATTTTGGGTACGATATAATTATTATCGATAAGCTGAATGAAATAATATGCAATAAGAATGTAAACAGCATACCAGCCCGATGTTTTTGTAGCCAGAGCAACAATCATCGGCAGTGCAACCCCAACCAATCCACCTATATAAGGAATTACATTAACTATTGCACCAATAATTCCTAACAGTATTGCATATTCAATTCCAAAAATTATAAGCACAGCAATGTTCATAACTGCAACCATCACTGCTTCAATTACCAGGCCTACAAGATATTTCTGTATCACCATTTTAATCTGGTTTACAACTTTACCAACCTGTTCCTGGTTGTTTTTCCCAAAAAGCTGGCGAATAAAGTCAAGTAATAGGGGCTTGTAAAACAATATCATAAAAATGTAAACGGGTACTAACAGCATTACTACAATTCCATTACCCAGAGAAACAACTGTTGCACCAATTGCCTCATTGTTTATTAGTTCTCCCCTGGCCTGGGTAATCCATTCATGAATTTTCCGGGGCCTGATATCAAAATATGTTGAAACCCACGAAATAGACTGATTAAGCAATATCGTACATTTATCGACAAGTGTCGGCCACGACTCTTTAAACTGGCTCACCTGTGTTATTAAAAGCAACCCCAGTCCGGTAATAGCAAAAAACGATAGCAACAAGGTTAAAACGATGGCAATATTTCTATTGATTTTATAACGTACAAAGAAATTAACTACCGGATGGAGCACTATGGCCAGAATTACCGAAAAAACAATAGGAATAATGATGCTTTGTGCTATGTAAAGCATAGTGACCAAAGCAAATAAACCAATCAATGAGATGGTTATTTTTGCGTAAAATGGAATCTTTAGGTCATTATCTATTTTCACAAACTGTATTTTATTACTTGATATAGGGCTTTAGCACCTGATTATTTTTTGCAGGGCTACTTATTTTTTAGAAAATATACGTGTTGCAAATTCACCAATGGATCTTACAATTTTAGGGTTCCGTTCAATAAAATTCTTTAAACCATATTGTAAAGCAGGTATCAGAAGTTTCCTGCCAATTCCAACCGATGCGCCAACCAATAATTTTTTCGTAAAATAACCAGTAGCTAATCCTAAGGTGGTACTAATCACCTTATCGATAATATAAGGAGAGGAAGTTACTTCTTTAAAGTTTCTGGTTAACAAATTAACCGGTTTCAGGCTTTCGTAAGTTCTTAAAAACTGAGCTTTCAATTGCTCTCCTTTGGCGGCTTGTTCAATTTCCAAAAAATAAATTGCTTTTTTTAAGTCTGCTGCAGACTTGATCGTTTCCATACAATTATTTTAACACCATTTTGATGATAGAATTATAAATTCTCTTTTTCAGCCTTTTATGCAAAAAGAAATGCAAAACCAATAACAGCAAGGCATAAGCGGCAGCAACAATAAAAAATCCAAAGCTCACGGAACTCAGAATCGATCCTAACCAAAAAGCCAGTCCCAGGTTAAAGAAAAGCATGAATGAAGCAAATAAAACGAAAACAACAGCATTCGGAATCAAGGAAGAAATAACATCCGATGCCTTTTCAAGACTTTTAAGCTTTAGTAATTCAAAGCTTGTTTTGCCATATTCGTTTGCTGTTTCAAATAATGAAGCTATTAAGCCTGTATTGACTTCCATAGTTTGAAGTATATATTAAACTATTAATTTTCGGATATTTGAAAAATGTTATTGGTAACAGTAATCATAAGTACAGAATCTTCCATTGGGGTAAGGCAGTAGTTCAATTTATCATAAAGCTCTAGCAACTCTCCGTTATTAAGGATAACAGATGCATGACGGGACTTGAATTTCAACCTTCCCTCCAGAATTTTAAATACAATGGAGTGATTACTCTGAAACGAGCTTATTTCAGTACCTTTTGTCACTGTAATAAGCACAATTTGTTTCTCAAGGCTATTTAACAGAATGGCCGATTTTAAATTTGCATTTTGTCGATAATCGCCTTTCAGCTTATCAATCAATTTTGGAAAATTCAAAGAATCCATGTTAAAAAGAACTGTTTTGTCCAGGACTGATTGATGAGTTGTACCTGATAAAATTACTTTTTCCATGATATTTAGTTATTGTGAGTTGTTAGCTGATGTAAATTTTAAGTGCCTTCAGCATTTTAAATTTCTACAATAACGTACCTGCAAATGAGGACATTATTGTAGAAACCTGTATTATCCTTAAACTTTTGTAGCTTTTTCAGCTCCTTTAGCTGAAGAAAAGCCACGATCAGGAAAACCTGAAACGTCTTCATTGACAGAATCGAATTTTTCGGATACGGTATCAATCAAGGTGTTAAATTTGTCTTTTATGGCATCGGCATAGCCTTCGCCTTTCTGTAATAATTTCTTTCTGGTATCCGAACCTTTTTCGGGGGCAAATAATACTCCTAATAATGCACCAGCGGCTACACCTGCCAGTAATCCTAATAATACTTTACCTGAATTCATAATTTTATATATTTAGTGATATTTAAAAATACTTTTTAATAAGATTAATTTCCCTGATGGAATTTGCCGTTTAATTTTTAGCAAAATGAGCTCTTACAAACGTTTGTTGCTGCGATTCGGTCATATTATCGGTTTGTTCCACTTCAATTTTGATTTTGGAGAAACGGTGATCTGATTTTAAGAGATTGTGTAATTCCGATTTTGCATTTGTAGGCCCGAAAAGTATCACCTCAGCAAAATCCTGAATAAATTCACCAACCCTTTTGTAATATTCCGAATGCTGCTGTTGCTCCTTATTGTGCATCAAATTTTCACTTTTGTTTAGACTTTGCATTTTATTATCATGCGTGAACTTTGACATGATAACTTTTGTTTCAAACGAAAACTTTGTAAACTCCATTAATCGTGCGCTTGAATGATCCATGCACACACCTAAACATCTTGTGTTTGCCATAATTTTACTTTTTAGTCTAAAATGAAATTCTAAAATTATTGAGCGGCATAACGTTTATGAGAATTATCCTGCTTGTTCAGAAAGCACTCTATATAAACGGGAAGAATTTTTTTGGGAAATAAATTCAATAATCAAAGGTAAGCAGAATGAAATTGACAGTGTTACACAACTAAGATAAATGCTTACATAATTAAGACAGGAAAAATTGACATTAATTTATAAGGCATTGATAATCTGGCGCAATTCTTCTTTCGATTTGCTAAGTTTATATTCCAGCATTTCCATCATTTCCTTTTCTTTGTCGGTGTTAAAACACAAATCTTCATCCCTGATTGTCGGAAATATCTTTTTAAGCTTCTCTTTTTTTTCATTCCAGTATCCAATCGTTTCTGTTTGCATATTTATATTTTTCTATTCGTGCAATTGATTCATCAAGAGTTTGCGCGACAAGAAAATCCTGTTTTTTATTGTCCCCATATTCAGGTTCAGTTCATCGGCTATTTCCTTGTACTTGTAACCATTGATATGCATTTTAAAAGGCACTTTTAAATTTTCTTTTAACCTGTCAATATTCTGATTTATTTCCAGGGCTAAATAAGTAGAAGAAGGATCATCAGACTCATTTGATTTTAATTCATTTACATAAAACAATTCATTATCGATGTCAATATTTTCTTTACGCCTGCTTTTCCACCTGTAATTGTTTAAAAAAATATTTTTCATTATCGTAAAGGTCCAGGCTCTGAAGTTTGTATTATTAATATATTTATCCTTATTTATTAGCACTTTCAGGATGGTTTCCTGGAAAAGGTCCTTTGCATCTGCATCTTTTGACGTAAGTTTGCAGGCAAATCTTTTTAGGCTATATTCTACATTCGATATCTGATGATGATATTCAATGGCTGTCATTTCAATATTTTTTATTTGATTTTCCTGTAATGATAATCATCTGGCAATTATTTAATCAATTAACCATCCATGTTAATAAACCCATTATAAACAAAACAACCACCAAGTCGATTGAAAATGACTTTACCCTACTGGCAAATTCAAATTCTTTGGGAGAATTATATAATGCAGGTCGAATCATTTGTAATCCAACATTTTTTCTGCCGAAGTTTGTTAGTTTTTGTTTTAATACTAACGTTTCCGACATAATGTATAACTTTTTGCTATTACACATAATTTTAGTTATTTAGTTAATTAACAATTCACAATCAATTTTGAATACAATACAAGCAATATTCTGAAATTATCTCTCGCATTTCTTTTTTCGTTTTACCAACTTTATATTCAGAAACATTGTTGTCCGGTAAAAAATATTTAGATTACCTCCGGTGAGATCGCTTCGCTATGTTCTTCGCTTCGCCTGTCTGCTGCCAGGCAGGCTCTGAATGACAGCCTTTTATTTATCTATGGTTTAGGGTGGCTTGGTTGGAAACAAAGCCTCCAACCAAGCCACCCTAAACTCAAAATACTGATTGTATTTCGAACGAAGTGAGAAATCTCAACCTTATTAGTTTACCGGACATTAGTGATTTAAAAAAACCAAACACCCGGAAAAATTGAATGTTTAAAATAATATAAAGGTAAACCATCCATATTAGGGATTGCTTACACATTTCTGCCTTTGAGTTACATTATTCAGACATTAAGTTCGGCTTATTAATTTAACGTGAGTTCAATTTAACAGGAATCGCAATACTTTTATAATAAGGTAATAAGTATGTGTTTTCAAGACATTCTTTACATTCTTCAGGCTGAAAGCCTGAGACATCGCAACCTTGGGTGAAACCCAAGGTTCTAAAGACTCCCCACTTCCGTTCAGCCTTGAAAGGCTGGGACAAAAGCCGGTATCGAACAGGCGGGTATAAACCCCTATCGCAGGCATATAGCCTGCAAAAACAAATGGTATCTCTTTACGACAGGGCGTTGCCCTGTCCTTTGCTGTCTCAGGCTTTCAGCCTGAAAAACGGGTCAGGTGATAATTTTGCCAAAATAAAGTGTTTAACCCTTAATTCGCAGAAATACCTTATTTATAATTCTTTCGCAAGAATTCTTACATCGAACATCCGTTAATTTAGTTTCTAAAACAAACAGGATTTTTAATACATTGTTTGTTCTATAGAATAGATAACTAAATTTGAATCTCAATGAGTGCTACCGAAAATAAGAGTTTTGTCAAAAATTTTCCTATTGTTTGCATTGGAGGCTCAGCCGGCGGCCTCGATGCTTATACCCGTTTACTTAAGAACTTGCCGCCCGATATGGGTGTAGCTATTGTAATTGTAAACCATTTGAGAACAGTTGCAACTCTGCTTCATGAGATTTTGCCCCGATACACCAAAATGCCAGTTAAACTGATTACTGAAAGACTCGATATCATACCTGACCACGTATTTATTATTCCGGAACGTCGCGACTTACACGTATTAAACGATGAGTTTCGTTTAAAACCGATATCAAAACCACATGGATGGCCTGATGTAATTACAGTTTTTCTGAGTTCAATTACAAAAAACTGGGAAGGCAAACTTATTGCTGTTATAGTATCGGGTTTCGATGGTGATGGCGCAGAGGCATTATGTGGCGTAAGAGCCGTGGGTGGAATTACAATTGCTCAGAAACCGGAAACAGCAATTGAGCAGGATATGCCTATTAGCGCAATTGAAAGCGGATGTATTGATTTTATCCTTTCGCCTGAAGATATAGCCAAAGAAATAATAAAAATTGCAAAACACAGCATGTCAGAAATTAAATCCTAATTATCGGGATTAGAATTCCGTTTGCATAATCAATACTTCTTTACTTTCTTTTTTTAACGAATTATATACCTGCTCAAGAGTAAAAGGTTTCTCAAGAAAATAATTTGCTCCTTCATTAAAGGCAATCTCTTTTCCTCTAAATGAAGCCTGAGCCGACATGGCAATTATCCGGGCTTCGGGATTATTAAGATGCATAGTACAGATAGTATCAAAACCTAACCCATCGGGAAGTTCGTTATCTACAAAGATAAAATCAGGGTGTATATTTAACATTAATAGATGAGCGTCTTTTATGCAGTTAGCCTGAACTGCATCTATACCTTTATTTTTTAAAACCTCTTTCAATAAATATACAACAGTACACTCATCCTCAATAATCAGGGCTGTTCTTCCAGCTTCCATTTTTCTATTATAAGTCTATCGATTTAACAATTTCAAAAATTACCATGTCGTTGATATCAAAACCATTTTTCGACTCCGTTTAGAGTGATACTCTAAGCACCATCATTCAAAGTGGAGAAGAAATGCAAGTAAATAATCCCCTATGTTAACAACATTAAATTGGTTACTACAAACCTATATCCAAATTAAAAAAACAATCCAACTATGAGGCATTTAATGCGTTAAATCCAGTAATGGTGGGGCTTAGAGCCTCTGAAATAAAATCTATTGTTTTTTTTAATTTATAAAACAATGAGAATATATGGGAATATAATCCTCATTTATAGTAATGTGGTATAAAAGTTTTTAGGGTGAGATGGTCAAAATTCATGAATAATGCGAATTCTGGGTTAAACGATTAAAATATGCAGTTTGGATCCAAGGACCTAACTCGTATTCTTCAGGCTGAAAGCCTGAGACATCGCAACCTTGGGTGAAACCCAAGGCTCTAAAGGCTCCCCACTTTCCGTTCAGCCTGAAAGGCTGGGACAAAAGTCGGTATCGAACAGGCGGGTATAAACCCATGTCGCAGGCATACAGCCTGCAAAAACAAATGATATCTCTTTACGACAGGGCGTTGCCCTGTCGTTTGCTGTCTCAGGCTTTCAGCCTGAAAAACGGGTCAGGCGATAATTTTGCCAAAATAAAGTGTTTAACCCTTAATTCACATGAATAATTAAGGTTAAAAAACTTATTTCTGTTTTTATTTAGACCTTAATAGTAGGAAGATATATATTACTTTAAAAATGCCCGGTTACCACATCATATAAATTTCATTGGGATGGAAGTGCAGATTATAATGAACTTGCTTCTAAATAACGCGAGTTCGATGTTAACAGAAATCGCAATACTTTAATAATAATGTTGTGTTTTCAAGGGCATTCTTTACTATTAATGCAAATTAAGGGTTAAACGATTAAAATTTGCTGTTTGGATCCAAGGACCTAACTCGTATTCTTCAGGCTGAAAGCCTGAGACATCGCAACCTTGGGTGAAACCCAAGGCTCTAAAGGCTCCCCACTTTCCGTTCAGCCTGAAAGGCTGGGACAAAAGCCGGTATCGAACAGGCGGGTATAAACCCATGTCGCAGGCATACAGCCTGCAAAAACAAATGGTATCTCTTTACGACAGGGCGTTGCCCTGTCCTTTGCTGTCTCAGGCTTTCAGCCTGAAAAACGGGTCAGGCGATAATTTTGCCAAAATAAAGTGCTTAGCCCTTAATTCACATTATTAAGGCTTAAATA
>JBBQEI010000056.1:0-32071 GCA_038320545.1 Bacteroidales bacterium
AATCCGTACTACAACTATGTATCCTCTACAAGGATGCATCAACATCGTAGATGTTTCATAATTGTAGAAAATGATTGAGACCTGCGAATTTTAAAACCTTGTAGAGGTTTCATAATCAAACAATTTATTTTTGTCCCAAATCATATATTGTTACCTTAATTTATTCAACCGCACTGCAATTGTGAATTTCGATTACATTACTTATCACCGGGTTTCACCCTTGCTATTTACTTTCCAGCTTGCCAGAGTGGTGCGGTTTCATAATTCAAAAGTAGTCAAAATCAATTCGAACAACTATTTCAACCCTTAATTCGCATATTTAATTATACTATTGATTTAGATTCTTCGCATCGCTATGATGACAGATATTTTTTATTTATAAATGAGGCTGTCTAAAAAGTCAATTTATTACCGCATTTCAACTCCGCTAAAAGTGCCATATAATTGATTTTCAGTGATATTATTGAGTGGCGCGAAGTCTTTTCCAGCTTTTAAACACCCTCATAAATCTAAAATACTTATTGTCATTTCGAACGAAGTGAGAAATCTAATATTTAAATGTTTCCCAGACAATCATTTTGGCATATAGTTAGATACCCATCATAAAACTAAATTGTAATACTATGAGTTATCAGGTAGGCGATTTTATGGTTGATCGGTTGAGTCAATGGGGAATTCGGCGGATATATGGCTATCCCGGCGATGGTATAAACGGAATAATGGGTGCTCTGGAAAGGGGCAAGGATAAAATTGAATTTATCCAGGCCAGGCATGAAGAATTAGCTGCTTTTATGGCCTGCGGCCATGCTAAATTTACGGGGGAAGTGGGGGTGTGCCTGGCCACTTCCGGACCCGGAGCAATCCATTTATTAAACGGGCTTTATGATGCAAAGCTAGATCATCAGCCGGTTTTGGCTATTATAGGCCAACAGGCTCGCTCTGCAATCGGAGGCAATTACCAGCAGGAAATTGATCTGTTAACACTTTATAAAGATGTTGCACAGGAATATGTTTATATGGCATCCGATCCCGTTCAGATTCGCCACCTGATCGACAGAAGTATTCGCATCGCAAAAAGTGAAAGAACTGTCACATGCATTATTATACCAAATGATATTCAAATGATGGATGCAGTTCCGGTTCCTCCGCGAAAGCATGGTACAATTCATTCGGGCGTGGGTCATGCAAATACAAGAATTGTCCCGCCAATGGACGACATCCGGGAAGCTGCTATGATTTTAAATGAAGGAAAAAAAGTAGCTATTCTGATAGGAGCCGGAGCTATGGATGCATCCGATGAAGTTGCAACAGTTGCCCAACTTTTGGGTGCCGGCGTGGCAAAAGCGTTATTGGGGAAGGCAGCATTGCCCGATGGCTTACCTTATGTAACCGGTTCCATAGGTTTACTTGGAACAAAACCCAGCTGGGATATGATGAACGACTGTGATACTCTGCTAATGGTTGGTTCCGGGTTTCCTTATTCGGAGTTTTTACCCAAAGAAGGCCAGGCAAAAGGAATACAGATAGACATTGATGCCAGATTTTTAAGCCTGCGTTACCCTATGGACGTGAACCTGCATGGAGATAGCAAGGAAACTTTGAGTGCATTAATTCCACTTTTGGAATACAAAAGCGATAGGAGTTGGCAAAACACCATCATGGAAAACATTAAAGACTGGTGGAAGTCTCTTGAAGCCAAGGCCATGATTGATGCTAAACCTATTAATCCACAACGGGTATTTTGGGAACTTTCCCCAAAACTGCCAGATGATTGTATTATATCTGCCGATTCAGGAACTTCTGCAGTTTGGTTTGCACGTGACCTGGTAATCCGTAAGGGCATGAAAGCATCCTTATCTGGAACCCTGGCAACAATGTGTCCTGGAGTACCGTATTCAATTGCTGCTAAATTTGCGTTTCCTGAACGAGTTGCAATAGCTTTGGTGGGCGATGGAGCCATGCAGATGCTTGGAATCAATGGATTGATTACAATTGCAAAATACTGGAGACAATGGACAGATCCCCGTCTGGTAGTATTGGTTTTAAATAACCGGGACCTCAACATGGTAACCTGGGAACAAAGAATATTAAGCGGTGATCCGAAATTTGAAGATTCTCAAAATATTCCCGATTTCCCGTATGCTGAGTTCGCACGTTCCATTGGGTTATTTGGAATCAAAGTTGACGATCCCGAAAAAGTGGCTGAAGGCTGGGATATTGTTTTAGCTGCAGACAAACCTGCAGTTTTTGAAGTGATGGTTAATCCTTCTGTTCCTCCTATCCCACCCCATACCAGTTTCGAACAAATAATTAATTTTGGAAAAGCACTGATAAAGGGAGATCCGGACGAAAAAGAAATTATTAAACAAACATTCAAGGAAATAATAAAGTAGGCATCTTTAAGTTTCAACTTGCTTCCATTCCTTTAGCATTCTGTACACTGTAGCTACTCCAATATCGAGTTTTTCGGCAACCAGTTTGGTGTTGTTGCTGTATTTTTGAAGATACGACTGCAAAATCCTCATTTCGTATTCGCGAAGTGTAAGTTCCCCATTTTGGATATCGGGCATCGAATTATTTGAACCAATAATAATATGTTCCTCGCTGATTTCATTATCGTCGGCCAATGTAACAGCTAATTCCATCATCGACTTTAACTCGCGGATGTTTCCCGGAAAATTGTGGTTCATTAATTTATTCAAGGCTTTGGGATGAAGATTTTTAAGTTCCATCCCATTTTCTCCGCAAAATTGCTGAATAAAATGTTTGGCAAGTATAAGAATATCATTGCCGCGGTTGCGTAAAGGTGGCAGTTCGATAGGTAAACCCAATAAACGATAATATAAATCCTGCCTGAAAGTACCGCGTTTAACTTCATCAATCAAAATTCTATGGGTGGCAACAATGATCCGGCAATCGAAACGGATAGGCTTATTGCTTCCTACCCTGTTTATTTCTTTCTCCTGTAACGCTCTTAGTAATTTTGTCTGTAACGAAATATCCATTTCAGCAATTTCATCCAAAAATAATGTTCCGCCATGGGCTTCTTCAAACTTGCCTGTTCGTTGAAAGGTTGCACCTGTAAAAGATCCTTTTTCATGACCGAAAAGTTCACTCTCAATAAGCTCCGTTGGAATGGCAGCAACATTTACCGCTACAAAAGGTTTGGTGCTTCGATTGGAATTATAATGAATAGCTTTCGCTACAAGTTCTTTTCCTGTACCCGTTTCGCCGGCTATGGATACAGTAATATTTGTTCGTGTCGCCTTATCAATTAAACTAAATATATTACGGGTTGCATCGCTGTTGCCAACAATGGTATTCTGAAAACTGTATTTTTTCTGAACTTCTTTTCGAAGATGCGTTATTTCCTTCTTCATCGATGCCCCTTTCCTGATATTGGAAACGGTATTTAAAAGACGCTCACGAACATCGTTCGACTTTACAATATAATCATATGCGCCATGTTTTAAAAGCTCAACTACTACCTGGATGTCATCTTGTTCCGAAACCAATATTACCTGTATGTCTTCATTTTCTTCCTTTATTCTTTTAAGAACATCCATTCCCAACATATCGGGTAACCTGTAATCGAGGGTAACAACATCAGGTGCTTTGCTTAATTCTTTAAGAAAATCACGGGCGTTGAAAAAAGACTCCACTTCATAATCGGGATTCAGCGACAGATGATGCACTAAAAGCTTATTATACCATTCATTATCTTCAACAACAAAAATTTTAAAGGTCTTTTCAGTCATATTAATATTATAAAAATCCGCAGTTTATCAGAAGCAGTAAACAAATAAGCGTTGCTTTAAGCAATTTTCTGTCCAATTTTAGAAGAAATCACTATTATTTGAGATTCAATAAATTCGATTAAATTTTTGGTTTTAAGATAATTATCACTATTAAATTCAATTCTCTCCAGTTCTTTTAAGTTTCTATATAATGAATCAGCGCCCAAATGCCGGCATGGAGGAGCCATTTTATGTGCTGTTTCGGATAATCCAACCCAATTATTAGTTTCAAGATTTTGCTTTAGCTTATCCATTCCCTCATGAGTGGTTTTTAAAAATAAATTCAACATTTCATCCACAAAATGTTCATCGCCATCTGCAACTCTATACAGCTCTTCGAGATTGATATCTTCAATATTGTTATTTAAAATATATATTTCCCGATTTTTCACATATGGAATGGTGTTTTTTCCCATAGTCTCCAAAATAGTTTCAATAAGGTTTTTTTCAGAAAATGGTTTTAAAAGAAACCCTACTATTCCAGCATCTTTACATTTTTTTAAATCATCGGCATAATTCCCTGCCGTAAGGGCGATAATTTTTGTATTTGGAGAATGTGTCAGAATTTCTTTCGAGGCATCATAACCATTCATGTGTGGCATCCTGATATCCATCAGAATAATATCAAACTTTTTTTCATGCGATAGTTTCACAGCATCTTTTCCATTGCTTACACTGCTGTAATTACTTTTCCATTTTTTAAAAATAGTCGCCAGAAGCATCCGGTTATATTCTTCGTCGTCGGCAACCAGAATTGAAACATCCCTGAGATCTTCGGGCACATTCACCATTATTTGGTCATTTTCAGGTGCTGCAATATTATTACTTACTTCAAAAGGAATCCTACAGGTAAAAACCGTACCCTGATGCTGAATACTTCTAACTTCTACTGTTCCATGCATAAGGTCGACCAATCTTTTTACAATAGATAAGCCTAATCCGGTACCTCCGTAACGCCGGTTTATACTCTGCTCAGCCTGGGAATAATCATCAAAAACAGAACTCAGTTTTTCGGGAGAAATACCAATACCTGTATCGCTAATGCTGATTGCTATTAAAGAAGAGCCACTAACCGGCTGATCAGCATCAACACTGATTGATACTTCGCCCTGCTCAGTAAACTTAAACGCATTATTTAAAAGGTTCAGGATTATTTGTCGCAATCGGGTAGGATCGCCTATAATTTGAGCAGGCAGTTTTTCGCTGAAAATACATTTGAAATCTATATTTTTTTGATCGGCAATAACCTGATTAAGCACGCACACTTCCTCAAAAACTTTAAGTGGATTAAATGGAATACTCTCAATTGTAAGTTTTCCAGCTTCAATTTTTGAAAAATCAAGGATATCGTTAACGATTTTATTTAAATAATCAGCCGACTTTTTTATCACGGAAAGCTGTTCTTTCAGTTTATCGTCCATTGGTTGCTGCAAAAGTTGCTCCGAAAGGCCATATATTGCATTCATTGGTGTTCGCAACTCATGACTCACATTGGCTGTAAATAGTTCTTTAACTTTAATCAAATTATCAGCTTCAATTTTGGCCTTACGCAATAATTGCTGCGATTGAAACGATTTTCGGCTATAATTAATAATGATAAATAATACCACTATTAATAATACAACAGCAGCCAGACAAAATATTGCTAGCCAGCGATAAGTCTGCTGTGCAAGAATTTCTGCTTCCAAACTTTTAATAAACAACGATTCTGTTTCTTTTTGTTCCAATTGTAAAATCAGAAATTGAAGTTTTGAACCCAATTCGTTATTTTTTTGCAAAAGCTTTGATTCTGTTTCAGCCTTCTGAGATGCAATATTCAAAAGCGATTTTTCCAGTTTTGCAACTTCCTGCTGAACTTCTTCCTTACCAAGGGTAACATCTTTTTTGCGTTTAAAAAAACGTTGAAGGATATTGCTTTTTTTTAAGGTAAGCGTATCGTTGGTTTTCTTTTCAATAGTATTGTAAAATTCGCTGAAAACCTCTTTCTCGAGCGGCTTTGAATGTAACCGTAAAATCTGATCCCATACAACCAATCTTTCACCTATTAAAAGTTCGATGGCATGGATATTTTTAATTTGCGAACTATCATTTCCTTGTAATTTTAATAGTTCTTCAATTCCCTTATCAGCCGAAGAGATGATTTTGTTGTATGGGCGAAGGTATTTTGGTTCTCTGGTAAGTGAATATAACCTGACACTATTATCCGCATCGGATAAATCGGAGGTTATCTGCTTAATTCTCATTAGCTTATAATCGGGTCGCGCTTCCCGGTGAATGGAATATACTATATGGGAGAGATTTTTATACGAAAGATACCCCGTAGCAATAATTGCAGCAACAATGATTAAAATTAAAAGCGTAATCTTATATTCAATTGCGAATATTTTCATCTTAATTGTTTCCTTTTTACAAGAAACAATTAAGATTGAAAATTTATTGTGACATGTTGCACTTAGTTTTGAATTTTGAACGTTAGTAATTTCTGAACGTCAGGAAATCGTCCCGATTAATTCATAATAACTTTACCATGCACCCAGAATTAATCCCATTACAGCAAAATATACGATAAAATAAAATGAATCAATCAAAAAAAGCTTGAGCGATTTACGGGCAAAAAGATAATTTACTCCCAGAGAAGCGGCTATCCAGCCAATACCTACTAACAAACCAACAATTAATCCAAAAGAAGCAGTTCCGGTTTTACCGATAAATAATTCAAGAATAATGGCCGAAATAAAATTCAGAACGAACGAAAGTCCGAAAATGAGTGGCATGTTCGCTTTTTTCATTTCGACCTCCAATTGCAAAAGCAGCTATCGTAGCTAAAATAACCGAAAGCCAGTTGATCTCTGTAAAAGCTGTTTCTAAGTTTATAGTAGTTAGATTTTTAAGGTTATTAAATAGAAATTATCAAAAGATATAATTTATGCTTTTTAAAACAATATCTCTGGTTAATGGTTGAACTTGCAAGAGCGAAATTCATTTTTACTATTTTAATAATTTAAATATGCTGTGGAAAAATCGCAGGCAAAGCGGAAATGTTGAAGACCGGAGAGGTTTTGGTACAGGAAAAGTTGCCATAGGTGGCATTGGTACTATTGTAGTGGCCATTATAATTTGGATTCTGGGTGGAAATCCCCTGGAATTTTTAGGGTCAGGACAAATGAATAGTAATCAAAATGCTTCTACTGAAATTCCCGAGAATGACACAGTAGCACAGTTCGTTTCTGTGGTTCTGGCAGAAACGGAAGATGTATGGGACAGTATTTTTCAGGTTGAGGGCGAAAACTACACCCAGCCTAAACTCATTATTTTCAGGGATGCGATACAATCGGCCTGTGGAATGGCCAGCGATGCAAGTGGACCATTTTATTGCCCCGGTGATCAGAAAGTGTATATTGATTTAAGCTTTTTTGATGAAATGAAAAGCCGGTTTAATGCTCCCGGCGATTTTGCAATTGCTTACGTAATTGCTCACGAAATTGGGCATCATGTGCAAAACCAACTCGGAATATTGAACAAAGCCCAGCAATTAAAAGAAAGAACCGATGAAAAAGGTGCAAACCGAATTCAGGTGAAAGTTGAATTACAAGCCGATTTTCTGGCGGGCGTATGGGCATATCATATTTCGAAATATAAAAATTTACTGGAGAAAGGCGACGCAGAAGAAGCATTGGGGGCTGCCAATGCGGTAGGAGACGACCGTTTGCAAAAGCAGCACCAGGGAAGGGTTGTGCCCGATGCTTTTACCCACGGCACTTCCGAACAAAGAATGAGATGGTTTATGAAAGGTTATAAAACAGGCGATATCAGACAGGGTAATACCCTGGAATTAAATAATCTATGATATAGAATAATTCTATATAAGCTTCTGGATAAAATTTAATGATTCTTATTTTATAATTTAGTTTTCATTAAACAAATCCAAGCTTGTGCTTTATGATTAATTGTATTATAGTTGAAGATAACCGATTGGCACGGGAAACGTTAAGTAATATAATAGTTAATAATTTCCCGGAAGAATTAAAAATAATAGGTGTTGCGGGTTCTGCAAAAGAAGGGATGAACTTAGTTCATCAAAAATCCCCAGAGCTTATTTTCTTAGACATTGAATTACCAGATGAGAATGGCTTCAGCTTGTTTAACCATTTCCCCAATCACCATTTCGATGTAATTTTTACAACATCCAGTCCCGATTATGCTATTTCGGCCATTAAACATATGGCCATAGATTATTTAATCAAACCTATAAACTTGCTTGACTTAAGTGCAGCAATGGTTCGTCTGGGAAAAAGAAAAAACCGTCTTAAAATTGGACACGATTCAGTTAATAAACTGATAAACAAGATTAAAATGGGCACTGCTTTCCAAGAAAAAATCGCTTTACCAACGGCAGATGGATTCCAGGTAATCTCATTTAATGAAATATTATATTGTCAGGCATCCGAAAATTATTCCTATATACATACCATCTCCAAAGAAACCATTTTAGTAACAAAAACTTTAAAGAGTCTTGAAGAACTTCTTCCCTCCTTAAGCTTTTTTCGTATTCACAGATCTATGCTTTTGAATATCAATTATGTCAAGAGCTTTTCTCGTAAAGATGGATTTATTGTGACCCTTGAAACAGGCCAAAAGTTTGAAGTAGCTATCCGCCGCCAGGAGGAATTTACTAATCATTTTGTAAAAAAAGAGCAACCTATCAAAAATCAGGAAAATTAATTTTACGCTTACCTATAAATTATTATCGTATATCCTACAAAAGTAAACGATAAATAATTAATTGTAACTTATTTCTTTGAAATCAGTATTTGATAACTTGTAAGGAAGATAGATTCTCATTACACGTAATTTATTTTTTAATCTAAACCAATTATGTCTTAATTTTTATCGTATGAAGAAAAGAAAAATAGTAAGTATTTTAATTTTACTTTTCCTGGCAACGGCACCTTTGTTGAAGGCTCAGGAAAGTTCTTCAGGTAAGCCCATTTCTTTTGGGGCGAAAGCTGGAGGTGTTTTTTCCGGATTTACAAATCATCAGGATGTTTTTACCGGAATGAGAAGTGGCCTTAACATTGGTGCTTTTGCCGAATATAAGGTTTTATCTCTTCTAGGTATCTCAGTTGAAGCAAATTATGTTCAGGAAGGAGCTTTTCATGCAAATCCTTTTTTAATTTATCCTGCATCTACTGTTAATTACACAACAGATATTTACAAAACATCTTCGGATATAAGGTTACAGACAATTCAGGTGCCTGTTCTTTTAAATATCCGTCCCAATGTTTCCGGTAATGTTTTACCTAAATTAATTTTAGGATATTCCTTCGACTTTCTTCTAAATGCAACCTCCAAGGATATGTACATGGTAAGCAGTAATTCCGATATCCCGATGGAATCAAGAGGTAAAGAAAATGTTACTTCCAGTTTTAAATCGTTTAACATGGGACCGGTTGCCGGTATAGGTTTCGATTTTAATGGCGATAAGTTAACTTACATGCTCGAAGCAAGATACAAAATTGGATTAAAAGACATCAACAATTTAGGTGCGTTAAACAGCATTAACAGTCAATACGATTTTTCAGTAAACACATTCAGTATCACAGTGGGTATTGGATTTTAATTATAAAATATCAACAAAATCAATAACTTAAATTTTTATTTATGAAAAAGTTTGGAATTTCAGTTTTATTAACAGCAGTTATAATTGGCATGGGTTTGAATTCGTGCGATAAGGACCAGTTTAGTGAAGAAGATGCCATGAATCTTCAGGCAAAATTAGACAAACAAAAACAACTTGAACAGGATTCGTTAAACACAAGAAATTACCGCGTTTCCTATACAGTTAATTTGGTAGATGCCTCTACCTCAACACTTAAATCAGGATCAATGGTATCTGCAATCACCGGAGCCAAAGTTAAATTTGTTCAGGATACGATGATCAGAATACAAACAGCAGATGCTTCTGGTATTGTGTCTTTTGGTGATCTAAAACCTGGTATTGCCAATGTTAATATCACACTCGATGGTTACTCTGAAGTAAACTATACTGTTAACTTATCATCATCCTCATATAATGGAGGTCGTCAGTCAAGTAATATTATACCACTTATACCTGTTTCGGGAACAGCTACCGGAACAATTAAAGGAAAAGTTGTTTATGAAGCTGACTTAACCAATAATGCACCTGAAGTTGCTCCTGTAGGAACAAAGGTTATTGCAATGGTAAGTGCAGGTTCAGATGCATTACCTTCAACAGGATCAAATAACATCATATCTATCAGCTACGATAAATTATCACTCACAGCCACAACTGATGCCAATGGCGAATTTACTATGACTGTGCCTGCAACTATCTTAGGTTTGGATTATGACATTCAGGTTTCCGATTTTTCTTTTGGACAAAGGCTTCTCCAAACAACTTTTAATTCGCGCGATACAACAGGTGTACTTACTATACCTACTAATTTCGGATCGACTTTCCAGACTGCTTCTGCAGTAAGTGTTGGTGTTCCTGTAATTGTTACAATTGGTGTCCCCGATTATGCTTTTACTCAAGCAACCGCAACATCTGTAATTGATAATTCTATGGGAGTAAATTATATCCAAAACACCAATGTAGGAAAATACTATGCTAATGGATATGACTTTTATACTGAAATCGACAATCCAGCAGTAGCAAACGGTGGTTCTAAAGCATCAGTTTATTTTACTTCTTCTAATGGACATGTTACAGCTTCAATAAATGCTCAGGGTTCAAAGTATGCTTCTAATTTTGACGGATCTACAATTCAAATCCCTTATATCAGAAAAGCTGCAAAAGCTATTGTTGATGGTGTAAACGGATTAGGAGCTATTACCAGTTACCATGTTGTTCCAACATTTAAAGGTGAATTCTTTTCAATAGAAAACTTACAGTTTTTAAAACATACTGGTGCTGGTACAGGCATTGTAACAAGTTTACCTACCGTTTCAGAATCAGGATATCTTTATTTTTCAACTGCTGTTAAAAACTTAACTGCTGCAATTGGTACTGGCTTTGTTGCCGGTGACTCTTTAATTCTTGCAGTTAAAAGCGATATGAGTGATATTTATACTGGTAAAATCTATTTAACTACAGGTACTGTAAGTGCTATCAATATAACAAATGAAGGTTCAAATTATATAAGTGGTCAAGTTGATGTAGTTATCTCCAGCCCGGCAACAGGAACAACAGCAACTGCTTCAGTTTCTGTAAACATGGGTAAAATATCTTCAATTGGTGTAACAAATGGTGGAAGTGGATATTCTTCAGCTCCAACTGTAACTATTGTTAATAAAGTTGAAAAAAATCAGGCTAAATACACTGCTACAATTACTAACGGACAAGTATCCGGTTTCACTTCAGTTAATCAGGGTAACGGATACTTAACAGTTCCATCGGTTACTGTTGCTTCAGCTATACCGGGCGCAGGCTCAGGAGCTTCAGCTTATGCTATTGTTTCGGGTGGCAAAGTTACTTCTCTTAACCTTGTTAATAAAGGTAATGGTTACAGAGGAAACATCCCTTCAGCTTCCAAGAATTACTCAGGTGCAAGCTTCATTAATGTTAAAGGTAGCAGCACTACAATCGTTAATATCAATTTAGGTACAGGAAACCGTTCTGTAGAGAACTAATATTTTATTAAAATGGGCATCTAGCGATGCCCATTTTTTCTATCTGGTCAAAGAATTTTGACCTTTTTGCAGGAACAACAATCGAATCTAATAATAGTTGATCGCATGATAAAATTTATAAGAATTCTGACAGTTGCAGTTTTCACTATATTGTTATTACAAAATTGTCAGAAATCTGATTTTTTAGTTATCACAGGAGTTGTAAGAGATTCCATTACCAACCAACCTATTGAGGGTGCTTACGTTTTCACACAAAATGGTAATGCTAGAACAGACAAGGATGGAACCTTCACGTTAAATGGGTTGCATTCGGGTAAACAATACATCAATGTATTTAGCTTTGGTAGCTATATTCAAAAGAGTAAAAGTGTAATAATTACCGATGGGCAGGTAAATAAAATAGATTTTGAATTAGGCCGCGTTCCTCAACCCGAGATCCAAACTGGAAGTGTTTTTGATATTAAATACAATTCGGCCAAAATTAACAGTGCCATTAATGTAAAAACCGGTGCTTATGTTTATCAGTATGGGCATTGTTGGTCATCATTAACCTCAGAACCTAATTTATCCGATTATGAAGGTTATACTTCCCAAGGATCAGGAGGAGGTAGTTTTACTTTCACCAGTAATTTACCAAACCTACAATCAGAAAAATTGTATTATGTAAGAGCTTACGCCTCAACTAATGAAGGAATAATTTATGGAAATACCGTGATTTTCACACCTTCTGATAATACTATCACGTCGGGGTTAGTTGCTTTGTATACATTTAACACTTTCAATGATTACAGCACATCGTGGTGGAAATATGGTTCGTTCCCGGATGAAAGTGGCAATTCGACTAGTTTAAATACTTACATGTGGCCAGGAGCTCCCTTAACAACCGATAGGTTTGGCAGCAACAACAGCGCGCTGCTATGTGCCGGTTCAAGATATACTTATTCCTGGTCAACTAATTTTGGAAATATCAATGATTTTGCCATATCTTTTTGGTTTAATAAAAGTAGTTGGGCAGGTGCTGATGCACCCATTATAAATCTTGGTTACTCTTCATTTTCTGATGAAATTAGGATAGGAGAAGATGCCGGACCTAATAAGTTATATTTTGATATCAAAACATCCAGTGGTTCCACTTATAAATTAACACCACAATCGGCTCCTTCGTTAAACATGTGGCACCATGCGGTATTTCTTAGAAATTCAACATCCATAAAGCTTTATATTGATAATATTCTTCAAAGTTCAATGTCTTGTGATAATGCACCTATATATAATTACGGTAATTATTTCTTTGTAGGATTTGATATCAATCCAAATACTTGGTCGTGGAATTATTTTAATGGTTCTCTTGACGATATAAGATTTTATAAACGATCGTTAAAAGAATCGGAAATAAATTATTTATTCAAAAATTAAGAATATTCTTTCAAAAAAAATGCTTCAACTTATGAGGCATTTTTTTTCTTTGACAATTATGTTTGAAATGTGCGTGTGAATTGATAGCCCTATGGGCTTTGTGGGAGTAGACAGTTAGGTGAGTGATTATTGTCAGAATTTTATTTGTGCAATTTCAGTTTCTCATTATTAATCTAATACCATTTTTTATGTACGATTTCGCATTATTCGAAAACCCGATTACTCCCGATCCAAACGACAGGATTGCATTAATCTCTAATCAAAAAACTTATACGATCGAAGATTTGCTCCTCAGGGCTACTAACCGTGGATCAACAGTTACAATTGCTGAATTCCGGTCGGCTTATGAAGAGATAACCTATGCCACCGAACAGTTGCTTATCGAAGGTGGCGGAAGTATCAAAACTCCGTTGTTTAATCTTTCAGTTCGTATTGTTGGAGTATTTAACGGCGACAACGACAACTTCGATCCGGCGCGCCATCAGGTTAAAATACGCTTAACTCCGGGTAACCGCCTAAGAGAGATGGAGCAAAAAATAAAAGTACGTAAGGTTGCGGCCGATAAACCCAGACCAATTCTTCAACATGTATTTGACAATTCTTCCGAATCGCAGGACGAAGTAATTACCTCAGGTGGAGGTATGCGAATTATCGGTTCCCTGTTAAAATACGACGAATCGGACTCTCACCAGGGAGTTTTCTTTATTAATGCAAGCAACCAGGAAACCAAAGTTACCGGCATGCCTCTGAGAAACAAACCCGGTGAACTTATTTTTATATCTCCCGCCGGCCTTGCTCCGGGTAACTATACCATAGAGGTTCGAACTATTTTAAAAGGTAATAAGGAGATAAGAAAAGGCTCTTTCCCCGACGATTTAACTGTAGCATAACCCATTTACTTTAAATTTTAAGCTCCTGGCTGGCTAACAGCCCGGAGCTTTTTTTATTCTCCAGCTTACATCCGGCAATCGGATATAAGCTATATCCTGATACAAGATAGCAGTGAATCCTGCAATAAGATAGCAGTGTATCCTGATACCAGATAGCCCGAATCGCGATATAAGATAGCAGTGATTCCAGCAAAAAGATAGCAGTGAATCCTGATACATGATAGTATTACCCAACCTGTCAGGTTTTAAAAAATCTGACAGGTTGGGTTTGGTTTTAAAGCTTCTTCAAAGCGCTTACTATGTTATTTTCAATGCGCTGTTGAATATTATCCAAAGGTGCCCTAAAGAATTTATCTCCGGTAATATTTTCGAATAGTTCAATATAACGATCAGTAATTTCATTTACAAACGAATCGGGCATTTGAGGCATTGTCTGCCCATCATGTCCCTGAAAATTATTTTCGATAAGCCATTGCCTTACAAATTCTTTTGAAAGTTGCCGTTGTTGTTCGCCTTTAGCCAGTCTTTCATGGTATCCTTCGGCATAAAAATAACGCGACGAATCGGGAGTATGAATTTCATCAATCAGATAGATTATATCGTCTTTTTTACCGAATTCATATTTGGTATCAACCAAAATAAGGCCTTTATCAGCGGCCATTTGAGTTCCTCTTTCGAAAATAGCACGTGTGTATTTTTCCAGTAGTTGGTATTCATCTTTGTTTACCAAACCCTGTGTTATTATTTCATCTTTGGAAATATCCAAATCATGTCCTTCGTCAGCTTTAGTGGTTGGAGTGATGATTGGAGCCGGAAATTTCTCATTTTCACGCATTCCATCAGGCAGTTCAATACCGCATAAAGTACGTTTACCCGATTTGTATTCGCGCCATGCATGACCTGTAAGGTATCCGCGAATAACCATTTCGACCTTATAAGGAACAACCCTGTGACCAATGGTAACCATAGGATCGGGTGAATCCAGTTTCCAGTTGGGAACAATATCGGATGTGGCATCCAAAAATTTTGCAGCTATCTGGTTTAATACCTGTCCTTTGTAGGGAATCCCTTTAGGCAGTACAACGTCGAAAGCCGATATGCGATCGGTGACAACCATAACCAGGTATTTATCGTTGATGTTATATACATCGCGAACTTTCCCAACATATAGTCCTTTTTGTCCGGGCAGGTTGAAATTGGTTTTTGTGATTGCTTGTGTCATAAGGAAGATTTTTTTTCGTTATTACTTGCATTATTGTATGCTTCGATGATGTCTTTTACTAGTCGGTGCCGAACAATGTCGCGGTTATCGAACATTATAGTTGAGATACCCGACACTTCCGTTAATATTTTAAGAGCATAAACCAGCCCCGAGGTTTCTTTAACAGGAAGGTCGATTTGAGTGACATCGCCCGTTACAATAAATTTAGCATTAGGCCCCATCCTGGTAAGGAACATTTTTAACTGGTTAACAGTGGCATTCTGTGCTTCGTCGAGGATAACAAAAGCATTGTCGAGGGTACGCCCTCGCATAAAAGCCAATGGGGCAATCTGCACTGTACCATCTTCAATGAGCAATTCAAGCTTTTTAGGAGGAAGCATATCATGCAGCGCATCGTATAGCGGCTGGAGGTAAGGATCAAGCTTTTCTTTCATATCGCCGGGCAAAAACCCAAGCCTCTCCCCTGCTTCAACTGCCGGCCTGGTAAGCACAATCCTCTTCACCATTTTGCTTCGAAATGCTTTAACAGCAAGTGCAATGGCAGTATAAGTTTTCCCGGTACCTGCCGGGCCAATGGCAAACAACAAATCATTGGTTTTAAAATCGTCGACCAACCGTCGCTGATTTACTGTTTTAGCTTTTATCTCTTTCCCATTATTACCATACACAATAATATCAGTATCGGGTTCTTCAAGCTGTACTTCTATATCGGTATCATCGATTATAATATGGTCTATATCTCTGTCGGCTATCGTATTATGCTTTTGATAGAAGGCAATCAGAATATTTATTTTTCTCTCAAAAGAAGCCACCTCCAATTTATCACCCAATGCTTTAATCTCATTACCCCTCGCAACCAGTTTTAACTTAGGAAAGGCATTACGGATGCGTTCGTACCTGCTGTTGTTTACTCCGTAAAGAATTACAGGATCAATGCCTTCTAAATAAATGATCTTTTCAATCATATAAATCGTTCGATTATCATTACTTTTGGAAAATGCAAATTAAGCTTATTTTTTTAAGGTTTGAAAATTGAGTTTTCACCATTATGTCCATTGTTACCCTTACAACCGATTGGAGACAAAATGATTTTTATGTAGGTGCCGTAAAAGGAACCATACTGAAACTTGCCCCAATGGCAAATGTAATAGATCTCAATCACCAGATACCGCCTTTCAACATTTCAATGGCTGCTTTTGTTGTGAAAAACGCTTTCAGTTTTTTTCCTGAAGGCTCGGTTCATATAATTGACGTAAACTCAGAAGCTTCTGAAAGTGAAGGATTCTTAGCCTTAAAAATAAAAAACCATTATTTTCTTTGTGCCAATAATGGAATTGTGGGATTGCTTTTGCAGGATGAACCTGAATCAGTAGTCAAAATCCAAAAATTCAATTATAACAATTCTGAAAATAATGTTGAAAATCTTTCTGAAACTGAAAATCAGGATCCCAATATAAAACCACCAATAGTAACCACATTTGCAGGTTTATCCATTTTAGCCCCGGCGGCGGCTCACATTGCATCCGGCGGTAGTTTGGAAGAACTGGGAAGTGCAGGAACTGATCTTATAAAACAAGTTCCATTACGTCCTGCCATTGATGAGTCTGTTATTTCCGGATCAGTAATATACATCGATTCGTATCAAAACACTATAACCAACATTACGCGCGAATTGTTCGAAAGAATTGGCAAAGGCCGTACTTTCGAGATCCTTGTTCAGAGCAACTATTACAAAATAAAAAAGTTGAACAATTATTATAACGAAACCAGTCCTGGTGAACTGCTGGCACTTTTTAATTCATTAGGCTTACTTGAAATTGCCATTTATAGGGGAAATGCTGCCGAACTTTTAAATTTGAGTATTAATTCTACAGTAAGGGTGAAATTTTTCTAAAAACCTTTCCACAGAATAAAATTAAATGATTGAAACTGGAAAAATAACGGATTTAATGCCTTTGGCGAACTTTAAGAAAAAATACACCCGGTCGGGAAGCCGAATTATGGAACAGCTCCATTATGCTTCGAATTAAACGTTCCCTTTTTCTTATCTCTTATATCTCTCCTCAGAGTGTCTCTTCGGAGGCAACATTTCTTATTTAAATCAAGCTTTTTCAATTTAACATTTAAGATTAAATTAAGATTAAATTTAAGTTATTTTATTATGTTTACTTTTTTAAGATTCAAAAACTAAAATTACAATGGAACAACAATTTCACCTTTTGGTAAAAAAAATAGAGAACCACGAATCTCTTGTCAGCAACCTTCAAAAAAACAATCATCTTACAAATTATGCCGCATTCAACAGGAGCATGTTTAAATTAACTGAAAGTATTACAGAACTTCAGAAATTGATGACAATTCTAAAACAACCCATTGAACCCATTTTCACAAAAAAAGATTATCAAAAGCAAAGTCTCATATTTCAGTACAAACAACTTATCGAAATTTTGAATCTTATATGGGGGAAAAATTCAAAAAAAGCTAAGAAATTACGACTCTCTGATAAAAAACTGGAAAATATTGAAGATAAGCAATTATTACGGGTAGTTCAGAATACCATTTTATACACAAACAGATTATGTGGCTTTTCGATGGAAAGCTTAAAAAGAGTTTCGTCGAAATACATCGCTGCAAAATTTAACAAGGCGAAGCAACTTTCTGAAGAATATGGATTGACACAGGATAGAATACAAAAACTCGAAAGTTCAAGCATTCTCTTTATCAAATCAATGATAGAGGTCGATCTTGCATCAAAAGAACAAGAAAAATCCATCCGTAGAATTAATAAACTTTTAGATTTGAACGAAAAGGTTTTCAAAAGCAAAACTGATAAGTTTGTTGAACTTTATGAGAAAACGGACAGTAACTTTTCAAAAACATATAAAGGTCTGCGATTCATTGAAAAACTGGATAAAAAAGAGAAGCAAAGCACGAAGAAAAAAGGTGAAAGGGAAGAATTGGCATAAAGCCTTTATTGCCCTTCCTTAAATTAATATACTGCCTATCCACTTCGGGCAAGTGTTGTTATTAAAAAAGATTTCTCACTCTGAATTTTATCTTATGTCGAACTCTGGTTAACTTATAATTAGTTTCCAGAAAGCACATGCTTAAAAGGGATAAGCAGTATTAATAAATCACTCCTAATGATATGTTCCCGGAATGCGGAAATTCAAAATTTTAAATATTAATTAAGCATAATTTCTCTTTTAGGTTTCTTAAATACGGTTGAAATTTGACGTATCTGATATGTTTTTTTACTTTGCGACTCATAGTAGGTACGCATTAGAATTTCAGCAAGAATACCTGTTGTTATCAACTGAATTCCTCCAAGGGTAAGCATTATAGCCAACATTAGCATTGGCTTTCCCCATAGATCATGCCCAACTGCTTTTAGAAACAAAAGGTAAAGGTCGAGTACTATTCCGATAAGGAAAATAAATAGCCCGACAATTCCGAATAAATGCATAGGTTTGGAAAGATACTTCAGGAAGAAAACCATCAGAATAAGGTCGGCCATTACTTTGAATGTACGGTTGATACCATACTTTGACTTTCCGTGTATGCGGGGGAAGTGATTTACCTCCATCTGTAACATTTTTGCTCCCTGGAGGCACGCTAAAACAGGAATAAAGCGGTGCAATTCGCCATAAAGGCCCAGATTTTTGGCTATGTGACTGCGAAAAACCCTCAAAGTACAACCATAATCTCTCATATTCACCCCGGTAACTTTGCGGATAATGGAATTAGCAATTTTACTCGGAAGTTTCCGAAATATCAAACCATCTTTCCTTTTCTTTCTAATACCTGCAACCACATCAACTTTTTGATTCAATAATATTTCCGTCATTTTGGGAATATCAGCAGGATCGTTCTGCAAATCCCCATCGATGGTGCAAATCAAATCTCCTGTGGCAAAATCAATGCCCGCTGCCAGAGCCGTACTTTGTCCGTAGTTTTTTGCCAGTTCAACAAGAAACACATTTTTATTGTTCAACCTTTTTACTTCTTCTGTTGTATTATCCGTAGATCCGTCATCCACAAAGATTACTTCATAAGTGAAACCCTGAAGCGATTTTTGTATTCCCTGATATAAGGGAGATATATTATCCTCTTCGTTGAAAACACAACATACTACTGATATTTTTACTTTTTCTGAACTAGTCATTGGAAATAGAGTTTACAAAAAGATAAAAGTATATCCCGGATGTTTACTTAATCTAATTTTAACCTTAATTTATTAGATAATAAAGCTTTTTTCTATGATTTGTACCTATTTTGGTTCCAAAATTTCTTTGAATGTTATTAAATAAACAAACAGCTAAAAAATTTGGAGTTTTATTACTAAAGATTTTCATTTCCGGTATTTCGGTATATTTCGTCCTAAAGAAAATAGATCTTGAAAAAATTGCAGTAACCTTCAGAAATATCAATTTCTTATTGCTTACCATTTCTTTACTTTTTATGAACTTGTCACAGTTCACCAGTACCTTTCGACTTAAGGTTTTATTAACTTACATAGATATCAGCATCAACTTCTGGCAAAACCTGAGGCTTTATTATATGGGAATGTTTTACAATTTATTTTTACCAGGAGGGATTGGAGGCGATGGGATTAAGGCATTTATACTGAAAAAACGGTATGGGATATCTGTTAAAAAGATAGTTTCCAGTCTTATCATCGACCGGCTTTCTGGTCTAACAGGTCTGGTTTTTCTTGGATGTATTGGATTTTTAGTTTCATCACATACTTTTTCGGCTAAATGGTTAATCTGGTTCAGCATTCCTTTGATGATACTAGTGTACCCTGCATTTTACCTGTTTCTGAGAATACTTTTCAAATCGTTCCACCGTGCCTTTTTGCCATTAAGTGTATTAGGGATGGCTGTAAACCTTGTACAAACTGTTTCGGTGGTTTTTCTGTTTCTGGCTATTGGAACAAAATCTGACTTAACCGGGTATCTTACGGTTTTTTATTTTGCCACGGCAGCTATGGTTTTTCCATTTACCATCGGGGGGATCGGAATCCGCGAGGTTGTTTTTACCCTGGCGCCTCAATTTTTACCTATTGATGCCGAGACCGGACTTTCTTTCTGTTTAATTTTTTTCGTAATGAATGCCTTGAGCTCTTTTACCGGCATTTTTTTCAAAACAGATATTACGGAGCAAACTGGACAATAAAGCGAGGTTTTAAATCGTGGTTCATTTTAAGTTTATGCTGTTTTTCATGCTCCTTCCCTATTATATCCTGAGGACTCGCCAGGTAATATGCCCCAGGAATTATGCAGGTTGTATCCCTTATAATTTTAATTGCCTGCACCGAAATATAATAACGGCTAAAAAAAGTGATTTGTTTTATATGCTTATCCTCGTCGAAATGGGAATGAGGCTGTCCGTAAACATATAGTTCATTCTTGCGCGCAAAAACTCCGACATTTATAGCTTCCGCTTTTTTAAATGCAGCTTCCATCCTTTCAACACGATGTGTCAGCACAAACCAGTCGAAAGCTATACGCAGAACCAAAATAAATAATCCCGCATATATTATCATGTTTTTCGGCTGCTTAAAATAGAAATATCCTATAATACCTGTGGAAAGAAATAAAAACAAAGCTTTGACCCATATAGCCTCCCGAACATTGGTAAGTTTGAAAAACGGAAGCGCCAAAGTTGCCAAACCTACAATCAAAATTATAATAAAGAAAGCAAAATATAAGACCTTACCCAACGCAATATTTTGGTTTTTTTCGTAATAGAAAATCAAAACTATGTAGAACATTGGGATTAGCATAAGTACATAGCGGGCGTAACTTTGCGGCGATGTCCAGTATACCAGAAGATTCAGAAGAAAAACCCAGAAACAGCTTTGAATAAAGGTTTGCGACTGGGGTAACCGTCCCCGCTTAGTGAAAACATAAATTACAAGCAATGTCCAGGGAGCAAAATGGCCAAAGAATTCCAACGGATATAGGAAAAGGTGTTTAAGGGTGGTTGCCAGTCCAAACTCTACAATTGTTCTTTTTGTAGATTGCTGAAAAACAACTGCCGACATTTCTTTAAAACTGCCGGGATTATATTGTAAATAAGCAAGGTAGTATACGGCAATGAGAACAAAGAAAATAATCAGGCCTGAAAGATGTTTCGGAGATAATAAAAAAGTAAACATTTTCCACCTGAAATGTATAAAATATAAGGTAAGAACGGTAATTGCCTGAAAAACAACAGCCGGAAGACCTTTCAGCATAAAGGCAATCACAAGCAGAAGATAGGAAACGAGGAAAGATTTAAAATATTTTCCATTTTTAATTCCATTATATAACACCATGAAGTTTGAAAACAATACCCAACTGAAAATAATGTCGATTAATCCTTTCAGGGATTCGTAGGTAATAATTCTTCCGCATGTAACAAAAAGTAGGGCTGTTGTAAAAGCAATACGATCGTTAACATGTTTCCGTACTGTGAAAAAAATAGTTAATCCGAAGAGCAATAAAGAGAGTACAACAGGAATCCTGAGCATCAGCTCGTTAAATCCACCTATTTTAAAAAACGGAAGAATAATCCAGTTAAACAGGGGTGGTTTGTTGAAGTATAAACTACCTCCGACAGTTGGAACCATATAATTTCCAGACTGATCCATTTCAAATGCGACAAGGCTCCGGATGGCTTCATCTTCAATAAGCGGTGTAATTCCGAGATTAATAAAAAAAGCAGGAATAGCCAGCAGAATTGCTGCTATCCCAAAAACTTGCAGTTCTGTAATCTGAACTTGTAATTTTGAAAAAATAAATCTTTTCATCTGCTCAAAATTTTACGTTAAAGGTCAGTTGGAATATCCATGATGGATTGATCATCCCCTGTTGGTAATCTTTTTTAATCATGGACATTTCATATTTAAGATAACAATTTTTGCTAATATGAGTTGGTTTTAACATAGGACATCGCTCCCATTAAGGTACTTAGGCACAGTAAACTCAAATTTGGTCCCTTTGCCACTTTCGCTGTTTATCCAGACTCTCCCTCCGTTCAGTTCAATAAATTCCTTGCACAACTTTAATCCCAAGCCTGATCCTTGTTCGTTCATCAACCCGGGGTTAGAATAATTATTGCCAATTTCAAAAAGCTTCGACAAATGTTTGTTAGGAATCCCGACTCCTGAGTCGGATATCCTGATTTTAATCTCTGAATAATTCGTGGAACAGGTGATATGAATAAAGCCTTTGGAGGGAGTATATTTAATGGAGTTCGACACAATGTTTCGGACCACACAGGTAAAAAGGTCAGGGTCGGCTTTAATAACAGTGCCTGGAGGTATATCAACCACTAGGTCAATTTCCTTTTGTTTTATAATGGTTTCGTACATACGGGTCGACTCGAAAATGAGTTTATCCAGAGGGCATGGCGCAATTTTAGGCGTAATGCGGTTTAATCTGGACCTCGACCAGTGTAGAAGGTTATCCATCAAATGAAAAGCATTTTTTGCCGATTCGTCCAAAGCAGTTAATGATTTTTTCATTATTTCGGGGCTCATTGTAAGAAACTTAGCTGATAGGACTTCGGCCAGATTTTGAAACCAGAATAATGGATTTCGTAATTCGTGGGCGATAATGGAGAAAATTTTGTCCTTTTCCCGGCTGACAAGTTCAAGCTCTTTATTGAGTTTGTCCAGTTCTCGGTTTTGTTCCATAATCTTCCCGTTCAATACTTGTAGCTCTTTGTTTGCCTTACTTTTGCTTTCGAACCTTCCGTAAATAAATATGCATAAAGAAACAACAAATGCCAGAGCTATCAAAAAGAGCCACATTAAGGCAGATTTGCGTTCGATCGACATTTCTTTCAGTTCATTTTCCTTACGGAGAAACTCAATATCCTTTTCCTTCTTTTCCGATTCAAAGGTGAGCCTCAATTCTGCCAGTTGCTGGCTATTTTCGGCAAGGAGTTTTTTCTTCTCCGATTCGGAAAACTTTACATAGTGTTTTAAGGCAAGCGGTAAATTTTGAATTTCCAGGTAACATTGGTACAGTCCTTTATTTGCCATCATAATTACTTCGGATAGGTTCGAGCCCAATGCTTTATTCAGGCTGGTTTCGAAGTAAGGGATGGCATCGTTGCACCGTTCCCGGGCCAGTAAATTATTCCCTATGGCAAGAGACGATTCGGCAATTCCGGCATCGTATCCTGCATTTGTGGCAATGGAGTAAGATCGTTTCAAAAATTCATATCCATGGCTATATTCCTTTTTCAGAGCTTTGGCAGTGCCTATATTGGTAAGCGCTTTTACAATTCCTTTCTTATAGCCGGTTTTTGTGCACAAATTGAGCGATCGGTTAAAATATTTCAGCGCACTGTCGGGTTCATGCAGTTGCAAAAAAGTCTCCCCGATATTGTTATCCGATTTAGCTACTCCTTCAATATTTCCCAATTCCGAGCGAATAGCAAGAGCTTTCCGATGAAATTCGAGCGATTTGTCGGGTTGGTTTAGCAATAGGTATATTGTGCCTAAATGGTTGCATACATCGGAAAATGTAATTTTGTCGTCTGCAATTTCGCCTTTCTTATAAGCATCGAGATAGCATTCGAGAGCCTTATGGAAGTTACCTTCGTTCATATAAGTTTTACCAATACTTAATAGTACAGCCGCCGATTGTTGCACGTTCCCCAGTTGCTGATAGATTGAAACGGCTTTGTGGTAATACTCTACCGAGATAGAAAATTTTCCAACGGTGTGGTAGTATTTTCCTATGTAGTTATTTGCCATGGCCTCAAAATTCTCCAGCCCCGATGTTTCGGAAAGTGCTAATACCTGATTGAAATAGCCAAGGGCTTTATCGTAGTTTCCCCAATCGTAATTCAAAATACCAATTTCCATAAGCGAGGAACAATCGCCTTTTGGCATTTTATTTTTTTTTGAACAATCCAGTGCTTTTTCAAAGTAGGGAAGAGCCTCAAGGTTTTTACCCTGAAAACTTAAATTTTTACCCAGGATAAGATAAAATTCGATGGAAAGGGAATCGTTTTTTTGAAGAAGCGCGAGTTCCAATCCTCTTTTGCCTGTTTCGAACGCTTTAACCAGAGAACTCTTATTGAGTGCCTGAGATTGTAACAGTAATTCCTCCAGCATGAGCTGATTAGTATTTTTTTCAGCCATAAATTTTTTATAGGCGATAAAACCTCCTGTTGGAATCACTAATAGAAAAATTCCTGTTAACAGAACAATTCTGATTTTTTTCATTGGATGATCCCCTGATGAATTGCAAACCTGGTTAGTTCTACTGTACTTGTCAGATTCAGCTTTTTAAGGATATTGTTGCGATGATTTCCAATCGTATGTTTGCTCAACATGAGCTTTTCAGCTATTTCGCTCTTTTTTATGCCGTATGCCAGCATCAGCATAATTTGAAATTCACGATCAGTAAGAATTTCATGCATCCGATCGCTTTTCTTTTCAATTGTCGAATACATTTCAACCATCATCTCCATTTGTTCGGGGCTGATAAATTTCCTGCCGCCGGCAACTGTCCGCAGTATATTTATAATCTGGTCGGGATGCGTCTCCTTGTTTATATAAGCTGATGCTCCGTTGCGCAACATCCTTACAGCATATCCCTCATCGGGATTCATTGTAAATATCACAACGGGTAAATTCTCCCTGCGACTTTTTATATCTTTCAGTATATCCATTGCATCTCTTCCGGGCATGGATATATCCAGAATTACAATGTCGAATTCCTGCTTTTCGAGCTTTGAAAGGAGTTCCTGACCATCATTGGCTTCATCTACAATCGACAAATCCCCGGTTTCGTCCAGAATAAGCTGCAAGCCAATCCGTACAACGGCATGATCATCGGCAATAATGATTCTTTTGGACATGTTTATTTATATTTTCATTCAGGGTAAAAGTAGATGTAATACAAAACTTTAAATACAACTCTACCTTAAGTTAAACTTAAATTTGGGAGTATTTGCCAGACCAATTTTAAGTTTTCATTAGTAAATAACCGTCGAGCCTCTCTGAAAGATGCATGGCAAGCCTGTTTTACAATTTCTTAACGCAATATAGTCATTAGCGCTAGTTGTTTTCTGTCATTTCAACCATTGTCATATTCAGCCACTCTTTCTAACATTGCACCGTAATTTTCAAGAGATGGGTCGTTGTTTATTAATTCTTATTTCATTCTGGTTTGCTTCTTTAGCAGCCAATGCAGCAACAATAAGCGGGAGGGTTGTTGAGTCCGGTACAGGAGAGTTGTTGGCCGGATGTACCGTTGTTATAAAAGAACTTAATAAAGGAACCATGACAGGGTTGGATGGATCCTTTAAGTTTAAGGATGTTCCGGCAGGAAACTATTCTTTTTCCGTTTCGATGATCAGTTACAATACAGTTACCCAATCGGTTTTGTTAAAGGAAAGCGATAATGTTAAATTGATTTTTCAGCTCGAATCGGTTAGTACCAGCCTGAATGAAGTAACTGTAGTTTCGAAGCGCGATAAGAGCAGCGACCTGAGTGCCCGTAATTCGGAGCGGATGGCAAATCAGGTGATAAATGTTATGAGCGCAAAATCTATTGAGTTGTCCCCCGACTTAAACATAGCCTCGGTTATTCAGCGGATGTCGGGCGTTACGCTCGACAAAAACACCTCGGGCACCGGGCATTATGCCTTGTTGCGAGGAATGGACAAACGTTACAACTACACGCTGGTGAATGGCATTAAAATACCCAGTACCCATAATAAACATAGGTATGTGTCGCTCGATTTGTTCCCTTCGGATATGGTGGACCGTATTGAGGTCACCAAAGCCTTAACCCCCGACATGGAAGGCGATGCCATTGGCGGGGCTGTTAACCTTGTGATGAAAAATGCCCCCGGCGAACTGCTTGTCCATTTTAATGCTTCGGCTGGTTACAGCCAGTTTTTTGCCGAAAATAACTATCTGACTTTCGATCATTCCATTTTAAACCCTAAATCGCCATACGATAGAAATGCAAAGGGCTATAATGCTGTTCCTTCCGACTTCCCTACGAAAAACCTGGTTATTAAAAATAATCAACAACCAATCAATTCTTTTGGCAACCTTACGATAAGCAACCGCTTTTTAAAAAACAAATTAGGCTGGATACTTTCAGGAAGTTTTCAGAACTTTTTTAATGGGCAGAAAAGCTTGTATTTTGATGACGACCTTTCGCGCGACGGCAAAAACCTTCCCATACTCACCTCAATGGAAGAACGTATATATTCCGAAAGGAAAACAAATTACGGGCTTCATAGCAAAATAGATTACAGGTTGAACACAAATCACCAGTTTTTGCTTTACACAGCTTATCTCAGTATGGACAATGTTCAGATAAGGGAAGTGCAGGATACCGACCTTGCCGTTAGCTACGACCCCGAAACAGGCAATGTAAACCGCAAACACGCCACCCGTTTGCGATACAATAACCAGAATTTGTTGAACGCAACCCTACAGGGAATCCATCAATTAAATTCAAATTTATCTCTTCAATGGTCGGGAGTATATTCCATTGCCAATAACCAGACCCCCGATCAGGCGACCTTGGTTTACGCTAACGGACTTTCCAACTTTGTACCGGTAAGTCAATATGTCAATTTCGATGGCAGCTCCCGGATTTGGAGACGAAACTCCGATGAAGACTTGGCCGCTTATCTCAATTTGATTTATAATACTACTTTCTTTGGGTATAAGTCCGAATTCAAACTGGGAGGAATGTACCGTCAAAAAGACAGAACAAGTTTTTACAATAAGTATACGCTCAATGCTATATCGCATTTACCCGACGGCTCAACATCGTACTATTCCGAAAAAGCGGTTGATTGGGATACTTACGACGAAATTCTCTGGAAAGTTTATAATCCGCGCGGTACTGTTGCTGTTGGCGAAAATTACGATGCCCACGAAAACGTAGCTGCAGGCTATGGTATGTTCCGTATCGACATTAAAAAACTTCAGGTAACCGGGGGTGTTCGGCTCGAAAATACTAATCAGGGTTATTACATGCAATTTCCTATTGGCGAACCTCAACCTGAAGGAAATCAAAAGTATACCGACGTATTGCCAAGCCTCCATTTAAAATACTCCCTTACACAACAGCATAATCTGCGCCTTTCGTACTATAAAGCGATAAACAAGCCCGGATTCCAGGAGATTGTACCCTATATCGATGCCAGCGAAGAACCTTCAACAGCAGGGAATAAAAACCTGAAACATGCCACTGCCGATAACCTCGACATCCGCATGGAGTATTTCCCTGCACAAATGGACCAGTTAATGGCGGGTGTATTTTATAAGAACATAAAAAATCCTATCGAATTTGCTTTCGACAAGTTTATGAATATTGCTCAGCAAATTGTATACACCCCAATAAATTCGGAGAAGGCCATAAACTATGGCGTTGAAGTGGATGTAATTAAATATTACCGCGAGTGGGGCATTAAGGGGAATTACACTTTAACCCAATCGGATATTTCGAGCCGAAAGCTATCGCGTGTAAAAACTGACAATGGAAACGATTCTACTGCCTATATAAACCAAAAACGCCCGTTGTTCGGCCAGTCGATGCATACAGGGAACATCTCCCTCCTTTATAAAGGGGTAAGGAATGGTTTGAATGCACAATTGGCATTTTCGTACACAGGCGACAGGATTTTTACCGTATCGCGGTATATTGATAACGATTTATGGCAGGAAGGATACTGGCAGCTCGATGCTTCGGCCGAAAAGAAATTTCACAATGGTTTGGGGGTTTTTGTAAAAGCTCAGAATCTGCTGAACAGTCATGTGAAAGTGTATATTAAAAAAACAAATCCTTTGAACAACGACGTGCCTGATCATGGCGAGACAGATAAAAACACCCTGATGAGGGACGAATATAACATGCAAACCTACCTCATAGGGATAAGATACAAATTTTAAAATTAACAATTAATTCAAAAAAAAATGAAAAAAGCAGTTTTGGGATTATTAATTGCAGCCGTAGTATTTACCGGTTGTGAAAAAGACAATGAAGTAAAAGACAAGACCCTGGAAGGTGGAAATGTTTCAGGCGTTTGGGAAAAAGGATCGACCGTAACAGTGAATGGCCATTTGACCATTGCCGAAGGACAGACACTTACCATTGAAGAAGGTGTTACCATTTTAATGAATGACACCGCTGCAGGACAGGAAATTCTGGTTTTCGGAAACCTGCATTGCAAAGGAACTACTGCCAACCCCATCAAATTCACTGTTCCCGCAGATTTGAGAAGACCCGGCAATTTTCCCCGTATTTGGGGAGGAATCCTTTGTGGTCCAACTTCAAAGGAGCTTTTAATGGAATACACCACAATTGAATATACCGGGTATGTTACTACGGAAGAATCTCCTTCAGTAAAAGCTGGTTTTTTTAAAGCAGCTGCCGGTGAAGGTTTACCTGCCATAAATTTTAAGAATAATGTTGATGGCAAAGTAGTGATTATGAACTGTACTTTCAATAACCTGGGAGAAGATTGCATGTATCTGGAAGGTGGTAAAATTATTGTTTCGAATAACAAAATTTATACACAAGGAGAAACCGGCGGGGATGGTATAAACCTGAAAGCTGGTTGTATTGCCGATGTATGTTTCAATATGGTTTACAGCCCGAATACCAATGCTTTAAAGCTTTCGAACTCCGGAGACAGAACCCCTCAATGCCACATGGTTGGTTATAACAACACCATTGTGAATGCCGGCTGGAGAAGACCTGATGTAAAAGGTGGCGGAATCTGGCTCGAAGCAGGTGTTTATGCCGAATTATGGAACAATCTGCACGCCAATTGTCGTTGGGCTATTAAAAACTCAGCAAAAAGTCTTGCCGATACCAGATCAACTTACGATTACTCTTATTATTATGGCTATACAACCGAATGTATTGCAAATTTCCAGCCGGGTGTAAAAGACGTGGTGCGCGGTGCCCACGATGTAGCCGGAACAAATGCAGGAGATAGAGACCCCCTGTTCGAAAACTATCCGGTTGCTACCGATGCAACCAATGCAACTTTTAACACCAGTTGGGATTTACACCTGAAAACCGGATCGCCAGCTTTAACAGGAGCCCAAACTACCTTCGCAAGAAATTTCAGCGAAGGTAAGGGGTTTGACATTGCCGGTAAAACATACAATTCTCCAGCTCCCGCAGCTTATTTTGGAGCTTTCGGAACTAACTAATTTTAGATTTTAAAGAAGACATTTATGGGTACTTTGATTATCCGGGTGTCTTCTTTTTTTATTATTGTATTTATTAGAAATTATTAAGTTTTTTAACAATGAACTTTAAACATTTTATCTTCTGTGTTCCAATTATCCGGAGTATTGCATATACAATCCTTTTGGTATCATGTAATGGAGGAGTAAAGGTTAATCTCAATAACAAATTGGAAGCCTCAAAATCTGATAGCATTCAGATAGTTGCAGGCGAGTTCGATTTTTTTGTAGTTTCCGACTGGGGAAGAAATGGCTTTTTTAATCAGAAAGAAGTTGCAAACGCAATGACAAAGGTAGCGGAAACTTCAGAACCAGAGTTTATTGTTTCATGTGGTGATAATTTCCAGGTAAAAGGAATAGCCAGTGTTCAGGATCCTTTGTGGATGACTACTTTTGAGAATATCTATAATCATCCATCCTTACTGGCAGATTGGTACCCTGTTTTGGGTAATCACGATTACAAAGGCAACACTGATGCTCAGATTCAATATTCAAAAATCAGTCGCCGATGGAGAATGGAAACAAGGTATTACACTTTGGTAAAGAAAATCAACGACAGCATAAGTGTCAGGTTAATTTTTATGGATACTCCACCTTTGGTAAACGAATACTATAAAAGACCCGGTGAATATCCCGATATTATTAAGCAGGACACAGCTAAGGAAATGAGATGGCTGAAAAATACATTGGCAAATGCCAAAGAAGACTGGATTCTTATTTTTGGGCATCATCCGGTATATTCTGCCAGTCCGAAACATGGAAATACTCCTGAGTTAATTTCCAGATTTAAGCCATTGTTTGAGAAATATAATGCTGATATTTATTTTTGTGGACACGATCACGATCTTCAACATTTAAAGCCAACTAACAGCAATGTTGACTATATTGTAACCGGAGCCGGTTCAGAAGTGAGAGAAACCGGCAAAAATGAAAATACAAAATTCAGTGCCTCTCAATCCGGGTTTACATTAGTTTCTTTAAATGGTAAAAAATTAACGCTATATTTCATAAATAAGAACGGCCAGGCTATATATTCCTTTGCCCGTCAGAAATAGCTCCAGCCTGTTAGCAGAGCCAAAATACTTTTCAATTTCTACTAATATTAATAAGTGTAAGTAAATGAAAACTTGTTATTCTTATATTATTTCGCTTTTTGTTTTAAGTTTAATTTCCTGTAAGAGCCATCAAAGTTCAGCCCCAGCAGGTGATTCAGTCCAAAGTAATGAAGCAAATATTGTTCAACCAACAATTGTTACTGATACCACCTTTAACGATACAGACGATCCAGCCATTTGGATCAATCGTACCGATCCTTCGAAAAGTCTTATACTTGGCACCGATAAGGGAGATTCTACAGGTGGAATATTTGTTTTTAACCTGGAGGGGAAACTGGATAAGACGAAAAGCATTTATAATCTGAAAAGGCCAAATAATATTGACATTGAATACGGTTTTGATTATAAGGGTAAAAAGATTGATATAGCTGTTTTTACCGAACGCGGTCGAAACATGATCAGGGTAATTTCCCTCCCCGACATGAAATTTATTGACAACGGGGGCATTGAAGTATTTAAAGGCGATTCGCTGCAAGACCCAATGGGTATTTCGTTATATAAGAATGTGTCGAAAGATAAGATTTATGCCATAGTTGGCCGGAAAACCGGGCCATTTGATAAGTACCTGTGGCAATATGAGTTGAAAGCTAATTCAAAAGGGATAGTTTCTGCCAAAAAGGTAAGGGAATTTGGCCGGTTCAGCGGCAAAAAGGAAATTGAAGCGATTGTTGTTGACGATTCTTTGGGTTATGTTTATTACTCTGACGAAACCGTGGGAATACGCCAGTATTACGCCTCACCCGACAGCAGTGACAAGGAACTGGCTTTATTTGCAAGCACCGGAGTTACTTCTGATCATGAAGGCTTATCCATCTATCCGTCCTCAAAAAATACCGGCTTTATCATACTGTCCGATCAACAGGCAAATAAATTTCATATTTTTAGCCGTGAAGGCAATGCCGGCGATCCATACAACCATTCTTTGCTAAAAATAGTAAAAGTTGCATCTGTTGAAAGTGATGGCTCAGATGTTACAGCATTACCGCTGAATGGTACTTTTCAGAAAGGCTTGTTTGTGGTTATGTCGACCGATAAAACCTTTCATTATTACAGGTGGGAAGATATTGCCGGGGATCTTGAAAAACAATAAATCAGGTTCAGCGATTTTTGTATAATGGGTAAAAGCGAATGAAATTAATACAACAAGTGTATTATACCTTTATATAAACAATGTTTTTAGTTTGCTAGTGTTCGTATTCCAGCCATTCAATTTCATATTGAGATAAAATCCTTCTGAAAACAGCATATATTTTATATTAAAACCCTTTTACTAATCCAGTGAAATTAAGCTAAACTTAAGCCTAAATTAACGACTATTAAAGGAACCCAGATGATCTTTGAAAACCGGAGAAGTGGAAAACAGGCTACAGGTATCTTTTGATGTTATCAATGTTGGAAACCTGATCAACAGTAACTGGGGACACCAATATTACGCATCCAATCAACAAATCAGTCTTATAAAATATGTGGGGTTATACGATTCCGATCCTACATCGGGTGTTAACTATTCTTCGAACCTTCCGACCTTTAATTATACAGATGCCGGTTTGACCAAAGGCAAGCCTTATAGCACTTCCGATCTTCTTCGCGTTGGAGAGCCCAGATTGGAGTGAGGTATTTATTTTAACCGAAAATAATTAATAGCAAACCTGCCTAAACAACAGGTTTGCCTTGTTTTAACATTATAAACAGCGCTATGAAATATCCCTTTATATTCTTTCTTTTATTTATTCTCGTTGCCG
>JBBQEI010000057.1:0-29041 GCA_038320545.1 Bacteroidales bacterium
GCATTAGTGGGCAAAGTTTTATATGCAACAACGGATGGAAGTTGTACATTAAAAAAAGCATTGCGGTTATCTGGGATAAACCACATATACGATGTTACCCATGCAATAGCGATCATGCTGGAAAAGTTGTATAAGAAAGATGCCGACTTCATTGAATTTACCAATCAAATGGGGCAAATGAGGTTTAAGCTTTGTTGTAGTCAATATGCACATATAATACCGCCAAACCAGCGTTCAAAATCAAGGTTTTTGAATATTGACATCTTAACGGGTTGGAGTATGAAGGTATTAACAGCATTAAAGAAAGATGATTTAACCAAAGAAGAAAAAGAACTATTGCAATGGGTAGCTGATAAAAAATCTTTTATAGAAGAGATGAGTCAAATTATTGAGATAATCGAAGATGTATCTATTATTCTTAAAAACAACGGATTAAGCAAGGATACAAAAAGGAAATGTCTCCAGGTATTAAAAAAATGCAAGAAAACGTCAAGGCAAAAACAATTTAAAGAATTGTTTAAAGATTACCTAAATACAAATGCAGCACTGATAAAGAAACAGTCAAAAACGATAATGTGTTCTTCCGATATAGTTGAATCAACATTCGGGAAATACAAAAACGAGATTAGTAAAAACCCCATGAATGAGATAACCGATTTAGCATTAATAATACCGGCTTTCACATCAAATTTATTAGATGATGAAATAAAAAATGCAATAGATTCTTGTACTTGTAAGATGCTAAAAGAATGGAAAACCGAATATCTATGTGATTATCTGTCAGTAAAAAGAAAAATAGCATTGAATTAAGGTATTGGGGGGAAGAAGAAAAATATTTTATACCATTTTACAACACCCCACCCGAAGGGGTTTCTGAAGTAAAACAGTGTTCTGCTGGCTGTAAATAAAAAGTATATGCATATACGGCTAATCGTAAAAACAATTTTGTGAACCAAATCTAATGATTCTTTCTTTTTAATCTGAAAAATTCATAAATTTTAGTAACTCTTACACGTCAGCCTGGTGTTAAAAGTAAAAGCTGTCAGCGTTTGAGATCATTAAAAGGGTTTTCCAATTATAATTATAGCGATTATGAAAAAAAATCAGCAGATTTGATGAAATTATACTTTGTGAAATTTGTACGCATTAACAAAACAGCTTTGAATTTCATTTCCCATACTTTTAAAGATTTTTCAGGAATTGTGCTGATAAATTATCTCCTGCTTGTTGTTTCCCGGTTAACCGAGTTTCTGCTGCTTGCCACATTTCACAACCCGGACCATCTGGCAAGTCAAATTTTAACAGGTGCTATCGCTGATATTTTTCTATTCACGCTCTTACTTTCCTTGCTGTTTCCCCTATATGGGATCATGCAGCATATCTCCCTAAAAATAGCCCAACGCATGTTTTTGCTGTTAACAATCCTGTTCTGGACACTGCACTTCCTGATTCTTTCCTACTATATTTCGGAATTTAAAGCGTTGGATACCTTTTTGTTTCAATACCCCTGGAAAGAAATTGTGTTTACCATCCGTACATCGGGAAGCAACTGGGTTCTTTGGGTACTCCTGTTGTTTCTGCCAATCCTGCTCATCTTTCTATTTTATAGGAAATTTCTATCCATCCATTTTCGAACAAGATATTTTATTATTCTTTTTCTGCTCTCATTTCCAGGATATCTTATTTGCAGAACACGAACCGGAATTAATGACTCTCGTCAGATTGCCGTTCATAAGTCCATTTATTTTTATGTGCAAACCTGGAAATATTTTTCAGGGAAAACACAATCCTTCCAATTTGATGCGGCTGCTATCCGCGCATATCAAAAAGAGTTCAACGATGTGGATTACCTGAGCATGGAGTACCCATATTTGCATAAAGCTTCCCGGCAAAGTGTATTAAGCTCTTACTTTAAAGTTTCCGAAACTGCACCAAATGTTGTGTTCCTCATTGTGGAAGGTTTGAGCAACAAGTTTGTAAACGACATTGAAGGAATTCATCTGATGCCATTTCTGGATAGCCTGAAATCACAGAGCTTGTATTGGGATCATTTTCTTACCAACGGGGAACGGTCGTTTGCGGTGGTTCCTTCCTTAACAGGCTCTTTGCCCTATGGCAGAAAAGGATTCACCTTTCTGGACAGATTGCCTTGTCATTTCGACCTGGTAAATGTATTAAATGCCAATGGATATTTCACCGGTTTTTTCTATGGCCAGGGCGCCTGGACACACCATAAGGATCGCTTTTTGATGCGGAGCGGCATTAACCTGATTTTTGACAAGGGAAAGTTTACTCAGGAATACAGAAAAATAATTACAGGGAACGACAAGTATTTCTGGGGATTTAATGATAAGCAGTTATTCAGTCAATATGCTGCAGTGTCCGACACCTTACCCGGGACAAAACGGTTGGACATCTTATTTACCGGATCCATGCATCCCCCTTTTGCCATTGAAAATAAAACATATTATCGAGGAAAATTGCAAGCAAGCCTGAAAGATAAGAAAAATGAACTGGTAAAGAGATATTTCAATACCTATGAGCGTTATTTTCTTGCAGTTATGTTTACAGATGACGCCCTGCGCATGTTCTTTGAAAAATACAGAACCCGGGTAGGCTGGGGAAATACTATATTTATCATTACCGGAGATCATCCCATGACGGAAGTCCCGCCGGAAAACTCATTAAAACGTTATCATGTCCCTTTAATTATCTATTCGCCACTTCTAAAAACTTCAGCAACATTTCATGGCATCGGGAGTCACCTGGATCTTTTTGAGCCGCTCCTGGCTCTTTTGCAGCAAAACTACGGAGTAAAGACCCCCGAATTAAGTTCCGCTTTAAGCACCTCCATTAACATTGATGCGGGTTACAATTTCAATAAGAAAATAACATTGATGAATGACAATCGTGAAATTGTCGACATGCTGTGGAACGGATATTTTATGTCCAATGAAAAAGAACTATATAAAGTGCGTCCTAATTTTGTGCTTAGTAAAATAAAGGATCATAAGTTGCTCCTCGAAGTAAAACAAGCACTGGATTTATTTCGGAAAACAAATACATATGTAAGTTTGGAAGACAAATTAATGCCGGATTCCGTATTATACCGACATTTGGGGAAAAATATTTTTTACAACTTATCAGAGCCAGCAATAAACCATACGACAAATGAATTTATAAGCGTAACACCTCCTGTAAAACTACCAAACATACCATTAAAGCTGGATATTTCCTTTCAGTATGCTACTGATAAAATAAATAAATTGCCTTGCGGTGTTATCCAACTTAAAAACAAAAACGATAGCATTGTTTTCTGGCAATCGTTCCAAATTCCCGGGGATAAGTACACTGCACAATACAATATAACATTGAAACAACAATCAAAACAGCTGGATAGCTTGCAGTTTCAGTTTTACTTCTGGAATCAGGAGAAAATAAAATTTGGAGCCAGCCAGATAAAAGTCATTATATCCAATTAAAAACTATGAGATGAGGATATTCACCCTACGAAGTTTTTCCTTTGCTGCACGTACAACAAACATACCCAAGACGCTTGGCCAGAAGAGGAATTTGCCGAATACCAGATAGTGGGACAAAATGGAGAAACTAACAAAGTACTGCCCCGCTAGCGCGGATTTGCAATCCGTGCCAATTGTCCGTCGTTTCCGAACAACATACGCATAGCGTGAACCAATTAACTATACGTTTTTCAATTGCGGTGAAATTAAACAAACTTCCAAAACATTTGGTAATTCGGCTGGTAACTGTTTATATGCCCACAAAATACAAAAATAATTGGTTGTTTTTGATTCGCAAGTGGCAATAAAAATGCCGGCTAAAAAAAGCGCGGATTGCAAATCCGCGCCGCTATTAACCTTCAAGGATATTAGAATATACACCCTACTAACAACTTTTTCCACTTAAAATTATCTTCTTTATCTGTTCCAGTATATCGGAATCAAGTTTGGTAAATTATCGGTCTGGATCAGGTTTATATTGCACCCGAATGTTTGTTTAAGCATGTCGTAGGCCATTTCAAATCCTTCCTGATTATAAAACAAATTTTGCCATTCAGGATCAACCTTGTCTTATTTGATTAAGGAGATACCATTTGCTGCAATTAGAACAGGATTGGTAATTTTATCGAGATAATTGGAATTATTGTGTTCATCTTTTATAACAACAATCAGCAGCAATCCGGCCTAAAAATATGTCGATTGAAAATTAAATAGTTACAAAAGGTGCAAGAAAATATTTTTCCGGCTATTTTTGTAACGATGGGAGACAAAGGGGTTGAACCCCAACTTACTGGTTTTCAGTAGAGTGTACTCTCATTTTTCTTTTTTTATGCCATAGGGGGTGAAGAAAGAACCTATGGCGTTTTTCATTAACACAAATATACGCTTTATTTATTTGATATACAAATAATTAACGTTTATATTTGTGTTTTTTCATAGAGAGAACAGTCAAAAATTATTACATCAGCCGAGCACGGTAAAATCCTGGTTTACCGCATTAAAAGCGTCATAACCAAATACTTCCCATAGCTTTTCGAGAAGATTAACTACTAACACAATAAAAATTAAACAAAGAAAAAGAAAAATCATTTTAAGGGTATGGTACCACGCTGGCAGGATTTGTTTGCCTATTGGGAAAGTATTGCCCTATCTGAAACCTACATCATAAAAATATCAAAAAATTACTATCGCCGAGTTCTTGGTATTTAGTTTTTGTCTTTATACTTTATACTTTGTACTTTTTCAGTCAACTATATAAATCTCAGGTTCGGCTAAAACCCGATCTTTGATCATTCCTGAAACGGTTTTGGCAAGAAGGTAAGGAAGTGGATATTCATTCAATAATTTATTGGGAGTAATTATATGATTGCCTACAATCATCTTTATTTCCTGTTCCAGGATAAAATGATTCTGTGTGTTGTCTCTAGTCTGGTAAATATCGAATCGGGTACCATTATTCCGGATAATCTTTAAAATCCTGTTGGTCTCACTTATGAAATATTGTGAATGTTCTTTTAATTTAATATCTATATTGATTTGTTTCATCCGCCCAGGTTTTGTGATCTTTTATTAAACGAATTTTACCAGGATTGTTACAAATTCAGTTTAATAATTTACGGTAATTATCAATAATTATTAAAAAGAAATTTATTTTGTCATTTCAGATGATTTACCTGAAAACTTTAAAACCTGGGCTGCGCACTGTGGTAATAAAAGCTCAATTTTTGGTTCAGGAAAATCAAGGGTTTGGCCAGTTAATAGTTCATAGCACGAAACAGGACCTTCTGTTTTCAAAATAGGTTGAAGATCAATGGTAATATGCTGTGAAGAAAGAATGTCGAAATTACAAACCACAAGGAAACCGGAAGTCTCCTTTCCTGTTTCATGACGAAACGCTGCAATGATAGCATGATGTCCATCGTCGACTAAATGGAAGTTTCCCTTATGCCTGAATGAAGGATAATCAACAAGGATAGCATTAACCCGGCTTATAAATTTTGCAAATTTTGCTTCTGCCGGAAATTGCATTTTTGGCTTTTTACCAATAAAATCAATTTTTTCAGCAATTCCGTATTCTACACCCTGAATAATTCCGGTAGCACCCGTACTCAGCAAAGCCGCTGCTACATAACGCGGGATGGTAGCATCAATATTTCCAAACTCCTGAGCCGGTGTTCCGGAATCGTGAGAGGTAACTGGCATAAAATGGCGAATGTGTTTGGATACCCGATGAATATATTTCAGGTATTCACGAAGCTTGGGAACAAATTTGTAATCCCAGGGTGTTGCAAGGTTAAGATTCAATCCCCACTTCAGTCCGGTGTTCAATAATGTGGTTTCATCAGTAAAATATTCAGCAAGAATACCTACTTGAGGATACTCCGAATGTAGTTTTTCAGTAAGAGCCTGAATAAATCCGGGGTTACTGCTGTGCAGATTGTCGAAACGAACAAAACCACCGGTGGCATTGGCATATTTTGCCCAAAACATCATATAATCTGACATATATGCCCATATTTCAGCCCGTATTGCTTCCGATGGATGATCGTAGTTTATTAAAACCAGATCGTCCCAATAACACCAGCCATGATTTGACCAGTAACGTGCTCTTTGTAATCCGTCAGGTTGATTTGGGTCTGGAATGATCCAGTCGGGTGCTTGTTTTGCAATACTGCTGTTTACTCCTACATGATTCAACACCAAATCGAAACACAACCGAATATTCAAGGCTCTTGCTGCATCCACGAATTCTTCCAGTTGCAGGAACCCGTCTTTCGATGTGTTTGAAGCAAGATAAACCGGATCAATATAAAAAAGATCTTTCGCTGAATATGGACTCTCGGATGTGTCGAGCATTGTTAAAGGCAACAGGTGGACGGCATTAAAACCCATTTCCCGAATTCGCTTCAGATCTGCAGTCCAGTCGGATATGCTGCCTGAAATATTGGGAATCATGGTATAAAGTCGTAATCCATCTACCTGAGGTGGATCAATTAATATCCAGGCATCATGAACTGTATCTCGAATCCATGATATGCCATTATCAAGTGAGAATTCTGCCCGGAATGAATGAAGACCGGGTTGTGTTGTCTTCAATTTACAAACTAGTGTATGAGAATCAACGTTGGTGAACGGAACAGTAATCCATGTTTTGCCATCGGTCGAATTCAATGATGTAATGAGGTTTGCCCGGACTATATTTTGAAAATGGACCTCTTTGTCGAGGGTAATTGTCAATATTAATGATTCGCCCTGGCAGGCACGTGAAAAATTGTGGCGGCCAACGGGATAAGAACGGTGTATTTTTCCAAAAGGACGGACATGAGGGCGATGTGGTAAAACCGGGATTCGGTTATTGAGTATCGGCATAAAAACTTTCTGTTCGGTTAAATTGAATTGTCGTCCATATAATGAATGATTCCATTTTCTTGTTTCGACTCGTTATTATTCTAAAAATTTAAAGGCGCAATGATAATCAAAAAAATAATATCAGAGTTTGATGATTTACATTTACCTTTTACTAAATATAACTGTTTTATCTGTAAAAGGAATAATTACAAATAAGAATTATATGAATACAGATAAAGAAGAACTGGAAACTCTTGTTTCGGTACTCAAAAAAATAGGTGACGAAGGATATACAACACAATTTAAAGCTACTGAAAAGGGTTTGGTTTCTTTAACCAGCCAAAAAGTATTTCAGCCTGAAGAAATTAAAGTAAACAATTTTTATCGTTTTGAGGGCGAATCGAATCCGGATGACAATGCTATTGTTTATGCCATTGAGACCAATGACGGTGAAAAAGGATCGTTAATTGATGCTTATGGCAATTACAGTGATGTGCACGTGGCAAATTTTATGAAGCAGGTAGAAGAAATTCATAAGGAAAAACTTCATCAGGATTCCTGAAAGTTGATTTTTGGGAAACCGTAACGGATTTTAGTAGGTATATTTGTATCTTAAAATTTAACATACAGATATGCCATTTTCGTCATTTGAATTATCCTCAGCCCTGCTTAAAGCCATCAGCAAGCAAAATTACACAGCTCCGTATCCGGTACAAAAAGAGGCTATACCGGCTATTTTAAAGGGAAAGGATATTCTGGGAATTGCTCCAACCGGTTCCGGTAAAACTGCAAGTTATGTATTGCCTATTCTCGAATTATTTCAAAAACAAAAACCATCGCATAACAGGCATGTGAATACATTGGTGTTGGCGCCTACCAGGGAACTTGCTATTCAAATTAATGAGGCTTTTAATACTTTTGGTGAATATTTGCCGGTTAAAATAAAAAGCATGGCGGTTTATGGAGGAGTTTCCATTAATCCGCAAATGATAGGATTGCAAGGTGTTGAAGTTCTTGTGGCTACTCCCGGCCGACTTTTAGAGCTGGTTTCGGCAAAAGCGGTTTCAATATCGATGATTCAGATATTGGTAGTGGATGAAGCTGATAAAATGCTTAACCTGGGTTTTAAAGAAGAGATGACCAGAATATTTGCCCAAATACCAGCCATGCGTCAAACGCTTCTGTATTCGGCTACTCTCAGCGACGATTTGAATGCATTTAATCAGGTTTTGCTTCGTCAGCCGTTAGTTATTAAAGTTGAAGAAGAAAAAAATAATATTGATTTGATAGAACAAACAGCTTACCTTATTTCCGAAGTAAAAAAAGGGCCATTGCTGCGTTATATCATTAAAAATAATAGCAATCAGCAAGCACTGGTATTTGCCTCATCTATATATCGGGCCGATATTATTGTGGATAAACTGAAAGCCAACGGTATTGATGCAAGAGCAATACACAGCAAAAAAAGTCAGGAAGCCCGCAGAATCGCTTTAGATTTATTTAAATCGGGAAAAATAAAGGTGTTAGTTGCAACTGATCTGATAGCTAGAGGAATTGACATACAAAATCTGCCATATGTGATCAATTACGAACTTCCCCGATCGCCCAAAGACTATATTCACCGGATAGGACGAACCGGCAGGGCCGAAACGCCGGGCGAAGCTATTTCATTGATTACTCCTGAAGATGAACATCATTTCAAAATTATTCAGAAGAAAACAGGCAAAATAGCAACATTAATCGACGGCAATGCTATTGATTTACAAGGGTATTAATCAGATACTAAGTTAATAATTTTTAGCTGGTTATACGTTTTTATAAGTCCCCTTTATGGGATTTAGAGGTCACTTGTTTGTTGGTAATCGCCTGGGCACAAAAGAAAGTGTAATTGAATTTCTTCAAATTTTATTAAATCCTGTGGATTTTTAATTACATATTCCAAATATCCTTATTTCTAATACTTTTCCTAACTCAGAATAATTTTATGCAGAGTTCTAAAATGATATTTGGATTAGAATTCTTAAAATAAATTCTTAATGTTTGACTTATATTAGTGTAAATAAAATGAATAGAGATCAAAAATCGGTGAATATTAGTAACCTAAAACTTAAAAATCCGTTAAGAGACTTGTTGATTTGACCGTTAAGTAATTAAATGATAATGATTGATTGTAAAATAAAAGGATTTCTATTATTACTGGGGATGTTTTATCTTACAGGTCAATCATTATTTTCGCAAGATCATAAAACCAAAAATAATTATACCGGCGCATGGGGAACTCCTGCAAGCTGGGATCCTGCATGGCCGGCACCCCAAAATAGCGTTAACGATTTAGATATTACCATTAACGGGTATATTACAGCAAATAATTCCCTCACGTTTTCAGGGGGTTCCAGTAAGCTGATTGTTGATGACACACTGGTTATAGTTGGAAATTTGACAATCGAAGATGATAATGAAGTTCAGGTAAACAACAATGGAATTCTCATTGTACGGGGAAACTTAACTTTCAGCAATAAAAGTAAAGTAACAGTAGATGGCTATATTATTGTCACAGGCGATTTAATTAAAGAGGGTTCAATAAATAATGGTAAATTTGTTGGCGATAAAGTTCCGATCAATGTATTTATAGGCGGAACCATTTCCCCGGCAGAATTAACGGATGATAAATCGGATTTTGAATTACTCAATTGTACTTCACCAGCTGATCCATACCCGCATTCCGGCTGTAGTTATGGGGATATGACAGATATTATTTCTGATCCCATTTATCCTTTCTTTCAAACTACCTGTATCATATCAACGCCAACCATCAGTGCCGGAGGTCCAACAACTTTCTGTGCTGGTGGAAGTGTTACTCTGACCTCAAGTTCAGGGACAAGTTATTTATGGTCAACTGGTGAAACCACACCCAGTATAAATGTTAATTCGTTAGGAAGCTATACAGTGAAGGTGACAAATATAAATGGATGTCAAAGTGCCTCTTCAGTAGTTAAACAAGTTATTGTAAATAATTTGCCAGCAATTCCATCAATAACTTCTTCAGGTCCTTTGACCTTTTGTGCTGGCGGAAATGTAGCATTAACTTCGAGTTCAGGAACAAGTTATTTATGGTCAACAGGTGCTACAACGCAAAATATAAACGTTACCTCTGCCGGAAACTATACTGTTAAGGTTAAAAATGCGAATGGATGCGAAAGTGCAGCTTCATTAACAAGTGAAGTTATTGTTAATTCATTACCTACGGCACCAAGTATTTCGGCATCAGGGCCATTAATTTTTTGTAATGGAGATAGTGTAACTTTGACTTCAAGTGCTGGTACAAGTTATTTATGGTCAACAGGAGAAATTACGCCTGAGATAAAAGTTAAAAATTCGGGAAATTATTCCGTTAAAATAAAGAATACAAATGGATGTGAGAGTGCTTTTTCAGCAATAATCAGTTTTACTGTGAATGACCTACCTGCAGCGCCAATAGTAACCGCATTGGGTTCTACTAATTTTTGTTCCGGTAGCAATGTAATTTTATCGTCCGAAACTGCCACAAATTATTTATGGTCCACTGGAGAAACCACGACCAATATTAAAGTTAAAAATTCCGGGAATTATTCAGTGAGGGTAAAAGATGCAAATGGTTGTGAAAGTGCATCTTCAGTAATAAAGGAAGTTATTGTGAATGTTTTACCTGAAGCACCAATTGTAACAGCATCAGGATCTTTAATTTTTTGTAAAGGCGATAGTGTTAATTTAAATTCAGGTGCAGGAATTAGTTATTTATGGTCCACTGGTGAAACTTCTCCGACAATCAATGTTAAAAGTTCTGATGTTTATACTGTTAAAATAAAAGATGAGAACGGATGCGAAAGTGCTCCTTCAGCAATAGCGAAAGTAATTGTTAATTCTTTACCGGCAAAGCCCACCATATCTGCATTAGGGCCATTAAATTTCTGTTCGGGAGATAATGTAATTTTATCATCAAGTGCAAGTAAAAGCTATTTGTGGTCAACCGGCGAAAATACACAAAATATAAAAATTGAAAATCCAGGTTCGTATTCGGTTAAAGTAACGGACACCAATGGATGCGAAAGTGCGAATTCCGAAAATATTGAAATAGTGGTTAAGTCGTTGCCTGAAACCCCGGTTATTGCTGCATCGGGCCCATTAACATTTTGTGCCGGTGAAAACGTAACATTAACTTCAAGCGAAGGTATAAATTACTTATGGTCCACAGGTGCAAAAACACAGGCTATACAAGTTAAAAATTCAGGAAACATTACTGTTAAAGTGAAAAATGAAGATGGTTGTGAAAGTGTTACTTCTTTGGCAATGAGTGTTGAAGTTTTAGATTTACCTGAGGTTCGTTTTACAAGTACAAATGAACCTATGTGTTCCATCGATTCACGGCTTTTAACAGCTTCTCCGGCAGGAGGTGTATTTAATATTTTAAGCGGCCCGGGTTCAATAAACTCAAATGTCCTCAAAGCATCTTCCTCTGGAAATATCGTTGTAGAATATAATTATTCTGATAAATGTGCTAATAAATCAACTCAAACTATCATTGTTAATGAACAACCTGTATCTGATGCTGGTCCTGATCAGGATTTGAAGTTCATCTTTGAAACACAAATGAATGCAGAATTATCAGGAAATGAAACCGGAGAATGGTCCATGATTTCAGGAAATGCCAAAATAATTGATGTTCATTCACCAGCAACCCGAATTAGCAGATTGTCAGCCGGAGATTATGCTCTTTTATGGACGGTTAAAAATGGCGCATGTGTATCTGCTTCAGAAGTAAAAATAATAGTTCACGATGTTTTCATTCCCTCAGCAATAACTCCTAATGGAGACGGTAGAAATGATTACTTCATGGTAGATCCATTTATAGGAAAGGCGGAACTTATCATTTTTAATCGCTGGGGCAATGAGGAATTTAGAAATACTAACTATTCCAATGATTGGGATGGACGTAACAATAAAGGCAAATTACTGCCTGATGACACATATTTTTATGTTATTAAATTCGAAAATGATGTTATTAAAAAAGGAACCGTTTTAATTAAAAGTAGATGAACCGGTTAATAATGTGCATATTAGCTCTGTCTTTTACATTTCGGCTTTCGGGTCAAATGTTTCCTTTGTCGGATCAATTCCAGAATAATCCTCTGGTGATAAATCCGGCATTTGCAGGCTGTCACGATGCACTAAGTGCAACTGTTTCCTATCGCAACCAATGGGTGGGCTTTAAAGATGCTCCACAAAATTATATGCTTTCAGTTCATGCCCCAATAAACAAAGACAGAATTGGATTAGGTTTTTTTGTTGAAAAAAGCAGTATTGGTATCTATAAAAAAACTAATTTTTCGGGCAATTATGCTTTCAGAACAGAACTTCAGGATGGTATTTTAGCATTAGGAGTTGCATTTGGTGTTTCCTTATATAATATTGGCTGGAGTGATTTAGATGTTACCGATGCTGATGATGTTGAACTGCTGAATAATCCCACCTCGGCAGTTTTACCCAATTTTAGTTTGGGTACTTATTATTATACAAAAAAGTACTTTATCGGCATTTCCCTGCCATCGTTTTTAAGCCACGAACCCGACCAAAGTTCTGGCATTTATAAAACAAAGAACAATTCTTCAGGATATAATTATTTCTTAACCGGAGGTTACGAATTTGAAGTTAGTCCTCAGGTTAAACTGCTTCCCTCTTTATTAGTTAAATATCATCCTGAAAATGCAGTTCAAATTGACTATAACGCCATAGTTAATTTGAAAGAAAAGCTTGGATTGGGAATAGGCTACAGAAATAAAAATATGCTGATTGGTACTATACAATGCCAACTGAATTACCAGCTTAAAATGGCTTATACTTACGACTTCGACTTTGGTTCAATCGGAAAATATAAGAACGGTTCTCATGAGATTTTTTTTAATTATATATTCAAATATTCCCGGAAAATAATGGGGCCAAGGCAGTTTTAGTTAAGATATGCGTAATATTTTATTGATATTATTTTTTATTGTATGGTTTAAACCTATTGATGGTCAGTCTGACTTTCAGGTTAAACCGGTATCGTTTAATTCAGGATTGTCGGATGAGTTTTCTCCGGTATTCTTTAAAGGGGGAATAGTGTTTTGTTCTAACCAATCAAACAGCTCGTTTATTAAATATGGCGAAAAACGATTCAGAACATTTAAAATGTTTTATGTTACTAAAAAAGACAGTTTAAAGTGGGGCAATCCGCAGGTATTTGCTAAGGAAGTTGCAAGCGATGTTAATGATGGCCCGGTAACTTTCAACGAACAGGGAAATATCATGTATTTTTCACGGAATAATTCAGTTGATCAGCATTTTAAAAACGCTAACGATACTTCAAATAAACTCGGACTTTATTCAGCCGAACTGGTCAATGGCACGTGGTCAAATGTAACTCCTTTTAAATACCAAAATCCATTATATATATATTCAACACCTGCATTATCTCCCGATGGTACACGGATATATTTCTCTTCGGATATGCCTGGTGGAAGTGGTGGTTTAGATTTGTATTATTGTGAAAATCGCAATAATGATTGGGATAAACCAATTAATCTGGGGCAATCCATAAATACTTCCGGAAATGAATCGTTTCCATTTGTTGATAAATCAGGCAAACTCTTTTTTTCGTCCAATGGTCATGGTGGATATGGTGGAAAAGATATATTTTATACCCTCCAGGTAAATGGTAAATGGATAATTCCTATCCGGCTCGACTCAATCATCAATTCGCCCTTCGACGATTTTGGTCTGGTTACAGATTCCACATTCCAGAATGGGTTTTTTTCATCGAACAGGCGTAAAACTGACGATATTTACAGCTTTCAATTAGTACCTGTTAGCTTTCCTGTTGGCGATACTATACAGGAAGATAATTATTGCTTCACTTTTTTTGATGAACGTCAGGGGATCGACACTGCTCAAGTTATATATCAGTGGGATTTTGGTGATGGCATTGTAAGGATTGGTCCTGAAGTAAAACATTGCTTTTCCGGGCCGGGGACTTATTCAGTTAAACTGAAAATAAAAGATAAAATTACTGATAGTTATATATCCAGCATGGTAAACTATGATGTTGAACTGGATAAAACTGAACAAGCTTATATAAACTCCTACCATACAGGTGTTGTAAATAAACCTATACCTTTTGATGCCGGAAAGTCTAATCTTAAAAATTTCCGTATATCTGAATATTACTGGAATTTTGGCGATGGTTATCGTCGGGGCAGCCAACTGGTAAATCATCAATTTTCGAAAAAAGGCGAATATTTGGTTCAACTCGGATTAATAGGTACTGATAGTCTGGGCAGAATGTCAAAAAAGAGCGTCACCAAAAAGATCGGAATTTTCGATACTTATAGCGAATTACCAATGAAAAACGAAAGAGACGTTAAAGGTTTATCGAATAATGGCAACACTGATGAATTGAATAAAAGAAAAATGCAAATCAGGGTTTCTCTGATGGGTGATCTGACAACATTTCAAAAAGAAAATATTGAAAAATGCTTTAAAGAATTCGTGAATCAGGCAATCGAATTTGATAATATGGGAATTTCACCTTCTTCTTTTCCAATTTTGAATAAACTTATTGAATTGATTAACAGAGAAAATGATGTCAGCATTGAAATGGCAATTCATGTGGTTAAACCTGAAAAACAGGGTAATCTTGAACTATCTGAAAAGCTAGCCCGGGAATTGTCTTTTTATTTTAAAAATAAAGAATTTAACAATCATTTATACATTATCAAAGGTTATGGAATGTCTCAACCTTTGTTCAAACCAGTTAACCATCAGGAAAAATCTGATGGAATAATTGAATTAATGTTTATAAAAAAATGATTTCTATGGTATTCCGATATTTTGTTGTTTTTATTTTCTTCTGTCTGAAAAGCGAAACCTTAATCTTTTCGCAGGCTGCTCCTGCAATGGATGAGAATATACCATATTTGGTAACGTTTGGTGGTAATTCAGAAACCGCATGGGGCGATGACGATTTTTGCCAGATATTCTTTTGTCTGATTCCTCAATCTCAGAATAATCCTGTATATATCAGGGTTTATGATCCGGATACAGGGGGAGAACTTGATGAAGCCAAAGGAGAATACAACACTATTGTTAATTTCTCAATTTATGGCGGGAAAGGTTGTTGGTCCGACACTGCAGCGCAGAGTATTCATCCATCCGGAAATTTTAAAGCCGGATATTTATTATCATCCAAATCTTTTGGTTCTGATCCGAAATACGATAAAAAATGGTTCACTTTCGGTCCGTTTAACCCATCGGAGGGAGAATTTTCTGAAAAATTGGGTGGAAGGGCATTTAAAATCATTGCTCAGGGAAAATCCGGCGATGATGGAAATTTATACAGGTATTTTTTAAGTACAAGTCCGGTGGAAAACATTCCCGTGGAGGGAGGTAATTTTTTTACCTATAAATATCATTTCAGGTTATCGGACGATCGAAAACATGTAAGCCAGATATATCCCTTTGTGGATGATAAAACCATTTCTATAGAAATTTCTAATTTTGACTGGGACAACGATGGTATAATCAGGATTTTCTCAGTAGCCAAGAATGGAATTATTGGTAAGGTTTCAGGGGAAAATAATTGGTCGGTACAAAAATTTCCAATTGTAGCTGAAGAAAAAAATTCAACCATCGAAGTACAATTTCTTAAAAATCAAAGCCAACAAATAAAAAACAATAACGTGGTGGTTGCCGTAAGAAACCAGTATGGATTGGCATTACCATTTTTTGTAGTTCCAATTGGCGGTGTACCGGTATATTCTCCTAAAATTCACATGAAATGATTGTTAACAAAGGATTTCAATCACTTTACAATTTTTTGAAATTAGCTTTCATTCTGATTTCAGCTTTATTGCCAAACCATTTATTTTCACAAAGCTATAGTTTTCGAAACTTTGGTTCGGCCAACGGTTTGCCTCAGACTTTTATATATTCCATTGTTCAGGATACGCATGGATATTTGTGGGTGGGTACAGGGAATGGACTTTCGCGGTATAACGGTTTTGTATTTGAAAACTTCACCACAAAGGATTCTTTAGCTGATAATTTTATTACATCTGCAATTAGTGATGGGGAATGCTTGTGGTTTGGCCATATAAATGGAAAAGTTTCCTTATTTAATGGTAAAGACTTTAAAACTATTGTTTTACCCCAATCCACTTCCCAAATTACCCATCTGGAAAAAAATTCTGAAGGACAGATTTGGGCAAGTACTTATTCGGATGGTTTGTTTAAACTGGATAAAGGAGATAATTTAATTAAGCATGTAATTTTAAAGAATCCGGTATCTATTAAAACATTTGCTTTTTTGAATCACCGAGAACTAATAATTGGGACAAATACCGGATTATTACATTGTAGGTTAAATATTTCAGGTGAAATTGAAACAATCCGAACTATTTTAGAAATACCGGAAACTAACATTACCAGTATCATAAAAAATCGAAATTCAGGTTTTTATATTGCTACTGAAAATGAAGGCATATTTACTCTCAATTATGAAAACAATTCCATCAGGGTGTCCCGTCTTAAAATCGATACACTTATTGATTTTTCCGGAACACAGGATCTTTATGAAGATAACAGGTCAAATTTATGGATAAGTACGTTCGGGAAAGGACTCGTTAAATTGGTGCGTTCTTCAACCGGAGTATTTACAAAAACTTTTTATTTTAATAAGGAAAATGGTTTTATTACCGATAATATAAAAACACTTTTTCAGGATGTTGAAGGAAATATTTGGAGTGGCAATTATGGTGAAGGATTAACCCAAATAGCACCAAAAAATTTTACCGACATTACATTTGATGAAAAATTATATGGAAAAAACATTCTTTCGATCTGTTCCGATCAACAATTCAAATGGATTGGCACTGAATCCGGACTGATTAAAATTGATAATTTAACGAATAATATTCTTCGATTTTATAGTAATGGCAATGGTTTACCCAAAGATGCGGTAACTACAATTTTTTTGTGGCAAGGGAAAGAACTTTGGCTGGGAACAGAAAATAATGGCGTTTTCAGGTTAGAATTGAAAAATGAAAAAATAATTAGATATCCTTTAGGAAACGAAGCACTTGAGAATTCCATAAAAGTAATAACCGGCAAGGGAAAACATGTTTGGATTGGCACAAAAAAGGGCTTGTTTTGCATAGACCCGGAAAGTAATATTATTAAAAAGTATTCGATCAGCCAGGGCGGATTGCCTCATAATAATATTAATAGTATTTATATCGATAGTAAAAATAAAGTATGGGTAACCACTCGTAGTAATACTTTGGCGTATATTTTCGACAACAAAGTAAATAAAATATTCTTAAATGCTTCTGATGGCAATTTTACATTAGGTCCGGTAACGGAGGACCAGAATTCCCGTATTTGGGTGGGTTCTATAGGTAAAGGAGTATATATGATTGGAAATGATTCAATTGCAAATTTTACGGTAAATAATGGTTTAATATCCGATTACTGTTATTCGCTTATTTGCGATAATCAAAATAACATATGGGTAGGACATAAAGGCGGAATAAGCAGAATTAAAACCAAAGATTTTTCAGTGAAGCCGGTGCCGTATTTTGAGGGCAAAATGGATACTTATGAGTGTAATTCAAATGCTGTAACCAGCGACAAACAAAATAGACTTTTATTTGGATCGGAAAAAGGTATCGTTTCATATGATGTATCGATGGAAAATCCTGTGCAGGTTCCACCTGTTTTAGGAATTATTTCAATTAAAATTAATGATGAAGAGACAGATTTTTCAGAAAACATCACCCTGTCTCCGGGAAAATATAAATTAAGAATTGATTTTTTGGGAATCAGCTTAAATGAACCTGAACTTGTTAGTTACCAGTACAAATTGGATGGATATGATCAATGGTCTGATTTAACAAAAAAAACAAATGCTACTTACCATAACTTATCCGAAGGAGAATATACATTTATTTTAAAAGCTTCGAGTGGTGATGGGATTATAACGGAAAAACCACTTACGTTAACCATTACTATTAAAAAGCCCATCTGGAAAAAATGGTGGTTTTATCCTACAATAGGTTTGTGTTTAATTTTTCTGTCTTTTATGTATGTGAAAAGGCGCGAATATCACTTCCAGGCTGAGAAGAGGATTCTTGAAGAAAAAGTTAATGAAAGAACAAATGAAATTAAATGCCAGAAAGACAAAATCGAATCACAACGTGATGCTATCAATTTAAAAAACAAAGAAATTTTAGCAAGTATAACTTATGCGAGCTATATTCAAAATGCTGTTTTGCCTTCTCTGGAGTTAGTAAATAACCTGCTTCCAGAAAATTTTGTTTTTCACAAACCAAAAGATATTGTGAGTGGTGACTTTTATTGGTTAACTAAAAAAGACAACAAAATAGTTTATACTGTAGCCGACTGCACGGGTCATGGTGTTCCGGGAGCATTTATGAGTCTGCTGGGTATTACAATATTAAATGAAATTGTTAATATTCAGGGCATTACAATATCTGATGTAATTGTAACTAAGTTGAGGGAAAATATCTTCCTCGCTCTTCATCAGGATAGGAAAGACAATCCGACTACCGATGGAATGGATATTGCCCTTTGTGTTTATAATCAGCAAAACAAAAAACTTCAGTATACCGGAAATATGAACGATCTGGTTTATATCCGCGACGGTAAGATGAAAATAATAAAAGCAGACAGATTTTTAGTATGGGTGGAAAATGAGCATTATGGCCCATTCACTATCAAAGAGGTGAATGTTAAAAAAGGGGATGTGTTTTACCTGTTTACCGATGGCTTTCCTGATCAGTTTGGTGGCGATTATAACAAAAAGTTTTTAACACGTCGCTTTTATAATATGCTAATCGAAATTCACCATATGGATATGCCAAAACAGAGAGAAATTATAGAAAACAGACTTAATGACTGGATGAAAGATAATAATCAAACTGATGATATTACGGTTATGGGAGTTCGTTTTTAGAAATTATATGCTGATATATTCCCTTAGATCAGATTTCAAAATATATTTTATTTCTTCCATATTGTCAGCTCTTGTTTTGGTAAACAAAAAGCCAAATAATGGATGTTTCCTGAAATCAACATTTCTGATTTCCATTGGATGCTCAAATTTATCCGTTAAACTTTTATAATCGAAGCTATTGATTGTGTTTAGATCAATGCCCGATTTATTATCTAAAACTATAATGCTATAGATATGGGTGTCGCCGTTAGATAAAATTCCATTCCAATCGGGTTTCTTCTGATAAAAATAATATTCGTACGAATTGATTCCATAACACATAGCCGTCATGTCGGCAGTAGTGCACCATCCGCCAAATCTTAACGGGTTCACTTCAATAGGTTTAACCATTTGCTTGTCGTCAATTCTTATTTCCACATGCATCGGAAAATTTTTTAAATCGATCTTTTCACCTAATTTATTAAGAAAATCATTAATCGGCTTTAGCATTTCTTGAATAATATCATTCGAGGTAATATAAACCCTGTCGCTAACATCCTCATCCGATGCAAATAAATGCTTGTATATTCCTAAAATTACCGGCTGGCCTAAATTGTCAAAATAACAATCAAAAGCATATTCATCACCAACAATGCTTTCTTCAATAATGAATGTGGTAATATCCAGTACATTATCAGGGTATAACTTACTAATGGCGCTACTATCCGTTTTGATCCGGTTTCTTACAATTTCCCATTCATTTTGATTTGAAACAGTATATACACCCAGACTAAGAAATCCTACAGCAGGTTTAATGACAAAAGGCTTTGGTAATTTCGAAAAATCAACTTTATCAATTTCAGAGAGTTTTACTGCCTGGAAGAAAAAATCAGGATAAACATCCTGAAGCAATTCCCTGAATAAAATTTTGTTTTTGTAAATTTTAACAATTGAAGCTATATCTGAACTGCCAATATTATTTTTTATCCATGAAAGTGAGTTTTCCGAATGCGTGTAAAGTAAAGGTTGTTCTGATTTCAAAATTTCGTTCCTGGCATCTTCCTCTGAAATAAATACCAGATTTTCGGAACCCGCTATTGAAAGGGCTTTAGGTGTCGCAACTATAGGAATATTTAATTTTCCGAGTGTTTTTAACAAGAATGGAGAAGCGTAAGGATCGTCCAGAAAAGCCAGCTTGAATGGTTGCAAAGTCATAAATTATTTTGTACTATAAAATTGAGTACGAATATAACTTTTCGCGAATAGATTTATCATTTAAAATATCATGTGACTGATAAAATCAAAGAATAAGGATAATAGCCTGAAAATTAAACAGCCATCTTAAAGAGGTCGTCTCAAAAGTTACAATTAAAGCGGAATTTCTAATTCCGCTCAGCGTTTAATTTTAATAACCAGGTATAAACACCTGGCTGAATTTGTAATTCAGCCTTAAAATCGGGGCAAAGTAGATCCGAAGAGTCCTGTTTCATTGAGCTTTTCGTTGCCTAAAAAACCTTCGACTCCGCTCAGGGTGACCCTTCGGTTTCTTAAGGTTCATTGTGGTTCTTAGTAAACTTATTTTTTCAGGCTGAAGGCCTGGGATATCAGAAAACAGGGCAACGCACTGTTGAAATGCAAAATTGATCTTTTTTCAGGCTGAAGGCCTGAGACAAATTTCAACTAATTACTTCATAATGATGTTAGAACTATTCTATAACAGAAAACTGAAGTTCGCAGGATATCAGACTCTGCAATTTGCAACTGGTGCGCTAAGCTGAATTTGTATTCAGCTTCATTTCCTTACATTTAATACAACTTAACCAAAATTTAATTTCCATTAGGGATTCATCTGAAACCCGCAATTTCAAATAATTTTTTTCTCTACATTTGCGGCCATTATTATTCGAAATGACTGAAACAAACATAGAAGAAGAATTAAAAAAACTACTTTCTCTTTTGAAACAGGAAAAAGAGGAAGAGTTATCGCAATATAAAGCTAAAATGACAGGCACGTCTTTCCTCGAAAGAAGAAAACAGGGTGTTTGCTGGTATCCTGTTAAAATTGAAAAAACAACCTTCGATTCCGGCGAACGGCTCCTGGTACGAATTTCCAGACCCAAAGAACATCAGGAGACGCATTTATTTCAATCGGGCAAACCTGTCAGGTTATTTTCCAATGCATCCGATAATCAGGATGAAGATTCTGTAAATGCGGTTGTTAACCAGGTTAAAGATCAGGAAATGCTTATCACCTTAAATTGCGACGATCTTCCCGATTGGATTTACAGAGGTTACCTGGGTGTACAGCTACTTTTCGATGAAAATTCTTACAAGGAAATGGAAAGTGCATTGACATATCTTATACGCACAAAAGAGGATAGGATTAACCAAATTAAAAGTGTTTTGCTGGGAGATGCCGGTGCTCAATTTTCTGCTGAGCGCATTGTAAATGTTCCCGAATTAAATGAAAGTCAGAATGATGCCTTAAACCTTGTCAAAAGGGCTCAGGATGTCGCCATTATTCATGGTCCTCCGGGTACAGGTAAAACCACAACCATGGTTCATGCTATTGTGCAAGTACTTAAAGAGGAAGAACAAGTGCTGGTTTGTGCTCCCAGCAATACAGCTGTTGATTTATTGGTGGAAAAGCTGAGTGGTCAGCAGGTGGAAGTGATACGCATTGGAAATCCTGCGCGTGTTACTCAGGAGATTTTAAGTAAAACCCTCGATGCCCGGATTGCGCACCATACCTATTATAAGGATCTCAAAACAATACGTAAAAAGGCCGACGAATTCCGGAACTTAGCACATAAATACAAACGAAATTTTGGATATGAGGAACGCCAGCAGCGCAAGCTTTTGTTTGGTGAAGCAGACAAACTCAGGGACGAAGCCGAACAATTGGCGTTTTTTATTTCGAACGATATTATTTCTAAGGTACAAGTGATAGCTTGTACCCTTGTTGGTGCAAATAGCTACGTTTTGAAAGGTAAGCGGTTCCGCACTGTATTCATTGATGAGGCCGCTCAGGCACTCGAACCTGCCTCATGGATTCCAATTATTAAATCAGAAAGGGTAATATTTGCAGGCGATCATTGCCAGCTTCCTCCTACAATCAAATCTTTCGAGGCAGCACGGGCCGGACTTAACATTACATTATTCGAAAAAGCTATCAACCGGAATAAAGCCGATGTAATGCTAACGGAACAATACCGGATGAATAACCAGATTATGGCCTTTCCAAGCCGTCAGTTTTATAATAATGAGTTAATTGCAAATGTCGGGGTTGCAGAAAGAAAAATATTTCCTGACGATATTCCTTTTGAATTCATTGATACTGCCGGCTGCGGTTTTTTTGAGCAAACAGATGAAGAAACCCGCAGTACTTATAACCAAGAAGAAGCAAACCTGCTGATTCAGCATTTTAACCTTTATGCAAATCAACTGGAGGCAATGAATGTGTTGAACAGCGTTATAAATGTCGGTATTATTTCCCCTTACAAAGCTCAGGCTACCTTACTTCAGAATGCTCTGGCCGGAACAACACTAATTCCCGAACAAATATCAGCTAACTTAAGCATAAACACTGTCGATTCTTTTCAGGGACAGGAAAGGGATATTGTTTACATTAGCCTGGTACGATCGAACGAAAAAGGAGAAATAGGATTTTTATCGGATATCCGCCGGATGAACGTAGCCATGACACGTGCCCGGAAAAAGCTTGTCATCATTGGCGATAGTTCCACCATTTGCAGCCATCCGTTTTACGATAAACTTCTGGATTATGTAAACGAAATTGGCGCATATCGCAGCGCATTTGAATTAATGTAATGTTTGCATTTACAATACAAGTGGGAGTTTCATTTACATGCCACTATTATCATTTCCTGTATAATCCTATCAATTTGCCATAAGCTTTAATATGCCCGTCCATTGCGCTGATTAATGAATCTTTATTACTTCCCCGTCGAAGGTTAAGTTTACTGTCGAGTGCGAAAATTTTAAAATGATAATGGTGCAGGCCACCGGGAGGACAAGGTCCGGTATATTTTGTTCTCATAGCCGAATTATTTCCCTCAACTCCGGGAGTGCTGTTTTCGGAAATTTTATCAGTTGGCGGTATGTTCCACATCAGCCAATGATCGTACGTTCCATGAGGTGCATCAGGATCGTCCATTATAAGAACCAGACTTTCGGTATCTTCCGGCAGATTACCAATATGGATTTCAGGATTGATGTTGTCACCATCGCAACTGTATTTCGATGGTATAAAATCGTTGTGTCCAAAAGCAGGACTCTTTATGCTTAAAGTGGTGTGTATTGTAGTTGTCATGGCTAAATAATTTATAGTTAAAGAATAACAATTTAAAATCCATTTGAGCTAGCAAATAATCTATATATTTTATCAGTATTGTTCGGTAAAAAGTAAGAGATTTCTCCCTGTGGTCGAAATGACAAGGCTTTGTTAGAACTACTTAATTGTCATTTCGAATGAAGTGAGAACTTAGCGAAGCGATCTCACCGCAGGTAAATCTATTCATTTATTCTTTTCCAAATTTTTACCGGACAACAGTGATATTTTATCAGTATTGTCCGGTAAAAATGAGGAAAGAGACTTCGACTCGGCTCAGTCTGACCCCTGAAAATCCTCCGGCTTGAACCTGCCCGACAGCAGGCGGGCAGAACAACACAGATATTTTTACCTCACTATTCAGATATGATATTCAGATTCTTAATTATTTTTTGTAAATTGAATACATTCTGTAAAGGCTGAAAACCTAACTTTTTCATAGTACAGGAAACTAAACGAGGGTGATGATAATGAGCGATTTGGTACTTAGAAAATTCCTGATTCCTGAATTTATTTTTGGTATTGATGCACGTAAATTGGCTGGCCATTATGCCAGAAATCTTGGTGCTGGTATGGTATTTATTGTGACCGATATTAATATTATTGCTTCGGGATGGGTTGATGATATAACCATGGCTCTTAGGGAAGAGAATATTCCGTTTATCATTTTTTCGAATGTTTCGCCTAATCCGCGCGATACGGAAGTTATGAACGGAGCTCAGCTTTATAAACTTCATAAATGCGATGTTATAATAGCTGTTGGAGGTGGAAGTGTTATCGACTGTGCCAAAGGCGTAGGCATTGTTGCTTCTAATTTTAAACATATTTTATCGTACGAAGGGGTTGACAGGATAGCGGTTCCTATGCCTCCACTCATTTGTGTGCCTACAACCGGTGGCAGTTCTGCTGATGTATCCCAGTTTGCAATTATCAATAATACTGTGGATCGTTTAAAAATTGCAATTATCAGTAAATCGTTGGTTCCCGATATTGCACTTGTTGATCCGGTTACATTAACTACACTTAATCCATTATTATCTGCCTATACCGGAATCGATGCTATGGTTCATGCAATTGAAGCCTATGTGTCGAATGCAAGTTCGGTTTTTACCGATATGCATGCAATTAAAGCCATTGAACTTATAAATACCCATTTAATCGATTCCATAAATCAACCTCAAAATATGGAATTAAAATCGAAAATTATGCTTGGCAGTTTGCATGCTGGATTAGCTTTTTCCAATGCCAGTCTTGGTTGCGTTCATTCAATGGCACACAGTCTGGGGGGTTATCTTGATATTCCACATGGATTGTGTAATGCCATTCTTTTACCTCATGTAATAGAATTTAATTATAATGCAGCTCCTGAAAAATATAATGAAATCAGTAAAATAATTGGTTATTCGAAGTCGATTAACAGTCAAAAATTAAAGAGAAAAATGCTTTTAGAAGCTGTGAACCGCTTAGTTATAGCTTCAGGAATTGATTTTTCACTGAGAGATGTGGGGGTGAAAACAGAAAATATTCCCAATTTGGCAAATAAAGCCATCAAAGACCCATGTAATGCAACAAACCCACGTATGCCGGTTATTAATGATCTTGAGGTAATTTACAAGGAAGCATTTTAATGGAAAATCCTGAAAATTTCGATGATCTTCGGTCAAAAATTATTGGGTTGGGCAATCATTCATCCCGAAAAAGCTATTATCCCAGGCTACAGGAAAAAATATCTGATTTAGAACGTTTCAGGGCGCTTATGGATAGAACTGCCGACGGAATATTTGAAGCAGAGGCAGTCGAAGGAATAATTCTGGAAGTTAATCTGGCGGCTGCATCTATTTTTCAAAAAACAAAAGAAGAAATTATTGGAAAATCATTATTTAATTTTTTCCCCGAATACATTGTAAACCAGATTAAGAAACTTCGTGAGAGTGTTTTACCCTATAATTCCGATTCTATATCTGTCGAAACTAGCTTTTTTAAAAACAACGGCAGTTTTATCAGCATAGAATTAAATATACAAGTCATTTTTTTTGACAATGTAAAATATATCCTCATTATAGCCCGGGATATTACAGAACGAATTGAATCACAGAAAAAAAACCGTATTTCGGAGATGAACATGCGTTCTATTTTCGATAACACCTACGATGCCATTATTATTCACGATAATGCAGGGAAAATTATTGAAGTTAATTCAGTGATGCTTAAAATGTTCGAAATAACATACGAACATGCATTAAAGCTTGCTATTCCTGATTTATTATTTAAAGGGGAACAATTAAAAATTCTTCCTGCAGTTTGGGAAAGTGCTTTAGCCGGTGAACCGGTTATTTTTGAATTACGAAGTATAAAACCTATAACCGGCGAAGTTTTTTTTACTGAAATTGCTTTGAAAAAAGTACAATGGAACAGCACTACAGCTTTATTATCAGTAATTCGGGATATTACCTCCCGTAAACATATTGAAGAAGCTTTTTTACAGTCCAATAAATTTAACCATGAAATTATTTCAGGTGCAGGACAAGGGATTGTTGTGTATGATACCGATTTTTGTTATCAACTCTGGAATCCTTTTATGGAAAAAATAACCGGGATAAATGCTTCGGAAGTATTGGGAAAAAAAGCAACTGATCTTTTTCCGCATATAAAAAAATATGGAATCGATAATATTTTGCAAAGGATAGTCGAAGGCGAAAAAGAAATTTCGTTGGTATTTAGTTATTATGTGCCACAAAACAAGAGAAGAGGCTGGCTTGAAGCTACATACGTTCCGCATTGCGATAACAATGATAAAGTTATTGGCATTATTGCAACCATGCGCGACATTACCGAACGGAAGCGCACTGAAGAAACCCTGAGAAAACGGGAATCATTATTGCGAACGTTGATTGATAATGCCCCTTTCGAAATTTGGGCCAGAAATATTGATAATGAAGGTATACTTGAAAATAAAATCCTTGTTGAACATTTTGGTAGTATTCTTGGTAAAAAGCCCGATCAATCAGGTGCTTCAATAGAAGATGTTCAGAAATGGAATTCCAATAACAATAAAGCTTTTAACCGGGAAATTGTTAATCATGAATGCCAATACCAAATAAATGGCAAAAACCGTTATTTCCAGCAAATTATTGCGCCTATCTTTTCCAATGGCAAGGTTGAAGGAATTGCAGGTTTTAACATCGATATTACAAGTCGTAAATTAGATGAACTAGAGATATCCAGGGCAAACCGGGTGTATGCTTTTATTAGCAAAATAAGTCAAATGATCATTTCAGCCCGCGATACTCAAACAATTTTCAAAGAAGCATGCCGGATTGCCGTTGAATACGGAAAATTTAAAATGGTTTGGATCGGTCTTATCGACGAGGAAACCCAGGATCTCAAACCTGAAACCTGGTATGGAGATGAAGATGGGTATCTTTCAACGATACAGAAAATAACTATCTTAAAAAATCCTAAAGGTCGGGGTCCCATTGGATTAGCTATCCGCGAAGGAAAATTATTTTACTGCTCCGATATTGAAACCGAGCCATCGATGGCTCCCTGGCGTGTTGAGGCATTAAAAAGGGGATATCTTTCCTCGGCAGCATTGCCCTTAAAAGTTGGTGGAAAAGTAATCGGTGTCTTAACAATATATGCTTCCGAACGGTCCTTTTTTACTCAATCGGAAATAAAGCTACTCGAAGAAGTAAACAGCAATATCGAATTTGCATTGGATATGCTCCAGTTGGAAAAGGAAAAACAAAAAGCCCAGGAAGCATTTTTAAAAGAAAAACTTTTTACCGATGCTGTAATTGACAGTGTTCCAGGACTTCTTTACTTATACGATGCCGATGGATACCTTCAGCGATGGAATAAAAAACATATTGAAATTACCGGTTATTCTACCGAAGAACTTGATAATTTTAATATTCTCAACTGGTTTAGGGATAATCCTGAAGATACTGAAAGAATAAAAGAAGAAATAAATAGAACACTCGAAGATGGGTATGGCTCTCTTGAAGCAAAACTTACCATTAAAAACGGAACTAAAATATCATTCTATTTTACTGCTGTCCGACTGGTAATTGATGATAAAGTATATTTTACAGGAATAGGTATCGACATTACCGATCGGAAAAAGGCCCTGGAAGCTTTGGTTTATAACGAACAAAGGTTACGGCTTTTGTCTGAAGCTTCGTTCGAAGGTATTTTGTTTTCTGAAAATGGGATAATTATCGATACTAACGATCAATTACTTACTATCATTGGAATTGAAAGGGAAGATATAATTGGTCATAGCATTCTTGAATTTGTAACTCCTGAATCGCGCGATAATGTAAGAGAAAAAATTTTTGAAAATTATCAGGAGGCTTACGAATTGTTTATCACAAAGGGTGATGGCACTGTAATTTCTATCGAATCGCGAAACCGTATGTTGAAAACTGGTAAAAGAAAAATTCGCATTTCAGTTATCAGGGATATAACTGAAAGAAAGCAGCTTGAGAAAGATTTATTAAATAGTGTTATTGTTACCGAGGAAAAGGAAAGGCAAAATTTCTCTCAGGAATTGCACGATGGACTTGGACCTTTATTATCGGCAACAAAAATGTATATTCAATGTCTTGCTAACCCGAACACTAAAATTGAGAAAGATGTAATTATTAACGATGCTGAAGCGCTTTTAGATGAAGCCAGCCAGTCAATCCGTGATATTTCGTTTAAACTTAGCCCGCATATATTGCAAAATTTCGGATTGGTGGAAGCGCTTAAAAGCTATGGAAAGAGGATCGCAACTTCAAATTCTTTTTCAATTGAAATTAATGCCGAAGAAATTCCCCGAATTGATGACCTCACCGAAACAACAATTTACCGCGTCATTTGCGAATGTATCAACAATACACTAAAACATGCCGGGGCTAAAAAAATAAGCATTGTAATTGAAAAAGTTGATGAGGTACTCTTTGTGTTTTATTCGGACGATGGAAAAGGTTTTGATGTAGAAAGGAAACTGCAAAATAAAGATGGAATTGGCTTGTTGAATATGAAAAGCCGGTTAAAATCAATTAATGGAAACATAAATTTCCTGAGTTCTGTTGATAAGGGAACCGATATATTTATAAAAATAAATCTGAATTCGGGCATTTTGACAAGAAATCATTATATTTAAATTACATATACATATATCCCGTTAGGCTCATGGTAAAAATTATAATAGCAGATGATCACAGGATGTTTCGTGAGAGTTTGCGAAAAATCCTTACTTTGGAAGGTATTGCAGAGGTAATGGGAGAAGCTTCCAATGGAATAGAAGTATTGGGTCTTCTTGACAACAATAAACCTGATTTGGTATTGATGGATATCAGCATGCCTTTAATGGATGGTATTGAAGCTACCCACAAAGCAATAGAGAAACAACCTGATCTGAAAGTGCTTACCTTATCATCGTTTGGCGATGAAAAGTATTATTTTAATATGATCGAGGCAGGTGCCAAAGGTTTTGTGGTGAAAAATGCAGGGATAGCAGAACTTGAAAAGGCTATTGTTGAAGTTTCCTCTGGTGGGAGCTGGTTCTCTTCCGAATTGTTGCAAAAGGTTATATTATCAATCAGTTCAAAACCTGTAAAGGAAAATACAGCAGAGTTATCAGAGCGCGAAATTGAGATTGTCAGGTATATATGTGAAGGTTTCACCAATGAACAGATTGCAGAAAAGGTGTTTTTAAGTTTCGATACAGTAAAATGGCATCGTTCTAATCTTCTATCTAAAACAGGAAGCAACAATACTGCTGCTTTGGTAATGTATGCCATTAAAAAT
>JBBQEI010000058.1:0-29030 GCA_038320545.1 Bacteroidales bacterium
TCCATGCAAAAAAGATGTAAGCAAAAACTATTGGAACGAAAAGTGAAACATAACTCATTGCGGTGAGCGTGTAGTGGCTCGAGGAGCTGTTTTCTATAGTAAGTGAGCTTTGCAAATCGAAGGTTGATGGATAAAATGAAGTATTGTTAAACCCTGCAATTAAAAACAGAGCAAAAACTGTTAAAATAGTTCCAATTCCTGCAAACCATATGCTTTTTGTTGCAGCTTTGAAAAGTGCCATGAATAATCCATATAAAACCAATAAAATACCCAGAAGCATGATTACCAATACAATAGGCATTTGCAACAGGTTATGCAAATACTTAAAAGCTTCCATCGATACAACTTTTGTGGAAGGGTTGTAAGCAAATCCATCTCTGATAAGTAACCATATTAAAAAGGTTAAAAAGAAAATTAAAAAAGGGATTGCATTAAGCCAAAGTTGTTTATAAACACGGTCGAGAATAGGTTTATTATTAATATTATTCATAAAATACAACAAAGCTAATACTCTTGCAAGAAAAAAAACAGCTAATCCGAGCGATAGATTATGTAAATTCAGTGCTGCTTCAAGTCCATGAGAACTTACTTCCCATCGGGAGAAGTTTACATCATTAACCGAAAATAATGAACCGGTAAAAAAGGTAGCAACAGCGATTCCAAGCAGTATCGTACCCAAAGTTCCATTAATTAACAAGAAAAATTCATAAACTTTTTTTCCCAGAAAGTTTGAGGGTTTGCTTCGGTATTCATATGAAATTGCCTGAATGATAAAACAGAATAAGATGGCCATCCAAACCCAGTAAGCTCCTCCAAAACTCGTTGAATAAAATAATGGAAAGGAAGCAAAAAATGCACCTCCGAAAGTAACCAGTGTAGTAAATGTAAATTCCCATTTACGTCCAAGAGAGTTAACGAGTATTGTGCGTTCCATATCTGTTTTACCGATATGCAGCAGAGTTTGTCCACCCTGAACAAACATGAGAAAAACCAATAAGCTTCCGAGTAAAGAAATTATTACCCACCAGTATTGTTGTAATGATAAAAGTGATAGTGTTTCAAACATAATTATTTTTCTCCTTCTATAGGTCCAATTTTTATTTGTTTGGTCATAATTTTAATTTCGGCAATCAAAAGTGCTGTAAAAACAGCAAAGAACAGCCAAAAAGTTATCTGTACCGCACTTGCGTCAATTTGTGAAACAGCAGCCATTGTTGGAAGATAATCCTGTATCACCCAGGGTTGCCGTCCGACTTCTGCGACAATCCATCCAGCCTGGCCTGAAATGTAGGGTAATGGAATAGAAAACAGAAGCAGTCTAAGAAAATATCTCTTTTTAGATAAAGAACCTTTATAAATGAAGCGCAGCATAATTGCAAAAAGAAAAATAAAATAAAACCCTAGCAACACCATGATATGAAAGCTGTAAAATGAAAGTGGCACACTGGGGATAAGACTTTTCGTATCTTTTATAAAGCCATATCCAAAGTATTTAAAATAATTATCCTGGAATGCTGCATCCTGAAATTTTGTTTTTAAGGTATTATAAGCTATTGTGTCGCCACTCTTTTTTGCATTCTTAAAATCTCTTAATGTAGTTCGGGCAATTTTCCCTCTTTCAATTTTTTCGTTGGCCGACATAATTCCCTGCGCAGCATTACCATCAATTAAATCGTTAATACCCGGAACAAAAGCATTAGGGTCCAGGTAAGCCATATAAGAAAGCAAGTTTGGTATTTCAACTTTAATTTTAATATTCGACAAATAATTCTGAGAACTGTCTTTTTCATTCGAAATAATCCCAAATGCCATCAAGGGAGCTCCGTTACTGCCATTATATAAACCTTCGAAAGCTGCAAATTTCATTGGTTGTTTCTGAGCAACCAGCCGTGCTGAGGTATCACCCGAAAATGCCAGAAAAACAGCCGATAATAATCCAAAAACACTGGCAACAATCATGCTTTTAACTGCAAATTGCTCATGCCGTTTTTTAAGAAGAAACCATGCACTTATTCCAATCACAAAAATGGAAGCATGGACATAGCCCGAAGTTATAGTATGTAAAAATTTGTTAATTGCCACAGGAGAGAGCAATACTTCCCAAAAATTCAGCATTTCATTACGGGCAGTCTCGGGATTAAAATGCATTCCTACCGGAAATTGCATCCATCCATTTGCTACAAGAATCCAGAGAGCGGAGAGATTAGCCCCGAAAGCAACCAACCATGTAGATATCAGGTGAAATTTTGGACTTACTTTGTTCCACCCGAAAAACATAACTGCAATAAATGTCGATTCAAGGAAGAAAGCCAATATACCTTCAATTGCCAATGGCGCACCGAAAATATCACCTACAAACCATGAATAATTTGACCAGTTGGTTCCGAATTCGAATTCGAGAATAATTCCAGTTGCAACTCCGATTGCGAAGTTTATCCCAAAAATGGTCATCCAGAATTTAGTAATACGTTTCCATTCAGGATTTTTGGTTTTCATGTAAATAGTTTCCATGAAGGCTATAATAAACCCCAAACCTAAGGTTAATGGTACAAAAAGCCAATGGTACATTGCAGTAAGTGCAAATTGAGCCCGTGACCAGTTTACCAGTGAGTAATCAAATTGATCTATCATTATATTGTTTTATTGGTTTAGCGTGTCAATTGATCGATAACATATTCTGTGCGATCTTTATCATTCCCGAAACGTGTTTTTAGAAAATCAGGGAAGAAAAAAACCTTTAGAACTGCAAACATAATAAAAAGCTTGATCAGGATTATCAGCCAGAGAGTTTTACCAACCGTCATTCCTTTGAAACCTTGAACATAAAAATAAAAAATTTTTTTAATCAGGGATACTATATTCATGTTATACCTAATGAGTATTTACCAGTATTTTTTTTTACGAAGTTAATTGTTTAACTTTCCTTTCAAGTTTTATTTATCTAAAATACAGTATTTTTTAAATTTATAAAGATTTTTGTGGTTTGTTTTTGTTTCATTTTTGATTTTATTCTAAACAAAAAAGCAAGTATAATTGTTATGGTTTGTCAGTAAAAATAAACCTAATTGAAAATAGCTAATTGCTCTGTATGAATAAGTTTTAAATAGAGTAATTATTTTAAATAGAATTGTTTATTGTTCAACAGATATAACCTTAATTATGAAAAAAATCATTATTCTGTTTTTTTCCTGCTTTATTCTATTACCCGTATTTTCGCAAGACATTCAGGAAACTGAAATCGGGATAGATGAGCATTTGGATAGCATTATGCCTTCTAACATTTACGTAACTAATGAACAAGGGCAAACAGTTTCACTAAAATCACTTATTGATAAACCAACAATTTTAAATTTAGTGTATTATCGGTGTCCCGGAATATGCTCCCCGTTAATGGAAGGTATTGCTGATCTTATCTCCAAAGCCGATTTGGAAATAGGCAAAGATTACCAGGTTTTTACAATCAGTTTTGATCCAACTGAAGGAATCGATCTGGCTAAAAATAAAAAAAAGAATTATCTGAAACTTGTCAAGAAAGGGAATGCACAAGAAGGCTGGAAATTTTTTATTGCCGATAGTTCAAATGTTGCAAACATTACGAGCTTTTTTGGGTTTAAATACAAAAAAACCGGAAATGATTATCTGCATGCGGCTGCAATAGCAGTTTTAAGTCCTAAAGGCAAGTTAACCCGTTATCATTATGGGATAGCATTTCAGCCTTTTGAATTTAGAATGTCGGTAATTGAATCAAATAAAGGACAATCTCAACCTACAATTAACCGTCTTTTACAATATTGTTTTAAATACGATGCAGAAGGTAAAAAATATGTTCTTAATGTGACACGAGTTTCAGCATCATTGATTTTTTTCATGGCATTATCAATTTTTTTATATTTAATATTAAAACCTATCTTTTCAAAAAATAAAGCTAAATAAATATGTCTCAAACTGATTTGGCATCATCTGAACAAAGCTATTTAAAGGTACAAACACATAAAGGAATTTGGAATTGGCTATTAACAACTGACCATAAACGTATTGGTTTGATGTACCTGTATGCTATTGCCACTTTTTTTGCTGTTGGTGTAATCTTAGGCTTAGCTATGAAACTAGAACTAATTGCACCCGGTAAAACTGTAATGACAGCCCAGACTTATAATAGTTTTTTTACACTGCATGGTATCATCATGATTTTTTTAATTGTAATTCCAGGTTTACCTGCTGTTTTCGGAAATTTTTTCCTTCCGTTATTAATAGGGGCAAAAGATGTTGCATTTCCTAAACTTAATCTTTTATCCTGGTATTTTTATATGATTGGAGCTGCTGTTGCACTTTCATCACAATTTTTAAGCGGTCATGCTCCTGATACAGGATGGACTTTTTATGCTCCGTATAGTTTTAAAGTTGCATCTAATATAGTTCCGGCTATTATTGGAGCATTTATTCTTGGTTTTTCTTCTATTTTAACCGGTTTGAATTTTATTGTAACTATGCACCGGCTAAGAGCGCCCGGAATGACATGGATGAAAATGCCACTTTTCCCATGGAGTTTATATGGCACTGCCTGGATACAATTATTAGCAACACCCATTTTAGGTATAACTCTTCTTATGGTGATTGCCGAAAGAGTGTTGAAAATTGGTTTTTTTGATCCGGCTCTTGGAGGTGATCCTATATTGTATCAACATCTTTTCTGGATATATTCTCACCCGGCGGTGTACATTATGATTTTGCCTGCTATGGGGGTTATCTCTGAAATACTTCCAACTTTTGCGCAAAAATCAATTTTTGGTTATAAGGCTATTGTAATCTCTACTATTGCCATCGCATTTGTTGGATATTTTGTTTGGGGCCATCATATGTTTGTTGCCGGAATGAGTGGTTTGTCCCTCTATCTGTTTTCGTTGATGACATTTCTGGTGGCAATACCAAGCGCGATTAAGGTGTTTAACTGGGTAGCTACATTGTATAAAGGATCAATTCAATTGGAAACCCCTTTTTATTGGGCGGCTTCTTTCCTTTTTATATTTATGATTGGAGGACTCAGTGGCTTGGTTGTGGGTTCATTGGCAACTGACGTTCATGTTCACGACACACATTTTGTGGTAGCACATTTCCATTATATTGTTTTTGGAGGTGTAGGATTCGCCTTTTTTGCCGCAATACATTATTGGTTTCCAAAGATGTTTGGCAAAATGTACGATTCATTCTGGGCTAATGTAGGTTGGGTATTTTTTTTCATAGGGTTTAATTTATTGTATGGTACCATGTTTTATCTGGGAATTATGGGAATGCCCCGAAGATATTTCGATTATGTGGAGAAGTTTCATAGCGGTAATGTTGTTTCAACGATTGGATCGTGGATTATGGTTTTCGGGTTGGTAATTGTTATTGCTAATTTGATTAAAGCTGCCCGTTACGGCCCTCCTGCATCAGATAATCCCTGGAAAGGAAAAACATTGGAATGGACAACAGCTACTCCACCGCCTCTTGAAAATTTTGATATACAGCCTGTTGTTACAAAGGGTCCTTACGATTATAACTAAAAGTACAGTTTTATATGAGCAATCTTACCGCCCACGCAGAGCATTATGATGCAAAGGCCAACAAGCTTGGAATGTGGCTATTTATTTTTACTGAAATACTTTTATTTGGAGGACTATTTATAGTTTATTCCATATACAGGTATCTCTATTCCGATGCTTTTCATCTCGCAGCAAGGGAATTAAACCTTACAATAGGTACTATTAATTCCATAATTCTATTGTTCAGCAGTACTACCGTTTCAATGGCAATAACATCGTTACAGAAGGGCCAAAATAAATTGAGCGGCAGGTTAATATTAGCCACAATTGTTCTTGGAATAATTTTCCTGGTTAATAAATACTTTGAATGGGGAGTTAAAATAAGCCATGGACTATATCCTGGTTCTGATGTTTTGGCAGGTTTTGGATTTGGCGATACCCTTTTCTTCGGGCTTTACTTTGCCATGACTGGATTACATGCACTTCACATGATTGTTGGTATTGGCATATGGGGTTTTGCTTATTATTTTATAATGAATGGACAAACAACACAATATAAGCCATCCATGATCGAAAATAGTGGTCTTTATTGGCATTTGATTGATGTTATCTGGATATTCCTGTTTGCTTTGTTTTACCTGATTACTTAATTGTTATGGAAGAAGAAAAACCTCATATTTTAAGTTTTAAATCCCAGATTTTTATTCTGGTTGTGTTGATAATGCTTACCTTAATGGCCGTAGGGGTTACTAAAATTGATATTGGACCTTTCAGCCTCGCAGCAGTGTTGGTTATTGCTGCAATTCAGGTATACATTGTTATAGCATATCATATGCATCTAAAATTCGAAACTCTATTTTACAGAATTATGGTAGTAAGTCTGTTTATATTGTTTGTGGCAGTATTGTTTGTTACACTTTCTGATTATATATTCCGTTAGTTATGTATTCCAACGCTTCAAATTTTGCCAAAGGTGTAGATGACGCCTTCCTGTTAATTATAGGTATTTCTGTTTTCTTTCTTGTTGCCATTACTATTGCAATAATTGTCTTTATCGTTAAGTATAACCGAAAAAGGAATCCGGTTGCCACTCAAATACATGGTAGTACTTCATTGGAAATTATCTGGACCATAATCCCAATTTTATTGGTATTGTTAATGTTCTATTATGGTTGGAAAGGGTTTCATCCGATGAAGGAAAAAGCTCCGGCAAATTCATTGATAATTAAAACAACAGCGCGGATGTGGAGCTGGTCGTTTCAATATCCGAATGGAAAAGTCACCGATTCTTTGTACCTGCCATTAGGACAGCCGGTAAAACTGGAATTAATTTCTCCTGATGTTATTCATAGTCTATACATCCCGTCGTTTAGGCTAAAAGCTGATATTGTACCGGGGAAACCTGACGTAATGTGGTTTATACCGGAAAAGGAGGGCAGATATGATATTTTTTGCACCGAATATTGCGGCCTTCAGCATTCATACATGCGATCGTCAGTAAATGTAATGAGCGATTCAGCCTATAAAAGTTGGTACCAGGATACTGCCCAGCTTGCAGAAACCAAAGCAACCGGCGAACTGCCGGGGGCAAAAGGATTGGCAGTTCTTAAAAAAAATGGATGCCTAGCATGTCATTCTTTAGATGGATCAAAGATTGTGGGCCCAACTTATAAGGGATTCTATGGGAAAAAAGAAACAGTGGTAACCGGAGGAAATGAAAGGCAAATTACTGCTGATGACCAATATATTCACTCCTCAATTTACGAACCTAATGCGGATGTTGTAAAAGGTTATGCTCCCGGTATGATGATATCCTATAAAGATGTTGTCACGGAAGAAGAAGTAAAACAAATTATTGAATATTTAAAAACTTTAAAGTAGGGTATATTTCAGTGTTTAAGAAGTGATACGGAACGAAAGGTCTATAAAAAAGGAAAGTGTCATCTCACGACGACACTCCTAACACAGAAACTAACTACTAACTATCTACAAACTACTACTTTTATATTTTTACAATTATCTTGCCATAAAATTCTTTCTTAATTTTTTTAATAATAGTAAAGGTAAAATATTGTTAAAAGCTTATTGCATAACCTAGGTGATATATCTTTTCATGATTGGTGATTTTCACTAGTGAAAGGAGTGATCCAGATAACCTCTCTGAGTTTTTTTTTCTTTTTTTAATTACCATCCATGAAAGTATTATAATCGTCTTATCTTTGTTGTTCAAAGAAAGTTGCGATTTTTTCAACATGGAATATTTTATTCTTCTAATATTAATTTTATTAAATGGCTTTTTTGCAATGTGCGAAATTGCACTAGTATCATCTAAGAAAGCTAAAATTGAAAGTATTTTAAAATCTGGCGACAAAAGAGCCTCAATAACACTGAAACTGCTCAGTGAGCCTGAAAAGTTCCTCTCAGCCATACAAGTTGCCATAACACTTATTGGTGTTTTTGCCGGGGCATATGGGGGAATTACGATTGCAGAGAAACTTACCCCTTTTGTAGAACAATTTGCCAGCATAGGAGAGTTTGCCTATGAAATATCTTTGGGTATTGTAGTATCAATTATAACTTTCCTTTCAATTATCATTGGGGAATTGGTTCCCAAAACATTTGCACTCACAAATCCCGAAAAGATTGCCATTGCTATTTCTCCTCTCATCCGGATTTTTTCACAGGTAACACATCCGATAGTTGTCTTTTTAACTTTCACGACAAGGGTATTTCTTCGTATTTTATTTGTAAAACCGGGCAAGGAACAGGATATTTCTGAAGAAGAGCTGAAACTTCTTATAAAACTGGCCAATAAACAAGGCGTTATCGACCCCAAAGAAAGTGAGTTTATTCACAATATTTTCAGGTTTGCCGACCGCAAAGCTCATTCTATTATGACTCACCGGAATGATGTGATTTGGTTGGACATTGAAGATAATTTACAAGAAATTACAACCACAGTTCTTTCAAATAACTTCAGTAAATTTCCGGTATATCGGGAATCGTTGGAAAATATTGTAGGCGTACTTAATTCTAAAGATTTTCTTGCTAACTATAAATTGGATGATTTTAAGCTCACCGATATTCTGCACCAACCCGTATTTATTCCTGAAAATTTAACTGCCATTAAAATCCTTGAATTATTCCGAAACGAGCGCAGTTATTATGGTATTGTTGTGAATGAATATGGCTCAACCGAAGGTATACTTACACTTCACGATTTAACCGAAAATATTTTTGGATATCTTCCCGACATGGAAGAACAAGATCCGCCCTCGGTGGTTTTGCGAGAAGACGGCTCATATTTGGTAGATGGATCTATGCTTATTGATGAACTCCAGGAATTTATGCAAATAAAGGAGTTTCAATCAAAAGACAGAACTTATAATACTCTTGCAGGATACGTGCTGTTCAAACTTCGCAAGATTCCTTCGGTTGGCAACCACTTCACCCAAGGGATTTACAGATTTGAAATTATGGACATGGACCGGAGTAAAATCGATAAGATTCTTATCTCCAGAATTAACGAAGATGAGGCAGTAATATAATCACAGATAAACTGATATTTACTGATAATTTTGGTTCTCTATTTCTTAGGATGGCTTATTTATTATTGAATCATGCCTTTTTTTTCAATAGCTTACACAGGTAGGCTGAAAAATTTATTTGTTTCTTTTCATTCAAAAAATTACAGGTACTATTTCGCAGGCCAGAGTCTTTCGTTAATAGGCACATGGATGCAAAATATTGCCATGAGCTGGCTTGTATACAGAATTACTGGTTCAGTTTTTCTATTGGGAGTTGTTGGCTTTACCAATCAGATTCCCAGTTTTTTCCTTTCGCCGGTTGCTGGTGTTCTTACCGATAAGTATAACCGGAAAAAAATCATGATTTGGACACAGGTACTGTTTATGCTGCAAGCTCTTTTGTTTGCCATATTGACATTAACCAACTTAATTCAGGTTTGGCATATTTTAGCTTTAAGTCTTCTGTTTGGTTTTATTTCCGTATTTGATACACCCGCAAGGCAGTCTCTGGTGGTGGATTTGGTTGATGATAAAAAAAATGTTGGAAATGCCATTGCATTAAACTCTGCAGTATTTAATGGAGCCCGACTGGTAGGGCCGGGTATTGCCGGAATAGTGATTGCATATGCCGGAGAGGGCATTTGTTTTCTAATCAATGCAGTTAGTTTTTTGGTAATTATTATTGCTTTGTCTCAAATAGTTATCAAAAATCAAAATAAAGTAAAATCTGAAACACCAATTTGGGCTGATTTAAAAGCTGGGTTCTCCTATACTTTTGGCTCACAGCCCATCAAAATACTTATTCTTGTATTATCTTCCTTAAGTCTTTTGGGAATGCCAATATTTGTTTTGTTGCCTGCTTACGCCAGAGAAATACTTTCGGGTGACAGCAGGATACTTGGTTTTTTGATGTCGGCGGCTGGAGTTGGTGCTTTGCTGGCAGCCTTGTTTTTAGCATCAAGGTCGGGAATAAAAGGCCTTTCGACAATAATTTCCATAGCACTTTTTTTCTTTGGAACAGGTATCTTAGGATTGGCTTTAACTAATTATCATTGGGTAGCATACGTTTTTATGTTTTTGTTTGGATTTGGAATGGTAGCTTCTATTGCAGGAATGAATACTCTTATACAGTATTTATCTAGCGATGAAATGCGGGGAAGGGTAATGAGTTTTTATGCTATTGCCATTATGGGAATGCATCCTCTTGGTAGTTTTTTAGCCGGAACGTCGGCCAGTGCCATTGGTATAAATTATACAATCATTATTGGAGGGGCATTCTGTATTATTACCGGTTTTATATTTTTCTCAAGAAAAAAGCACCTTGATAAATGGCTTTAGTTTGTAATAGTGTATTTTGAGTTTAAACTTCCGTTATCGTAATACTTTAAAAGTTCTCCCGTTAGCTCCCCTGAAGTATAATTTCCTTTAAACTCAACCTGACCATTTTTGTGATATATCATGAACGACCCTTCCAAAATTCCCTTTTTATAATTGAAAATGTAATGTATCTGCCTGCTATTTTTAAAGTAAACAAGACATTTTCCGTTAAAAGGAGTACTGGAACCTTCAGGATAAAAAATTTCATCAGGAAGTAAACCTTCCGTAAGAATCACTTCTTTATTACATGATCCAGAAAATATTAGTATAAGAAATAATATGAATTTTAGTAGAGTTCTCATTAGTTTTTCAAAATAGCTTTTTTTACGATTCATTGTTGAGTATGTTATTTATTATTGATGAAAATGTATTATTCGTTGAGGAATAATTCATTTTGGAAATCGGTAGTGATATACAGACTATTAATTATTCTTTTAACCTTTCCGAATAGAACTTGTTTATCTATCGATTTTAAAGATTAAAACATAAAACCATTTCGCATGAAAAAAATATTGCTTTTTTTTCTCCTGTTGATATCAACTCTTATCCAGTCGCAGGAAAGTCATTTAAAAAATTTACAACAGCTTACATTTGGTGGAGATAATGCAGAAGCATATTTTAGTTTCGACGGACGTAACTTAAGTTTTCAAAGTAATAACAAAGTGTGGGGTTTGCAATGTGATCAAATTTTCAACATGGAAATTGACAAGGCATCCAGAGATTCAGCTTATAAACCCCATTTAATAAGTACCGGAAAGGGCAGGACTACCTGCAGTTTTTTCCTGCCGGGGAACAAACAAATATTATATGCATCGACCCATGCTTCTGGAGAAAATTGCCCGGAAGCTCCTGTTATTCATGGAAAATATTTATGGGCTGTTTATAATTCATTCGATATTTATGTGTCAGATTTAAATGGGGAAATCGTAAAACAACATACAAATACACCCGGATACGATGCAGAAGCTACCGTTTCGCCTAAGGGAGACCTTATTGTGTTTACCAGCGATAGAAGTGGAGATCTGGAATTATGGACCATGAAAATTGATGGTTCAAATCAGAAACAGATTACGGATGGTTTGGGGTACGATGGTGGAGCTTTTTTCTCACCCGATGGTAAGCAACTGGTATTTAGATCTTCCCGGCCTAAAACAGAAGTTGACGTGATAGAATATAAGGAATTGCTTGCCCGAGGTTTAGTTGCCCCAACCAATATGGAAATTTATGTTTGCGATATCGATGGTAAAAATCTAAAGCAAGTAACAGATTTAGGAAAGGCTAACTGGGCTCCTTTTTTTCATCCTTCAGGGAAAAAAATTATATTCTCAAGTAATCATCACTCCCAGCGTGGATATGACTTTCAACTTTATATGATAAATATTGACGGTTCCGGATTGGAACAAATAACTACAGAAAGTATATTCAATGCCTTTCCTATGTTTTCACCCGATGGAAAAAAATTAGTGTTTTCGTCCAATAGAAATAATCATGATACCCGCGATACCAACTTATTTATAGCCGATTGGGTGGAATAAATAAGAGGCGGTATAAAAAGTCAATTAATTATCGCATTTGGTACTTCGACTTCGCTCAGTATGACCCCACAGTGTGACAATTAACTGACTTTCAGCGGTCAGGCTGCACGAAGTCGAAGCCTTAGTCTTCTTTTCAGAGCCTTTTCTTTTCTTATTTATAAATATTTTTTGGTGTGATGTCTTTTTGAAAAAGAGTTCTTGGGTGGTTGTAGAATTTAATAAAGTCAGCCGAGCTTGGATGTCCTTTATATGGGGCATAAGCATCCTGAGGCTTATCCCATGGGTTTCTCCATACTAAAACATACGATAACTCGTATGGGCGAAGGGATTCTAAAACTACCTTTGTCCACCACTCGGTATTTTTGGTAATGGGTCCGCCAGCTTCGCTTACAGCTGATATTTTATTCTTTTCAGCACCTAATTTCGATACTATACCCGCACAATTTTTTAATGTAGCAGCATAATCAGGACCGCGGTCGTATAGATCGAATGCTAACATATCAATCACATCATCTCCCGGATACCTTTCAAGATATTCATTCACGGTATTGAACCTGTCGGTTGAATACCCATACAATAAATGGTGTAAATTCTTTGTATCCCGTAAATAGGTAACAGTAAATCTCCATAAAGCTTTGTAATCTTCCACTGAACTCAAGTTTTTGCCCCACCAGAACCAGCTTCCTGTATGCTCATGAAAAGGTCTGAATATAATGGGTACATAAGTACCATCGTCTGTTTTAAGACTTAGCATAAACTCAGCAAGTTTGTCAAGGTATTGAAGATAAACCTTATGTTTTTCACCGCCTGGCAAAATAGAAGCCACTACTTTTTTTGAACTCACGTCCCACGCGCTACCTCCAGTTAGTGCATTGCGGAAATGCCAACTGACAGTGTTAATGCCACCTCTTTGATATACAGTTTTTATTCCATCACGAATTTTATCAAAATTAACAGAGTCGAGACTGTAAGCATCCCCAAGTTCCAAATGACCAAGTTCCCAGCCATAAACAGCAGGGTAATCACCACACACATCTTTAACATCTGAGCGACCTTCTTCGTACATCCATCCGTTTCCGTAAGGCATATCGTCCTGATGGCCAAACATAAGACCCTCATGTTGTAATTTAAGCATGTTCCTGTAAAGGTTTACAGTTTCTTTGGAAGCTTTTGGATCGGAAGGAAAGGGCTTTGCTGCACGAACAGATAAACTGGCAAAAACAAGAAGAATAATGATTAAAATTTTCATATTAATATATTAAATTATAGTCTTTCATAAATTTGGAAGGTAAAATTGAAAGCATGTTTTTCATCTTTTGTATGTTCTTTTGAACTTGTTATTTTCCAAATTGATTTATCAATAACAGGGAAAAAGGTATCTCCTTCAAAAGAACTATGTACAAGTGTAATGTATAGTTTTTGAGCAAGCGGCATAAATTGTTCGTAGATGATACCTCCACCAATTATAAAATTTTCGTTATCTGGATCCATTTTACCCAGGGCATCTTCAATTGATGAAGCCATTATACACCCATCAATAACATCATTGCTTCGTGAAATTATTATATTTTTTCTATTTGGAAGAGGGTGAAACGGAAGGGAATAAAATGTTTTTTTGCCCATTATCACGTCGCATCCCGAGGTGTTTTTTTTAAACCATTTCATATCATCGGGCAAGTGCCAGGGCATTTGGTTGTCTTTTCCTATTACATTATTTTCAGCAATTGCTGCTATCATTGAAATCTTTTTCATCTGTAAAAAATGTTATACTGAAATTTCTCCCTTTATATGGGGATGGGATTGATAACCTTCCAATTGGAAATCGGAAAATTCAAAGCTAAAAATATCTTTTACTTCAGAATTTATTTTTAGTTGTGGAAGCGGATAAGGTGCGCGCGTTAACTGAAGTTTAACCTGTTCAAGATGGTTGAGGTAAATATGAGCATCACCAAGGGTATGAACAAAATCGCCTGGAATTAGTCCGGTAACATGTGCCATCATATGTGTTAACAAAGCGTAAGATGCAATGTTAAAAGGTACTCCTAAAAATATATCGGCACTTCTCTGATACATTGAACAGGATAATTTGCCAGCGGCAACATAAAATTGAAACATTACATGGCAGGGAGGCAAAGCCATGTTTTCAAGGTCTGCTACATTCCAGGCACTCACAATATGTCGCCTTGAATCGGGATTATTTTTAATTGAATTAACAACCTGTGTTATCTGGTCGATTCCACCACCTTTGTACGATGGCCACGATCGCCATTGATATCCGTAAATATGTCCGAGTTCGCCATTTGGATCTGCCCATTCATTCCAGATGCTAACACCATTTTTCTTAAGGTATTCAACATTGGTTTCGCCTTTTAAAAACCATAATAACTCATATAGGATGGATTTTAAATGTAGTTTTTTGGTTGTAAGCAATGGAAAGCCTTCCGATAATGAAAACCGCATCTGATGCCCAAATACACTAACAGTTCCTGTTCCCGTACGATCGGTTTTCTCAACACCATTTTTCAGAACATGATCCAATAAATCTAAATATTGCTTCATTATAAAAACATTTTTTGGCGAATTTAAACTTGCACTAAATTCATCATAATAACAAATAGCTAAAGTACAAAATTAAGAAATCAGCCTTACTGGCTCCACCTTATTTTTAATCAGGATTTTTACTCCCCAAACCACAACTATTGCCAAAATTACTCTGGGAAAGGTAATCCACATAGCATTAATTCCAATGCAACAAAAAGCAGGGTATCTTTTAAAAGTGAGTGTGATATGGCAATATGATGATTTAGCAGATTTGTCTCTTGTTTATTTACTTTTCCCGATTGAACATATTCTATCAGGATAGCAGACCCCCACGCTAGTCCTACCACATTGGCCACAAGCCACATAAATGAGCTTTGAAGCGGTAATCCACATATCCTCATCAGAGGCTTCAATCCTTTTGCCAGCAAGTCGAGTACTTTAAATTCTTCCATTAAATTATGCAAAACCTGAAAGGCATATGATAATAAATACTATTTTTATTATCAGCCAGAAAATAGAAATTGCCCAGATGGTAAAGAAATCTGCAAAAACCGGGGTTATATGCACCAGTGCAGAAGTAGGATTATTAAGACGAGAAGCTTCGGCAGGTAATAAAAGGTTAAACACAAACTCACTTAAAAAAGCAGTGATCAGCCTCACTGAAAGCATACTAAATGGAGATGAACCTGTTTTTTTCTGAACAGCAGTTTCTATTATAAGATTGTGAGCTATCAAAACCATAATGCGATGCATACTAATGATAATTATTCCGGGCTTCAATTTTTATATGATATATTTTTTCATCCTTTAAAACCATGGATACTTTATATGCACCTTCAGGTAAAGAGATTTTTATTGTATCCGATCCAGTATCGGGGTAAGTAATTTTATTAAAAAGTTCCCGGGAAGTCATGGTTGTTGCAATGTCTCCTTTAATTTTTATGCGTTTATCAAATATATTGGCCGCTACAAAAAGAGGTTTGCCGTTGTAAGGCTGATAAAAGAAGAATTCAGTTTTTCCCTTAAAAAACCTGACAATAGTATCTTTTTGAGTAGGTGCGAACCTGTTTTTTTTAGTATATTTTTCTTTTTTTAAATAGTCTCCATAATATTTTTCAAGCTGTTCAAGGTTCATTTCAAAAGGGAAAGGATTATCAGTAAATTCCTTTACTGAAACAGCAGAATTTTTTGTTGTTTGTGCCCATGAAAGAAAACTATTCATTATTAAAAAGAAAACAATCAGCAAACTTCTTGTTATCATCTTTACAAATTAGTTAATAAATTTTAAAAAAATAATTTGACGATCCTTTATTTTATTGTTTATATTGCACCTACTTACAAAACCTAAGGTTAAATATGACATTTTTATATCAAATTAGACTGATAAAAAATAAATATATTCATCTTCACTTTAAAAAACTTTTATTATTATTATTTTTTGCTTTTTATCAATCAGGAAATAACCCTAAAGCACTGTCTTACGTAAGTATGACCAATTAAACCTGAAAACGGGTAAAAATATTATCTATATTGATATAGAATTTTGCTAATGAAGAACCTGTTATTTATACTATCACTCCTGGTTTTATCTATTCAACTGCCCCTATCAGGACAGACATTTTCTGCTTCTAGTCAGAAAGGATGTGATAAATTAACTGTTAAGTTTAATTATACAGGATCGATTACAGTAACAAATTATAAATGGACTTTTGGAGATGGAGAAGAAAGCACAGAAGAAAGTCCGCAACATGAATATTTGAATCCAGGCAATTACCTGGTAAGTCTTAAAATTAACGATACAGATTCATCAGGAATAGAGGAGTTTATCAAGATTGGCAGAACCCCCAAAGCTGAATTTAATTATCACGACACTTTGGAAGTTGGGACATTTAAAATTGCATTTAATCCTGTAAAACAACAATCCTCTCCTTTTTTGTATATTTATTCATGGGAGGTTGAAGGAAATACAGGTAACACTCCCAGTTTTTATTACCAGTTTGATTCGGCAGGTATTTATACCACTCAACTGATAATATCCGATGTTTTGGGTTGTGCTGATACAATTGTCAAATCAATTGAAGTTTTAAATAAATTGGCTATTCCCAATGTTTTTACCCCCAACGACGACGGTCTTAATGATCTTTTCATTATTCAGGGGGATAATCAAACCACTTATTCAATTCAAATTTTTTCCCGTTCAGGAATAAAAGTTTTCGAAACAGATGCAAAAGTTATTGTTTGGGATGGAAGGACATTTTCGGGAGATACTGTTCGCGATGGTATATATTATTATGTAATTGAATCACTTGATAGTCCTGTTCTGGTAAAGCAATCCGGGTTCTTTTATTTATACCGTTAAACTAACTTATTATATTTCCTCTATTGTCATGTCAATAGTAAAGAGTCTTCGACTCCGCTCAGACTGACAGAGGGTAGTCGTGCTGAGCGGCGTCGAAGCATGATTGACACTTCACTACGGTTTGTATCTTCACAATTCAGTTTATTTATATTTTCTTTAGGTTATCAGTTTTGCTGAAAAAAGAAAAATAAAAAAAATGTACTATACTTAACTGAATATCAATAGAAAATTCAATATATTTATTGGATTATTGATTTGCATTGAACCTTTTTTGCAAACTAGCTGTTATTATCACGTTCTATTTATAAAAAGCTTTTTACTTATGCATCATTGCTACGATAAGTGCGGTTTTGTTTTTACGAAATTTTTAACCGCAAATAAGCTGCTACAACTGTGTTTTTTATTATTATTGCTTCTACCAGCAAGCATTTATGCTCAAGATTCAATTAAACTGGATTCAAATTCCGGTACAGCACATGGTCACGATGGAATTAAAAAGGGAGAACGCTTATTTTATGGATTAATTAATACTGGTAAGAATGCTGAAAGCTGTGTTTCGTGTCATAATGTTGAAAAATCCACTCAATTTAGCTGGAATCCTTCAGCATTTGAGATTGCCTTAGCAAACCAGGGTAGGCCCGATGCTGATCTTAAAAATATTCTTTTAAGCCCTTCCGGGAAAAAAATGGGCGAAGTACATAAAGGATATGTTCTTTCGGATGAACAAATTACACAAATTAGTTCATATCTGAATGATTTTGCCAAGGAAGGTCCCCCAAAATCAAAAAAGCTTTTTTTAAAAAAACTAATATATATAGGACTTATCGTTTTAATATTACTGGCTATAGCCGATGCTATTTACACGAAATATCTCCGGTACAAAGCTATAAATTTGTTAATCATTCTTGTTTCTGGATTATTTATTATCAAAACTACAGCTCATGAAGCAATAGCTCTGGGGCGCTCTAAAAATTATGAGCCCGACCAGCCCATCAAGTTTTCGCACGCAGTTCATGTGAAGCAAAATAAAATTGATTGCTTATACTGCCATTCCTCAGCCGAATACAGCAAAGTTGCAGGAATTCCTCCTGCCAATGTGTGTTTGAATTGCCATACCCTGGTAAGGGAAGGAACACGCACGGGAAGGTTCGAAATAAATAAAATTCATGCTGCTGTTGAAAACCATAAACCTATTGAATGGGTAAGAATCCATAATTTACCCGATTATACATATTTTAATCATTCACAGCATGTGACCGTTGGAAAAATTACTTGCCAGACATGTCATGGTACTGTTGAACAAATGGACAGGGTTAAGCAGGTGAGCGATTTATCAATGGGATGGTGCGTCAACTGTCATCGCGATACCGAAGTGCAATTTTTGAACAATGCTTTTTATGATAAATACGAGCAGCTTCATAAAGATTTGAAAGAAGGTAAAATTGACAGGGTAACAGCTGAAAAAATTGGCTCAACCGACTGTATGAAATGCCATTATTAATGAATACAAAAATTTAGACTTCTTAATTTCGATTTATACATGGAAACCAAATACTGGAGAAGCATAAACGAACTTCGATACGGAAAGACGATTGACCATGACAAGGAAGAATCTGAGCATAAAAATGAATTTTTTCGTTTGTCAGCAAAAGAATTAGGCACACCATCTTCCCGAAGGAACTTTCTCAAATTTATGGGCTTTAGTGTTACTGCTGCTTCATTAGCTGCTGCTTGTGAACGTCCGGTTCAAAAAGCCATACCTTACCTTATCAATCCAGAACAAATAATTCCGGGAAAATCTTCTTATTATGCCTCCACTTATATGGAAGGCAGCGATTATTGCAGTATTCTTGTAAAAGTTCGTGATGGAAGACCCATAAAAATTGAAGGGAATCAACTTTCGCCTGTTACCAAAGGAGGAACATCGGCCAGGGTTCAGGCTTCTGTATTAAGTCTTTACGATTCATCCCGGATGCAATTTCCCTCACTCCAGGGAAAGCAGATTACCTGGGAACAACTCGATAAAGATGTCATTTCAAAATTACAGCAGATTCAAAATACAGGTGGAACAATCAACCTGGTTACAAAAACCATTTACAGTCCTTCCACTCAGGCAGCGATTGATTTATTCAAAAGAACATATCCGTCACTTAATCATGTTACCTATGAGCCAATATCAGTTTCTGGATTGATAGAGGCTAACGGATTATCCTTTAATTCCGAAACCATACCTGATTACAAATTTGAGGAAGCCGATCTTGTGGTTGGTTTCAACGCTGATTTTCTTGGTACCTGGTTGTTTCCGTTAAATTTTGCTCCACGATACATCCAAAGGCGTCGACTAACTGAAGGACAGAAAACGATGTCGCATCATATTCAGTTTGAAACAACGCTAACTATCAGCGGAGCTAAGGCAGATAAAAGAATTCCAATCCGGGCTTCGGACGAAAAGCTTATTCTTGCAGCTACCTATGCAAAACTGGCTGCCAAATTCGGTACTTATGTGCAAGAAGTACCGGAATCGCCTGTTAATATCGACTTTTTGGTGGAGGAGCTTTATAAAAGTCAGAGAAAGTCAATAGTAATGAGCGGTTCCAATGAAGTTGAATGCCAAATAATTGTAAATGCTATTAATCAACTGTTGGGTAATGTTGGCAAAACCCTCGATTTCCCGGCTTCAATACGATTAAAAAAGAATAAAGACACTGACTTCGTTAAACTTATTGATGAACTTAATTCAGGAAAGCCACAGGCAATTATTTTATATGAAGTAAACCCCACATATGATTATCCTGATGCAGAAAGGTTTCTCGAATTAATGAAAAAGGCGACCCTGAGTATTGGAATTTATGATCATGATAATGAAACTATTCCAAATGTACAATATGTCTGTGCTGCGCATCATTTTCTGGAAAGCTGGAACGACGCTGAACCCAGAACAGGATCGTTGAGCCTTGCACAGCCTGCCATTCAAAACATTTTCGAAACCAGGCATTTTCAGGAAAATCTTTTAAAATGGGCTGGCAATAGTCAATCTTACTATGATTTTATTAAAGCCAACTGGTTAACGAATATTTATCCACGTTCCGATTCTCAGGCATTGTTTGAAACCTTTTGGACAAGAGCGGTGCAGGATGGCGTTGTTGAAATGAAGGTTCCAGTTACATCCGTTTCTTATAATGAAAATGCTGTTACAGGAATTTTACCCTCCATTAAACCGGCATCTAAAGAAATGCCGGAACTTCATTTTTATGAAAGTATTGCGATTGGCTCCGGATCTCAGGCTAATAACCCCTGGTTACAGGAGCTACCCGATACTATTTCGAAAGTTACCTGGGAGAATTATGCGGCAGTTTCACCTAAGTTGGCCACGGAAAAAGGTTGGGTGAATGGTTCAGTCATTACTATTAATAAAAAAGTTAATTTACCTGTTGTTATCCAGCCAGGACAAAACTACGATTCCATTTCCATTGCGGTGGGATATGGCCATACAGGCATGGGCAAAGTGGCAAACGGAGTTGGAATTAATGCTTACAAACTGCAAAAACTTTCGGGAGTGAGGGTTTTAAATTATTCTCCTGTTGAAAGTTATGTTGCTACAGGTGAGGTAGTAAAGCTTGCCCAAACCCAGGAACATAATTCTATGGAAGGTCGCCCGATTGTAAGGGAAACTTCTTTGACCGATTATCTGAAGAATAATGCATCCGGAACCCATCAGCGTGAATTCGATAAAGAATATCTGTCTCTTTACGAAGAACCCAAGTACGATGGGTATCATTGGGGCATGAGCATCGACCTTAATTCATGTATTGGTTGTGGTGCTTGCATAATTGGTTGTCAATCGGAAAATAATATTCCTGTTGTAGGTAAAAAACAAGTTGCCTTACGAAGGGTAATGCATTGGATTCGTATCGACAGGTACTATTCTGAAAATCCTGAAAATCCAAAAGTATTTTTCCAACCAATGACTTGCCAGCAGTGTGACCAGGCTCCGTGCGAAAATGTCTGTCCTGTTTCTGCAACCAATCACAGCAATGAGGGATTAAGTCAGATGGCATATAATCGTTGTGTTGGAACCAAATACTGTATCAATAACTGTCCTTATAAAGTAAGAAGGTTCAACTGGTACAAGTTTGCAGGAAATGAGAAATTCGATTATAACATGAATAGCGATCTTGGCCGTCTGGTGTTGAATCCTGATGTTACTGTACGTGAACGGGGTGTTGTAGAAAAATGTACTTTTTGTGTCCAAAGGATTCAAGAAAAAAAACTTGCTGCAAAACTTGAAAATAAGCCATTAAAGGACATCGAACTGTTAACAGCTTGCGCACAAGCTTGCCCTACACGTGCAATCCGTTTCGGTAATACACTGGATAAAGAAAGCATTATTGCAAAATTGGATAAAGATCCACGAAACTATCATGTTTTGGAAGAACTTCATACGTTGCCATCCATAGGGTATTTAACCCTGGTAAGAAATATGAAAGATGATGAAACTGCTTAAGTATTTTAAAACCGGTAAATTTTTATAAGCATGTATAAAACCGAAGTCAGAGGAGCCTTAATAGAAGGTGACAAAGATTATAAACAGATATCCACCGATATTATCAAGCCCATGGAGGGCAGACCACCATTGTGGTGGTACATTGCGCTTGCTATAGCACTTATTGCTGCTTCAGTTGGGGTGTGGGCAATTTTTGTGACTGTAGCTGTTGGTATTGGCACCTGGGGATTGAATAATTCTGTTGCCTGGGGCTGGGAGATTATCAACTTTGTTTGGTGGATCGGAATCGGGCACGCAGGAACGGCGTTTTCAATATTCCTGCTTATTCTGCGACAAAAGTGGAGAACTTCGATAAACAGGGCTGCTGAGGCAATGACTGTATTTGCTGTTATCTGTGCGGCTATTTTCCCCGCCTTACATATGGGTAGAGTTTGGCTGGCATTTTACATTATTCCTTATCCAAATACCCGCGGGCCACTATGGGTGAATTATAACAGTCCGCTTTTTTGGGATTTTGCTGCAATTAGTTCTTATCTTCTTATTTCTGCCTCATTCTGGTATTTGGGAATGCTTCCCGATTTTGCAACAATTCGCGATCGTACAACTAATAAATTAAAGAAAGCTATTTACGGAATATTAGCAATGGGCTGGAACGGATCCACACACAATTGGCTCAGGTACGAATCTCTTGCTTTTGTGCTGGGAGGTATTGCTGCAGTGCTGGTTGTTTCGGTTCACTCAATTGTATCAACCGACTTTGCAGTTAGTGTTGAACCTGGCTGGCATGCAACTATTTTTCCTCCATACTTTGTTGTTGGCGCAATATTCTCAGGTTTTGCCATGGTGATGACACTCATGATTATCATCCGAAAACTTTATAAACTTGGTGATTACATTACAGATTCCCATTTAACAGCAATAGCAAAAATCCTGACATTTATAAGCTTAATTATGGGAACGGCTTATCTAACCGAAATATTTGTTGCATGGTATTCAGGCAGCAATTATGAAATTCATACTTTATTCAAAACCCGAATTTTTGGTCCTTATGCATTTCAATTTTGGGCAATGTTTATTTGTAATGCTCTTATTCCTCAGCTTTTCTGGTTTAAAAGAATACGAAAGAATATCTGGTGGATGTTCACAATTTCAATATTTATAAATATCGGAATGTGGTACGAACGGTTTAATATTGTTGTGACATCTCTTGCGCAAGACTATCTTCCGTCGAGCTGGACAACATATAATCCTACCATAGTTGAAATTGGCGTCTACGTTGGAACTATAGGGATTTTTTCATTGGGCGTGTTACTCTTTTTCCGGTATGTGCCTATGATTGCCATTAGCGAAGTTAAGTCGGTATTAAAAGTTACAAAAAAAACTAAGACTCATTAAAAAATATCATATGAGTACTAAATCAGTTGTCGGAATTTTTGAAGATGAGGAAAAACTCATCGATGCTTTACATAAGGTTAAAGAAAAAGGAATAGCTATTGAAGAAGTCTATACTCCTTATCCGGTTTTTGAAGTATTTGAATATGTAGGAAAAAAATCCAGAATCAGAACAGCAGCTTTTTTTTACGGTTTGTTTGCGGCAATATCAATTCTGGCTTTCCTTTATTATACTTCAGTGATTAGTTGGCCAATAAATTATGGGGGGAAACCTTTCAATTCATTCCCATCATTTATAATTATTACACTTGTTTTAACCATTTTTTCAATTACAGTTTTAAGCTTATTCTCTTTTTCAATAGGGGCAAAACTTTTTCCTGGACAAAAAGCTAAAGTAGTTGACTACAGAGCAACTGATAATATGTTTGTTATGGTGGTTGAGGGTAAGGAAGGCGATAATAATGAAGTCACTGAAATACTCAGGGAAGCAGGAGCTTTAGAAATTAAGGAAAATTAAAATCAGGTTATGCAACATTTTCGAAATTGGTCAGCTTTATTGGCAATAGTTTTTGTTATAAGTTTAGCATCGTGCGACAGGGATAACAATCATCCCGGTTACGATTTCATGCCTGATATGGCTTATTCCCATGCATATGAAACAAATTCAGAAAACCCAAACTTCAAAGATGGTAAAACCATGCGAGAGCCTGTTATTGGAACCGTGAGCAGGGATTTTGTTGCCTATCCATATCAAAAAACAGATCAGGATCGTGCTTTAGCAGGGAAAGTTATAACAACAAATATGCCTTATACCCGTGAAAACATTGAACGTGGAAAGTTAGTGTTTCAGGCATATTGTCAGATTTGTCATGGAGAAGCAGGCGATGGGAAAGGATTTCTGTTTACAAGTGGAAAATATCCGTATCCTCCGGCATCGCTGATCAATGATAAAATGAAAAATACTGCCGATGGAGAAGTGTTCCATGTGATTACCGTTGGTTTTGGAATAATGGGTGCCTATGGTTCACAAATCCGGCCGGATGATCGCTGGAAAACAATTATGTATATCAGAAGAGAGTTGGAAAAGAAATAGAACAAGATTAATATTAAATTCATATGAACCTGCAGGAAAAAGAAAAGCTTCGTTTCTCACCATTATTGCGGAATGTTTGTATTGCAATGATTGTAATAGGGATAGCAACTTTTGTATATGCATTTATCACCCATCCTGAAAAAGCTTGGGCAAATTACTTGCTGAATAATTATTATTTCCTGGCTTTGGCAATTGGAGCCTCATTTTTCTATGCTATTCAATATGTAACACAATCTGGTTGGTCATCCGGATTTAAGCGCATTCCCGAAGCAATGTTTTCGTATATTCCTGTTGCTGCTATTTTCTTTATTCTGCTTTATTTTGGAACACATTATCTGTATGAATGGTCTCACCACGATGTTGTAGCGCACGACGAATTAATAGCCCATAAATCACCTTACTTAAATATTCCATTTTTCTTTATCAGGATCGTTGTATTTTTTGCTTCCTGGATCTTGCTTACCCAACAGCTTCGCAAGCTGTCGTTAAGAGAGGATAAGGAAGGAGGAATGGAAAATTTCCGGAAAGGTGAGTTATATTCCAAAATATTTATATTCATTCTTGGAGTTACTTTTTCGCTATCAGCCATCGATTGGATTAAATCAATCGAAGTTCATTGGTTCAGTACACTTTTCGCACTTAAAAACTTTGTAAGTGCATTTCTTCATGGAACTGCAGCCATTGTATTCATCGTACTTATTCTCAACTACAGGGGTTATTTTAAGTTTCTGAATGGTAGTCATTTGCATGACTTTAACAGGTACATGTTTATTTTGTCTATTTTTTATGGTTACTTCTGGTTTTCGCAGTTTATGCTGATATGGTATGCCAATATTCCTGAAGAAACTGTGTATTATGTTGTCAGGTGGGGAGAAGGTTGGAAAGCTTTGTTTTTTACAGATGTTATTGTGAACTGGTTTATACCTTTTTTAATACTTCTTCCTCCATTATTCAGCCGAAAGAAAAGTTTGATAACCATTATGGCAGGTATTCTTTTAGTTGGCTTCTATATTGACTGTTATATGCAGATTATGCCTGGCTTATTTAAAAATAATGAATTTGGTTTAATCGAAATAGGAACTTTTATTGGTTATGCCGGCTTATTTACTTTTGTAGTAACTTATCAATTGTCTAAAGTACCGATAATTGCAAAAAATCATCCTTATCTCGAAGAAAGCCTTTATCATCACTTTCATCAGTAAACATTTTTGTATCTACGATTCACGGACTTTTTTCAATAGTAGGTAAACCCATAATAAAATAATTGGTATAAGGAAGCTGAAATACTATTTAGTTCATAATCTATGATAATTCCTTTATAATCTTCTTTTGCTATATTTTGTTGTATCAAAGGGAGCGATACTTTTAAAAAAATAACTTTAGGATTGAATTTTAAAATTCTGGTTTTTATTAGTACGATTTTTGAATAATCACGGTTATTATTCGGAATGGGAAAATTCATAAATTCTATTTTTCCTTTTTCTTTTTTGAACATTTCATTGCACAAATCAATATATGATATATTATCCTCATTAAGTTGCCCTATTTCTGATGAGCTGCCAACAAATGCCATTCTATAAAATCCTAGTGATCTGCTAATATTAAAATCATCACCGTAAAATCCAAATGAATTGACCTTTATTTCACGATTAACATTTGATGAAATTAATTTAAATTTTGTATTTGGTGTGGGTAAAAAACCTATTGTTGAATCATTAATCCAATTTGATTCTAATTGTCTTGTCACATATTTTTCTTTATAAGCTGTTCGAATGACAAGTTCCGTTAAAATAAATATCCATAAAAGGCACAAAAAGAATAGTTTTAATTTCTTCATAGTATAAAAAAAATATGAAATTCAACAATACCAGATTAAATTGTAACTGTTTATTTAATTCTTGTGAAAAAATGATTCCATCGAAATGATCTTATTAAGGGTTCAGTTGAATCAAGTGAAAATAGAATTATTTTGGCTTTCCCAATAATATTATCTTCAGGTACAAAGCCCCAAAATCTCGAATCCTGACTTCCATAAAAATTATCCCCTTTCATGAAATAATAGTTATGGCTGAAAGTGATGTTTCGGGTATAAGCTCCGTTTAAAAATACTGAATCGTTGCGAATGTCTATTTTAAAGCCTTCGTATAACAGAACATCCTTGTAGTGTTGAGCATTGGAGGGAGTTAGTAGCATCTTTTTTCCCTTACCGGGAACAAACAAAGGGCCGTAATTATCAACTTTCCATTTTAGGGTTGAATCATGAGGGAATAAATCGGTGTTCGTTCCCATAAGGTCAACATTCTCCATTCGTAATTCTTTATTTCCTTCATTCTTAATTAACACAGTATCTCCGGGCATTCCAAAACATCGTTTAACGATACAGCCCCCGTACATGTTGGGAAAGGAATCGTTTAATGTATAATAGCATGGCCAATTAAAAACAAAAACATCACCTTTTTTGATATGACTGCACCCCCAGGTTCTTATATATTCTATTTTCCCTTCTTTGAAGAATTTTCTGATTTTTAGGATTCTCGCCCCATACGACATTTTGCTTACCATTATAAAATCTCCTGGAATTAAGGTAGGTTCCATGGATGACGACGGTATTTTATAAAACTCGATAAAGAAAACCCTGATTGTTAATGCAAGCATAATAATTAACACGAAGTAAAGAGACCCTTTAAGTGCCTGCCTAAATGAATTTTTTAAAATTGTAATTAACCTATATCCCATTTCTTTGTATCTTTCCCTCATTTTGAATTCTTCCTCATTCCTCATTCCTTCACTCCTTCATTCCTTCATTCCTTCATTCCTTCATTCCTTCATTCCTTCATTCCTTCATTCCCTTCATTCCTTCATTCCTTCATTCCTTCATTCCCTTCATTCCCTTCATTCCTTCACTCCTTCACTCCTTCATTCCTTCATTCCTTCATTCCTTCATTCCTTCATTCCTTCATTCCCTTCATTCCCTTCATTCCTTCATTCCTTCATTCCTTCATTCCCTTCATTCCCTTCATTCCTTCACTCCTTCACTCCTTCATTAATTTCACATTCCCAGAAACTGATCCAGTTCCCTAATCAGGGTAGAATTAGTTTTAAAGTCGTACAATGTTATTTTTCTTAATGCATAGTAGTATTTCCAATATAACCTCAATGCTTCCAGGTAGTTGATATTTGCTGCGTCTTGCCTCGTAAGAGCTAAGCTAAGGCTATTGACATCGGCCTTGCCAATCAAAAAGCGTTGTTTAGTAAAATCGTAAGCTTGGTTGGCAACAGTTTTGGTCTCAAGAGCACTGTTCACAATAGCTTGCTGCATGTTGAAATTATTCGTGGCCATCATCAACTTCTGCTTGAAGTCAACTTCAGCTTGTTCAATGGCAAGTTCCGCCAACTCATAATTTTTTTGGGCCATGTTTGTTTTTCCTTTTCGTTGCCCCCAGTCGATGATGGGAATTGAAATTCCCAACGTTGCCCTTTGCTGGTTCAGTGGGTTTTGGTAAGCCCTGGGAAAAGTTGAGTCGCGTTGATTAAGTCCATAACTGCCGGTTAAACTGGCCGACCATAGACCTTCTTTTTTTGCCTGGTCCAGGTCTCTTTCACTTTCAAGTAATTGCTGTTTATTTTCGAGCAGGTCAGGATTATTTGCCAGGGCAATTTTGTAGGCCTCATCAAAGTTTACCTGGAACGAATACAAATTGACGGGTATTTCAAGGTCAGCAAAGCTGGTTTCGTCTTTCCTAAGAAAAGAGTTAAAAAGGTAGAGCCCGTTTTTCAGCTCTTTATGTGCTTCAGCTAATTTATTCCGAGCATTTAATGCATCCACTTTTAAAGTGAGAACATCAGCTTGCGAAAGAGAGGCTATTTCCATCCTCTTTTGTCCGATATTGTATAAAGTGTCGCAATTGGCAACATTAGAACTATCCATAGCAACCTTCAATCGTGCTATTAATAAATCGAAATAATAGTCGACCATTTGAAGCGATATAGATTCGACAGATTGAATATAAGTTAGCTTGGCTTTTTCAAATTTCAGGGGTTCAATTTTTTTCTGCCACTTAAAATTATTAAACCCGAACAAAGGTTGACTAAACCCTATACGAAAAGGTACCGACGAGAATTGCGTGTATTCGTTGCTTCCAAAATCTTGCAACCTGCTTAATTCGGTATCAAAATAAAATGTCCCGCCGGTAAACGGCATATTCTGCCTTATTGAAGCATTAGCATAAGAACTTATATTTTGCTGTTCCCGATATTCGTCGATATCCAGAACGGAGTTATAACGCTTAATCAATGCCCTGTTATAATCGGCCAAAGTGGTATTGAGTGTGAGAGAAGGTTTTTTCTGGGCGGAGTATGAGCGATAATCCCAGTAACTTATAAGGTACAGGTTTTGCGCTTTAAAGGCAGCCAAGGAACTATCGGTAGCAATTTTTATTGCCTCGTCAAGTGTTATCTTTGTTTGAGCACGAAGATTACCGCAAAAAACTGCACCAAAATAAATCATTACAAATACAACTTCTTTCCTCATTTTTATAAAATTCATCATTCCTTCATTTTTAATTCTTCCTTCATTCCTTCATTCCTTCATTTCCTTCAGTCCTTCACTCCCTTCATTCCTTCATTCCTTCATTCCTTCATTTCCTTCATTCCTTCATTCCTTCACTCCTTTATTCCCTTCATTCCCTTCATTCATTCATTTCCTTCATTCCCTTCATTCCCTTCATTCCCTTCATTCCCTTCATTCCCTTCATTCCCTTCATTCCCTTCATTTTCTTCATTATTTTCATTTCCTTCATTATTTTCATTTTCTTCATTATTTTCATTTTCTTCATTTTCTTCATTATTTTCATTTTCTTCATTTTCTTCATTATTTTCATTCCCTTCATTCCCTTCATTATTTTCATTTCCTTCATTTTCTTCATTTCCTTCATTTTCTTCATTTTCTTCATTTCCTTCATTCCCTTCATTACCTTCATTCCCTTCATTTTCTTCATTTTCTTCATTTTCTTCATTTCCTTCATTCCCTTCATTCCCTTCATTTCCTTCATTTTCTTCATTTTCTTCATTATTTTCATTTTCTTCATTATTTTCATTTTCTTCATTATTTTCATTCCCTTCATTCCCTTCATTCCCTTCATTATTTTCATTCCCTTCATTCCCTTCATTCCCTTCATTAT
>JBBQEI010000059.1:0-28075 GCA_038320545.1 Bacteroidales bacterium
TCGCGCTCCCACTTTAAGCCCCCTTCATTTCCCCCAAACGGGGAAGGTTCCGGTCGCGAAGGTATTATTATAATGGGATCAGATTGCCACGTCCTCCTGTCGTCGGACTCGCAATGACGCGCTGATGATCACGTAGCGTCCCTCCGCATACCGTCCCTCCGCATACCGTCATTGCGAATGAAGCACAGCGGAATGCGGCAATCTGTCATTCAATGTGAGATTGCCGCGCTCCCGAAGGTCGCTACCAATGACGAGGTTTCTGAATTTCCAGAAGGGAATTTATATCAATAGAATTTGTATGAAAATAGGATAAAATTCCCCGTAAGGGGATAAATATTAATTTCCTACGGAAAATGAACATGCCCTAATTCTCTTTTCTATTGATATTTAAGTCCTAACGGACTACAAATGATGCCGCTTAAACCTGTCAGGTTTAAAAATGATTGGTGCACTGATAGATATTTTTCAATGCTTTATACCTTTACTCATCACCACAGAAGTAAACGTCAGGATGACAATTTTTAAATCAAAGCCCAACGATTTGCGCTCCAGGTATTCTTTTTCATACGCCACCTTGTCTTCAATCGAAATTTCATCACGTCCGTTGATTTGTGACCAGCCCGTTAATCCGGGTTTTAATTTTTCAACTCCAGCACTGACGCGCAAAGCCATCAGATCATCCTGGTTGTAGAGGGCCGGACGTGGTCCGACAAATACCATTTCTCCTTTCAAAATATTTATCAGGTTTGGAAGTTCATCAATGCTGAGTTTACGAAGCAGACCCCCGATCTTGAGAAGATATTGCTCCGGGTTTTCAAGCAGATGAGTCGCCACATTGGGCGTATCTTTCTTCATCGTACGAAACTTATAAATCTTGAAAAACGTGTAATTCACTCCGACCCGTTTTTGCTGGAAGAATAACGGGAAACCATCTTCAACGATGATGACTAATGCAACCAGTACAAAAAGCGGTGAAAACAAAAGAAGCAATACCAATGCGATGATTCGTTGCAGCATGTTTGTTAAGCAATTAATGATTATATTTCATATTGATAATCAGAATTTAAGACCGTGTAACCCAGTGAAACTAATTTATGATTATTTTTGTCTTGTTGCACCGAATTCTATGCCTTAAACGATTCCAGTGTTTTCTTTAATCCATCCCGGGCGGAAACTGGCATTTTTTCAATGCCTAAAGCTTTTTTAATTTTCTGATTCGAGACCACATACGATTCTGTTAGTTTCTTTAAGCGTTCGCTGTTTATAGGTAGGTGCAGAAGATCGCCAAAGCTGGCTAACCGATCAATGAGCTTCCCAGAAATATTCCAGATCCTCGGCTTTCGGTTTTGTGACTCTGCAATCAGCCGAAATAATTCATTGGTTGATAAAGTCTCATCATCTGCTATCTGGTATATACCCGGCTCTATCTCTTTTTCAATAATTTGCCCGATAATGTAACTCAGGTTATCGATGGAGGTAAAGGACCGTTTGTTCACGTAGGCTCCGAGTGGCCAGGGAAACCCTGTTCGAACCAGATTGTAAAGTAAATTCAGATTGCCCTTATTCCCAGTACCATGAATCATACAAGGCCGGAAAATAAATACTTTTTTATTTGCTGGTAGCGAGTATTTTAATATATATTGTTCTGCTGCAAATTTCGATTTTCCATACGGTGTTTGTGGATTGGGCACCACATCTTCTGTAAGTAACGACCTATTGACGACATCGGCAACGGATTTTACCGAACTGAAAAAGATGAATTTTTTTGCATTTGATTTTAAAAAGTATTCAAATATGGTTTGGGTTAAACCCACATTAATATCGAAATAGACTTTTTCTTCGGTGGGGTTTTTTGTGTCATGTGCTTTGCCTGCTAAATGGATTATTACATCAACCTCTGGGACTTGATCCAGGTCATTCCAGCCATAGGTTTTTAGGATGCCTTGCTTTGACAGTTGCACAATGTCCAAACCATAAATAGAGTGCTGTTTATTCAATGCAGCAAGCAAGTTAGTCCCTACAAAACCATGAATACCCGTAATTAATATATTCATTTACTTTTTCTAAATTTCAGAGTTTAATCACACGGGCTATTTCCCAATTTATTAATTTGTCTGCATCTTGCACACTAACAAATTCAAAATCATCCAATAGTTTTTGAAATTTATTAAATGAAGTTGAAAGACCGACATACGATTTAAATTTACGCATCATTGGCAACGACTTAATCATGGGTTGTCCCGGATCAAAATCCCGCGTATGAAAATAGGTCATAAGGTATGGCGACAGTGAAGTCCAATATTTTATTAACGAATAAGGAAATAATCTGAAGTAACCACCACCGGAGAAGACTATTTTCTTACCAAAAACATTCTGGATATTTATTGGGAATTCTTTTATTTGAGCGCCGTTTGCCAACTGCAAAATAACAGGTTCCGCATTTCCAAAACTCTTAAAACCACCATAATCATGTGATGTTGGCAGAATGGAACAATCATATTCAAAACCCAACTCGGTTAAGACTTCCAATGACCAGATGTTCCGCTCGGTAATTGAAAAGCCGGGAGCTCGAAAGGCATTTATTGCTTCACCAATCAAATCCTCAATCATTTTTTTTGATTTTTCAGTATCTTTTCGAAATCCTACCCGGTCAAACCGAAAAGATAACTCATGTTGGTAGGAATGACAACCGATATGATGGCCTTGCTCATGTATTTGCATGATTACATTCGGATGTTTTTCCGCAATCCATCCAAGGCAAAAAAAAGTGGCTTTTAAATTCCGTGTTTCCAGCTCCTGTAAAATGCGTTCTATCCTTTCATAAATGCGGACTTCATACTTGTCCCAATTAAAATCAGTGGTAATAAAGTCGCAATTATACCAGTCTTCAATGTCAAAAGTGAGAATGTTCATGATCTCATTTTAATAACCTTTACAGGAATGCCTCCAACTAAAGTATCTTTTGGGACCTCTTTTGTCACTACTGAACCAGCAGCTACAACTGCCCCATCGTTTATTCTTACTCCAGATGTAATAATGCAATTAGCCCCAATCCAGATATCATTTCCAATTATGATATCCTTTTCAACTCGATCTTGGTATGACATAGGAACCCCTGTTAATGCTATTCCATGATTTGATGAAAACATTTTTGCGCCAGGTCCAATTAAAACATTATCTCCTATAACAATTCTTGTTTTTTCCCCTGCCCAGATACAACAATCCATGGTTATTCTCACATTATCACCTAAATAAATATTATGCGCATTCCTTATTGAAGCTCTTGAATGAATTCTGAAATTTCCTGTAGTAGAATGAATTTTTTTTCTCCACACTACATGTTCATGAATGTAATATAAGAAAGAAGAAAAGTTCGCCTTAAAAAAAGCTATTGAAAAAACAGAATATATTACTTCAACGATTAGGAATAAGATCTTTCCCTTATACCACTTTTTTAAATTCTTATTGTCCATATTAGCTAAGTATAATTTCTTTAAACCGAATGATTATCTTCTCCATTGAGTATATTTCTTCAGCCAGATGCCGTGAATTTTCACCTTTTTCCCTTACCTCATCACATGAATTGCTTATTGTTAAGATCAATTTCTTCAAAGTTTGAGGATCTCCCGGAAGTGTCCACCACCCACAGTTTGATTCTTCTATCATAATGGATATTTCAGATTTATTATCAACAACCGCTAGAATTGGCTTTGCTGCAGACAGAAATGTGTACGTTTTGCTAGGTACAGCAATTCCCTTTCTCCCTCGCTGAAGAGAAACTAATCCAACATCACCTGCATTTAAAAATTCATTTGAAAATGCTCTTTTCATTGATGGTAATAAAGTAATATTGCTTAATAAATATTTTTTAACGTATTGTATAACAGTATTTTCCATGGCACCATTTCCAATTATTAGCAAATGTATGTTATTATTCTCTTTTAAAAGTTCCATTGTTGTTAGGATATTATTTATATCCTGTGCTCTACCGATATTCCCAGTATATAAAACAATAAATTTATCGGTTAAATTGTATTCTTTAAGTATTCTATTACTCTCTTTTGGAAATGGTTTTATTTCATTATTATCAACAAAATTAGGGATATAAAAGATTATAGGGCATCTTCTTCCAAGTTTATTTTTCATAAATAATTCCATATCTCTGCCAATTACCACTAACTTATCAGCTTTAATATATGACCAATTGAATAATTTTAATGTAATCTTATATAAAAAATTACCTGGCTTAAGAACTTTTGCAACAATTAAATTTTCAGGGAATATATCATGAACAAGTATAATAAGTGTGAATTTTTTAAAACATCTCAAAATTCGCATCAGAAAAATTATTGTTACCGGGTTTGTCACAACCATAACGGTATCATTTTCTTTTACTAGATTTGCAGACTTTATGAATAGACGTAATCCAAGTATTATTAACTTTATAATCCTCCATAAAAAAATATTCTTATCAAGTTTACTTTCTTTTACTCTATAAATAGTAACGTTATTTATTTGTTCTTTCTTAATTCCGATGTCCGATGCTGCCGTTGAGGTAATAATATTTATATCAACATGTTGTCCAAGCCCTTCAGCAATTTTTGTCATGATGTAGGCTGTCGTATTTTCATTAGGATAATAATATTCAGTTATAATCCAGAATTTTTTCATCGATGATTTTTTTTTCTTAAAAATTGATATTAAAAACTAATTGGCACTTTGAAGTAGTCGTTTAAATTTTCTATCTCAACACTATGACCATCAATTCTTTTTAACGCATGGCCTGAAAAAAAGAGTGAATTAGAATTTAATGTATGATAATAAGGAAACCTTATATTGCCAAATTGAAATAAAGTCATGTTATATATATCTTTTTTAATACAAGCAATCTGAACCCATTCATAACCATTTTCCGAAATCCATATATATGAATTTTTATCCTTATTTACTTTTGAAGGTTCAACAGTGGTACTGATAATACATTTATTACCAATCTGGCACGCGTTAATTACAGAACCCTGTACTTTTTGCAGTGATTGAATTGAAAGAGATGTCCTATCCATAGATTTTATATAATTTTGAACATATGGAGAATCAGTAGCATATATAATTTTTTCCTTAAGAAAAAGAAATTTACACGTTCTAAATTCCTGCCCCCCCTTTGCCACTATTTCCAAGGACTTGAATTCATTTTTAGTATAGCCTATAATACACTCACCATCCTCATCTCCCGTAGCAAACCAGAGAAATCCAGTATAAGGGTCTATCTGGATGGTATGAATATGGCGAATGTTTTTGGACGGGAAAGTATAGACAATTTTCCAGATTTTGCCTGAATCATAAGAGGCATAAATATGGACTTCATTTCTGTAGATATTAGAATAATATTCTCCGAAAAAAAGTGTGCCATTCTGATCTTCGCAAAAAGCCATTGGTCTCGATCCCCTTAAAATATGAAGTACTTTTTCGAACTTATGTGAGGTTTTATTTTCAAGAAAAATGCCTTTTTTTGCAATGCATATCCCATTTTTATTTTTCAAGGTTTTATATTCATGCACTTCAGCACGAAAAAACCTTCGTGTAAGTTTCATCTTTGAGAGAAAAGCAAATTTACCATCGCTTAGTTTTGCGAAAAAAATACGTTCCCCTTTAATGATTCTATATAACTTATACCCTGAAGCTCCTATTAAACAATCGGAATTTACTTCAAGTATTCTAATATTTCTAAATAATTTTTCATTTGTGTTAGTAAACATTTTTGGGAATTTATTATTATTTTCTGTGAGTTTCGATAATTTTCACTAGGTATCAATAATGGAGCAAATATTTTCAAAAAAAACATAAAATAAATGAATTTCAATAGGTTAATCATTATAAAAAAGAATCAACATTATTTATATTAATCGATTTTTTTTGTAAATTATTGTCATCAAGATCCCACCATTTAGATAAAAGCAATTTTTTAATGATTGCATCATCGAACCGCTTCCTAATTACTTTCCCTGGATTACCAACCATAACAGAATACGGTTCTACATCTTTTGTAACAATTGTATATGCTCCAATTACTGCACCATGACCAATTGTAATTCCTCCTTTAATTAGTGCATGTGATCCAATCCATACATCATTGCCAATTATTGTTTGATCAAATTCTTTAAAATCTATACTATTAAAACATTTTCCCAATGCATTTTTTTTTGAATAAAATATAGGAGAAGTGGCAGCGAAATGCAAAGGATGCGCTGGGGGATTGATTATAACATGATCTGCAATTGAGCAGAAAGCTCCAATTTTGGTATGAGATATTGTACAATTACGTGCAACGTAGGAATACCTGGCAATTGACGAAAAATATATTCTGCTTCCGTAAATAACCGCTGAAGTGGAATGAATTGAACTTTCATTAACCATGGCAAAAATGGAAATTTTTGAAAATATTTTTACCGGAAATAAAATTAAACTCTTTAGTAATAGAATTAGCATTCTCATAAATTTCTTATTTAAACTGTTTAGTCTCCATTCAAAATACATTTACGACAAATTATTGATTGCTTAGCTAATCTTGAAATAGATAGGCAGGTATGTATCATGAATTTAATACACTAAGCAGAGACATTGCGCTTATTTCTGGTGTTACTCTGTGTGATAAATATCTGCTTCTTTCGCTCATTAATATTAAATGTTCTTCACTTTCATTAATTATCATACACATACGTTTTTGTAATTCTTCAGGATTTCCACTTTCGAAAATGTAGCCATTATACCCATTTTCAACAAAATAAGTTGAAGCTCCGCAGGCATCAGAGCAAATTATTGGAAGACCTGCTGCTGCAAATTCTTGAAGAACAACAGCCCATGGTTCATAGGTTGAAGGAAGAACAAAGCACCCTGAATTTTGAGCATGAAATACTAAATCCCTTTGGTCCATAAAATCTAATACCTTTACTTCACTATTACTACTGATTTCATCTTTAAGTGGGCCATTCCCAATAAGTGTTAATTTCCAACCTTTTTTGTTTTCTATTTTATTCCATGCAGAAATAAGTACATCTAACCCCTTCACCTTGTTATATCTACCTACAAATAGAAAATATTTTGGATAATCTTTTATCTTTGACTCTATGCAAACTTCATTAAAAAGCTTATTATCAGCTGAAAGAGAATTAAAGAGAATCTTTTTCTTTGAGTAACCTAAAAGTCTTGCAAATTCATATTGCCTACAACCAGGCACCCACATGTGTGAAAAACAGGGTTTAATGTAGAATTTTGAAACCAATATTCCAAGAATTTGTTTAGGTGTTGAAAGAAACTGGGTATCTATAGGACATACAACAGGAATTCTCAATCTACTTCTTATCTTTTTTGAAACCAATAAGTAATCTTTGTCAAACCATCCACATACAACCATGAGACACGGATTAATATCCTGAATGAAATTCAATAAGCCCTTTTTAGAATATTTTGATTTTTGATAATAATTGACATTAGCTATGAATGGTGGATTGTATGGAGTCTGAATATGTTTGTCGAGATAGAATACGTGAAGAGAGAAACCCATTGAAGATAAAACCCTATAAATATTAACTTGATAAGGCATTATTTCAGTATATAAATAAATAATACTTTTCATATAATTATGCGAATTAAGAGTTGAAAATAAGGGTAATATAAGCTGCAGCTAGGCGGCCAAAGACATAAGCCATCAGCCCTTTAGTCGACCTTACTTTTGACGCTCTTTGAATATCTGTTTTTTCAATCAGCCAATTGAACAATGATTCGATAGGTTGTCTGATTCTTGACACAGCTGTTGAGAACAGGTCATTTGCAGCTTTATCCCTTTGCCTTATCCCTGCATCTTGACCTTTGACTGCCTTGACTGGCGTTAACATCAATGAGTTTTGACTATTTTCAGCATCTTTAAAATATTGAGAGTCATGATATATCTTATCGCCGAAGAAAGTCCGGTTTTCAATTTCGCCCCAAGCCTGCTTAAAGAGGTTAAGGTCGTTTTCTGAAGCAGGTGTCAGTTGAAATTGTTCAGGGAATGGCAAATGATGTGGACGGTAAAACGCCAGTGCGTGTAGTTATAACCCATAATAATAGATGCCTTTTGTGGAACAAAAACCTTTATCTGTGATTTCCCTGGCCACTTTGCCTGAGCGTTTGCCTGAGCAAGTGATAATAGGCATTGAATCCAGTAAACTTTTGTCTTCAATGCAGTCAGATGGCACAAAAATGCTTATCAGATTAGAAGACAACATCTTGAAGGCTTCTCCCAAGCGATTGAGCCTCATATTGAAAGCTACGCAAGAAGGCAGCAGCGGAAACCACGAACGGAGGTGGTCACTGGCATATTGATAGATTTGTTTAATTTTAAAACGTTGTTCAATGTGCATAGCATAGAGATAAATTGTCATAACTTCCTCGTCAGTAAATTCAGGTTTTGAATTATTACTGAACCGCTGACAGGAATATATTAAGTCGTATTTATACATATCACTGATATATAGCTATTAATTTAAGTTCTTTGACCTTAGGATCATACAATAAGATATAGTCTGGTTGCTTGCCTTAAAGTACTGATTTCTAAAGTTATAATATAATAAAATATTATGAGCACATGTTATTGACAGTCAGTATATTAAATTGTTAATAATATATTAAATTCAACACTTAATTCTCATTAATTATTAATCTTAAATCAATTGTTTTAAACTTGAGAGCAATATCATTCTTCGTCTTAACTTTCTAAAGAGTATATATGTCTGTATTTTTACGGGATTTCTTTTTATTTTTTTATTATATATAAAATCTTTCATCCCCGAATAAATACCTTTGGATACGGATAATAAATAGCCATTTCGACTCCGAAGGATATTGACTATGTTAATTGTTAGATGAAATATTAAAAGCACATTTGGAACATTCATCAAGCCGAATAATATATTATTTCGAGCTTCGTAGAATTTAATTAATGTTCTGTCTCGCTTGGGCGATTCATAGTGTATAATCGGAGCTGATATACCTAATTTGACAACGTATCCAGCATCTAACATCCTTATACAATAATCTGATTCTTCATTTTGTCGGACTAGTGAATTTCTGTATCCCCCTAATTTTAAGAAAACGTCTTTTCTTAGAGCATGAGCAGTTCCAATAAATTGAGATATTATATATATACCATTTGTATCTGGAGCCTTTTGTATAATATCTTCATTGTATTTTATATTAATCAACGGTATGGCTACAGCTCCAATATTAGGAATTTCAAAATCTCTAATAGTATCCAATACAATATTCTTATCAGAAAAAATTGCATCATCATCAATAGAGAAAATAATATTTCCATCTACTAATTTGGCTGCTTTAGTTCTTGCATCAATTAACCCAATCGATATTTCTTCTCTATAACAGTGAACTGAGGGAAATTGATCTTTTACTAATTCAATTGTCCCATCTTCAGAGCCGTCGTCGAAGACAAATATTTCCGGATTACCATTTAACTTTAAACAGGATTCAATTGCGTTGGAAAGCTCCCCTTTCCTATTTTTTGTTGTTATAACAATTGAAGCAGTTAGTTCATTCATAATATTTTAATGATTTTAATGATTAAAATTACCGATTAAAAATCATGTAAATAAGCTATTGTCAGATCGATTTTTATTGTTAATATCTTTTAAACATTCATGATTATTTTTAGGAAAAATCCAATTTTAAAACTGCCCCAAAAAAGGGACTACCTTAGGTATTATTTTTAAAATGATAGACTTTAACTTATTGGGCAATAGAGCAAAAAATCTATATTTAAGAGACTCCTGTGTAAAATCTAATTTTGATAAATATGATTCAAATTGGTTATTCGTAATATTGTATCTTCTAAACAGAAAAAATAATTCGCGTATACATTGATAATTAATAAATGACTTATAACTTATGTTATTAAAATCTTCAATTTCATGAATATAATTCAGGTAACTTTTTGAAAAATCAACTTTTTTATTCATTGCTCTGTTTTCAGCTGAAAAAATGTAAAAAGATAATACTTTATTATAGAAGCAAACTTGTGTTTTTAAAGCTATTCTATACCATAAAAAAATATCTTCACCTATCACAATTCTTTCGTCAAAGTATGAATCGAACTTTAGAATGGAGGTATCGATAAGAACTGATGAAGAGCTGAATAAAACACTCTTCTTTGCATGACAAAAGTAATCTTCAATTATGCCTCTAAAATCTTTTGGAATAAAAAAAATCGAATGGGAAATAACGTCATTAGTAACTTGATCAATTCCCAAACAATAAATTCCACACTCTGGAAAATCTTTACTAAGCTCAACCATTTCGAAAAGGAAAGTTGATTCCCAAAGGTCGTCGGCATCTAAGAAGGAAATTAAATTTGATTTTGCAAGGTTAATTCCATAATTTCTGGCTGATGAAACGCCACCGTTACTTTTATTATACAATCTTATCCTAGAATCTTTTATTAGATTAACAACTTTTAAACTACTATCCGTTGATCCATCATCCACAATAATTAATTCGAAATTCGTATATGTTTGATTAAGGACTGATTGGATGGCATGAGTTACAGATATTTCTTTATTGAATAAAGGAATTATTACTGATATTAATTTATTATCACATTCAACTTCCATATTAATGCAAATTTAGCGTTGGATTTTTTTTTATTTTCATTCATTATCACGTATATTTAATAATATAATTCTCTAAGTTGAAACTTCTATTGGAACATTCAGAGGTGGACCATTATTATAATACTGGGAATAACAAAATCCTTAGTAGCAATAGCCATATACCTTCAAAGCAAGCATTTCTTTATCTCAAGTGATAAACAAGGTAATCAATATTTTAAAATACAAAAACACTGCATTAAATACAATTGGATTACTTACATGAATGATTGTTGTATTTTCATTTTTGATTCTCTATTGGTTATACCCAACACCATACCCCAAAAAGCTGTAAGCATGAAAAAATAAGGATAAATAATAACATGACTTATCAATGATAAAACAATAAATAGAATATATGAGACTGAAAAAGGGGCGGCAAAATGGGATTTTTGTTTTATAAATCGAATCGAATTTTTAATCAATTGAAAATGCAAAAAAACATACCCTATAAAAACAATAATTCCATAATCAAATAATACTTCCAAAAAATCATTATGTGCAGATAATTTATGATTATATCGAAACACTGCATTTTCCCCATGTCCAAAAAGAATTTCAAAGAACGAAGAATTTTCAATCAGAATAAATACTTTTCTATATAAAGGCAATCTACCTGAACCTTGATCAGTATTAATCGTTTCCAATCGATGCAAAAAGAAACCATTGTTATATCTGTCAAAATAATAAAAAACTAGAGAAAATATGAGAAGCACTAAAACTACATACACTAATCTTATTATCATAAATCTATTACCTCTAATAATTATATATTCAATGAAATAATAAGTTATTAAAGATAAGGATAATGCAATTAGTCCTCCACGTTTCATAGAAGAAAAGACAATCACAGCAATCAATAAAACAATAAACAACCGTAAATATTTATTATTCAATAATAAAGCAGTAGGTAACATTAAAAGTGGATAATAAGCAATAAGCAAAGATGCATGCTTTTTTATCACTAGCATATTCATTATGTTATATTCTTTATAATAAATAAAAGCAAGAGCAATTGTGAAAAGAACAGCAATTTTCAAATAGAAATGGAGAATATCTACTTTATTAAACACTAAGTAAAAGTAAAAATAGATCGAAATCGGAATAAGCATAATTATGCTATTAGTTAGGTTAATACTAAATCCCAATCCTGTATCTATTAAAACTCCCTCAAGAAGTAAGGCAATATACCAGAACCCAAATATTTTTGATAAAATTGAATCTAAAAAAAACAACCTAACTAATCGTAAAGATAAATAGGAATATACTGAAACTAGAACTAAAACAATTGATATTTTATAAAAAACCATATCCGTACCTTGCTTTTGATTTATTTGCAATATATTTAGATATGCATAAAATAAAAGAAAAAGGCAAACTATTACTATATAAAATTTTGTAAAAAAATCTTTTCCCATTTATAATTATTTATAGTAGTGCCTAATTAAAAGTATCAATTGTATCAATTGTATCAGTTAAGTTTAGATTTAATTTATCAGGGATGGAAAAGTCGGTATTTTTTGAACACATAGAATTAACTGTATAAGAAGTTGAACCAAACTTAAACTTTAATTTTGGTTCCGAAAAAATTATCAATAACTGTTCAATTAAAAATTAAATACTTGGATAAGCTCGATATTATTAATTTGCGCAGCTACTTCGGAAAATGAACTAAAATAACTACCTATAATCTTGTTGGTTTTCGAAAGACAATAGAGATCAATAATTGCATCCTGGATTCCCTTTTCGCTGTTTCTGTTAAGTGTACTATTGTGTGTAATAATTTGACCACCGTAAATGTCTTTTAAATATTTTTTAACATTTTCAGAATCAGTAGCCAGATAAAACATTACATCAGGATGATCATTGATTTCGGCGTTCATTAGTTCAATAAATCCTTCTATGGGACTATACTTAATTGAATTAATATTATCTGTCCGCCTAATGTGAATACCTACCGAATAATTACCAAAATATTGGGTGTAATTCTCGATTTTTATTAGAAGCTCGTCTATCGGTCTGAATATTTTAAATGAATCACGACTCCTGTAAAATTGATTTGCAGTATTTATATAAACTGATCGCTGTTCGGATAATATATTTGGATAATCTGCCTGCTGTTTATTGAGTTTGACTATTTCACTGTCAAAAAGATATTTGTCAAATCCAAATGGTAAATATATCCCTATTTTCATTAACATTCCGATCATTATATAATTAAGTCTATAAATAACTGGATTTAACGAATATTCCATGATATTAATTTCTTCGGGTAAAATGAAAAGATGGCTGAAGGAACAGTTAAGCTCCTTAGATCGTACCCAGTTTACATTAAGTTTAATGTTAAACATATGGGCAAGAATAGAAGCGGAATCTATCGCTCTCATCCTATTCGCTAATCCTCCATATGGTTTAATCACGATTTTTTTAGGCATAATTTGAAACATTAATTTAAAACTAGCTTACTTAAAAAATCATAAAATGAACTACCCCGCCGCAAGCGGCTGCGGAATTACCAATAGATAAAATGAATGGATAATTTCTTAGTTGTATTTTATGCTAGATAGATTATATATTTTGGTTCCTTTAATATTTAGGCCATTGTATTACTTCAATATTGTGCAACGAACTCTATTGATTTTAATTAGATTATTCTTTTAATGCTTCAATTAGATAGCTGATAGATTTTTGTTTCAAGATTGTTAATTTAGTATTTACATCCTGATAATTAATGATCTCCTGGTAATTTATATTGTTTATATCTGTAATATATCTATTGCTAATATTTAAGTTTTTTAAAAGTGTAAGAGCTCTTGATGAATTGTTCTGCATGCCTAAAGCATAGAACTGCTTTTCAAATAACAATGCAAAAGCTAAACCATGAAAAGATGTGGTAACAACTATTTGAGCATTAGCAATTAGTGAAATAAAATCAAATGGATTACAGGTATGAAAATATCTTTTTCCAACCAAAAATGGTTCAATATTGCTTCTAATTTCAATAACGTCGTATCCATAATTTTCCTTCAGCCTGTTCGTTAATTCAACGGCTTCATTTGAGTGGAAAGCTTGACAATAGAGAACATAGTCCTTTGGGTATTTAAACTTTGATGATTTGCTCAAGGTTCTCCAATCATTCTGATCTAAGAGAAACACAGGATCCAAAACAACAGGTACTTTTTCCTCGGTAATTTCATCAACTAATTGTTTTAAATCTTCTTCACGAACGGAAATGGATTCAAAGTTTTTCAACATTGAGTTTAAGTAATACCTATCTTGTTGATTAGTCTTAATAACACCCATACTTGCAGCGTATGTAATTTTCTTTCTAACTTTCGCTAATGAAACACCAAAGTAGACTGAGTCAAATCCATGATAAGAGGGGCTATCAAAGTGCCTCCAGATTTGATCGCTCCCATAAATAACCAAATCATAATAAATTTCACTAAGATCTTCCTCCTTTCTATACAGAGGTTTGTTGGGTAAGGAGAACATTAGCTGAATGAAATGCTTAAATTTCTTAATTCTAATAATTATTCGACGAAGGCTAACAATTAAATACAATATTGCACCTAGCTTATGATATAAACTTTTAGTGTAAAAATTAGGAAGTATTTTATAATCATTTTCATGATAATTTGGCCAATAATCAACAATTTCGGTTTTATGACCTAAACTTTTTAAATATGTTAATAAAGCATAAGATTGTAAAACAGCGCCGTAATTTTGAGCTCTGTGAAAAGTTATAATTCCGATTTTCATTATGATTTAATTAGTTTTTAAATATATTTGTAAAATAGCATAAATCCACTTCACTGATAAAAACATTGTATTATTTTTTTTTTCTCTTTATAGATTAGAGCTATTGATTTTGCAAGTAATATTAATGAAAGAGTACTGAACAATGATGTTAAAAAAACTCTTAAAATACCTTCCTGTAAAAATAACCTTGGAATCATTGAGAAAGATGTTGCAACGACTTGCTGTTACAACTAAGCCCAGTACAATTTTTCTTAGAGAAAAGCCAGCATTAAAGTTGAATAAATTAATAACAAACCAGATCCAAACTAATCCAGCGATAATTTCAATTGCTATTAACCATAGAAAGTTTAATAAGCTTGGAATCCAAACTTTAATAAAATAAATGCAATAGGTAATGTTAACATTATAATAGAACCCCTAATAATTTGATATGCTTTAGTTTTATCAACCGATTGAAAAGCAGACATTAAACCTATTGTTAGTTGTTGTATTAAGCTTACTGAAAGCATTAATTGGCAAAAAATAATGGTGTTGTCGGGTATTTTTGTAAGTATCCCGATTCCAGCTTCCTTCGATTTTCATTATCCTCGGGTTTAAGGCTATAACAATATTAGTTGAAAATGAATTTGATAGGCCATATTATTTGATTTGCAATACCTTAAGCTACATTTCCTTAAAAACAATAGCTAAACCTTGACTCCGAATTAATGAGCATTATGAGACAAATAGATCCGCCATGCAAATGAAAACAACTTTTTTAACAATCCATGATTAATATCGGATGTCAACCGGAACTCATTCGCCTAGCCAGCATAAATAACGTTGTATTTTCCAATTTTGGGGTGATGATTTTTTATTCCTTTAAAAATAAACCAGCAAGTTCGTTTTCTGTTTCCACTTCTTTCTTGAGCAAAAGGATAATAGGGACAGACAGTTAAAACAGGCTCCATTTGAATCGCAATTTTCTGAAGGTTCAGGAACTAAAAGACTGAATTCGTTCCGTTTTATTTCAATTGCTTTATGGGCATTTGTATACATAAAGCCCAAAGCCAAAGCCAAAGCCAATGCAAAGGTCATTTATAATAACGAGATCGATTACTTTGTGTGTATTAACCATCTTTGTTTTTTTATTTTGACAAAAAATTTAATTGCATTTAATTTTATAAATTGTCGCTCGGAATGGCTTAATCCAAAGGTGTAAATTGTTGCCAAAACTGATATTACAGCGCTACTACCTACTATTAGAAGCCTATGAGTTCCTTGTGGTACATAATGCAAAATGATGCAAGGTATAATAACTGAAATCATGGCCACTGGTAAAACTTTTAAAACAACGTTCTTTATGTATTCAAAAATTGAAAGATTCACTAAAGGACTAACAATCTTTAACCTTGCATATAGCGCAATAATAGAAATACAAATATTCACATACAGGGTAACCTGCGGTGGAAAACCAAGATTTAAAAACAGGTATGAAATTGGCAGAATCAATATTAACAGTCCGCCAACCATTCCCTGGTAGAGTTTTATTTTTCCGGAAGCCTGTGCGGCTGTCATTAAAGGGCCCGAAATGCAGTCGATTAAAACATTTACAATCACCAATTGGGTAAATATTACGGTATATTCGGGCACAATTTTTAACCAAAGTTTTAGTATAATTTCGGTTTCCAGCAGGATAGGCAACGATAAAGCAAAAAGCAAAAAAAAAGAGTATTTAGCGCCCTGATAAATGAGTTGATGCATGTATTTTATATCATCCGAGGCAAATGATTTAATAATCTGGGGGTTCATTGCCATTTGAAAATTCTGAACAAAACCATTGACGGCGCCCTGCACCTGATACGCTATGCCACGTGCGGCATTTACAACCGGTCCAAAGAAAATATTCAAAAGTACATTTATTCCCTGTCCTATTGTAACACCGGCAAAATTACCCCAAAGATTCCACCCAGCATAACTCATCAATATATTATATAAAGCTTTATCCCAAAACCACCTGAATTTAGTTTCCTTAAAGTTCCGGCTGCAATAAAAGCCGTAAATTAACCGGATTATTAATGCCACGCCAAAAATTAAAACGGCATACAGTTTTAGTTTATCGAAACCAAACCATACCAGCATAAACACAATCAGTAGTTTCAGACTTACTTGAATAATACTTATCCAGGCAAAAACCTTCATGCGTTCTTGCGCAATAATAATGGCATCGTAAGGTACGCTCACCATATTTACCATTAAAGCCAAAATAGAAAACTGATAAACCCATCTGGCGGCTATCATCCTTTCGGTGGGTATGGTTAGCTGGGTATTTACAAACCAAAGTCCAACCGTTTCTGCAAAAATTAGTATAACAAAGGCAATGATAAAATGAATGTTCACACTCATGCTGAATACATTCCGCAATTGTATGTTATCATTTCGACCGATTTCAAAAGACAAAAAACGCTGTGTTGCCGAAGCCATTGCGCTGTTTAGAAACCCGAACATGGTAACAAAACCGCCAACTACATTGTAAATACCAAAGTCCTCCACTCCTAACGTATTCAAAACAATACGCGAAGTATATAACGATACTGCCATTGTAAGTAGCATCCGTATGTACAACATAGCAGTATTTTTGGCTATGCGTTTATTGCTTTCTGTGGACATGAGATTAAAATTGTTAAAATTCTAGCTTAGTTATTTCCCCCAAACCACACGGTTTACGTAATCGGTATAACTCAAAATAATCCGCACCACTTTTTCAGAAACATTTGGCATGGAATAATCAGAAACTTGACTTAAAGTTCGATTATCGTCTCTTTTTTGAGTTTCCAAAATCTTTAAGCCCTGTAAAATTCTTTTGTCATTTAAACCCACCATCATCACCGTTGCTTCTTCCATAGCTTCGGGGCGTTCGTGGGCTTCGCGTATGTTTAATGCCGGGAAGTTCATAATGGAAGATTCTTCGGAGATGGTTCCGCTATCGGAAAGAACGGCTTTGGCATTTTTTTGTAAATGATTATAATCATAGAACCCGAGGGGTTTGAGAAATCTTATCAAAGGATTAATATTGGGAAAATTTGTTTCTCTATGTTCCACTGTGTTACCCTGTTTTTCCAGAGTTTTCAAACGGATACGAGTACGGGGATGTGTTGATACAATAATTGGATATTGGTATATTTCGGCAATTCGATTTAAGGAGTTAATGAGTCCAAAGAAGTTTTTATCACTGTTGATGTTTTCCTCGCGATGAGAGGAAACCACAAAATACTTTTCCTTTTCCAATGATAAACTGGTTAAAATATTGCTATTATCAATTTTGTTCATATTAACATTTAACACCTCAAACATAGGGCTACCGGTTTTAATAATCCGGTCGGCAGGCAAACCTTCACGTAATAAATATTCGCGGGCAATATCACTGTAAGTTAAGTTAATATCAGAAATGTGGTCTACAATTTTGCGATTGGTTTCTTCGGGTACACGCTGGTCGAAACAACGATTCCCTGCTTCCATGTGGAAGATTGGGATATGGTGTTTTTTTGCAGGAATGGCACAAAGACAACTGTTGGTATCTCCCAAAACGAGGAATGCGTCTGGTTGTACTTCTTCCAAAATGGGATCAATATTTATCAATATCTGGCCAATGGTTGCTATTGCAGTGGCACCTGCAGCGTTCAGAAAATAATCGGGTTTACGTATTCCCAAGTCTTCATAAAAAACCTCATTCAGCTCGAAATCGTAGTTTTGTCCGGTATGCACCGTAATGTGTTCAATGGCTTCTGATTCGTCCAGTTTCGCCATTACCCTCGAAAGGCGGATGATTTCGGGGCGTGTGCCGACTACGGTGAGTACTTTAAGTTTTTTCATGTTGATATTAGTTATAAGGTGTTGCTCAGCTATTAACTGCTGGTATTATTTTCAATCTAGATTGTCTGTAACTTTCAAATGGTGTTGCAACCATTTTGTTTAATAAATATGCCACAATTAATGTAATTAGTGCAATAAACCAGCTTGATTTAAAAAAAACAAATGGGACCGCGCTGCAAACTTCAATTATTAACATATGGGAAATATAAACTGGATAAGACAATTCACCAATCTGATTATCTAACCTACTATTCTTCATAAAATTAAATAAAACAGGTATTGACAGTATTATTGATAAAAAATAAACCATTTCAATTAATGAAAAGGGAAAATAGCTAATCCTAATTGCTGGTAGGAATTGATATATTATTGTGAAAAATGTAATAAATATTAATATGAATATGTTAATAAACATGGGTATTGATTTTTCTTTTAATTTCAAATTAATTCTATACGATAAATAGCCCAATAGAAAGAACATAATTTCCGTTGGAAAAAATCGATAAGTCCAAGGATCATGTTGAAAACATAAAACATTATAAATAATTAGTCTTAGTAAAAAAGACATTATAATCAATAAAATAATAATTCTATATCCTTTTCTTAAAATGTATGGCGCCACTAAATAGAAAGTAAGTTCGTTTTTTATTATGTTAAAATTAAGCATAATACTGTTGTCCTGTATTTTATTTATTATATGCTTAACAAGTTCTCCCACATAAATCAGTTTAATTTCTCCATCTACTTCAAGTTTAGGTTCTTCATTATGCGTTAACTGATGACAAAAGGTTGCCACCACCGAATTGTAATAAGGATTCCCAAAAGGTCCAAATACATTTGGAATAACAAAACCTGTAAACTGAGCTTGGTTTTTTGATGCCCATTGTTCCAGCAATTGCCGTCCTTCCTTTTTTGACCTTCCATAAAGATTGTCTCGTTCTTCCTGGGTAGAGGATGAAAACAAAATATGTGGAGTTTACTCTGTTGTTTCACAGGCAGCAATGAGTTGTTTTACCAGATTGATATTGGTTTGGTACAATACTTCCGGATCATGGTGCCGGTTCATGGCTGCCAAATGAACAACCACATCGCATTGAACGACAAAATTCTGAAGTACCTTCTCATCCTGAAAATATTCATCTTCGAACGCAATGCGTTTAAACTGGTTCGGTTGCAATCCCAATGTATTGTATAAATGAGTACCAACAAACCCGGCCTGGCCGGTTATTCCTACTTTGAGCATAGTTTATTAATGGCACGCAGATAACGCAGATTATGCGGATTCGCGCTGATTTTTTATTTATTAATTAATACGCTGATGACACAGTTTAAATGGATTTGCACTGATTTTTTTGAATGAATATAGAAATTGAATTTAACAGGAAAAATCTTTTAACTGCGTTCTATTATTACTCCTGATATTGCTTCACCTTTTCTCCTAAAACATCTTTCCGGATCATAGGCAATTTTAGCAATAATTCTTTTGTTCCTTCTACATCCAGTCGGTGCGTATTGTGTGAGTGATAATCCTCCACGGTAGAAACCTTCTGTTCGCCTTCAGAGAAATAGCTTTCATAGTTTAATCCCCGGTTATCTGCCGGAATACGGTAATAGTTCCCCATATCCGATGCTTTTGCCATTTCTTCGCGGTTTACTAAAGTTTCATATAATTTTTCACCATGACGGGTGCCAATTACTCGTACCTTGCTTTCCGATTTGTACATTTCGATTAATGCCTGAGCCAGATCACCAATGGTCGAAGCCGGCGATTTCTGTACAAACATATCCCCGTTTTTGCCATGCTGAAAAGCGTAAATCACCAAATCAACGGCATCTTCCAGCGTCATCATAAAGCGGGTCATGTTAGGATCTGTAAGTGTAAGGTCTTTACCTGCTTTGATTTGCTCTACAAATAGAGGAATAACCGAACCCCTTGAAGCCATTACATTACCATAGCGTGTACCGCAGAAAACGGTTTCAGAATCAAGATCCATCGTCCGTGCTTTGGCTTGCATTACTTTTTCCATCATGGCTTTCGAGATTCCCATGGCATTGATTGGGTAAACCGCCTTATCCGTGCTCAGTACAATCATGCGTTTTACTCCATGTTCAAAGGCTGAATCCAAAACGTTTGCGTTCCCAGCACATTTGTGGATACCGCTTCAATAGGAAAAAACTCGCAACTTGGCACCTGTTTTAATGCGGCAGCATGAAAAATGAAATCAACTCCCCGCATAGCATAATCCACACTACGTTTGTCACGTACACTGCCAATGTAAAATTTTACTTTAGGATTATTCAACCGGTGCCGCATATCGTCCTGCTTCTTTTCATCACGGCTGAAAATGCGGATTTCCTTAATATTGGTTTCCAAAAAACGGTTTAATACGGCATTGCCAAATGAGCCGGTTCCTCCTGTAATTAATAGTGTATTGTCTTTAAACATGATGTTCTGTTTATAGAATTTGATTTATTATGCAACTATTTTTTAATTTATTAGTCCCTCCTTCGTGTAAGGATTTTAGTAATTATCTCAGGTTAAAATGTTGATTAATAGCGAAAAGTTGACCTAGTCATATTAGAAGTAAGCCCTTTAGAAATGCTACTATCTATTTTTTATTTCATTACTCATAGTTTGTAGTCATGATTTCTTGGTCTTCCGTTTAGATCAAATTGAGAAATTGCATGATTTATCACAATAATAAATTCTGTTTAAGCCCCTAAGAAAAGTCCATGGGACGTTCTAATGAGTAAGCAAGTTAGAACGTCATGTCGAATTCATTTCGGCATCTCTCTGTCATTTACTTATTATGCCTAAAATTTTGGGTGTACTCTCTAAATGACAAACGCTACTGACATATAAGATATTTGACCAACCTTTTTTAGGTTACACGTTTATTGGAGGCTCAACGAAGTAAACTTTGCTTTGAAATTCCAATTCAAATATTGTTTTTTAAACTATTGTATCAGGGGTTCTGAGGATAGGTGCATTGTCAACTATGAGCTAAAGATTCAATTAATGATTAACTTGTTGACCGTATAATTATCTCTAGACGCCATTTTGACCAAATACAAACCGGGAGGATAAGATTGAATATCCAAAACTTCATGCATTGATTGCACTTCGTGATTTAATAATTGTTTACCGGATAGATCAGACAAGCTGATTCGTGTTCCAATTTTAGGCATCCTAGAATACCGCAAATAAACTTTATCTCTGGCAGGGTTTGGAAATATTTCAATCTTTAAATATTCAAATTCATTTATTCCAGTTGATTTTTGATCGGTCATCTTGACAAACACACTGGCTTGCTTGTTGAAAATCAATTCTCCTTCAATAAGTTCTGGTAATATTTTACTTTCCAGATTAGTTATATTTTTCCAAACTCTGAGTTCAATTGGATTTCCTTCTTTAAAACCAATCGTCCCAATTTGTTCAGACGCTGAAACAGGAATACTTTTTGCATTATTGGTAAAATCAGTTTCAGTTATTTTTACTGCACCAACACAGATTTTACCATCAAAAACTGCCAACTCGTCGCCGGCAGAAACACCTGCTTCACGAAGTCCGACAAGGTTAATATTCATATGGTCTGAACCATTACCAATCATATCTGTAGAAAAATGTTCTGTTTTTTTAGTTTTTGTTATTATGACACTCGCTTTGGTATAGTTTTTCTGAATAGTAAGTATCGAGTTTCCTGTCAATTTAACTCCATAGGCTTTCCCAGGAATAAAATTGCCAATTCCATTTTTCCAGCCACCAAATATACCCCAGTTTTCAATGGAGTTACCCAATTCATCCTGAACTTTCACCAGTATGTTTCGGTCAATTAGAGGTTGAATAATATTCATTGCATCAATCAAATCGGTTCGTGGAAAAGATATCATGTTCCACCCTGTTTTTAAACTTATTTCAAGAGGAAGAGCTACTGGTCTTCCAGTAATTTGCAAAATACAATTATTTGCCACTTTAATCTTATAGCCTTCTGTAGTTTCAATGTTTCCTACTTTATTAATCCAACCCCCAAAACTGCCCCAATTCTCGAAAGAATTTCCCGATTCATCCTGGATTTTAATCAAGCTTCCTTCATTAATAAGAGGTTGGGCCAAAGTGCTTATTGAAGGATTTTCTAGAGCCACATATGTTGACATCAGGTTATACCCTTTAACCAGATTAATCGTTTGTTTGTATTCCGTGTAGGAAACTATCTGAACCACGGATGTTAAACCTGAAGCAAATTTTCCACTCGTCAACCAGGCGGGTAAATCATTTCGAAAAGTTACGGTCTGGGCAACCATTTCACGTTTATTCTTGTTATCCCAGATTTTAAAAAGAATGGTATCGTTCTCGTTAAACCCATTGCCGGAGCCATCATTCTTTGAGGCTGCAATCGTTAAAAAAGTATTGCTATTCGTTGGATCAATTGAAAAAGCCAGTTTTGAAGATCCGACACAAATAGAACCATCAAATACAGCAACTTCATCATTTGCATTCAGCGGAAGGTCTTCAAGATTAGCAGAAACCACCTTTAAATTCATATGATTCAAACCATTTTGGCCTTGCCAGACCGGAATATAATGAGTAGGTATAAGATCTCCTTGTTTAATTATGGGGTCAGTAACCGTTAAATTTGTAACAATAATACTGTCACAACCCGAAACCGAGGATAAAGTCCTTGAATACTGTGCAGCCTGAGTCCAACTGTTATAATTGTCACCTGATCGAATAGTAATATTTTCAGTTATTGAGTAAATCGGATTAACAGTCAGAAATGTTGTTACAATGCTATCGGCTCCTAAAGCGGTCGTCAAAATCCGTTGGTAATGACCTGTGACTGTCCAGTAATTGTATGAACTTCCATCACATATTGAGACGTATTCAGTAGTGTATTTCGTTTGCAATTTCGGCAAATCATAAACCCTAACATAATCGACAATAAAAGAATCGGGATATTGCGCATTTTTTGGATCATTTGCCCAATATTCCCTTATAAACCCATCCGCTGTAGAGATTTCACCGGTTACTTTTAGATATCCTTTTTGATTGCAAATGCCGCCGCCTTTCGTGCGCCAAGTTTCTTTCCCGTCTATATAGAAAATGTAAATTTCAGGATACCATTCCAGCGTGTAAGTATGAAAACCATCCCTTATTCCGGAAGGGTATTTCTGAGTTCCAACAACTCTATGTTCAGTTCCATAGCCATCCCAATGAATGGCCTGATTTATTCTGTCTGTCCACCCAAAGGCTTCCATGATATCAACTTCGGAACCATCAATACCTCCATTTTCAACAGAACCTACATTCCCCTGCATCATCCAAAAGGCTACCCACCAGCCTTTTTGTGTAGGAAGTTTACACCGTATTTCAAATTTCCCGTAAGCGATTTCAAATTTTCCTCTTGTTCTAATGGCACCTACACTATAATCATAGGCATCATTATCGCTGTTTTTATTTGCAATTTTTCTTATACGGATTACCAGGTTTCCGTTTCCATCCAAGTATGAATCCTCCTTACTCCACCATCCATCAGGTCCGTTGGCATTATTTTTCCTGTTGTATTCCGGTCTGTCCCATTTATTTGGGTCAGGTATTCCTGTCCCTTCAAATTCATCTGACCAAATCAGTTTTTCTTCACTCAATATGTTTGATGATTTATCGGTTTGGCTGTAACTGAGATAAGTAAAAAAAAGAAATAATACGGTTAAAAATAGATTACGATTCCACTTTAGAGTATTAAAATAAATCCCTAATTGTATATCTTTTCCCTTATCAAGAGTAAGGTTTTTATCTAATAAAATGTAAAACATATCCTATGAATTAAAAAGCGTCCAAAAATTCTTTGGTCTTTTTAATCCAAACGTTGTTCCAAACTCTTGAAATGAAAAATGAAAATCTTTTCCTTGTTATGTAACTAGTTAATTATATGAGGGATAAGTGAAATTTGAATATTGAAGTTTTATGAATAGAATTCAATCTCTCAAAAACAGTTGATATTCGCACTTGAATTTCGCACGGTTGTTCGAAGATTATTTAAGATACTGATAAACATAAATTAATAATTGCTGGCGCAGATTTTTTAATCCGTGACAACATCTGTATTTTAGAGTCCTGAAGCGACGACAGGTAAAAGAAAAAGGTGGAATAAAATGAACCCCTTTAATTTAATGACGAATGTTGACGTTTAAATTAGAAAAAGTTCCCGATGTTCGTCAGGAAAGGCACAAATCGAGACTCTTTTTGCTTTATGAAAATTGATAGGAAGATCGAGTTTTTAAAACCTTATTTTCCAAAAAAAACCTTAGTAGCCGGGCAAGCCCATTCGATTTGAACCTTATTAAGTGTTAAAATAGGACATATTAATAAGGTTTGAGTCAAATGTATCATGTTTTGTACTAAGGTTGCCCAATAAAATAAGGTTTTCAGAAAAAGTCGGGAGACGGAAGAACGAAGACCGAAGCATCGTATATCATCAATCATCAATCGTTAATCGTTAATCTTCAATCTTTAATACTCTGTGAACCTTATACTTTGTCTTTCTTTTTCCAGCGTCGTTTCTTTCCGGTTTCTTCATCGGCGTAGTAGGTTTTCTTGTAGGCTTCGTACTGGTAATATTTGTAGTAGCCGTTGCCCAACGAATTGGCTTTAATGTCGTTTACGATGATACCAATGTTGTTTACCTTTTTGGTATCTGCCAAATGATTGATCAGTTCGAGCTGATGTATGTTCGATATACCAAAACGCAGAATGAAAATATTGAGGTCCGATAAGCGGCCGGTAATGATCCCATCGGTTACCAAAGCTACGGGGGCATTATCGAGAATGATGTAGTCAAACTGAAGCCGGGCCCGATCAATTAGTTCTTTCATGGCAGGTTTGCTGAGTATCTCCGCCGGATTTGGAGGAATAGGACCTGAAGTTATAACCGACAGATTTTTGATCGCTGTTTCAAAAATTGTTTCCTCGAAGCTGTCCTGTCCGATCAGGTAGGTACTCAGGCCTGCTTTATTTTCGAGATCAAAGATTTTATGCAATTTTGGTTTACGCATATCGGCGCCAATCACGAGCACTTTATTGTCGTTCATGGCCAGTATGGTACCCAGGTTGGTCGAGATGTATGATTTTCCTTCACCGGGATTGGTTGATTGAATGGAAATTACTTTTGCCTGTGAACCAGAGAGCAGGAACTCGAGGTTAGTACGCATTTCGCGGAACGATTCGGCAATATTTGATCTCGGATCGTTGAATACCGTTAAGGTCGAGGGTTCGGTACTGTGCATGATATTCGCAACAATAGGCAATTGCGTGTTATTTTCAACATCTTCCTGAGTTCGGATGCGGTTATCAAAGAGGTCGACCAGAATGATGGCCAGTGCAGGAATAAGAAGCCCAAGGAAGAGTCCAATGTAGAGAATGACCATACGAGCCAGACTTACCGGCTTGGCATAATCGGGATCAGCATTTTCTATAATCTGCACATCAGAGATGCTTGCGGCCAGTGCAATGTTTGTTTCAGCCCGCTTTTGCAGCAGAAAATTGTACACTTCGTTGGTAATGTTATATTTCCGCTGAATGTTAATCATCTGCTGTTCTTTTGCAGGTAGTTTATTAAGCTGAGCATTAATCCGGTTCTCGCGGTCTTTCAGGCTGTTTATAGATTTTGTTGCATTGTCGATTAAGTTCCTGAGGTTCTCGTTAAGTCGGCTGCGGGCATCGGCCAATTCTTTATCAATCAGAATCAGTGTCGGGTTATTTGGTTTTGCCGAGAATGAGAGAATTTGCTTGCGGTTGTACAATTCTCCGATTTTAGTGACCAATAGGTTGAGCGATGGATCCTGAATGCCAACTACCGAAGGCGATGCGATCTTAGTAATATCTTCCGATTCTTCGAGGTACAACAGTATATTTTTGAAATAATCGAGTTGAATCTGGTTTTGGGCGCGTTCCGATTCCAGTTGTTTCAGATTGGTCATTACAATCGTTCCTTCTTCGCCAAGATTAATGATGGAGTTTTTAGCGCGGTAATCAGTAAATTTATTGCTGGCGGCATTGACCGAATCGGAAATGCTTGAAAGTTGAGTGTCGATAAAATCCAGCGATTGGCGTTGAGCTTGGTTCTGAAGATCGAGTTTCTGAGCAATGTAAACGTCATTTAATTCATTCAGGAAATCGCTCTCTTTGGTTGGTTCTTCACCTTTAATGGAACAAATTATAATTTCGCTTTCCTCATCTTTTAATGCTACTTTGAGTTTTTCCTGATAAGTCAGCGTATTTTGCTTAAGATCGTTGAACTCAAAATAATAATTTTCACCGGATGATTCAATGTTGTTAACCTTTTGAAGGAGGGTGAAATTGAAATACTCATTTCTGAACGGCTTCCCAAATTCACCTCTGGCCTCGAAGTCAATGTTTCTGGTAGTACCTTTGTATTTCAATACTCCACTGGCCGATGCCAAATAGGAATTGTCAGAGCTTGGAGTGATGTATATTTTTATGTCCGGAGGATTAATGAAACTGAGTGGTTCCTGAACATCAAATGGTTCATTTTTATAGATTCCATGCCAAATAAAATTTTTCTTCATGTACCAGCTGGTCCGCCAATTGAGCCTTTCCAGAGTCTTTTTTATGGTGAACGTAGATTTCAGAATCTCGATCTGGTTATTGATCTGAGTCGTGTTTTGTCCCATTCCAAGGTTTCCAGAAAACAGATCTTTCATGTCCATTCCTTTCGATTTTTGAGGAACCAATATGGAGTTGCTCACCAAATAACCCGGTTTTGTAAGTTTTGTATAGGCGTATGCAACAGCCAGTCCGAGGATTCCAAAAATTACAAACCAATACCATTGGCCAAGTATCCGGAAAAATATTTTTTTGAAGTTGATATCTTCTTCCTGCTGAATTAAATCGTTGTTGTTATCGAATTTCATAATTCTGATTGATTATATGTTGAGTTTTGGTTTTCTGGTTTATTACGATGTAATGCTTACGATGTAATGCTTACGATTTCAAAACTAAAATTTTAGTTGTTGTATACGGCAAAGCTACGGTCAGTCACATTTTTGTGAACTAACAAATACACTCTATTTGTAATATTTCGTAATTGTAAAAATCGGAATCAGCATCAAGCTGAATAGTTTTACGAATTATGATTGGGCTAAACTAGTACTATAATATCATTAATCAATAATTTTTCGCTCACTCACTCTGGTAGTTTGATAATTGAAACAATTATTTGAACGCCAATTGCAGAATCAATAGGAATTGATAGATGTTTTCTGATAAAATTCTACCGGAAGTTAATTACACCGATTGATCAGGGGGCATTTTGAACCAATTGGAAAATCTGGTTTATTTCAAAGCTTCGCTTCCTCAGTCACAGACAAAGAAACTAGTATCAGAGCTATTTTAACCTTTAAAAAACTATTTAATTATTATTATCCAATCAGAAAATTAAGTTCTGATTGTTGGTCATTATCAATCAATCAATCAATCAATCAATCAATCAATTTTAGTTCAAAAACTATTCATCTTCAAAATGTAAAATAAAATTTTTAATACTACACAAAATATATTGTCTGTGTTATTTACACGATATACAGCAATCATTTTTAATTTAGTTGTAATGATAAATTGACTTTAATATAATACAACTGAAATTAAAAGTTGCGTCAAAAGTTTATTAGGAAATTCATTCATACATCACAATTATCTCTCATCTCCTGGTTTAAGTCATTCTAAGGTATTCTAATGATTATTGTCGGGTTTT
>JBBQEI010000060.1:0-27334 GCA_038320545.1 Bacteroidales bacterium
TGCAGGGCAAAAAATGGAAAGGTCACAAGGAAGAACTGCATCATATTATAGGTTTGTCGCTCCAGGAAACAAGGTTTATCGACAAGCTCACTACTTTTGAAACTGGAATGTTGTTTGCCAGTTTTTATAATCTTGGAGCAAAACGAGTGAATGAAATTATAGAGCTGGTTGGTTTAACCGAAAAGCGAAAAGCCTATGTGGTAAACCTTTCAGGCGGACAAAGGCAACGTCTTGCACTTGGAATCGCATTGCTTAATAAACCCCAGATACTATTGCTCGATGAACCTACAACAGGACTCGATCCAAATGCCCGTCGCGAAATATGGAATATCCTTCAGAAACTTAAAAGCGAAATCAATACATCGTTGATCCTTACCACGCATTATATGGAAGAAGCCGAAGTTTTGTGCGACAGGATTGTGATTATGGATCAGGGGAAAATTTTAAGTGAAGGAACTCTGGATGAAATTATCAGATTGAATAATTTTTATGAAGTAGTTGATTTTACTCTTCACGAAAGACCACCATTAAACTGGAACCTCGAACCAAATACACGCATGTGTATCAAATGGGATGAAGATAACCTTTCCGGAAGACTTTATGTAAAGAAAGTACAGGAAGATATGCCTGCCCTGTTCGATTTACTGAGCCACTTTAACATTACCGTAAATGAGTTTAATTACAGAAAAGCTACACTCGACGATGTATTTACAACACTTACAGGCCGGCATTTAAACGAACAGGAAACCTAGATTTTAATTATGAGACAGTTCTATCTTCTATTAATATCACACGCCAAAGAAATCATAAGGGAACCTTCAGTATTATTCTGGGGAATTGTATTTCCTATTTTAATGGCGTGGGGATTAGGCATTGCATTTACCAAAAAACAGGAAATTACCGGTAACATAGTTTACATAGCAAATGTAAACGATCCGGATATTCTTCCTCCATACTTTAAGGACAAACTGGACCTTCATAAAATATTTTCCAAAGGACAGACCTGCTACCAATTTAAATACTCTGATAAAAAGAATGGCAAAGTGACATTCAATTTTTATCCCAAACTTTGGGCTGAAGCGAATACCATGCTCAAAAAAGGCGAATCGTCACTGGTAATTGACTCCAAAAATGGAGAACCTCAGTTTTATTTCGATAGATCAAATCAGGAGGCACAATTGCTTTTTCTTCATTTAACCGGTTTATTAGAAAAAGGACCAGCTTATTTTGCCGAACTATCCAAACATGCTCAGCCACTTACGCTGGCAGGAACCCGGTATGTCGATTTTTTAATTCCGGGTTTAATGGGCATGGGAATTATGATGTCGTGCATGTGGGGTTTAAGTTATAGTTTAATAGAGAAACGATCGAAAAAGCTGTTAAGGAGAATGGTCGCAACTCCAATGAAAAAAACTGTATTTCTTACATCATTGTTTACCGCCCGATTTATAATGAACCTGGTAGAAGCCATTATTCTGGTGTTTTTCGCATATTTCTATTTTGGGCTGAAAATACAAGGTAACATTGGAGCATTGGTATTGCTTTTTATAGCTGGTAATGCGGCCTTTTCGGGTTTGGCAGTGATAATTTCGAGCCGAACTGCAAATCCGGAAGTTGGCAATGGACTCATCAATGCAGTGGTCACCCCCATGATGGTTTTATCGGGAGTATTTTTCAGCTACCATAGTTTTCCCGATTGGATTGTCAACATTATACGCCCTTTGCCTCTCACTATGTTAAACGATAATGTACGTGCCATTTTTAACGAAGGCGCCGGATTTAGCGAAACCATTATTCCTTCCTTTATTTTATTATTTGAAGGATTTGTATTTTTTATTGTTGGATTGAAGCTGTTTAAATGGTATTAGGTTAAGGGTGAAACCTATTTGACACAAATCTTCAGACCTATTACTAATACGCCCGCAGTAGCTTCCCGAACGCCGGGATTCATTGCGAAAGCACCAAAACTTCCTTCCCGAACGATCCAGATTAGTTTCCGCATCGATCAGATTAGTTTCCCGAACGTTCAGATTGTCTTCCGTATGGATCAGATTAGTTTCCCTAACGATCAGACTTCCTTCCACATCAATCACTTACATTTCCCTCTTTATCAACTGTTCTTCCTGAGCGATCAGATTGGTTTCCCAAGCGATCAGATTATCTTCCGGTTTGCTCGCCGATATTATGAATTTGTGCGAACGAGCTTCCATCAGGAAAAAGCACAAAAAAACCGGACATTTCTGTCCGGCCACAGAAAACCTTCACCTATATATATCCTGTAACTTTATAAGTATAATATCCTATAATTTCTCTTATTAATTTATTCCAACCCGTCAGGCTTCCGGGATTTGGCAGAAGAAGATTGTCAGGGTCCCATTTCCGGCGTTCCGACATAAAATCGGTACTATAAGGAGTTACATCCAGATGTACTTTTTTGTAACAACCCATTGATCGCCGCATATGAAAAGCTGAAGTAATTAATAAACAATGTGCATCGGGCCAGCTGGCGTTTAGAATTTTGGCCGATTCAACAGCATTTTCTCTCGTATTTCTCGATTTTGAATCCATTAATAAATCTTGCTTTGGAATTCCAATTTTTATCAGGTATTCATAAACTTTATCTGCTTCTGTTATTTTTTTATGAAGTATACTTCCGCTTCCGCCTGAAATTAAAAGCTTTTTTAGCTTTTCGGTTTTATAAAGATAAACAGCTTGCCATATTCTGTCGCCACTATCGTTCAGAAACAATCTGTTTGAAATTGTGTCGTACGAAGAAAAACCTCCTAATACAATTCCGATGTCGTAAGTTGAATTTGCCTCAATTTTCGTAATTGGCCTTTCCCAATTTCTTATTACTTCATTAAAAATGAATTTATTCGAAAAAAAGTAAAAAGCAATAAATACAGTTATCAAAATCCATCTTCTTCTATTTTGCTTTTTAGTTAGAATTGCCCAAAGCAAACCAACCATTATCCAGAAAAGAGGTGTTAAAAGAAAGGCTAAAATTTTAGATAAAATGAAGAACATATCTTAATGAAATTATCAGGATCCGACATTATTGAAAAATCTTAAAAGACAAGGCACAAAGATTAAAATCCCTGTGCCCTGCAAGCTGATGATATTCGTTTACTTCTTCAGCTTCTGTGATATCGCCATTTTTTGTGTCATTGGAATTGTCATTGATTGTTGACCCGATACGGCAACCGTCATATCAAGTTCAACATTTGATTTATCTTCATACACCACTTTTGAAACAGGATCGATATACATGCTTCCGTTTTTAACCCCTGTTCCTTCAATAAATAAGTCCATACCCTGCATTTTGCTCTTCCCTCCTATTTCGATGGAAGAAGTATAAGTAATTTTTTGAAGGCTTTGACCATCAATAGTTTCTTTTGCACCCAAAGTATAATCGGTATTTGAAACAAAACCCAGTTTACCACCCATTGAGGTGATGGAATCACTGATTGATTTACTCCATTTCTCTCCAACTTTTATATCCTTTTCAGGAAAATCACAAAATAAACCAGATGAAGTGATACTGTTTTCCATGTTAAAATTAGAGCTGCCAGGTTTTAAACCAGTAGTATCAACTGATTCCCGGGAAATAATCTTTCCATATTTACTAATTAGCACTTTATAGGTTGGACTTACCTTACCGTCAAACACCATTGTAGTATCCATCATTGGAGCTTTGGTAATTGATTTCGCATCCCAAATTGAAGTTAAAACCTCAACAGATCCATCATTTAATACATTGTTGACAACATACTTAGTTGTTGCATTACTCGTGCTGTTTACTTTCATTTCCTGCCCTCCCATTGTTTGGGTAATATCGGCAACCAAATCAGTTTGATAATTAAACTCCTGACCCTTCGATACTTTTAAAGGAGTCTTGAATTCCTGCGAATAAAGTGCAGATGATATTAATAAAATGGATAAGGCAATGTTTACTTTTAAAATTGATTTCATGGTTTTTATTTTAGGGGTGAGTTTGCTTTTCAATTAGTTTATATCTTTTATTATCATTCGCCACATACCAGGCAGTTTTAAAAACCAACTTGGCAATGCGAGCTGCTTTTTCAGGGTTGATTGTACCAGGATTATCCCTTACTGTATGATAATCAGGATGCAATCCGGCAAAGAAAAATATAAATGGAACTTTTTTTTCGTAGAAACTGGCATGATCGCTTCCTCCAACATGTTCATCTTCATTTAACTGTAGCTTAAATTCAATTCCGATGTTTTCTGCTTTTACGATATTCACTAAATCAGGACTAAGTTCAGCGCCTTCGAGAAATAGAGTATCAATGCCATTACGACTGATCATATCCATATTTAACATTGCCACTGTTTGTTCAAGCGGGAAAAGAGGTTTGCCGACATAAGCAGCCGATCCATATAAACCTTTTTCTTCACCCGAAAAAGCCATAAAAAGTACAGAACGTTTTGGTTTGGTTTTCATTTTAGAAAAAGCTTCAGCAACGGCAAGCATGCCAGAGGTTCCAGAGGCATTATCGTCAGCGCCATTGAGTATATAATCTTCAGTTTCGCTATGTTCCTTATTATATCCAACATGATCGTAATGAGCGCCTACAACAAGATACTCGTTTTTTAACCCGGAATCAGATCCTGGTATTATGCCAATAACATTATTCGTTTTAATTTTCGTTTCGACAATTGAAGTTTTTATCCTCACATTTATGGAAGGATAATCAAAGGATATAGGCTTAAGCATGGCATCGATACTTTTTTGAATACTCTTCAAAGAATCCAAACTTCCAAATAAAATATTAACAACTTCCTTTCCAACATGTACCACAGGAATTTTCGTAATACTGTCAATTAAATGCATTGGTAATGCATCTTTTGGGATAATTTTAGAAAGAGATGGCCATGGAAAACCGCGGGGGGTAACCATCTGATGGTTTAATGGGTCAGTTAAAACCAACATTCCAACAGCTCCGTGTTTTATTGCATTTTCAGCTTTTGTATCCATAAATGCATGTTTAGTACTTTTCTTTCCCAAAAAGACAGAAGCAGTATCATCCTCTCCGGGTTCATGACGCATTACGACAACAATTTTACCTTTTACATCCAAGCCATTATAATCATCATAATTATATTCAGGAGCTGTAATACCATATCCTGCAAAAATCAAAGCACCCGAAGTTTCAGCATTGGCTGTAATTTCAAAAGGGACAAACTGAGTTTTAATTTTCAGTGAGCTTTTCTCACCTTTGTTGTCGATTTCTACAATGTTTTCTTCACCAAGTGAAGTAATAACAAGTGGTAAAGGCTGAAAATAGGTACCATTTACAGGTTGAATGCCATATTTTTTAAATTCTCTCATTATATATGCAGCAGCTGTGTCCAGTCCGGGACTTGGCGTATTTCGCCCCAATAAAGAATCGGATGCGAGATAATCAATATGTGTTTTAAGTTTGTGGGTCGTAATTACATCTAAAGCTTTTTTGGTGTTAGACTTTTGTGCAAATGTAGTTAAACTGAATAAACAGAAAATTAGAAGCATTGATAATTGCTTTTTATGGTGGCATAAATTCATGGTGTGGATAATGGATTTGGTTTAAGAAGCTAAAATAAAATAAATATTGGTATTTGAATAATTATTATCAGAAAATATGGGAATTCATCATTTTTGATCTCCTATCCTGATTCTGATAATTAGTCTATTTCCACGATGGTAATTCCTGTCCCGCCTTTTTCAACCTGCTCGTCCCGAAAAGATTTAATAAATGGTACTGAACCCAAATATTCCCGAATCATATGACGCAGTATTCCATTACCTTTTCCATGTAGAATCCTGATTTCAGAAACATTCAGCATCACGGCTTCATCAAGCAGTTCCTGAACTTTCTGAATTGCTTCCTCTGCCCTATTTCCACGAACATCGAGATTGGGTTTGAAATTCAATTTTCGATCGTAAGTATTATAAGCTTCTGTAACTGTGCCTTTTGAAATATGCTGAGTTGCTTTCTTAAATTCGGTATTTGAAATTTTTTCGATGCGGGTCTCAGGCAAGCTGGTAATCATTTGTCCAAATGCAACAAGAATATTTTTGCCATTAATATCAAGAACTTCACCCACAGAATCTTGTCCGAAGAGCCTTACTTTGTCTCCTTTCTTAATGATATGTTCTTTCTCATTTTCAGGAGTTTCTTTCGATACTGTAGGTTCTTTTGGTTTGCTGTTTTTAGAATGTTCTTCCCGTTGTTTTAATTTTTCAATTTTCCGCAAAATAAATTCTTCATCGGCATGAGGTTCGTCGAGTTTCTTTCTATATTCTTCAACAGTCTTGCGTACTTCTTTGGTTTTTTCTTTTTCAGCCTGACTCTCTTTTATCTGGCGAATTGTATTTTCAATCTGACGGTTTGCTCCTGCCAAAACTTCCTTTGCTTCAACTTTTGCCCTATCCAGAATTGTTTTGCGCTCCTTGCTTATTTGCTCCAGCTCCTTCGAATTTTTTTCGACCAGTTCATCCAAACGCTTTTCAAGTTGTTTTACCCGTTCCCGTTTGCTTTCCCAATAACGTTTATCGCGTGCAATTTCACGTAAAAATTTATCGAGGTCAACATAATCTTTTCCTATTTTAGATGATGCTTCCTGAAGTACTTCTTCGGGTAATCCAATTTTCCGGGCTATTTCAAAAGCAAAAGAGCTGCCAGGCTGACCAATTTCAAGTTTAAACAAGGGTTGCATCAAATGATTATCATAAAGCATAGCACCATTAACAACCCCTTCAGCCTGTGACGCAAAATGCTTAAGATTGGTATAATGGGTTGTAATTACCCCATATGTACCTTTGGCATTTAATTGAATCAGAATAGATTCGGCAATTGCGCCACCAAGCATGGGCTCGGTACCTGTCCCAAATTCATCGATTAACACCAAAGTCTGTGGCGAAGTATTTTTCAGGAAATACTTCATATTAAAAAGATGCGAACTGTAGGTAGACAGGTCATTTTCGATTGATTGCTCGTCGCCGATATCAATAAAAATATTATTAAAAATGCCCATTTCCGAATTCTCAGAAACCGGAACCAGCAAACCACATTGAAGCATATATTGAATAAGCCCCACAGTCTTCAGGCAAACACTTTTGCCCCCGGCATTTGGACCTGAAATCAACAGTAGGCGTCCCATTGGGTTCAGTGAAATTTCAAGAGGAACTACTTCGCGGTTTTCCTTCGATAAATTCAAATATAAAAGCGGATGGATTGCTTTTATCCAGTTAAACTCCTGCTGGTTGAACAAAGAGGGAAGAACGGCACCTATTTTAATGGCGATTAAGGCTTTTGCTCTTATAAAATCTATTTTCCCCAGAAATTCATAGGCAATTACCAGCTCATTAATGTAAGGACGCAGAAGATCGGTAAATGCAGTTAAGATCCTAATTATTTCGCGACGTTCAGCAAATTCGAGTTCACGTAAGGCATTATTGATATGTACAGTTTCGGCAGGCTCGATAAACGAAGTTTTACCGGTAGCCGATTCATCATGAACTATCCCCTGAATTTTTCGTTTGTAGGTAGAATTAACAGGAATAACAGGCCTTCCATCGCGCAGTGTCAAACTGGCATCAGTATCAACGAGACCTTCACTTTGAGCATGTTTTAAAATTTTCTGCATCACCTTGGCCACCGAAGCCGCCTTTTCGTTCATTTCTCTTCGAATGGAAGCTAGTTCCGGCGATGCATTATCTTTTATTTCACCATTTTTGGTAAGGATAGCGTCAACCCTGTCCGAAATAGCCGGAAAAATTTTAACATCCTTCATAATTTTGCGAAGCTGAGGATATTGATCATTATCCTTTCCTTTAAAAAAATGAAGAATTGCCCTGATAGAATCGAGGGAACGTTTTAAATCAAAAATTTCATTTACTTCCAGATAAGCGCCTTCAATACGGACTTTTTTAAACCAGGGAGTAACATCAATAAAATTTTGAACAGGAAAATTAGGTTCCATCAAACATATTTGGCGGAACTCATTTGTTTGAGCTACCAACTCATGGATACTCTCGAAGTTGGTTAAAAATCTGATCTCCTCAACATTCCTTCTTCCAAGTTCACAAAGGCATAACTCGCCCAACATCTCGCGGATTCGGGCAAAACCTATTTTTATTTCAAAATTATCAGGGTAAATCACATTCTTAAAATAAGCTGCAAAAATACATAATTATCGGAGATGTTGAGAAGATGGGAATGGAGGATGAACATCTTGCGCTTACAGAAATCTTTCGGGAGGCAGCTACATTAATAATGCTTGTGGGTATTGGAATAATTGCCGGCAGAAATAGTTCAGAACGTTTTGCCTGGTTTTTGTATTCTTTTGCAGTGTGGGATATTTTTTATTATATATTTCTGAAACTACTACTCAACTGGCCTGAATCGTTCATGACCTGGGATATTTTGTTCCTCATCCCGGCAACCTGGGTAGGACCGGTAATAGCTCCGGTAATTGTATCCATTACGATGATAGCTTTTGCATTGATAATTCTTTATTCGAATCAGAAATCGATTCCGGTAACGATAAAATCATCAGAATGGATATGCTTGTTTGTTCAATAAGGTAATAAGGTCTGTTTTTCATAGGATTTCCGGAACTACTAAGTTTAAGTAAAAAGAATAAGGTTTTTTAATTTAGGCCAGGATGAGAATTGAATTCATACCCATACATTGAATTAATAAATTAGCCACACAAAAGCATCTTAAATAAAATGACATTTTTTGGACGCTGAAAACAAATGAGACTGTTTCAAAAGTTGTAATGGCTTCGACTCCGCTCAGCCTGACGCTTGAAAGACAATTATGTCATATAAAGCATCATACTGAGCGAAGTCGAAGTACGAAATATGGCAAATAATTGACTTTTGAAACAGCCTCAAGTTTTTAAATTTATGATAACCTACATTCCTCCACCCATTGGCTGCTTATCCGTATTCCATATTTCTGTTTTTATTTTTAATGAGCCATCGCTTTGCTTTTCCCAAATAGTCAAATACTTCCCCTCATCTTCATAATCACTGGACATTCCCGGAATCGTCATACTCATCTTGTATGTTCCAATTTCGGTTATTGTGTTTCCGCACGATTTAACCTGCTTTGTTGCTGACTCGAAAGTTTTAATCTTTGCTCCCGATTGCATCATACTTTCATTTGATTTTTTTATAGCATCCAATCCTTCGATCAGCTTCGAATTATTTGGCAACGATATGGCATCGGAAGCGTAATATTTAAGCACGGTAGCGTTATCTCCGGCAATCATAGCCTTTGATAATTCTTTGTTGATAGATTCAATTTTTTGTTTTAATTGTTCATCAGTTTGAGCATAAGTTGAAATGCCAACAAAAAAGCAAAATGCCAACATCAGGTAAGCGATATTAAATGATTTTTTCATCGTGAGAGATATTAAGTTTAGGAAATGATATATAAACAGTTACTACTATTTAAAAGTTCTCAAATATTCCCGGATAAATGCTCAATCACTACTTCAACTTTATTCACCGGAAGCATACAGGTTCTGTTTTCGCAAACATATAACCAAGTTTCCCCTGACCTGAACCGTTGATCAAGCAATGGCAAAAAACTTTCAGTTGGCGATCCGCAAATAAGAATTTGAGGAAGAAAATATGATTCCAGTTCCATTACCTTTTCTTTTGCCTCAGGTCCGGTGATAGCAACTTCGAATGCAGGATATGCAATATCGCAGGCAAAACGGGCCCAACCCGCATGGTGCCAGGCATATTGTAAAGCAGCTCCTGAAATTGACCGCATCATATTTAATGCAATTTCCCCGTAAGTTTCATGTTCATAATATCGTCCCAACATATACAATACCTGAGCCATAACTGAATTTGATGCCGGTATTACATTATCGTGGAATTCATGTTTTCTAACTGCTAATGGCAAATCTTCATTGGAAGTATAATAAAACATTCCTGTTTCTTTGTCAAGAAAATTTACAATTGCGTGGTCCGCTATTGTCCGCGCTGTTTCTAGCCATTTCTCATTACAACTCACATGGAAAAGCCTGATAAAAGCTTTAACTGTAAAAGCATAATCATCTAAAAAGCCATTAATTTGCTTTCCATTTTGGTTAACCCGCAATACTTTACCTTTTTGAATATGGTTTTGCTCCAGATAAACTGCGTTTGTTAAGGCAATATCATAATATGAGTTTATCCTGAATGCAGTATAAGCATCCAGATAAGCTTCCAGCATCAGGGCATTCCAACTGCAAAGAATTTTTGAATCCAGACCTGGCCTTATCCTTTTTTCTCTTTCTTTCAACAAAAGCTGTTTACATTTTCTTAGCTCTGCATTTAAATTTTGGTCAGCTTCATTATAAAAATTCTTCAAATGAAGAATATTCTTTCCATGTTCCCAGTTTCCTGAATTGTTTATGTTGTAATACTTACAAAACATATCCGACTGACTTCCCAATATTTTATCAATTTCATTTTTATGCCAAACATAAAACTTACCCTCCTCTCCTTCACTGTCAGCATCGAGCGATGAACAAAAAGCTCCCTCCGGTGTTGTCAATTCCCTTTCAATAAATTCGAGTGTTTCAGAAACAACATCAGCATAAGCTTCCTTTTTGGTTAATTTATGCGCTTTGCTGTAAAGAGAAACCAATTGGGAATTATCATAAAGCATTTTTTCGAAATGCGGCACAAGCCAATGATCATCGGTAGAATATCTGGCGAAACCTCCGCCCAGATGATCGTAAATACCACCCATAGCCATTTTATCAAGTGCTAAAGTAACTTCATCCAGCCCTTTCTGATCTTTTGAATGAAATTGATATCGGAGCAGAAACTCATAAATAACCGGCATAGGAAATTTGGGAGCACCTTTACTTCCACCTTCCACAGGATCGAGTGTTCTGGAAATAGCCAAATAATATTTATCGATATATTCCGGATTAAATGCATTTTCGGATTCCTTTTGAAGTAATGGGGAAGTGTCAGTAAGACCCTGAGTGATTGCCTTTGCCTGTTCAACAACTTTTTCATAGTTGTTGGTATACACATCGTGTAACGATTGAAGTACTTCTTTCCAGTTTTCTTTAGGAAAATATGTTCCTCCATAGACAGGTCGGCCATCAGGCAAGGCAAAACAATTTAACGGCCAGCCACCACGTTGGGTAAGCAATTGAACAGCATCCATATAAACCTGGTCGATATCAGGTCGTTCTTCCCTGTCAACCTTAATGGAAACAAAGTATTCGTTCATAATAGCAGCAACTTCTTCATCCTCGAACGACTCGTGTTCCATGACATGACACCAATGACAGGCAGCATAGCCAATACTCACTAATACAAGCTTGTTTTCGTCCTTTGCCTTTTTAAATGCCTCTTCTCCCCATGAATGCCAATTAACAGGGTTGTGTGCATGTTGCAATAAATAAGGACTGTTTTCATGAATGAGATTATTTGTGAATTTTATATCTGTTGTGATCATAGTCTTGAATTTAAAAACAAGTAATTGACTTAACCGTTTTATAAATTGAAAAACAAGACTAAATACGTTTTGTTGGAATATCTCTAAATAATTAAAGATTGATAATCATAAGCTTATTGTAATAATTATATAAATCCAATTTTTTAAAATGAAAATCATGGTTAAAAAAATGCTGGTTGGAGTTGTTTTCAGTCTTTTAGTGACAACTTCATTAAATGCTCAGAATTACCACACCGCACTTGGTATAAGACTTGGTTTATTCAATGGCTTTACCATAAAACATTTCATGAAAACTGAACATGCCATTGAAGGTTTACTTGGATTTCGCTGGGATGGCTTTATGATAACAGGTCTTTATGAATATCAGAGACCATTTACAGGTGGAAAAAACCTGGAATGGTTTGTTGGCATCGGCGGGCATTTAGGTCTTTGGGATAGTGGTTATTATAAAAGCCGGTTTTACGACAATAGTCACTCAGTTTTTGGAATGGATTTAATTGGCGGATTAGAATATACTTTCGATGAGGTTCCTATAAATCTAGGTCTTGATTGGAAACCTGCATTCAATTTTATTGGCGACGACCGTGCCTGGCTGGATGGATTGGCGCTCTCGATCAGGTATACGATAAAATAATAAATTTGAGGCTGTCTCAAATCTCTGGAAAGACTTCGACTCGCTTAACCTGCTATTGAATGTCAATTAGTTGTCACATTAAGGCATAATTTATTCCAAAAATACAATATATATGAACGTTATCTTGCTGTTGTTAGCTACAAAGCTACAATGAAAAAATACGTCAATTGTAGCGCAACCGAAGTAAACCGCCAAAGCCTCAAGTCATACTGAGCGTAGTCGAAATATGACCGAAAGGCTTGTTTTGAGGACAGGTCTTGCAATACTGAGCCTGGTCGAAGTACCGGTCGCCCTTTATACTGAGCGGAGACAAAGTGCTCTGGGTTGACTGGTATCTTTTCGGTTTATTGTACAATTTAAAAACCAGTCAGTTTTACATCAAAGAATGCCGGATCAATCTCTAAAACTTTTTTAAACATTAATTCGGAATCAGCAATATTTCCAAGACCCTTATTACCGAGTCCAATATTAAAATAAGCTTCAGCTTTTTCTTTTACCAGCGAATGTCTAATTGCTACTGAACGATTGTCGGAAGCCTCGTGAGGTTTTTTGTTTAACATTTCATTTCCGCTACTGATAAGTTTCCTGAATATTTCTTCAGCTTTGGCTTTATTACCCAACTCCTGATTGGCTAAAGCCTGAAAATACGGAAGAAGGGCATTGCCAGTGGCTCCCCATCCCGATGAAGCTTCTGTACTGTTTGCCATTATGATGAAATATTCTTTTGCCTTTTTTGAATTTCCTTTTTTCAGATACGCTTTTCCAAGCCAGTAATTCGATAGAATAATTCTCGAATCGCGGGCAATCTCAAGATTTCTTGGGAAATTAAAAACTTCATTAAAATCGGCAACCGCCTTGTCAGATTCATTTTTACTTAGATTTTGAATCCCCCGGGCCAAAAATGCATTCGACCATATCATGTGAGGATTTAGGCTGGTAATTTCGGCAATATAAAAATGTTGTGTTTTTAGAATTTCGATAGCCTCATTATATTTTCCTGAAAAATTCAAAAGTTCTGCACGTCGTAATTCAGTTTTATCCCAGGTGACTGAAATATTTATATATTTCTCAAAAAACGCCAAACGGTTCGATAGCGTTTCACCAGCATATTCGGCATAAATATCCCTTTCGAGCAGAAATAAAGGATTTATAGATCCTGATTCAAGCGCCTTATCCAAATGAATTATTGCCTCTTTAGGCTTATCATAAATATTAGCCAATAAAAAGGCCATATTTCGGTTTACCTGAGCAGTATTATTGATATCTGCCGATTTTTGCCATGACGAGAATGCCTTATCAGGAGCCTGATCACATAAAAGGTTTCCTAACAGGTATAGAGCTGTAGCATCCTTTTCATTAACATCAATTGCATCATTGAGAACATCAAAACTACTTTGTCCATACGGAAAACAATAATCGGTGTTCATTGCTGAGGCTTTTTTATACCAATTTACCGCATCAGCCTTTTCGTTTGACTTATTATAACAATAACCCAGGTAATAATATATCAATGGATTCTTTGAAGTTGTTACCAATTCTGCACTGCTTGCCAGATGCAATAACTCAGCAGCATCGCTGTAAAAACCTGCCATCAGGTAACGCGAAACAGTTTCAAGATAATTATCTGCCTCATCCCGGTAAAAAGTTTTTAGTGATTTTGCAGCATCCATGCCTTTGCTTTCTTTTTCCAATTGGTAGTGCTCAAAAGCCGCAGTAAGATTTAAAGGATCGATTCTTTGGGCTTCATCGATGGCCTGCCTAGCTAAATCTTTTTCCCCATTACGACGCAAAATAATAGCCATGAGGTTTATAGCTTCAATGTTATTGGCATTTGCCGTGATCGACTCTCCCAATTTTTCAATGGCAGCATTGTATTCCCCATTCATACAATCGATCACCGCTAAAAAGTAATACGATTGTGATGCCCACTCCAGGTTCCAGCTCGCTTTATATAGAATTTCGTAAGCTTCTTTTAGCTTGTTTTGGTAAAACAAATTCACTCCCAGATAATACAATGGTTCACCATATTTAGCTGAAGTATAATTATTGGTAACTGCCTTTACAGCCCGATTGAGGTATTGCTGCGACTGTTCGTATAATCCGGGTTTCAGATAGCGGATACCCATTTGAGTGTTGGTAAGAATATTTCCCGAGTCGCGTTTTAAAGCTTCATTATAATAGAAATCAGGGTTTAATGTTGCATTACCAAATTGCTCCAGACGAAGACCTTTCTGAAAAAGCATATCAGCAGATGCAGTCTGAGAAGGATTTTCAGGAGAAATATACTTTGGAGGCTCTGGAAGATTTTTCCTTGTAGGAGGTGAATAACGAATCAATTCTTCATTTTCGGGTGAATACAAAATCAGTGTGAACTCATCAGAGATGGCTCCGGCAGGTATTTTCACTTCGGTTGAATAAGGCATCATCGGATCCGGACTAATTTCCCCGGCAAATACTTCCTTACCTTTATGCGTTAATAAAAGCCTGCACTTTGAAAGCCTTGAAGTTGTATATACCTGAATGAGAGCTTTATTGCTTTTCAATTCTAAGTTGACAGCAGCATCTTTATTGGCTTCCTTTACCGACGACATATTTTTAAAAGGGTAATAATACATTGTCCCGCTTTTTACTCCATAAGGATTAATCCAGCTATAATCAGGCTGATTGTCGGAGTAAAGTCCTGTCATCATTTCCAGATAAGGCCCGTCGGTATCAGTAAGCATTTTATCCCATAAACGCTGAACATCGTTATTGCCCCAGTTCCAGAATTTTTTTCCGGCAAAAATATAGTGGTTTCCTACTATTGCAGTTCCGGCTTTTTTACCATGATCGATGCCGGCCATAAAATCTTTATTGGTGTCCCATGCAAAATATGAGGTTGGCGATGTTGTGTTTTTCCACCAGCTAACATCCACCCCTTTTGTAAAATCGATTCCCTGATAAACCTGATGGGAAATGGGAAAATCAGTAAATTGTGTTTTGGAATGAAAAACAGCTTTTTCAACATCGGGAGGAAAAATAACCTGGTAATTTTCGTTGGCATGAACCGCAGTGTTTGCCCAAAACAAAAAACTATTAACAACAGGAGTTACATTCAGATACCGAAGAGAGGCTTCAACATAAGCTTTACCCGGGTAAAGTGTTAGTCCAACCACCCAACGGGTTTGGGAACGTTTTTCGTATTCGCCCACCCAGATGGTTTTACTCTCGTCGGCATTTTCGACCAGTTTATAATCTACCGGCATAAAGGTGGATGCGCGATGATGATGGGGAACATTCCATTCTACTCCGCCCGAAATCCACGCTCCATTCATACCGATGAGTGCTGGTTTTATAACATTGTTACGATACACAAAATCATAATTATTTGTCTTATCTATGGCATAATAAAGTCGCCCACCAAGTTCAGGAATTACACATATTTTCACAAATTCATTTTCGAGTGTGATGGCTTTATAGATCTTATCTACTTTATTATCACTCAGTTTACCGATATAAGGATAAGGATAAACCCTCAACTGAGCACCCTGATATACTTCGGGAGTATAAAACAATGGAGTGGTTTCAGGTACACCAACGGAATATGTTGGAATAGTAATGGTAGTTTCTTCCATCTTAACCTGAGCCAGCAGGTTAATAATGCTTAAAACTGCGATTATGGTAACGAAAATTTTTTTCATATAAATTTGGAAGAATGGATATTCAATGGGATAAGACTTCAAATTTCGGGTTTTTTCGATAGAATGCCAAGTGAGAAAGTGAAATGCCGTGTTAATTAATCATAAAATAATTTTTGTTGCAAAAAGAAAGACCGTTATTTTTATCAATCGAAATGTTATCCTGAATTTATCCTGGTTCAAAGTGCAGATTCACTGTCCAGATTTGCTTTTATATTATGATAACTTACCTTAAAATAAATCCAATACGGAAATTAAACCGGTTCATCTGCTCAATCCGGGTATAATCGGTTAAGGGAGTGTTTCGTACCGACTTTAATTCATGATAACGATACGATAAGCTGATTGAAAAAGCAGATTTATCACTTAAAGGAAACAGAAATCCTATTCCGGGATTTACCATAAAGCCGGTTTCGCCTTTATATGTAGAACCATCATATTCCTTTTGTTTATTCCCTAAAGGAAACATTCCTCCACCCTGCATAAAAATATATGGGGAATAAAATTTCTTATTCAGGGAATATCTCAGGTCAACGTACAGTGGCATTTGTGTGATCCTGAAAAACTCCAGTCCTGTTCCAATTCCTGCAGCAAAAGAAGGGGTAATATGATATGAATTAATTACGTGCACACTCAAAGGTGCTTTGTACTCATTTATTCCTGCGGCAATAAGAATACCGGCATCAACACTGAATTGATACCCTTTTTCATTGTAAATTGTCGATTTTAGCTTGAGTCGATTTTCTTTTGCAATCATCGAGACTTCCTTCATTGGAAATATCCAGATACTCCCTCCCATTTGTTGTATTTGAACAATAGAATCGGGGAAAACCTGTAAAATAGTTCCTATAATTTTGCTTCCGTTTTTCAGGTAAACAACATCGTCCATATCTTTTTGTGCATAAGACGATAAACAAATTAGAATCGCAAAAAAGGATAATAATGAAGTCTTCATTTGAAATGTTTTTCTCTATTGATGTTGAAATAGAAAAAAGGTTGCGTTAGATTTTTATTGATACGCAACCATTTAATTTTATCAGCATCTATACAAAAACAAAATAATTTATCATGAGCTTAAAGAAAACCTGCCAATCAGATAATGGCAACCAGCAATCTATCACTACCATTAAAACAGGAAAATATTTAACTATAATAACATTAATGATATTTGGTTTTATTTTAACAACCTGCCAGGATAAGATTCTTGAGCGATATAAAGTAAGTGAACCAGTTTACCTGTCGTATGAAGACCTGCGCAATGCCGTTAAGAAAACAGCGCCTCAGGATTTGAAAAATCCGGGTAAAATTTATTTTAAGGATAATTACATCTTTATCAACGAATTTTTTAAAGGAATACATATTATTGATAATACCAATGCCGCAAAACCTATCGAAAAAGCATTTATTGAAATTCCCGGGAATGTTGATATTGCCATAAAAGAAAACACGTTATATGCAGATAGTTATATTGACTTAGTTGCATTGGATATCAGCAACATGGATGATATAAAAGAAACATACCGTATTCAGGACGTTTTTCAATATGCAGTTCCTCCTAAGGATATAGAACTCACTACACAGGGAGTAGATCAGACAAAAGGTGTTGTTATTGGGTGGGAAGTTAAAGAAATTGAGAGAGACATTACTGATCCCCAGCCTTATCCAAATCCATATCCTTACCCATGGTATTATTATGATGGATACAAAAGTCAATATATGAATCTTTCGGATGCATCAACGGGTGGATCTTCCGGCGGATCAGAAGGAACAGCTACAGGTGTTGGAGGATCGATGGCCAGATTTGCTATCAAAGGCAATGCACTTTATGTTTTAACAGGATACAATATCAAAGTAATCGATATAACAAATATCAACCAGCCTGTTTCTGTAGGTACCGAAATTAATTCCAATGGTATTGAAACAATTTTTTTACGTGATGATTTTATGTATATCGGCGCACAAAACGGATTGACCATTTATGACATTTCAGATAATTTTAAACCGAAATTAATATCGACATACACTCATATTACCTCGTGCGATCCTGTTGTGGTGGAAGGAAATTATGCATATGTTACTTTGCGATCGGGCATGACCTGCCGAAACACATTGACAAATCAGCTGGATGTGATTGACATCAGCAATAAAGCACTTCCAATGAGAGTGAAGTCGTATCCATTTACATCCCCTCAGGGACTTGGAATTGAGAACAGCATCCTTTTTCTATGTGATGGCGACGAGGGTCTTAAAATTTTTGATGCAAGCGATGTTAGAAACATCACACTTCATCCGATTGCACATTTTAAAGATATTCAGGCAACTGATGTTATCCCGCTGAACGGCTCTTTATTTATGATTGGTGAAGACGGATTTTACCAGTATGATTATTCCACACTCACTGATATAAAGTTGTTAAGTAAAATTGAATTATTAAAATAAAACCTTCGGCAAGAGACTAGGAATTATTAATTATGAGGTTGATGATTGTTACCAAAATTGGAACAAAAACTACGAATAACATTAAAAAAGTTATACGCCGGTAATATTGGGAGATATATAAACCAGTAAGGAGTAGAAGATCATTTTGATGATCGGTTTTGATGATTCCATTGGAACGGCTGTAAGTAATATTCAGATCATTGTCATCTTTCAGACTCCATTTGGTATTAAAAGAATTATCGTATTTCCAATGAGCAATTCCCTCGGGAGTTTTAATCCGGGCTTTTGTCATCCACGAATTGTATGTAATGTTACCGACAATTTTGTCAGTTTCACCATCAACTATCAATGTATTTGACTTAATAAAACCACTTGTCCGGAAAATAAATTTTTTTCCATTTATTAAACCATTGGCATGTTGATTCATCGAATTTTCTTTGATACTTCCAACAACTTTATTTCCGTGATAAATTTCACTTGTATGGCTCAGTGGTTTTTGTTTCCAGTTTAATATGGTTGTCATTTTTAATTTTTTTTTAAATTTTACTATTTGCGAAATTATTTATCGATCCATTGAAAGTACAACTAAATTGAGAATTTCAAACAAAAACTCATTATCCGTTGAAAAGTTTATTTCTGCTAATCACCCTTACCTGCCTGAGTCGAACAGCATGAAAAACAGAAGGAACATCATTGGTCCAATTCCGCAACAGTAGCAAAATCACAACAATTTCAATTCGTGTTAATATACCAGTATAAAAGCAAATTTCGAATAAAACATTTGAATTTCCAATGATCATTACCTGGACTAAAGTGGCAAACATAATCAAGGTCCATATTTTAGAAGAGATAGCATGAGTGGCAACTTCCTTCCCGAATTTTGCATAACTCACCGCATAAGTCAAACTTTCAATAGCAATAAGCAAAACGAGTTTAATCCAATGATCTTTCAAAAAATCGGGAAAAGTTATAACTACTGAAGTTGCGACCAATACCCAAAACACCTGATCGGCAGCAGAATCCATTCTCCTTAAATACTCACTTGAAATTCCAAGTCTTCGGGCAATAATGCCATCGAAAACATCAGAAAGAAGTCCGATTGTAAAAAGTGAAACAGGTATAAATACAGAACATTCTATATGTAAAACACTAATAACGAGAAGTACAATTCCAATAAGAATCCTAAGGTAAATAAGAGATATAGGAATACTATTTTTAAACTTTTGCATTGTTTCAAAGTTAGTTCTGTGTTAGGTTGGTAGCAAAGTTTAAAAATATAAAATAACTGCTTATACCCAAGCTTTAAGGGAAATTTTTAAAATATTTCTAATTTAATCCTCCACCAACTGATATCTGTGCGAATGTCTTTATTCCCGGGGAAAAAATAAGAAGATCAAGATAATAAATCGAACCAAATTTTAATTATTAATATTTTTAATTAAATCCAAATATTCTTGCCTATAACCGTGAGGATCAAAAGAGATTGCATTATCTCCCAGATTTAAGATCGTTTGCTTTGTTAAAGTTCCTTTATAAGCAAATTCTTTAAACAACAACCACAATTCTGCATCATGTTGCAAACCGCATATTTTCAGAAGAATACTGATAAGATATTGGAAATTGAATTGTAACTAATTAGTAAAAATCAGGGTTTAAATTTTCACAGCATTCATCAATAAGAGAAATATTTTCTCTTGCCTTGTTATTAACTATATTTTCTTTGTCCGAATAATAGATTTTCCATCAGAAAACCTAACTGTAAACTGGAATTTTAACCTTTGGCAAATACTTGTCTTTTAATTCTTGTAAGACTTTTAAATCTCCGGTATCAAACTGCTTTCTGAATAACTTATTACTTAAATTATTCAAATTGATGTAATCATTATTGCTATTTCCCAAATCGATGAAATATTGCAAAGCTTTCATGCATTCTTCAAACACGAGGTTTGGATGCTCCCGGGAGTTCTCAACCTCCCTTTTCTGAAAATTATAAATTGAACTATTCATACTTTTCAATTTTTAGTTGATATGCATATCCTATGAGATCCTTAAAACAAAAATGTGAGTAAAATGTTTATCGATTTTGTAAACATTTTACTAAACCAATAAATTCTTTTATTACCAGCTAAAGTTATTTTACATTTATTTAAGAACAGCCTCTATTTAGGGCAATACAGAGCTATACTCTTTTCAATTAGAGATAGATATTTTTGATGAACATATGGGAATTAATTACCTCTTTTTAGACTTAGCCATATTTTCCTCTACTCTGAACCGGGTTATTTTTGCAATCAAATCTAAAGGCATGGGTTTATCAATTGGAAATTGTATAGAGCCTTTGCCTTGTTTATAAACAGAAAGCTCCTTCTTAAAAGCTTCGATACCGGTTGGTACTGGATAAAAACCAATATGATTTTTGAATGCTGCAAAATGTACCAGATTACCATGTAAAACAAAAGTAGGCATAGCATATTTTATTGCTTCGGTAGCCCCGGGTGCAGCATTCCTGATTGTTGCTCGAACTAGTTCCAGAATTTTCTGAATTTCTTCAGGAAAACCGCTGATATATTGCTCTATGGTGGTTATTGAAGTTTCCATAAATATCAATTTTAAATATATTACTCAATGTCGTTTAGTTTAGGAATTGAATAATTAATCCACACTTCGACTCCGCTCGCTTCCCTGTCCTTTGCTGTCTCAGGCTTTGCCTGAAAAACGGGTCAGGCGATAATTTTGCCAAAATAAAATGTTTAACCATTAATTCGCATTATATTAAATAACCTGTTAACATATTAGAACACAATAGTTAATCTATCTTAGATTTAAAGATTACTTCTTTTTCCTGTACTGGTATGCCGCCTTATTAATCCGGTCCATAATAGCAAGGCCTAATCCTTCTTCGGCCACTGGCTCAATATAAATCTGGCTGATATCACTATCATCTTCCAGGGCATGCATGGCCGAGAAAAGATTGGAAGCAATTTCCAGTTGATTATTTGTTTGGGAAGTGTAAATTATTCGTAGTACATTAATTTCTTTTTCTGCCCGACTATGCAAAATTACTCCCGAATTTTCCGGTAAGTGTATATTTCTATTTTGGAGAATATATAAAGGCTTTTTTGGTGAATAATGGCTTTTTAATAAGCCGGGAGCAATTATTTTTTTTTCTTTTTTAGCGCTGTAAATAAACGTTACAGGCAATGCTTGTTTTATATCATCCAATGTAATTTTGCCTGGCCGGAGAATAGTAAGAACATTATTTTCGACCGATACAATGGTCGATTCAATTCCCACATCTGTATTTCCACCATCCAGAATATAGTCGACTCCAAGCAATTGTTTCTTTACATGGGCAGCACTTGTTGGACTTAATTTGCCGAATTTATTAGCACTGGGTGCAGCAATAGGGCATCCCGACCTTCTGATTAATTCAAGAGCAATTTCGTTATCGGGCATTCTAATCCCAACAGTTGCTAATCCGGAGGTAACAATTTCCGGTACAATGTCACTTTTATTAAGAACTATGGTTAAAGGTCCAGGCCAGAAATGACGGGCTAAAAGGATTACCTTTTCATCCAAATTACGCGTAAGTTTTTCAAGATCGTCGAAAGAGGCAATATGCACAATTAAAGGATCAAAGGAAGGCCTTTCCTTCAGCTTAAAAATTTTAGCCACAGCTATCGGATCAAGTGCATTTGCACCCAATCCGTAAACTGTTTCAGTTGGGAATGCCACAACTCCCCCATTTCTGATAATGTTAGCGGCAATATCTATAGTTTCGATAAATCTACCTTATTAAAATAAATCCTTTATTGAATTGAATTGTCAGCTTCTTCCAATTCGTCCCGCTTTTTTGCCTGATATTCTGAAATTTTCTTTTGAATGGAAGGATTAGATAAACCAATGATTTTAGCAGCGGCAAAAGCAGCATTTTCCGGGCTAAGCACAGTTAAGGGAGCCACTCCCGATGGCATACGGATGCTTGAAAAAACATCGGCGCCCCCAAATTTATCGCTGTACGGCGGGCATGCAATTACAGGACAATACGTTTGGGCATCGGCAAAACCGCTCAAAGCATTACTCATACCGGCAATGGTAATGAAAACTACATTTTCCTTTTCGTATTCTTTGATCAGGTTATAGCATTTCAACGGAACTTTATGTGCTGAGGCAATTCTCGCCACGTTTTCTATGCCAAAATAATCCAATACTTTACGAATCTGGTTTGCCCAATCAAGGTCGGCTTTAGAGCCCATTATAATCACTACTTTGCTCATCGTCTTTAATTGTAAAAAATGAATATTGATAGTTCATAGGTATAATCGAAATGTAATCGTCGACTGTTGCTCCTGACAAACATGCATCGATAATTTTTTTACCGACACCTGATAATTCTGGTGATTGATATTTTTGTAATTCTTTTTTAAAAAAATCATAAAGTATTTCAGCACCTGCATCATAACCTTCTGTTCCCACTTCTATTTGACGATGCACCTGAAGGAACCTTGAAGGTATTTTTGCCCCTTCTATGGTAAGATAATTTAATTCGTATCCTAAAAGCGGACTTCTAGCATGTTGATACTGGTCGCTTCTAAATTTTGCATTGCCTCTGCGTGTTAAATATTCGCGCATCAGCAACTGAGGTTTAAAACCAACCTTCCATGCGCCAATATGTTGGTTAGGAACGAGAGTATACCTCATTCGCGGAGTTTGGATGATTTGCTCAAGCAACATATTGGCATGCAAAACCATTTTGCCGGTTGCAAAAGGCCAATAAGAGCCAACACCTTCACTTTCCATTCCACCAGTACCAACTATACTTGGATTTGCATGCCCGCGGGGCGAAACCAATCGCCACAACCATGCAAGTGCAGGCGGCAAAATATGGAATAATCCAATAATTCCATAACTTGGATTCTCTTTTGTACAAGGCGGGGTCCTTACTCCAAAACTTCTGATATCGACAGTAACAGCCTTATTTAATATACCGGGAACAATCGCTCTGGGAACAACTACTCTGGGATTCGGACATTTTTTACCGGGGCTATCTTCAATATGATCCCATATTAAAGCTGTGCTGTCAGGATTTGTTTGGATATTCAGAAACAATAATGGCTCTTTTGATTTTATAGTAAGCTTTTCAAGAAATGGATCATCCCCATAATCATTTACGCTGTCTACACGGATAAACCAAGCATTTTCAGCATCCAAAACGGTTAATTTCCCATTGTTTTTCTGAAGAGATGGATGACAAAGGGCCATATCATCAGTAACCGGGTTAAAAGAACAGAATAATGGAAAATTGATTAACCTTTTTTCACCGGTCAGAATATTTTCACCTATCTGAACCTGGCCATTTGGCTCTCTTACAATATTCTGGAGCATCTCACTTTTTCCACCACCACTTGCCCCTTCATGCATAAATGTTGTAATATTATCATATGGACTGACCACCTGAACAGTAGAACAATGAGCGGTTATCCAGCCCTCTTTTTCACCTTTGGTCAGTAATGCACCATACAGGCCTTTTTTGGCACTTGGCCCCGGATATAAGTTATAGGAGAATATCTCGTGAATACTTTCAGAACGTTTGTGTACCACAATCTGCTTTCCATTAAAATGAGTGTGACGAAAAGTTGGAGCTACATAAATTGCTGAGTCAATTGAAAATTCTTCAGGTAATTCTTTGATAGGAATGATACTTTGCAACATTGCCAGACCCATGGCAAAAAATCCAGCATTTGCCGGAGCAATGGCAATACCACCAGAACCAATCTTATCTCTTCCCGCAAAATAAAAGAACACTGCTAAATCCTGCTCTTTGAGCCATTTTAAAGTATCTTTCCGAAGAATATCAAATTCGTAACCAAATCTGTCTTTAAATCTTTCTTTATCACTGGGCAGATCATCAGCAATGGCCATGGTGTCCGGATCTCTCCGACGCATATACGATTCGGTATAATTAGCCGAAATTCCATTACTTACCCTGTGTATAATGGCTTCAGTAAATTCGCCTTTTTCGGGAATGTTGTACTTAACCTCAAATTTACTATTCGTATCGTTTCCCATTGCAGCAATAGCCAATTGCTTAACAGTATCGAAAACAGTGAACGATTTACAACTGCTTAATACCACTAAAGCGTCATCGGGCAAACTTATTCTTTTCTTCTCAAGTACCTTAAATAATTCACTCATATTATTGTAATTTTTTCGGTCACAAAGATAGATTTTTTTACTTAATTTATTAAGTATTACTTAATTTTTGTATGTATCCTTAAAAGTGAGGAGGAGACTGAATCCAGAGAATTTCACTGATACCATCGTAAATATTGAGTGCATCATACGACGACTTTGCATTAAAGTAAATTGTATCACCCGATTTCAAAATATAACTTTTCCCCTCTAAATCATACCGCACTTCACCAGTTAATATATAACAAAATATTTGTCCGAATGTGTTTGAAAAAAATCCATCCATACCGGATCCCTTGGAAAACCGGATCAGATATGTATCCATTTGCTTATTGATATCATGATGAGATAGCAAATAAATGAGGGCGCCAGATTTATTCTGGTCGATAAATTTTATATCTTTTTTATAAACAACTGGATTATTTGCAAGAGATTCATTTTCACCTATCAAATCCCCTACTGTGGTATGCAGATTTTCGGCTATTGATTTCAATGTTAAGATGGATGGAAACGATTTAGCCTTTTCAATTTGCGAGAGGGCACTGGGGCTTACTCCGACTTTTTCGGCCAATTCGTTTAAATGAAGATTCAGCAATTCCCTCTTCTTTTTTATTCTTTCTCCAATTCGTTTCATTCATTTTTTTTAAACCCAACAAAAGTATTACTTAATAAATTAAGTTAATATTATTTAAGTGAAATAATATTGCACTAATTTTAAAAGTCAATTCCAAACATAGCAGACAGCAAAGTATTAGTTACTTCAACTTATCTGCTAATTCCCGAAAACTTCTGATACTCTTCTCCTGATTACATTTTCCTTCACGATCATACAAAATTGACTCAATCCCTAATTCCTGACCTGCTTTAATTTCCGATTTAATATCATCGCCAATTATAATCACCTCTTCAGCTTTATAATTCTTCTCCTTCAATATATTTTGAAAGATCTCTTTTTTGGTAAGTATAGACACGGTTGGGTCTACGATAAATATTTCTTCAAAGTACTTTTCAATGTTCAACATAGTAGCCAATTGGGCATCATTTACCTTAAAGGATGCTATCAGAGGCAACAAAACTGTTGCTTTTTCAACAATGGCGGCACAACGTTCTACAGCCTCTTTTTCTATCCCACGTTGCAGGGTCGAAAGCGATACATCCACCAGCGGCAATAAGGCATAATCCTTATTACGCTTTGCATAACCACTCATTTTTTACACAACTTATAAGTTAGGTGTGTAAGTTTGTCGAAAAGGTTATCCTTTTCGTTTGTAAATCCGGTAAGTATCCGTGCCCAGGATCCCATGATTCTTACTTTCAATGTTTTTATAAACATTTACTACATCGGTAAATACTGCTACGATCTCCTCTTCCTCTTCCCATACCGATTTTTCTTTTTGCATCCCGGCAATTACGCCCGAAGTCATTTTTAAAAAGTTAATAATCCGTTGTTGCATAGTGTTAGGTTTTAATGTTAATAATCTGTTTTCTGTTTTGTTTATTTGTTATTATTTATTTTAGTTTGCAATGCAAATGCGTGTTAATTGGGGCATTTTCACTTCACCCTGGCATTTCACCTCACCCTGCCCCTCTCCTCAAGGAGAGGGAACGTTCTAAGTTACTTAGAGGTAAAATGGAACCTTTATTTACATACTTTTATTCAATGAACATATTCTCCTAATTAACCCCAAACGCTCAGTTCGAAGCATCTCCCCTCTCTTTTAGGAGAAAGTTCCGATAGCTATCGGAAGGGGGTGAGGAGCCATTACCTCACCCTGACCCTCTCCTCAAGGAGAGGGAACGTTCTAAGTTACACTTTACTCTGTTAAAGTTTGTTGAAACCAACCGTGACGAGATATTTTGGAATTTTAATATCAATAATTTCTTTATAGTCATCGAAGTACTCCATGGGTTCCTCATAAGTAAGGTTTTTCAACAACTCCATAGATTCGTGAAACAAACTTTCACTAAACGAAAATTCTTTGGCCACCTTCTGAAATGAGGTTCGCATAATTTGAAACTTTATATCTTCAAAGTCGCCTTTATATTCACCACTGGAAAGTATTAAACTGAAAAGGTCTTTAAATAACTTGTCACCAATTGAACTAACAGGGTAAATGGTATTATCTAAATCAAGAATAATTGCTTTTTTGTTCATTAATAAAATATTTTTTAAGGAATACTTTGCCCTTTTATGAATACAAAACTACCTTCGGTTAAACCGAAATTGGCAAGTTCACCAGCTTCCTTACCGTTATTGTTTGAATAAATAAAAATATGGTGAATGTCCATTTAATAAACAAGTTCACTAATAATCAATAAATAAGCTTCAGGGCGAAGATAAACAATTCCAGGTTTAGGATAAAATTCAATCAAAAATCCGACCAACCTTTTAAGCAAAAAAATATCCCAGGCAAATTCTGCAATTTTTGCATTACTTGCACTGGGAATAAGGCTTTGTCTCCGCTCAGCCTGACAAACTGGTATCTTTGTTACACTGAGCGGAGTCGAAGTGAGCGAAGTCGAAGTGAGGATTAATTATTCATTTCCTAAACTAACGACATTAAATTATATTTCGTAAAATGAAATGCCATATTTCATTTCGAATTACTATTATTGTAAAACCATGACTAACCTTAAAATCAAAAACTAACATGTCAAAAACTACTAAACCAATCGGCTGGATTGTGACTTTTGCAGCTTTGGGCGTAAACCTTGTACTCGGATTGCTTTATACCTGGGGAGTATTTCAGAAAGCTCTTGTAGCACAATGGCACTGGACAAGTACGATGGCTTCCCTACCCTATTCTGTTTCAATTGCTGTATTTGCATTTATGATGATTTTTGCCGGCAGAGCTCAGGATAAAATAGGTCCACGTTATATTGCCATGCTGGGAGGCATATTATTG
>JBBQEI010000061.1:0-26660 GCA_038320545.1 Bacteroidales bacterium
ACTCTCCTCACTTTCTTTTTTCCTTGTTTTGTTTGCGGCGCTCGCCCCCCCCCCCCCCCCCCCCCCCCCCCCCCCCCCCCACCACTCTACTGTGAAAATGAAAAATTCCTGTCATTCAAAGTGAAGCGAAGGACTTAGCGAAGCGATCTCACCGGAGGTAATCTAATTATTTTTTACCGGACAAAAGTTATTATAATTTAAAGGTATAATCTTTAGGTAATAAACATAAGAATGCGGCAGATTTTAATTTGGTTATAATAAACGAATTAAATATTTTTGTGTCTTCATTAAAAAATTATTTCGATGAAAACAACAGCTATTTCTGTCGCAGATATGAATTTTTCCCCAATTCATAAGAGTGTGTGTTTTCATCCGACCGGTCTTTTTTATTCAGTTCTGAACGCCACCCGAGTTGCTGCCGGGAAAATCATAGCTTAAATCTAAAATCAATTTCTTTTTATTTCAATTCGCTGTTGTCGCTTTATTTCAAGCTCATCTTGTTTTAATACCATAGTTATACTTGGATTGATGCATCAGCACTTATTTAATGGTCATGTTGTCAAAAAATATAAATCAATTTTTTAGAGATGTTTGGGAAGCTTTGACTGGTACTGAACAGGATTTTACAGAAGGAAAGTTAAGCCGGGCTATACTGTTGTTATCCATTCCTATGGTATTGGAAATGGTGATGGAATCGACATTTGCCATAGTTGATATTTATTTTGTTCAGAAACTTGGAGCTGATGCTGTTGCCATTGTTGGCATTACCGAAAGTATGATCTCCATCATTTATGCTATTGCCTGGGGGTTAAGTTTTGCAGCAACCTCCATTGTATCGCGACGAATCGGCGAACATAATCCTGACGGTGCTGCAAGGGCGGCATTTCAGTCGATTGTTGCAGGAACTTTAGTTTCTCTTTCTATTGCTATGATTGGCGTATTTGGCTCTAAAACACTCCTGACCTGGATGGGATCAAGTTCAAAAGTGATAGAAGAAGGGTGGATGTTCACGTCGATTATGATAACCGGCAATGTCATAATCATGCTGCTTTTTATTAATAATGCCATATTCCGTTCATCGGGCGATGCCGCCATTGCAATGAAAGTTTTGATTGTAGCCAATATTATCAATATGGTTCTCGATCCTTGTTTTATTTTTGGCTGGGGCCCATTTCCTGAATTGGGCGTAACGGGCGCAGCTGTTGCAACAACCACAGGCCGTGGACTGGCAGTTATATATCAATTCTGGCTCCTGAGCAGGGGCAAACACCGGATCAAAATTCGATGGCACCATGTTCATTTCGACTGGAAACTTATAAAACACATTTTTGAAGTTGCGGGTGGAGGAATTGCCCAAAATTTAATTGGTACTGCCAGTTGGATATTTCTGATGGTAATTGTTGCCAAGTTCGGCAGTGTTGTTGTTGCGGCATACACAGTAGCTATAAGGATTATTATATTTGCATTGCTTCCTTCGTGGGGCTTAAGCAATGCTGCTTCTACACTTGTGGGGCAGAATTTAGGGGCTGGCAAACCTGATCGTGCGGAGAAAGCTGTCATATTTAGTGCATTGGTAAACTTTTTTGTATTAGGTATAGTGGGGGCTGTCTTTGTTTTCTTTCCTACACAAATTGTACAATTAATTACAAATGACCCGGATGTTGTTCCATATGCTGCCGAAAGTCTTCGGACGATAAGTTATGGTTTTATATTGTTCGGGGTCGGAATGGTTATGATTCAGGCTTTTAATGGTTCGGGTGATACAAACACACCAACCTATATTAATTTTTTCTGTTTCTGGCTTTTGGAGATTCCTTTGGCATGGTTTCTTGCAATGAGTTTGGGCTTGCATCAGGTAGGCGTATATATTAGCATTGTCGCAGCTGAGTCGGCTATTGCAATCATTGCTTTTATTCTTTTCAGGAAAGGTAAATGGAAGGAGAAAAAGGTGTAAAACTCACTAAATTTTAACAATTGTACCAATTTCTCAACAACCACGTTCTCTATACATTCAAGTATAGTAAATTTGAACCGATTAAAATGAATAGAGAATGAAGCGCTTTCAATATATAGCATTGATATTTTTGGTTTTTAGCCTGAATGGGTATTCGCAGAAGGCAAAAAAAATTGCACCGGCAGAATATATAAAGACATATAAGGAGATTGCTATTGAGGAAATGCAACGTAGTGGTATTCCGGCCAGCATCACCCTTGCACAGGGGATGCTGGAATCGGAAAACGGCAACAGCAGTCTAGCAACTGAAGGAAAAAACCATTTTGGTATTAAATGTCATAACTGGACCGGTAAAAAAGTTTACCATGATGATGATGACAAAAATGAGTGCTTTCGTAAATACAATTCTGTTGAAGAGTCATTTAAGGATCATACTAACTTTCTAAAACAGGGAAGCAGGTACAGCTTTCTTTTCGAATATGCTTCGACCGATTATAAAAAATGGGCGCAAGGATTAAAAAAAGCCGGTTATGCTACAAATCCAAGTTATCCGCAAATGCTCATCAAAATTATTGAAGATTTTAAATTGTATGCTTACGATCAGGAAGTATATGTTGACAAATCATCGTTGGCAAAACCAAAGAAACATGTCCGTAAATCACCTGCCACTGACGATGGCTTTACATTTTCACTTGCTTCGCATGAAATATTTGAGCGAAACAGAGTTCAGTATATTGTTATAAAAGATGGAGATTCATTTGGTAAACTGGCTGATGAACTTGAAATGATGCGATGGGAATTGCCTAAATACAACGATTTAACTACAGATTTCATATTGAAAGCCGGCGATATTTTATATATTCAGCCAAAACGAAATCGTGCCGCCAGGGGTTACGACACCTATATTGTGAAAAAAGGTGAAACGATGCAGCATATTTCTCAATTATTCGGAGTAAAGCTATCACGGCTTTATAAAAATAATTGTATAGAGCCAACATCCCAACCAACTGAAGGCGAAACAATTCAACTTCGAAAGAGTAAGAAGTGCAAATAAAAGTATAAAGTAATAAGTAACAAGTAATAAGATAAAACCAAAAAAATTGGCCCTCTTACTTTTTACTTCGTACTTCGTACTTTATTTTTTTGTATTTTCTTACGACCTACGACTTACGACTAAATCCGGCTATTCTACTTCCACTTTCCACCTTCCACCTTCCACCTTCCACCTTCCACCTTCTAACTACTTGTAACTTCTCCCTTCTAACTTCCATCTTCTCTTTTTTATGACTTTTTTCATGTTTTTCGTTGCATTTATTAATTTCGTTGGTATATTTGCATCCCATAAACAGAACTGAAAATGTATTTACAAAAAGTGATGTATATTATCGTCCTTGATGCATATCGTTCTCCTAGGCCCGCCCTGGGCTAATATATCTTTGCGGGTTTACGTAACCTGCTCTTTCAATCAGTATATCCTATTCTATTTTATCAAGAATTTTACTTATCATAATGCAAAACAAGAAATTTAAAATACAGGTTGCCAATGCGACCCATCTGATATATGCTGAAGAAATATGCCGTTTGATGGAGGAATCGGCAAGAATTCGCGGAACTGGTATTGCCAAACGTTCTCCCGATTATATCAAGGAAAAAATGATGGAGGGAAAAGCTGTGGTTGCCATTTATGAAGATAAAATCGCGGGTTTCTGTTATATCGAGAGCTGGGGTCATGGAAAGTTTGCTGCCAACTCTGGTTTGATAGTAGCTCCCGAATATAGAAAATCAGGTATAGCCCGTAGTTTGAAACAAAAAACATTTGACTTATCAAGGAAAAAATTTCCGGAAGCCAAACTTTTTGGTATCACAACCAGTCTGGCTGTTATGAAAATCAATTCCAACTTGGGATATCGCCCTGTTACATTTTCAGAACTTACCGATGATGATGAATTCTGGAAAGGATGCTCCAGTTGTCCTAACTATGATATACTGATGCGGAATCAACGAAAGATGTGCCTTTGCACAGCGATGTTGTACGATCCTAAAAATAAAAATCAAAAATTTGATTTTCTAAAAAAATTAAAGGTTTTGGAACGTCTCAGCCATATCAAGGAAACCATCTTTTTGAAGGTACAACAGGTTACAAATGGTATTAAAGAAAACGGAAATAAAGATACAAACGGCGATAAAGATATACAGCCATGAGCTTTAAAGTTGGAATAATTGGTGGTGCAGGCTATACTGCTGGTGAACTAATCCGGATTTTATTAAATCATCCGCAAGCTGAAATAGCTTTTATCCATAGTTCAAGTCATAATGGACAACCGGTTTACAATGCCCATAAAGATTTGCTGGGAGAAACAGAATTAATTTTTACCAATAACATCGGGACTGCCGATGTCCTATTTCTTTGCCTTGGACATGGAAAATCGCAGGAATTTCTTTTGAAAAACTCGATTCCCTCGCATGTTAAAATTATTGACCTTAGTCAGGATTTTCGCCTGCATGGCGCATTTAAGTCCGAAACAGAAGAACGGGATTTTATCTATGGCTTGCCCGAATTAAAAAGAAAAGAAATAAGAAAAGCAAATAATATTGCCAATCCGGGTTGTTTTGCAACTGCATTCGAATTGGCTTTGCTTCCATTGGCTTCAGCTAAGTTGATTCAGGATGAAGTTCATATCAATGGTATAACCGGTTCTACTGGTGCAGGCCAGGCTTTAAGCGATACTACTCATTTTAGCTGGAGAAATAATAACATTTCCGTTTATAAAGCTTTTTCGCACCAACACTTGAAAGAAGTGCGGCTAACACTGGAGATTGCTGCTTCTGCAAAAATACCCGAACTGAATTTTATTCCCGTTCGTGGAAACTTTACCCGGGGTATTTTTCTTACTGCTTATACCAATTGTCCATTAAATGAAGAAGAAGCATTAAATCTTTATAAAAATTTTTATAAAGATGCCGCATTTACATTTGTTTCATCATCAGAAATTAGTGTTAAAGAAGTTGTTAACACCAATAAATGTTTACTTTCCATCGAAAAACATGGCAATAAAATATTCATTACTTCGGTGATCGATAATTTGGTAAAAGGAGCCTCCGGACAAGCAGTTCAAAATATGAACCTCATGTTTGGAATCGATGAAAAAGCTGGATTGAATTTAAAACCAGTCGCATTTTAGTAATTTCTTACTATTCCCGATAGCTATCGGGACAACTAAATACTTCCGATAGCTATCGGGGCAACTAATATTTTATAAATGAAACTATTTGATGTTTATCCACTCATTGATATAGAGCCCGTTAAAGGCGAAGGATGTTATGTTATTGATAAAAATGGTGAACGTTATCTCGATTTATACGGAGGTCACGCCGTTATTTCCATCGGACATTCACATCCTTATTATGTTAAAAAATTATCTGATCAATTGCAGTTACTTGGTTTCTATTCTAATTCAGTAATTATTTCCTTACAGGAAGAGTTGGCTCAAAAACTGGGAAGGTTATCAGGCTATGATGATTATTTTTTATTTTTAAGCAATTCGGGTGCTGAAGCCAATGAGAATGCACTGAAGCTAGCCTCATTCTATACTCAGAAGAGTAAGGTGATCGCTTTCAAAGGAGCATTTCATGGACGTAGCTCCGGTGCAGTTGCCGTAACCGATAATCCATCTATTTCAGCTCCGATAAATTTTAACCAACATGTTACTTTTCTCAATTTTGGTGATATTAATGCAGTTGAATTGGAACTTCAAAAACAGGACACATGTGCGGTTATCATTGAAGGAATCCAGGGTGTGAATGGGATTGTAGAACCTTCCGAAAAGTTTCTGCAAGATCTTAGTGCTATGTGTAAAAAATATAAAGTAGTACTGATTTTAGATGAAATACAATCGGGATATGGACGTACAGGGAAATTCTTTGCACATCAGTATTCCGGGATAAAACCTGATATTATTACGGTTGCCAAAGGCATGGGCAATGGTTTTCCGATTGCCGGAACAATAATCAGCCCTGAGTTTAAGGCTAAATATGGTTTGTTAGGGACCACATTTGGGGGTAATCATCTGGCTTGTACTGCTGCCATTGCAGTTCTTGAAATTATGGAAGATGATCAGTTGATCGAAAATGCCGAAATGGTGGGTAATTACCTTATCGAAAAACTCAAGGCAATACCGGAAATAAAAGCTATTCGCGGAAGAGGTTTGATGTTGGGTTTGGAATTCGATTTTCCAATTAATAAATTACGTGATGTTTTAATCAGGGAAGAAAAAGTTTTTACCGGTTCTTCGTCCAATAAAAATGTATTGCGTTTGTTACCGCCATTAAACATGGGAACCTGCGAAGCTGATCTGTTTGTCAACCGCTTGGCTTGTTCATTACGAAAAGTGATGGATGCAACTGTTAACATTTAAAAAGTAAAATTGTGGATCAATTAACAATCATTAAAATTGGTGGTAATATTCTCGATAACCAGTCATTTCTCGATAATTTACTTGACTATTTTTCAGCATTACCCGGGAAAAAAATTTTGGTTCACGGAGGTGGCAAAATAGCCAATGTTTTAATGGAACAATTAGGAATTAAGCCTGTTATGATAGATGGCAGGCGTATAACCGACGAGAAAACGCTCGAAATTGTAACTATGGTTTATGCCGGATTGATCAATAAAAAACTTGTTGCCCGGCTCCAGCAAAGAGGATGTGATGCTTTAGGTCTCACTGGTGCCGATGCCAACATTATTCCTGCTGTTAAACGCCCTGTGAAAGATATCGATTATGGATTTGTTGGCGATGTTTACGCAAAAGACATTAGTTCAAATACTATAAACAGTTTCCTGGCGATGGGTCTTGTTCCTGTTTGTGCCCCAATTACTCATAATGGAGATGGAATTTTGCTAAATACCAATGCCGATACCATTGCCTCATCTATTGCCATTGCTCTGGCGCATTATTACGAGGTAAATCTGGTATATTGTCTGGAAAAAAACGGAGTTTTAATGAATTCTGAAGATGAAAATTCAGTGATTTCCAAAATAGATAAAAAATCTTTTAATGAATATGTTTTGTCAGGTGTTGTTTCGGCTGGAATGATTCCAAAATTGGAAAATGCTTTTAAAGCGATTGATTCCGGCGTTAAACAGGTAACTATTTGTGGCCCCCAGGCTTTTAAACAGGATAATGCCATTGTAGGAACAGTAATTGTTTGCTAGAATAATTTATATAATAAATATATCATGAATAATCAAATCTTTTCCATCATTGGTGGTGGCAATATGGGCGCAGCAATTGCAGAAGGTCTTATCAAATCGGGTCTTTTTCAACCTTCAAACATCATTGTTTCCGATATTCGGCAAAAACAACTTTCGTTTCTCAAAGAAAAAGGAGTACAAGTAATTTCCGATAATGTAGAAGCAGTTAAAAAAGCTAATATTATTCTTTTAGCTGTAAAACCTTATCATATAAACCTGGTACTCGATCAGATCAAAAGTTTTCTGGATCCTGAAAAACAGCTGTTACTTTCTATTGCGGCAGGGATTACTTGTGCACAGATACTAGAATCAGTTGGTATTATGCCAATTTTTCGTATTATTCCCAATACGGCAATATCTATTCAGGAATCGATGACCTGCATGTCGGTTGTAAATGTTACGCCAGAGCAGGAAGAACTTGTGGTAAATATTTTTAACCAGTTGGGGAAAACCGTCGTGATTAATGAAGACCTGATGAATGCTGCAACCGTAATTGGTTCTTGCGGAACCGCTTTTGCTTTACGTTTTTTACGTGCTTCCATGCAAGGAGGGATTGAAATTGGTTTTAATTCAGAGTTAGCTCAGCTTATATCAGCCCAAACTATATTAGGAGCCTCAAAGCTTATCCTCGAAAGTGGCAGACATCCAGAACAGGAAATTGATAAAGTAACTACTCCGCAGGGAATTACTATTGTTGGTTTAAATGAAATGGAACATCAGGGATTTAGCTCGGCACTTATCAAAGGAGTGATCACCTCATTCAGTAAGTTAAAAAAGTAATTATTCTGTTAAAATTTTAACTTGTTAGGAATTAAACGTTATAAATGCAGTAATCCTGCAATTATTTCTTTCACTCACTTATCTTTGTTTTTTTATTCAAATTTTCAATGGAATTAGTTAACAACAAGTACCTCATTGGTGGAATACCGGTTCTCGACCTTGTTCAGAAATATGGATCGCCTTTGTATATCTACGATACCGGTAAAATGGAATCGCAGTACAACCGTTTATTAAAAGCCTTCAGTAAAACTCGCGTAAAAATAAATTATGCGTGTAAAGCTTTGACAAATATTAGTATTCTCAAGTTTTTCAATAAACTCGGTTCAGGGCTCGATACTGTTTCTATTCAGGAAGTTCAGCTTGGCTTGCTTGCCGGCTTCAAACCTGCTGATATCATTTATACTCCCAATTGTGTATCGCTCGACGAGTATCATGAGGCAGTGAAACTTGGGGTTCATATCAATATCGATAATATTTATATTCTGGAGCAATTTGGAATGTCATATGGTGGGTCTATTCCTATAAGCATCCGGATTAATCCGCACATTATGGGCGGCGGAAATTCAAAGATTTCAACCGGTCATATCGATTCTAAATTTGGAATATCGGTTTACCAGATGCCACATGTATTGCGTATGGTTGAACTACACAAAATGAATGTGGAAGGTTTGCATATGCATACAGGCAGCGACATTCTCGATGTGGAAGTCTTTCTGAAAGGTGCTCAGATTATGCTCGATACCGCTAAAAGTTTTAGCGACCTGCATTATATTGATATGGGAAGTGGTTTCAAAGTGCCTTATAAGCAGGATGATTATTTTACCGATATCAAACAACTTGGTAGTGATTTATCTAAATTATTCAATGACTTTTGTAAAGAATATGGCCGGGAGCTTAGTTTGCATTTCGAACCGGGCAAATTTCTGGTAAGTGAGGCGGGTATCTTCGTTGCTAAAGTAAATGTGGTTAAACATACCATCTCTACTGTATTTGCCGGACTTGATACTGGCTTAAACCATTTGATCAGGCCTATGTTTTACGATTCGTACCATCATATTGTTAATGTTTCGTACCCGGAAGGAAAGCCAAGAATTTATACGGTAGTTGGCTACATTTGTGAAACTGATACTTTTGGATGGAATCGAAAAATCAGTGAAATTAACGAAGGCGATTATTTAGCCTTTATGAATGCCGGAGCTTATTGTTTTTCAATGTCGTCCAATTATAATAGCAGGTTAAAACCCGCTGAAGTAATGGTAATGAAAGGGAAAGATTATTTAATAAGAGAAAGACAAACTTTTGATGATCTAGTACAAAATCAAGTGATTGTAGATATGTAATGAGCATAACAGATAATCTTAATCAGGTTTTAGCGAAAATTCCACCGCAGGTAAAATTAGTAGCAGTTTCAAAAACAAAAACTGCCGCTGAGATTATGGAAGTTTATCAGGCTGGAATACTTGATTTTGGTGAAAACAAAGTTCAGGAACTGCTTGGTAAATATGAAGCATTGCCTAAAGATATCCGCTGGCATTTGATAGGTCATCTTCAAACAAACAAGGTAAAATATATTGTTCCGTTTGTACATTATATCCAGTCCATCGATTCTTTAAAGCTTTTAAAGGAAATTAACAAGGAAGCTTTAAAAATTGAGCGAAAAATAAATTGTCTGTTACAAATTCATATTGCCAAAGAAGAAACCAAATTTGGATTTTCGAGGCAGGAATTGGTTGATTGTCTCGAAAGCAATGAGTATAAAGAGTTAAAAAATGTCAATATAGCAGGAGTAATGGGGATTGCAACCTATACTTCCGATGAATATATAATAAAAAGAGAGTTTTCAGAGCTAAAAGAATATTTTATAAAACTCAAAGAAAAATATTTTTCAGCAAATCCTGATTTTAAGGAACTCTCGATGGGAATGTCTTCTGATTATGAATTGGCAATTTTGTCGGACAGCACAATGGTGAGGGTAGGAAGTCTGATTTTTGGTGAACGGCAGTATAACAAATCCTGATTTTCCATATCCTAACCCGCTCCCGATAGCTATCGAGACCGTATCCCTCAACTCTAATACCTAAAAACCTAACAAACTAATTGCTGTATTTAATACCCAATTACCCAAAAAGTTCTGGATTGTTCTATACACTTAGTTACAACACTTATCAAACCCGAATTAATTGAAGCCAGTTTACGACAATATTGTTCCCAGTTCAAGCTCCAGCTTTTATCGTGTTTTTCAATTTCATAGATAAAATTTGTACCTAAAAACGATGATCCAATAAAATCAATAAAAAAATCGAGGGAATTTATTGCTTTAAGCTTTTCTAAATTGTTGTTTAATTCATTCAATAAGGGAATGATATTTCTTACATTATAACGGGTAGGTCCAAAATAATCAAACAGCTTATCACTTTTCTCGAAGCAATGGGTAAATAAATTAAATACTTCGGTGTCCATGTAAAGTGACTCATCATCACATGGTTTGTAATCTTCATTATCACCGGTAATATTAAATTCAACAAAGTTAAGGTTAGCTTTTCCGTATATTTCGAGTCGCATAGGATATATTTTTGCTTATAATCAAATTTAATAAAATAGAAGCAAGTTAAACATCTGGATGATTAATTATTTTTTAGGCAGTTATTGCCGGTAATCTGGCTTTTTTACCGGACAACAGATTTTTATACATTAATAATAGCCAAAACATGAATTTATCATATAAATTTACTTAAACCATAATTAATTGTTAAAATAGGTGTAATTAGCTTATTTTGTATTTGGATTAATCAAGCACTAGTGAGGTGTCAACCATGCTTGGACTCCGCTCAGCATGACTAACGTCCTGTCAATCTGAGCGGAGTCGAAGACAGAATACGAATGACATAACACTAGTTAAAAACTACTGAATGAACGAAATTAAAAAAATTGAAATTTTTTCCTCCTTGTTTTATAGCAAGTTTGGAGTTCAACCTTCTGATATTGTAAAATTACCACCTTCTGGATCTTACAGGGAGTATTATCGTTTAAAGGAAGGGGTAAATTCGGCTATTGCTGCCTATAACGAGGATCCTAAGGAAAATGAAGCCTTTGTTTATCTCACCAGGCACTTCTTTTCAAAAGGGTTACCCGTACCTGAGTTATATGGTGAAAAACTTGAAAACGATATCTATTTGCTCGAAGACTTAGGCGACGATATGCTTTTATCGTTTATGGAAAAACATAACTACTATAAATATGGTGTAAACTCTGAAATAATAGACGCTTATAAGCAAACGCTGGAGCAATTGCCTAAATTTCAGGTTGAAGGAACAACAGATTTGGATTATTCAGTATGTTATCCGCGTCATGCTTTCGATCGCCAATCGATGATGTGGGACTTAAACTATTTTAAATATTACTTTTTGAAGCTTTCGCGTGTTCCTTTTAACGAGCAGTTACTTGAAGACGATTTCAATACCTTATGCGATCACCTTTTATCGGCCGATTGTAATTATTTTCTATATCGTGATTTTCAGTCCCGAAATATCATGTTGAAAAATAAGCAGCCGTATTTTATCGATTATCAGGGTGGCAGAAAGGGTTCACTTCATTATGATATTGCATCTATATTATTTGAAGCAAAAACACATTTACCAGCCCATGTCCGGAACGAACTTTTGGAACATTATCTGGACTCGCTTGGTAAACAACTCGATATAAGCAGAGAAAAATTCATGGAGCATTATTATGGGTATGTTTATATCCGCATGATGCAAGCTATGGGAGCCTATGGATTTCGTGGATTGTACGAAAAAAAGCCACTCTTTTTGCAGAGTATTCCTCCGGTACTCAGTCATTTGGAATGGTTGGTCGACAATGTTGAATTACCAGTTAAAGTACCTGAACTAAGTAAAGTCTGGAGAACGCTGGTTGAATCGGATTATCTCCGAATCATTGCACGATCGCATTTTTCGTTAACTGTAAATGTAAATAGTTTTTCATATCGCAGAGGGATTCCAATTGATGAGTCTGCAAATGGCGGAGGCTTTGTTTTTGATTGCAGGGCAATACATAACCCCGGAAAATACGAACAATATAAAAATCTTTCGGGAACTGATCCCGAGGTAATTACTTATTTGGAAAAGGATCCGGAATTAACAGGTTTTCTTAACGATGTATTTTCAATAACCGATAGGAGTATCGTGAAATATATGGATCGGGGATTTACAAGTTTAATGGTAAATTTCGGATGTACCGGAGGGCAACACCGCTCTGTTTTCGCTGCCGAAATGCTGAAAAAACACCTTATGGAGAAGTTTGGAATAATGAATCTTACTGTAATAGTAAGACATAGGGAGCAGGAAATGAAAAAGGATTTAGATTGAAAGAAGCAAATTCAAATAATGGAGATTTAAGGCTTTAAACAAAAACTGTTAATAGGGGTTTATTGAATTGATCTAATTAAATCCTGATTTATAAAATACGCCATGAATAATTTTATTGCTCATAATCCGACCAGTTTATATTTTGGCAAAGGAGTCGTTTCAAGTCTTGGAAAAGTAGTAGCAGGTATAGGCAAAAAAGTCTTATTAGTCTATGGTAAAGGATCTATTAAGAAAAATGATGTTTATTCGGATGTTATAAAGCAGTTGCAATTAATAGATGCTCAGATATTTGAATTTGACGGAATTAAATCAAATCCTACAGTCGAAGATGTTGATAAAGCTGCAATCATTGGAATTGAAAATAATATCGATGTTATTGTTGCAGCAGGAGGAGGAAGTGTTCTGGATTCGGCCAAGGTAATCGCTGTATGTATTTCAAACGGATGCAAAGGTTGGGATGTAATGAAAGGGAGTATTGAAATCCGTGGTGCTGTTCCGGTTATTGGAATCCTTACCCTGGCAGCAACCGGAAGTGAGATGAACAGTGGATCAGTAATCCAAAACCACAAAACAGAAGAGAAAATTGGATTTAGTCATCCTTTTATGTTTCCAAAATATTCATTTCTCGATCCTGAATATACTATAAGCGTACCGGCCAACTATACAGCTTATGGAATCGTCGATTTAATTGCTCATTGTCTCGAAAACTATTTTGGAAATGGCGATGCCACCTTAGCAGATAAATTTGCAATTGCCATTATTAAAGAGGCATTGGAATATGGGCCAAAACTTATGGAAGACCTTGGAAGTTTTGAATACAGGTCTAAAATAATGTGGGCCTCCACTTGTGCCTTGAACGGAACAACTGCTTATGGTCGGAGAACTGGCGACTGGGGAGTGCATAGCATAGGACATATACTTTCATTATTATACGATATCCCTCATGGAGCTTCACTTTCCATTGTTTATCCAGCCTGGTTAAAATATCATATGGATATTATTCCGGAAAGAATTTCGGATTTAGGGAAAGAAGTATTTGGTGTTGCCACAGCTGAAGAGACAGTTTATCGTTTTGAGAGCTTTTTCAAAAAATTGGGAAGCCCGGTGCGATTATCAGAATTTGTTCCTCATTGCAATAAGGGCGATATCTTAAGATTATTGATTAAGAATAAAGCAGGAGGGGCATTTTTTCATTTTAACGAAGAAGGATTTAAGTATTTATTAGAAGAATTCATATAAAACAAAAAGGGCGGTTCATCACGAACGGCCCTTTTTAACATTTACAACTACTAACTAACTACCTAATTTATGAGAAAAACACTACTAACTATTTAATGTTTTCTTTATATTCTTATATAATATATATCTTTCTAAGACGGATTAAAGTATTAATTATCAATTAAATAATAAACTACTACCCTCACCGTTAAATTCTGCGCAAAAGTAGAAATAAAAAATTACAATCCAAATTTTATTTTACTTTTTTCTTCTACAAAGCTATTATTTTTAATTCCATTCTTCAAAAAACCTGTGTTAAATAATTGTTAAGGTTTCGTTTCAATTAATTAACATTACAAATGTAAGATTAATATTTAAAATAACAAGGGTTAAATTAAAAAATATATAAAATAAGTGTTAAATAATCATAAAATAATGGGGGTAATCGAAATGCATAATAGAGTAAAATTTTATATGTTTTTAAATAAACGTAATATATCGTATGAAATTCTATTTTTGTAAATGATAATTTTAAATAATTCAGATATTATGAGAAAACTTTTAATCTTTTTATCATTTCTATCTATTCCTATTTGGGCAGATATTGAAGCATGTACTAATTATATTATAACAAAAGGGGCTTCATCCGACGGATCAGTAATGATTTCGTATGCTGCTGATTCACATACTTTATATGGAGAACTTTATTACCGTCCTGCAATGGATTACCCACAGGGGGCTTTATTGCAGATTAATGAATGGGATACTGGTAAACCTCTTGGAAAAATTAAACAAGTGCGCCATACTTTTTCTGTTATAGGCAACATGAACGAATACCAGGTTGCCATTGGTGAAACTACCTATGGTGGAAGGGAAGAACTCGCAGATACAACCGGTATTTTGGATTATGGCAGCTTAATGTATATTGCACTTCAGCGTTCTAAATCGGCACGTGAAGCCATTCAGGTTATCGCTGCCCTTGTTGAGGAATATGGATATTATAGTTCAGGAGAGTCATTTTCTATTTCAGATAAAAACGAAGCCTGGATTATGGAGATCATTGGTAAAGGTTCCCCTGAAATGGCAAAGGACAAAAAAGGTAAGATTACCAAAAAATATAGCAAAGGTGCTGTTTGGGTAGCTTTACAAATTCCTGATGGTTATATTTCTGGCCATGCCAATCAAGCCAGGATTACTACTTTCCCATTTCAAAAGGTAAACGATTTTAATAATCCGGCGCAAACTTGTTATCATGCTGCTGATGTTATTTCTTTTGCTCGCGAAAAGAAATACATCAATGACAATGTTACTGAATCTAATTTTAGTTTTTCCGATACTTATGCTCCGGTTGATTTTCATGGCGCTCGTTTCTGCGAAATAAGGGTTTGGAGTATGTTTAACGATGTTAGCAAAGAAAGTACCAAATATTGGGATTATGCTAAAGGTAAAGTTGACAAAGATTCAAAAACCGGATATGCTTCTAACAGAATGCCTTTGTGGATTAAACCTGACCGAAAAGTAACTGTTCAGGATATGTTTCACTTTATGCGCAACCACCTCGAAGGAACTGAACTGGACATGAGCAAAGATGCAGGAGCTGGTCCTTATGGGTTACCATACCGTTGGAGACCGCTTACTTTCCAGGTCGACAGTGTTGAATATTGCAACGAAAGAGCTACAGCTACACAACAAACAGGATTTTCTTTTATAGCTCAATCCCGAAGTAATTTACCTGACTGGATTGGAGGAATTCTTTGGTTCGGTGTGGACGACGCCGCAAGTTCAGTTTATACTCCTATGTATTGTGGTATGACATCCATTCCTAAACCTTTTGCTGAAGGAAACGGTGAAATGCTTAAGTATTCGGAAACCTCTGCTTTTTGGCTGTTTAACAGAGTTTCCAATTTTGCATATATGCGCTATAGTGTTATCATGCCCGATGTAACCAAAGTACAACAGGAACTTGAAAACAAATATGTAGCCAATACCACTGCAACTGATGAAGCCGCTTTGAATCTTTATAAAAGCGATCCGCAACAAGCCAGGAAATTTTTAACTGATTATTCTGTAAATATGGGGAATAATACCTTTAATGTTTGGAACGATCTTAATAATTATCTACTTGTGAAATACATTGATGGGAATGTTAAAAAAGAGAAAGACGGAAAGTTCCTTTACAATGGCTATACCCAACCTGCAGCCCCTTCTCAGCCTGGTTACTCCGAAAGTTGGAAAAAAATGGTTGTGGAAGATACTAAAGACAGGTTAAAAGTTGAGGAAGGGAAGCATTAAGAAGATAGTTGATAGTCGATAGTCGTACAAAGCTGGCGCTCGTTTGTAACGAGTGCCATTTCAAACAGTGCAATCTATTCGCACGCATTGCAAACGCGCGCGAGTTGGAGTTTTTTCTGTTTACTATCAATTATTGACTTTCGACTGAAGACTAACAAAAATATTTTTCAGGAAATAATCATTAATCTAAAAATTATTTCTACTTTTGCGCTCTGTTATGAAAATCGAATTAATCTCAAAATACTCATAGTGATGGATTTAATGAATATTGTAAACAGCACATTAGCTGTAAATACTGAAGCTCCAAATTTTTCTGCAGGCGATACTGTTACAGTGCATTATAAAATTAAAGAAGGTAGCAAGGAAAGAGTTCAGCAGTATCGTGGAGTTGTTATTCAGAAAAGAGGAACAGGCCATACAGGTACATTTACTGTAAGGAAAATGTCGGGAGACATAGGTGTAGAAAGAATATTCCCAACTACTTCACCATTTATTGATAAAATTGAGATTAATAAATATGGTAAAGTTCGTCGCGCTCGTATTTACTATTTGCGTAAACTTACCGGTAAAAAAGCAAGAATTCAGGAAAGAAGAGTTTCTTTCTAATCAAAATATTTCAAAAAAAAAGGGCTGCAATTTTTGCAGCCCTTTTTTTGTTATAGCTTTTCAGCTTCGGCTTTTGCCTTATCGATTAATGATTGCGCTTTCACATCTGCTTCTTTCTCCAGTTTATCAGCTTTGGCGTATCCTTCTTTTTTGGTTTTCTCGGCAAGCTTTTGCTGTGCTACTTTCTGAATAGGGTTTTTCACATCTTTAACCAGTTTTTCTGCAGCCATATCACTTTCTTTTCTGAGCTGATCAGCAGCAGTTTTTCCCACATCCCTGATTTTTTGGGCTTCAACTTCGGCATTCTTGATTAACTTATCAGCTTGTTGTTTTGCTTTGGCTTTTACATCTTCTTTAACTGCCTCTACCTTTTCGGTAGCTACAGTTTTAAGTTGATCTTTCACATCTTTAAGTGCAGATTGAGCGGTTTCTTTAAGATTTAACTTCACTTCGGGTTTGGAAACTGTTCCCAACACCGATGCACTAATATTTACCATTTCATTGGCCTTAATATTTAAACCTTTTGCAGCAACTGCCGAAGTAAGTCCCTGAATTGCATTATTAGCAGCTCCTCCAAATTCGGAACGCGGTATGCTGAAAATTACAGCATAATTCAAGGTCTGATCAATTCCCTGGTCGCCACCGATAGTCATTTTACCTGTCCATAGTTTGGTATCGAAAGGTTGAATATATACACGTCCGTCTTTAATTTCAAAGCTTATGTTGATGTCGTTCATGCTGAATTTCCTTAGCTTTTCATTTTTTAAAGCATCAGCTATTTTGTTGAACATTTTAGAGTCACCAATTTCGATGCTGTTCGACATTAGCTTACCTTTTCCCTGCATGCTGTTATACAACGGGCTCATGTGTTCATCCATTCTCGTATTAATGGCCATTTCGGCTGATATTTTTCCCTTTGCGTTTTGAGCAACAGGAGCTAATTTTTTAACAGTATTGAATGTGTTAAAAGTAGAGGGAATATCGAAATCCTTCATACTAAGGTTAAAATCAACCAATGGACTTTTTACGTCCTGTGTATTGTACGCACCATTCATCACCAAACTGCCATCGAGCATATTCATACCTAAATTTCTCAGATTAGCAATACTGTTGCGTACAACAATTGCACCCTGAACATTGGTGATGCTCATATTGTCGTATTTGATGGTTGCAATTTTGGTATTTAAGGTAAAGTCGATATTGCCTGGAACTTCAATCACTGAAAGGGCAGATGTATCCTCCGGAACTGTTTCTTCGGCTGTTGGCGTACCCATCATTTCATTAATGTCGAGCAGATTGGAAGAAAAATTTAAGGTTCCTTTGATGGTATCATTATTAAATACATAGGGAATAAAATTTGAAAGCTTTCCGTTCATATTCAAATCACTTTTTCCCATAAATGCTTTAAAAGAAGTAAGGTCTAAAAATCGGGGAGAGAAAACCATGTTTGTTTCGACTATTTTAATTCCCTGAGGAAAGTCTTTGCTTACAAATTCGAAATTTGAAAGTTTCAAATTACCATCGGCCTTAAATTCTTCGTATTGTTCTTTTTCAATCGACGACATTTTACCTGCCATATCGATGTTACATTCCATTATTCCCTTCATCGTAATGCTATCGAGAGGAACAACGTCGGTCAGGCTCGAAAAATCAATCTTTCCTTTAAAGCTTCCATCCAGTTGCATATCGCTCATCGGGGTTTTAATGTGCAACACCATATCAAATGGATTGCCGGCCATTTCAACATGAAACTTATTTACATCTACCGTGGTATTGTCATCCTGAACACCATCGTAATATATTTTTGCATCGATGTTGATATTGTTAACCGATTTTGGTAAATCAGGATATTTGAACATTGCATTATCTACACCTAAATTAATACCTACATTCGGCATTGTTTTTTCGGAATAGGTACCCCTGGCAAAGCCATCGAGTTTAAGATTTCCTGAAGTTTGTACTTTTTCGAAATCTTTCATATATACAGATGGAACAAGCGATAACAGCGATTTAAAATCAGCTTTTTTAGTTTTAAACTTTAAATCCATATCAATATCATCCTTTGGCATGGCTACAAACCCTTCCATTCCCAAAGAAAGGTCATTCAACTTTATTTCGTTTTCACGAATGGTGAATAACATTTTGTCCATATCAGCAGCTAACAATGCATCGATAGAAACCCGGGTGTCGCGCAGGTATCTTGTATCTTCCATATAAAAATTCAGTTTTTCAATGGAAGTCTTAATATTAGCATCGGTGGTATTAGCAGTAAAATCGCCACTCAGAAATAAATCCCAATCATCGAGTGTGGCCTTCATGTTAGACGAATCGTCCTGATAAACAATACGGGCATCACGTATTTCAAATTTCTTCAGACTGGCTTTGAATTCCAGCGGTTCTGAAGTTGTTGTGTCCTCGGGTGTTTCAGGTGAAGGCTTAACAATGTCCCAGTTTACTTTCCCATTTTTAAGCACATGGGCATAAACTGAAGGCTGATCGAGAAAAATAGATTTGATTTTTATATTTTCCATTTTGATAGCACTGATAAGGTCTATTTTGGCACTGAATTTTTTGAACGACATCAGGGTGTCTGTTTCAAAATCACCGATTCCGACCACGGTTAGGTCTTCAAGAGCTACATAAAAATTGGGAAAGCCACGGATGAGGGATAGTGTAAAATCGGAAAATTCAACTTTGGCATTGACGGAATTATTTATTTCTTCCTTCACCTTATTCATAATCGGTTTTTTAAACAAAACCGGAATAAGAACGATAATAATTAACAGGATGGCAATTGTAAAGGATGCTATTTTAAAAATTTTTTTCATAAGGTTGTAATTTTAAATTCAGAAATTAAATTTACATAATAACCCGACAAATAATACAATATCAAACTAAAATTGTGCATTCTAATGTTAACTATCGGTTGTTTTTTCAATAATTCAATCCATTTTGACATTTCTTCACGAATAGTTTTTAAATTACAAACGTTTTGATCACAGCCGAAATAACCTTAATGAAATATTTCAAGCGTTTCAATGCTATCGACTTGCTATTACTCAGTTATGTAATAGTTACTTTCTGTTTTATTTTTGTTTTTTATCAACGAATTTTGGATGCAAACCTGCATCTGTTGTTTAGAGTCGCTTTTATGGTATTAATATTTAGTCTGCCATTATTCGACAAATTTTTAAAGATTCCCATAGCCCAATTTTTTAGAATTGCTTATCCATTAATATTTATCAGTTTTTTCTACTCCGAAACGGATGCTTTTAATAATGTTTTCTTTCAAAATTTGGATTATCATTTTGCAAGGTTTGATTCTATCCTCTTCGGATTTCAGCCAAGTCTTGCCTTTTACAATAGCTTTCCATATAAATGGTTCAGCGAATTAATGAATTTCAGCTATTTCTCTTACTACTTTCTCATTGCAATTTTTTCAATTTACATATTCATAAACGACAAGAGCTCATTTGTTAAGATAATATTTTATATCACCTGCTCTTTCCTGATATACTATATAACCTTTATTATTATTCCTGTGAGCGGGCCTCAGTATTTTTTTGAACCACTACATAATCAAATTCCAGATTCCGGTATTTTCCGGTGGTTGGTAAAATGGGTTGAAATGATTGGTGAGCGTCCAACAGCTGCATTTCCAAGTTCTCATGTAGGAATAGTACTGATATTGATTATTATTGCCCTACCTAAATATTTAAAGACATGGTACTGGCTTGTTCCTTTTTTTATATTATTGTCACTTTCAACTGTTTATGTTAAGGCACACTATGCTATTGATGTGATTGGAGGAATTATTTCTGCGCCTGTTGTATTATGGCTTTCGAAAAATTTATTTATTTTATTTAAAAAGAAAAACCTAAAAACTGCATATGCCACTATCGATTGTTGAAGTGAAGATCCGAAAGCAGCTTCGTGAGTTTATATATTTGCCTGAGAAAATTCATAAAGATCATTCTAATTGGCTTCCACCCATATATATGGATGAGTTCAAGTTTTTCGATCCCGCTAAAAACCATGCATTTTCTCACTGTCATACTGTTCTTTACCTTGTTTATCGTGAAAAGATTGCCATTGGCAGAATTATGGGTATTATTCATAATGAGTATAATGAATTACACGGAGAAAAAACAGGCCGGTTTGGATTTATTGAATGCTATAATGATGAAGAAGTTGCCAACCTGCTAATTTCAACTGTCGAAAATTGGGCACGGAAATTTGGAGTGGTGAAAATGATCGGACCTTATGGTTTTTCGGATAAAGATCCGCAAGGGCTGCAAATATCAGGATTTGAACATATGCCTATTTTAGCAACGGCTGTGAACTATCCATATATGGTTGAACTTCTGGAAAAAAATGGATATGAAAAAGATATTGATTGCCTTGTATATATGCTTGATTTAACGAAACAACTCCCTGAAGTTTACAACAGGATCATTCATCGTTTTGAAAGCAGAAATAACTTTACCATCAAAGAATTTAAAGCAAAAAAGGAATTAAAGCCTTTTGTAATTCCAATATTGCGACTTGTTAATGAGACATACAGTGAACTTTACGGCTTTACTCCATTAACGGAACCGGAGATGATTGAATTTGCCAACAGGTATATGGATGTTTTGGATCCCAGGTTTGTGAAAGCAATTACCAAAGATGAGGAAGTAGTCGCATTTATTGTAGGATTACCTAATTTTTCACCTGGTGTTCAGAAAGCCAAAGGCAGGATTTTCCCATTTGGTTTTATCCATATTTTACGTTCCATGAAAACTACCAAACAGTTAGACTTAATGTTGGGTGCTGTTAAACCTGCTTGTCAGGGTTTTGGATTCGAAATTTATATGGCTATGAAACTAATCGATTCGTGCAGGAAAGCAAGTTTGAATCAAATGGAAATACACCTGGTTCTGGAAACAAACATTAAAATGCTGGCCGAACTTGAAAGGGTAGGAGCTCAGGTGCATAAAAAATTCAGGGTTTTTCGAAAATTCCTGAATTAATTATACTGCTTATCCCTTTCAAGCAAGTGCTTTCTGGAAACTAATTAAAAGTTAAACAGAGATCGACATAAGATAAGATTCCTCATTTCATTCGGAATGACAGACTTTGGTCAGTTGAAGTGGTGGGGAGAGAGGCTGGCGAAGCCAGCCTCTCTCCCCACATATAACAAGTTTTTTATTGTCATTACGAACCAGCCTGCAGCAGGCAGGCAGAGTGAGAAATTTTTATTAATAACAACACTTTTCCGAAGTGGATAAGCAGTTTAATTATTTTGCAATCAGATTTTTTTATTTAAAAGCAAATCTTAATATTCCAGTTTTAATTTTTTTCTATATTTGATAATTACCAACTACAAAACCATTTATATGAAAAAGCTATTTTATCTTGCACTATCATTGTCTTTATTTGTAATTATCAATTGTAAAAACGGTACCAAAACCTCAAAGGGATTGACAGAGGAATCATCTGATGAAGCAAAATTTGCTGTTTGTATCTGGGACCGAGCAGCTTTAAAAGAAACTCCTGAAGAAAAAGGAAAATGGTTGGAATCTCTCAGTCTTGGCGAAAAATGTGAGTATTTAGATGATACCAAAGAAGATAACTCTGGATCCAAACCAATGAAATACTATAAGGTTCGTTTGCAGGGTGGCAAAGAAGGTTGGGTGCAAGCCACTCTTATTTCACTCGACAGCAAACCTGCAGCATTGAGTCAGAATGCGGAATTATACTCCCGCCCTGATTTATTGACAAAAAACAATAAGATTTTTAGTAAGATGGATATTGTTGCTGTTAAAGCAACCCAAGGTGATTTTATAGAGATTACCGGTAAGAGAAAAGAAGGAAAATGGATAGAATCGGGATGGATTAAAGCCGCAAATGTTACCTATTCGGATGTTGATATTGCTGTTGCAAAATTTGGTGGAAAGGCCATGGACATAGCTGATACTGTTAAAAGAAGAGCAGCAATCAAAGAAATAATAGATAATGGTGACTTTAGTAATTCACAATTTATTAACGATTTAAATGTACTCATTGATACTACTTCTTTTGAGAATACTGTTACTGAAAAAATTGAACCGGGCGAAATTGAAAGTGATGAAGAAGATGCAGGTGAATAATTTTTAAAATATTTAGAATTTCTTTTAAGAAAATCCCGGTGATAAGTCTCCGGGATTTTTCTTTTTTAGGATAGATGTAATTTGCAGGCAATTTAGTCCATGATCTGCTTCTGTTTTTTCAATTCGAGTGTTATAGGTATATGCATCAAAATAAAGTAAAATGGATGTACTAAGAAATGCAGTAATTACTTTTTTATTTCTGGGGTTCCTTAACTTTTCAACTTTACCCTGGAAAAATTCCGTTCCGGTAATGAATTTCAAACAATTCGAACCTGAATTGAATAAAAAAAATGATACCGTTTACCTTGTTAATTTCTGGGCAACCTGGTGCGGGCCATGCCGCGACGAGTTACCCGCGATTGAAAAAGTAGGAGAGAAGTATAAAAATGAAAAATTCCGCATATTACTGGTTAGCTTAGATATGCCTAATCAGATAAATAGTCGGTTACTACCTTTTATAAAAACAAATCAAATAAGTTCGGATGTTATTTTATTGGACGATCCGGATCAAAACAATTGGATCGACAAAGTTGATCCGGGCTGGTCGGGCGAAATTCCCTTTACAGTAATTTATGGCCGGGATTTTCGAAATACCTACAATACTTCATTTTCCTTTAAAGAATTAGATTCAATTATTAACCAAAAATTAAATTCACCATGAGAAAGTTGATATTTGTATTTGGTTTATCTCTACTTACGCTTGCATTTACAAGTGCTCAGGGGTATAAGGTGGGCGATAAAGCTACTGACTTTAAGCTCAAAAATGTAGATGGAAAAGAAGTCTCTCTTAAAGACTTTCCTAATGCCAAAGGATTTGTAGTTGTTTTTACATGCAACAATTGTCCTTATGCCCAGGCTTATCAGGACAGGCTTATTGATCTTGATAAAAAGTATAAATCGAAAGGATTTCCTGTAATTGCGATTAATTCAAACGATCCTCAATTGTCGCCCGAAGATTCTTACGACAAAATGATTGTCAGAGCCAAAGAAAAGAAATATTCCTTTCCATATCTTTTCGACGAAACTCAAAATGTATATCGTACTTATGGTGCACAGAAAACCCCCCATACTTATTTACTTCAAAAAGAAAATAATGATTTGATTGTTCGCTATATTGGAGCCGTTGACGATAATTACCAGGACAAAACACAGGTTTCAAATGCCTATTTATCGAATGCAATAGAAGCGGTTATGGCCGGGAATAAACCCAATCCATTGTTTACCAAAGCTATTGGTTGTGGAATAAAGGATAAGGCAAAACGAACCTAAAAAAAATGAAGGAGGTTGTCTAAAAAGTCAATTTATTACCGCATTTCGACTCTGCTCAATGTGCCTACTAATTGATTTTATGAAGTCAGACTGAGCGGCGTCGAAGTCTTTTCCAGCTTTTTAGACAGCCTCTTTATATTAGAAAACAGGTGCAGACAATAATATCCGAGTTTACACAATCTAATTTACACTCTCTTCCGCATCGATCCTGTAATTTTCCCTCTCTTAGAGCGATCAGATTTATTTCGAAAGCGATCAAATAAGGAAGTTATTCATTTAGCTAAACCTGGTTCAATTTTCTGGCATGGCGCAGGTTGTGTTGAATGCCGGAATTTACGAAGAGCCACATTCTCCTTAACACTTGCTATGGATATATTATTGAAGACCTGGAATTAATTATTTCATTTAAGGCTCGGGCTACTTTGGAAAATTTTGAAACGAACCGTTAAATCAAGCAGTTATGAACTTGCAACAAGTATCGGAATTTCAACCAATTCAGTGTAAAGGTCAGGAATTATGATTTAAGTTTTTTTTGGAATTTGATAAAAAAGAGTACATTTATTATGTAGCCCCCGAAATAGGACAAAAAATTTATGACGGTGCGGTAGGTTCAGCAGGTTTCTTGTGCGAAGCATTTGACTATTTGCAAAATAGTACGGGCGACCTTCATGGTCGCCCTAATCTTTCAACGAAGGATTTTGAAATATTACAGAAAAAAACTTTTTACGGAAAAGAAAAAAATCATTGGCCTACATTATTGGCACAATGAATATGATTTAGCACGGAGTAGAAGCACCAAACATTGTACATACCAACACACTTGCTGAAAACCTTGCCGACATTCAGGAAAAAGACCGTTACGATATTGTGCTTGCCAATCCACCGTTTGGAGGGAAAGAAAGAGCAGAAGTGCAGCAAAACTTCCCAATAAAAACTGGCGAAACCGCCAGTTTGTTTTTGCAGCACTTTATTAAAATTATGAAAGCAGGCGGCAAAGCAGGTGTAGTAATTAAAACACCTTTTTGAGCAATACAGATAATGCTTCTATAAGTTTACGTAAACTAATTCTTGAAAATTGTAATCTGCATACGATTTTAGATTTGCCAGCAGGAACATTTACAGGTGCTGGAGTAAAGACAGTTATATTGTTTTTTGAAAAAGGTTCTTCAACAAAAAAGGTTTGGTTTTACCAACTAAACTTAACCCGAAACCTTGGCAAAACAAACCCGCTAAATGAAAACGATTTAGAGGACTTTGTTGCCTTGCAAAAAGTAAGGGCTTCCCTTGCGGATGCCCCAAATACGGAAAACTCTTGGACAATAAACGTAAAAGACATTGACCAAAGCACATTTGACCTTGCAGCCAAAAACCCCACAAAAAAAGATGAAGTTGCCTTATACCAACCGCAAGAAATTCTACAAGAAATGAAAGCACTGGACGCAGAAAGTGCAGATATTTTAAACTCAATAATAAAACTCATATAATTTCAAAAAATGGAAAAGCAAACGATAACCAAACTCAATTCATCTTTTGAAGAATCGGCTTATGAGCAAGATGGTGTTGAATATTGGCTTGCGCGTGAATTGCAGGAATTATTGGGCTATGCCGATTGGCGTAATTTTTTGAACGCAGTTGATAAAGCCAAAGAAAGTTGCAAAACCAGTGGCGAAGCTGATTCCAATCATTTCGTTGACGTCACCAAAACGATACCAATGCCAAAAGGTGCAAGTAAAGATGTACCTGATATGATGCTTACCCGCTATGCCTGTTACCTTATTGCTCAAAATGGCGACCCAAAGAAAGAACAAATAGCCTTTGCCCAAAGCTACTTTGCCATACAAACCCGCAAGCAAGAATTGCTCGAAGAACGTATAAAACTAATGGAGCCCCTGCAAGCAAGAGAGAAACTTGCAGCAGCCGAAACCGAATTATCTAAAAATATATACGAACGTGGTGTAGACAATAAAGGATTTGCAAACATTCGCAGCAAAGGCGATTGGGCGTTGTTTGGCGGCAACAATTCACCTGATTTAATTGATTTACCTGATTTTAAAAATCAAGGCAATCAGGATAATCATAAAAATCAAGGTTCAGACAAGATGAAACAAGGTTGGGAAGTAAAAAAGTTGGGGGAAGTTATTGAAATTAGAAATGGCAAAAACCAACAAGCAGTTTTATCAGAGACTGGGCAATATCCAATTTTGGGTAGTGGTGGAAATGTAAACATTGCCAAGCCCCACGAGCCAACGCTCAAGCCAAAGCTTGCCAAAGAGTGTGTCTGTCCCAACGCACGGCATACAGAAACGAAGTAGCAAATTGATAGAAAAAATGACAGAAAACAATGAACACCAGCCCATAATCGAGTAGACCGCCCCAAGATGTAAACACCTCAGGGAGAGCCTCTCACACCACATAGCATACGGGTCTCGTACTACGCGGTTCGCAGTATATCAGTAAAACCGCTCTTTACACCAGTCTTACATTTGTTCTCGTTTACTGGTGGCTAGTATCCGCCAGCTGGCAGATAGACCTCCATTCAGTATTGGAACAATACTACGTTCAGCCCTTGAGTGTTTACTTCTTTTGTCGGGAAGCCCGGCTAATACATTTCGCTCGTACGCCGCAACTAATCCGGTTAATACTGTAAATCGGTAGCACCCTCACTTATTATGGCCTCTGCTGACTTCTCCGTGCCTAGTAGAACGAAACTAGACGGACACCTCCCCTGGTAATAGCTTTTTCCTTTGCCTATTCCTGTCGCATCTACATACTTGTCCTTTTGGTGTTCTTAG
>JBBQEI010000062.1:0-26080 GCA_038320545.1 Bacteroidales bacterium
AATGGAAAACGTATTGGAGGTGATAATTATAGACTTGAAATGGAAAACGTATTTTTAAAGTGGAATAACTTGCGGTCAGAGACCGCGATTTAAGACGGCGAAGTCGGAGACGTTCGCCGAGCGCTTCGCATATTACGCTGACGCGGACTTGCAGTCCTCCCTCTTGCCAACCCGAAAATAAAAAATTGGTATCGCTATTCGTATTCTTTTTAGCCGATATTTTCAAATCTATTTGCATTGTAGTTGTTTTGGTTTAATACACTTGGAACGAGAAATTAATCTTTGTCAACCCCTGTATTTTAAGTCCCATTTCGTAAGCGGTTTCGTCCGTTGCTTCGCAAAACCAAATGACAAACACATTTTCGGTATCAAAATATTCAAGGACAGAACCCAATATAACCAACAACTGTTTGGTTTTACGTGTATTTACTGATTCGAGCTGAATATTAATTGTTAAGCGTGTTTTTGCTGCCATCTTGTTGCTAACTTTCGGAACAAGGTATTCGCTAACATCACTTTGCAAGGTATCATCATCAATATTGAGAACTAAGCCTAAGCCGTCTTCCGATCCTTCAATGACAATATCTGTTTCATCGACCATTTCAAAACTGTACGCTGTCATAATAAAGTTTATTTGTTAATTACGTTTCGGATACTCCACGTGACGAGAATACCATTTTAAAAGTATAGCATTAGTTTTAAGTATACATTTCGCTTTAGTTAATAGATTCTTAATTTTAGAAAACGATATCCAGGTTAAAGGCAACTACAGTTGAAAACTACTACTAAATAAAGGGAAAACTGTATTAACAATAATTTAATATCAAATAATTTACCCTGTATTTTTTTACTTCTACATTTACCGAAGAAGGTCATTGGACAGGACAGTTGGTGTTTGAAAAACAGAATGATGATTGGAACGGGAAAATGTGGATCGACCAAAAAAACGCATGGGAAAAACTTGAATCTATAGCTTTATCCGATAACTTCATCAAGTTCTTTCATCCCGGCCTAATCCAGAGTTTTATGGGCGATATCAAGAATGGGAGGGTTGAAACTACTTTTTACAGAAACGGTCAAAACTTGAACTGGTGGGCCATGGAACCCTAAAAACCCAGCTGGCACGGACTTGCAGTCCGTGCCAATATTGTCCGGCGTTTAAGACGACATACGCGTTAGCGTGAACCAATTAAATGGTAACTGTTTAAATGCCCGCAAAATACAAAAATAATTGGTTGTTTTTGCTTCGCAAGTGGCATTACAAATGCCGGCTAAAAAAGGCACGGATTGCATCCCGATGGCTATTGGGACCGCGCTAGCTGGGTGTCTCAATTAATAATAAAGGAACCAGTAAATGCAATTATTTTGAGGCACATAATTTACTTTTTTAAGGAAGTGTTTACAATGAAAAAAGCTATAGTTGTTATTTTATTGGAAATATTGTTTAGTTAGTGTACTAAACTAATAATTAGGTTTAGTATCACGGTATTGACCGTCGATGTACTGTTACATTGATCGACGATGCACCGTTACATCGTCGTTCGATGCACCGTTACATTCACCGACGATGTAACGGTGCATTTACTTTCGACGTAACGCTGTGGTCATCGATCATAACAGAATGTACATAGGTTGCCAATTGCAATGTGACACACGCACCTTGCGCCACACGGCGCAAGGTGTTTGTTTTAAAAGCCAACCCTGCAATGAGCAAAGCACATGATGGAAATAATATGAAAATCCTGATACCGAATAAGATGCTAAAAGTTTCAAATTGCCCGGATTCTGAATTCCCCAGTCGGCGTAGCGTCCCTGCTACGTCACGTTAAACCGGCCAGTGGCAAATCAAAAAACAGATTTTAGGTCACCGCTACGCGGCTTATTAACATTGAATGTGATATTTCTCTACAAACAGGCCGCTGCTATGCAGCTTTATTGAACATGCATTTTGATAAAAACGAACGTATTAGAAATAATGCTCAATGCCAAATTTATTACGATACAATGATTTTTTTTATTCTGTGTGATTTACAACACCCCACCTTCTCCGCTGGCGCGGTCCCGATAGCCATCGGGCCTTTTTTACTATTCGCCAACTACTTTATCTTTAATACACCTTACAGAAAAGCCATAGGTTTTGGGTCCATAAAACCTAAATATTCCACCTTTGTTATAATCCAGATAACGGTACCAGACCTTATTGCCCTCAGGCGTAACTGACCACCAAAACTCAGTTGCTGTACTATTTATAAATTGATTGTCAGAATAAGTTCCTTTAAACATAACGCATCCGGAAGGCAGTGCAGAAAATCCGCTTTCGTTGGTGCCGTAAATTTCATATATGTTAATTGAATAATTCCACTTTTTACTTCCGACTCTTTCCTGGAGCCTAAGCTTATTTCCTTCCTTATTGCCTCTCCAACTAACTTTATCAACTTCACTCCGGCTCATTCCAAGGTATATTTCCAGTTCTTTCCAATCCTCGTCCGAGGGTATATGCCATCCGGGGGGAGCTATCTCCCTGGGGTCGGTAACTGCATACCAGTTGTACAGAATATTCTTAAATTTACCAATATTGTTATTATAGCATGCACCTTCTTCAAGTGTTTCCCAATTATCCAGGATAAATTCACCATTTACCAGGTTACCGGCTATCTGAGCAATACTATCCCCATTGCAGTAATGCTGAACAATAAGATCGCTTGCCATCCACCACTGGTGACCTATTTTTACCGTTTCATAAACATTGCCATCAATATCCTTCACCGTGCCGGTTTCAAATATCGGTTTTGTTTCCTTTTCTTTTTCACAACCCGACAAAAGCAGTATGCCGATAATAACCATAAGCTTAAAAATGCCAGTTTTATAAAACATCCAATTCCCGGTAAGGTAAAATGCAGTTAAAGGATTATTTATTTTATTTTCAACAGGCATGTAAGTATTGTCCATGATTTAAAATTTAGAAAAATTATAAAGCTTTTTTAATAAACATTTCACTGTAATGATTTTCACCACAAGTAAGTTTGACGTAATATATTCCTGGTCCAAAATCCGAAACATCTATTTGTTTTGAAATCTTATTATCAAAAGACTGAATTTTTAAACACTTCAATAATTTTCCATAACAGTTATAAAAACTTATCAGAGATTCTCCAGATATTTCAGATTCCATGCTGATTGTAACTAAATCTTCAGCAGGATTCGGATAGATAAGCAAGGATTTGCTTTTTAAGCCTAAATCCGGGCATACCAGGCTAATATCCCTGTTCGCACACTTGCCGGGATAGCAACATAAAGAAGGTACAGATATATTTGCATTAGGATCGTAATTACAGGCATTGGGATCCATACAACCCGCTACGGCGAGAGTTTTGCAGGAATCGGAAATACTGCATGTAGTATTTCTATATTCGAGGTAATTGGGATCAGTACAACCGCAGGAAGGAGGATAAGATAAATAACTGCTGTATACAATCCCCTCGGTATCATCCGAAGGCGCTTTTTTTGCAACATACTTAATCCTTTGATTTCCTGATATAAGCACTTCGATGTTCAATTCGAATACCAGATTGCCCTTAGTTGTTACCTGGGATACAAGAACCATATTATGGGGGCCTGTTCCGGTAATTCCTTCAAAAGAAAAAACGTCCAATGCATTGCTTGAAAAAGCCTTATTATCCAACAGGGAACCAAATATTGTGGAATCATTTCCATAAATATCCAGTCCGGTACATTGTAAAGATGAAGAGGGCGATTCAATTAATCCGTCGTTCAAATAAAGTGAATTACCTGATTTGGGATCTGCGTTTTTAAGATATTGATTTGAGGTACCTGCTAAAACCGATCCGTCCTGATCCAGGGATTTGAATATACCTTTTTTTGTTTTGGAAGCATATCCAAGTGTTAGCCAGGAATCCAATGAAAGCAGATTATACTTCAGGTTTGAGGCTCGTATCTCAGTTCCGATACCAACACCATTCTCAATATCGTTGAAGAAATAATTATCACTTGATATTTTAAAAGTGTGATTTACATCTCCAAATACTTTCAAAAGCTTACTTTCCGGATGAAGGGCTAAATAAATCCGGTAAGTGGTAGACCCTTCGCCCAGATAAACGGTATCAACAATATCGCCGTTATCATTATAGCGATATTGTTCAAATTTAGCATCGTTGGCATCGGAAATGTAATATTTTTCAACAACTAAACTATCGAGCTGCGCTAAGATTGAGAAGTTAATCAGAAATAAAGAAATAAATGTGAATAATATTTTCATCTGTTAAAATATTTATTTTAATGATCGTTTTAAGTACCCATATTATTGTTACTGTCTCTTGGTCGTTATCATTACTACTATCAATGAAAGTTTCCAAAAATTGTCAGATTTTATATGAAACAGATAAAGTATAATTTGTTCCCCACCTGTATTTATCATAATCCAGTAAATAGCCGGTTTTACCGGTTGGCAACTCTTTGCCTCGGAATTTATAACTTCTTTTTACAGGAGAATTTAAAATATCCTGGGCTTTAAAGCTAATGCCAAAATGCTTTCCAATGGTTTTAGATATCCTGAAGTCGAGTACGTCTCTTGGCATCTCATAAATATCCGGATAGGTATCGATAATTGAAAGAATAACTAATCGGGGACCCTGCAAGTTATAGCTTAAGGCGGCGTTTATCCCCAATTTTTCAGAATTGTAACCCAACATTCCATTAATAACATAGGGAGCCTGGCCAAGCATTGTGTATTCAATATCCTGACCCTGGTTGTAAGTACCATTCTTGTCAACCCAACTGGTATTAATTTTTGAAAAGGAATTTGCAAGAGTTAAGTTTGCTCTGAATTCCAATTGCTTTGTAATACTTTTTTTCCCTTCAATTTCAATTCCTTTAATCCAACCATTGAAACCGCTGTTATTCCATTTATAACCAATACCCAGATCGCCTCCTTTAAAATTCAGGAACTCAATATGATTTTGAAAATCTTTGTAAAAAACGCTCAATGATAAATTATCACCATTTTTAAAATAAGTTTCAAGCCGGAGATCGTAGTTTTTAATTTTAACAATTTTCAAATCCGGATTTCCGCTTGTATTTTCCCTAAGTTCAAAATCATAAAAAGTTAAATCTGAAATCTCACGGAGACTTGGGCGGGCAATAGACTGGCTGTAATTTAATCTCAAATTAATAGGGGCAGTTTCACTCTTCTTAATTTTATAAACAAAGTTACCACTGGGTAAATAACTAACATCTTCACGGTTTGCAGGCAGAACCTTGTAAGTATTTATAATTCTTCTACCATCATCTCTTGAAAGTCCATATTTATGAAAGGTTTCAGCATCTGAAATCATATTGGATTTTTCGATTCTTAAACCTCCTGAAAACCGGATTGAAGGGGATAAAATATAGTCGACCATTAAAAAACCGGCAATTATTTTGCTGTTCCCATAAAAATGGTATGCTACATCATTACTTCCGGAATTTACATCAATATTCTTGAGATAGTAATTATTAATCAAACTGTCTACATCCCTGCGAGTAAAATCATTTTCCATATATATATAATGGTATTGATCAAACCTGCGATCGGCATACTGGTAAGCAGCTCCTGTTTTCAATTTTAAAGACATTGATTTTTCGGATTTTACCAGAGGGAATTCAGCAGTGATTCTTGTGTCAAAAACATTTTCTTTTAAATACCTGAAGTACCTGTGTTCAGAGGCACTTGAACTACTATACAAAACTTTAAAATCGGGAATATCGCTCTCTCCATTGGTATAAGAAGCATTCCATTCAATTTTAGCTTTAGGGCCGGGTATAAAATGCTCCGATTTTACCTGATAAACCATTTGTTTACGCGATTCATAGAATTGGTCTACAAGTTCCCTCCGTGGAATTTGGAGCTGATATAAATTATATACATAACCGTTTCGAGCTTTATTTACCCCAATTACATTAGGCATAAACATAAACGAAACACTATTATTACGATTCAGCTTCAAAGCAATGTTTGCCAGGGCACTCCAACCGTTTGTCTCTTTTGCTGTTGGTTGTTGCAAAGTATCATAATTCAGTCCTATCTCCTCATTAATCATTCCCCTGAAATAATAACCATTACCATTTGGATCATACTGCTCAGATTTATAATATCTAAATCCCAATAAGTACCCTAATGATTTACCAAAAAGGGTTGTTTGATTGCCAATACTAAAATTCTGACTTAAATTGATTGGAGCTTTATAAATGTTAGCGTGCCAATTATCAGGCAATAATTCGTTTTGTCGTTTAACAGCTTCTAAATTCATTTGTACAACAGCCCTTTCGCGAAAATTTTCTAGATACAGGGCTTTTGCTTTTGCTATCGCTTCGGGGTCATTAAATTGTTTTTCTCCTAACAAGCCAAGTTTTTCATAACCTAGCAGCTCATAAGTAGTGGCGTTACCCCCATAATTGGAAGCATTCACACTCATCAAATTGAAGACATCGCTCAAACCAAGTGCAGCAAACTCATAATAGCCTGGCGGATCACCAACCCCCGGCTTTAAAACGACGTTAATGAATCGGTTATGGTCAATATCGCGCAAGCCATTATCATATCCAATCCAATCAGTACTACTTCTTTGAGAAAGGGGAATATCTTCAAAACTTGTCTGTTGATTATAACCGAATGATGTTTCAACATTTACTGCTAGTTTTTCCGGATAATCCTTGGTCTCAATAGAGATATAAGCACCAGCCCAATCTCCCGGTAAATCAGGACTGGCAGTTTTCATCAAAACTATATTATCAATGAGCGTTGAAGGGAAAAGATCAAGCTTAATGTTATTGGTAAAAGGGTCCAATGTAGGGATACGGGATCCATTCAGGGTTGTTTTTATGTAACGGTCACCAATTCCTCTTACAGTAATAAAATTATTTGTGGTAGAAACCCCGGTTACGCGAGCTATAGCCGACGCAACATTTGTATCCCCGATTTTTCGTATTGTTTCTGAAGATATATAATCAATAGTAGTTGAAGATTTAGCTTTCAATTTTTCCATGTAAATATCCCTTGCCTTATTTGCTTTACCCACAACAACAACATCCTGCAATATATTAGAAACAGGAACCAAATTGTAATCTTTAATTAATATCTCACCTTTTTGAGGGTTGATAGTATCTTCAATAATTTTATAACTAATCAAAGAGATATGAAGTACTTGTTCTCCGGAACCTGGAATTTTTAAGGAATATAATCCGTTAAAATCACTAATTGTGCCAATATTAGTTTGAGATTTTAAATAGATAGTTGCGCCAGTAACAGGTTCCCCATTTTCATCGGTTATTTTACCTCGAACTATTCCCTGTCCTTTAGATATATTGCAGGCTATAACTATAATTGAAAAGAAGAAAAATTTTTTTAGCATATTGGTCATAATTTGTCTGATTAAACTTATAAAGGGTTTAATCTTATAAGAATGTTGGGATATAAAGAACAGAAGGAATAAGAGCATTTTTAATACTCTTATTCCTTAAATATTTGTTACAACTTGAAAAACTTGTTTGTTTTGACCAGGTTTTCATCTATATACAAATTAATAATATATTGCCCTTCAGGTAACAAGGACAACTCCACAGTTATGTGATTAAAGCCTTTGATAATTTTTATTGATTCAGTTTTTAAAACCTTTCCGCTTAAATCCATTATCATATAAATAGCTTTTCGTGCGGTATTTTTGGCTTCAAATGTTAAATTGAGCATATCAATTGCAGGATTCGGGTATAATTTCATTTTTCCGTAATCGTTTTTAATAGTCTCCATGATTCCGGAAAGAATAATATTGATATTTACCGACGAAGAAATAGTTTCACCTCCATTATTATCAACAGCTTTAGCTTTTATTTCGTGTAATTTATTTTGCGCCAGATATTTATTTGTTGTATATGGAGCAACTTTTACAGTGTCAATTGAATTTCCATCTACATAAAAAATAACTTTTACAATGGAACCATCATTATCAGATGCAGATGCAGTAATTGTTACAGGATCACCAGCTCTGTTAAGATTTACATCTCCTGCGGCAGGTGTTGTAATAAATATAGATGGAGGAATATTATCACCTTCAGATATATTAATTGTTGAGGATGTTGTAATGGATCCCCTGTTATCAGTAGCTTTTGCGGAAATGATATGAATATTTGCCACTCCAACATAATCGAGCGAAAATGGTGCTGCATTATCAACTCCTATGGAATTTCCATCTACGAAAAACTCAACCTGGCTTATAGAACTATTTTCATCCGGGTCAGAAACCTCAGCAGTAATTCTTACTAGTTCCCCAATTTTATAATTTGAATTATTTAAAGGGGAAGTCAGGCTTATTGTGGGAGGTGTATTAATTATAATTGAGACAGGTGCAGTCATTGCAAAACCATCATCATTATCTTTTGCTAGCGCTTTTACCAGATGGACTCCTGGTGCAGAAGCCTTATAGTTCAATGAAAAAGGACTTAATTCATCTGTTCCAACCTTAACATCATCGATATAAAAATCTACAGAGACAATACTACCACCAATATCAGTTGCATTGGCGCTTAAAACAATATCACTATTCAAAGCTATTACATCATCAACAGCAGGGGAGGTTAGTTCAACAACCGGAAGATTATTTACAATATCAATGGTAATCACTTCAGAAGTATTTTCTGCATTTTTATCATCTTTGGCCTTTACGGATAATGTATGTGAGCCTAAAACATTATTGGTATACCTAAACGAATAAGGTAAAGTATTATCCACCCCAACAGAAAGCCCATCAACAAAGGCTTCAACTGAAGATACAGTTCCATCAGCATCAGTAGCTTCCACATCAATAATTATTTCTTCACCTGATTTAAAAATTGAGCCATTCTGAGGGTTTAAAAGACTAACCGTTGGAGCTATATTACCTTCAACAATTTTTACCGAAACTGAAACTTCTCTAAATGATCCTCGATTATCATAGGCCTTTACTGTAATAGTTCGGTTACCCAAAACATCTCCTACTAACCAATTGTACTCATAAGGGGAAGAGTTATCCTCAGCTTTTAAAACATCATCAATTAAAAACTGAACTTTGGAAATAGAGCCGTCTTCATCTGAAGCGTCAGCTTTTAGCGTAATTGAAGTGTTTTTCAATATTTGAGTATTCGCCAAAGGATTTGTTATAGATAAATTTGGATAAACATTATCATTTACCTGCACATTTATAATGGATGATTCAGCTAAAGTTCCTTTATCGTCTGTTGCTTTGACTTTAATTTTATGAATTCCCTTTGCAGATGCTGTCCAGTTTGTTTGGAATGGGGCTGAATTGTCATTACCAACACTAACATCATCAACAAAAAATTCTACCATTGAAACTGAACCATCAGGGTCAGAGGCATTAGTTGAAATAACAACCATATCATCGGTAATTATCTTGGCTCCTTCAACAGGTGATGAAATACTAATTACCGGAGGTTTATTTTCGATAACTGTAATTGTGACAGGATCAGAAGCAGTAATAATCCCTTCATAATCTGTAGCAATGGCTTTTATTGTGTGATTCCCTGCAACTGATGCTATCCACTTGATTTCATTCAAACCACTTGAAATACTACCTTGACTTATATCATCAATAAAGAATTCAACTTTATCTATTGTTGCATCATAAGCATTTGCTGAAATCAGAATTTCATTGCCTTGTCCAAAAGAGCTCCCTGATGTAGGAGCAGTAATTGCAACCATCGGAGGCTGCGAAGGATTTATTATCCCTTTTAATTTATATTGTTTCCCGGAAAAGTCTGCATTTATAGGATTTGGAGAGAAAGTTTCCTTCGTCCAAGCTGGTGTTGCGAGTTGAATATTAAACTCATACTCAAATATACCATCAGTAGTAACCTGTGCAATAAGTACTCTATTGCTTGAAGTGACTCCCCCAATTCGATTAAGAGGCCCCCAACCTCCACCAATTTCCGAATTAATAATGAAATCCTTTTGAACATCAGGAATTCCGTCATCATCAGTATCGTTTGTCCCTAACATCATCATTTCAACATCGATACCTATTGTTTTGCAGGGTTCAACTGTACCTGCCCACATACCATCTCTCTCTTTTAAGGGATAGCCTGCTTTTGAATTATTGTTTTGTAACAATTTTGGATTATTGGAATTTACAAAGTTGGCTAAACCATCATCCTCCCATTTAGGGATACCCAAATAACCGGAACATGTTCCACCATTTGTTATCCAAGAGTCCAGCATTACGGTATTTTTTTTAGCTTTTAGAGTAGTAAAAGTTGGAATAGAGAGTCCTTCAACCTCATGATTAAAGAACTGTGTGGTGGTCACCATCCTTAAGGGTTGAATACTGCTTCCATATGCAAGCTTAAACGTATAGTCAGGAAGCATATCAACATAAATTCGATATGTAACTGAACCTTCAGGAAGAGTTCCCTGACTATTGGCAGCATCTGTAGCATCCGAAATATAGTATTTTTCAACTACTATCTTTTCTAATCCTTGAGCATTACCAATTAAGGTTAATGCAAAAAAATACACTATGAGTAAAAGTTTTTTCATGTTATTGGGTTTATCTTTAGAATTTCAATTTATTGGATTTGATTATATATTAATTTTTTACAAAGCAGTTCCTCATTAATTGGATTATTTGCAGCAAATCTGATCATTTGTCCGGATGGTGTCCGCATTTGAACATTAAGTTGGAGTGAAAGCGAACCGTTAGTTGTAAGCTGAGCAATCAATACTTTATTATCGTCTTTTGGTCCTTTAACTCCTTTACCTCCTTCAACGAGAGCTGCCCAGCCACCATTATTCACATAAAAAAAGGAAGCATCCTTTCTATCATAAAAAAAATTAATATCTATATTAAAATGGTTGAAAATTGGAAAAACTCCTTCAGTGAGTCCGTCATGATTTGAAAATGTTTTTCTCTTAATATATGAGCTCCCATCTTTATCATCCTCCTTTGGTATACCGGTTTGAAGTTTGTTTGCTGCACCCATTGTAATCCATGAATCCAGAAGAACTGTGTTTTTGTTAATGTCTCTTGGATCGACATTAAACCCGGTCATCGCTGGTCCATTTATGTGATTAAAGAAATTTGTACTGGTTTTAAAAAAGAGCTCATGTTTATCACTGCCATAAACCATCTGTAATGCATACCCCGGCTTCATATCTACAAAAATCCTATAAGTAACCGATCCTTTGGGCAAAATCCCTCCCGTAGTATCAGCACAATCCTCTTCCGTGGCTTCATAATACCTCTCCACAATCACATCTTCCAATGCAGTACTATCTTCATGTGTGAGGTTATATTTCTCCTGTGCACAAAGGATATTGTTATTAAAATTTAAGACTAGAAAGAAGCAAAAAATCCAAAATACAATGTTAGGTTTCGACCAGTTATTCATTATTCCCGAGTATAAAATAGTTTGAAGACTGGTGCAAGTTCTTCTTTAAAACTTAAACAGAGCTAAATTAGATCTGAAGATTTTGTTAAATTTGATTTGTTGGGTTACAATTGGATATAAATACCTGAGTGGTACTGTCAGATTGGATTTGCTGATTTTTATAAAAGAAAAAAATTGCTTTCGGGATATTCGATCCCGAAAGCAATTTTAATATTAACTTAACTCATTTTCGCAGAATTGCCTTTAACAATAACCTGTTTTTCAGCATCCCAATAAACTTTAACACCTTCGCGGTACGAAATGGTAGCCATATGAGATGTAATTGCTTCCTGGAAACCCTGGTCGATATTACAACTTGGCTGTTGATTTGTACGGATGCAATCAGTCCATTCTTTTATATGCAAATGTGTTGTGTCTACTCTTTTTCCCTGCCTGTAAGTGTATAATAATCCACGGCCTGCAAAATATTTAGCAGTAGCTGAAGTAACAGCATCAATACGTTTACTTCCTGGAGAATAAAGGAAAATAGGATTTGAAGGATCAATTACACCCTTATCGATAAGCGCTTTATATTTTGTCGATTCAGGATCGGCATAAACAGTAAGTTCTCCTCCGATGGATATGTTGCCGTCGTGGCCCATGATTATTTTGCCACGATCGCGGTCACTTGCTAACGTTGCGCTATACATAAAAGTAAGATCGCGGTCGGGATATTCATAAACTGCCTGAAATACATCGGGCACTTCACGACCATCTTTATAGAAATAAACGCCACCAGAAGCTACACATGAGTGTGGAATACCAAGATTCAACATTTGATTTAATGCATCATACTCATGCGTCAAAAGATCACCTCCCAGGCCAGTTCCATAATCCCACCAGCATCTCCAGCGGAAAAATCTTTCTTTACTGAAAGGCACCCGGTTAGGAGTTGGTCCCTGAAATTGTTCCCAATCGATGTTTTGTTCACTGGCGTCCGGATGTATATCGTATACCCACGCGCCATTTGGAGAGTTCCGGTTTGTACAAACTTCAATCAGGTTAATTTTTCCTAATAATCCTTTGTCGATTATTTCTTTTGCTTTGATAAAGCTTTCAGTTTGGCGTCCCTGATGGCCTAACTGAAAAACAACATTTGATTTTTTTATTACATCTGTTAGTTGATAAACTTCCTCAACAGTTCGGGTCATTCCTTTTTCAACATAAATATGTTTGCCGGCTTTAGCAGCATCCATAGCTATCTGCGCATGCCAATGGTCGGGAGTGGCAATAATAACAGCATCGATATCATTAGCTGCAAGTAATTCCTGATAGGTGCGATATCTTTTGCATGTTACCGGTCCTTGTTCCTTTGTACCTTTTCTGTTAACATTGCTACAAGCTTCAATAGCACTTTGAGCCCTTATATCAAACAAATCGCAGGCTCCGGTAAACTGAAGATTCAGGTTATCCTGAGCCATGAAATCTTCATAACGATGGTCATCGGAATTCTTATCAGCCGATTCTCTCAGTTCATCTATCGTGGAAGGATGTGCAAATCCGGCAGCCCGCATTAACTGTTCTCCACGAATTCCATAACCGATAAGTCCTACCCGTATTGGCTTCGACATATCAACACCTTTTATAGTAGGCAATACTGGAGGATCGTAACTAATTCCAAGTTCTTTTACAATTTGATCTCGGATATCGTTATCATAATTTTTTTTCCTAAATATGCCATAACCCATAGCCCCAATTACAGGAACTGCCGCAAAAGCTTTTAATATATTCCTTCTGCTTATTTTATTACTTTCTGACATTTTTCAATATTTAAAAGAGTTTAAAAATCAATTGCTGTTTTTTTTAGGGAAAATCAACCGGTCAATCCCATATATATGTTGTGTGGGAAAAACATATAAAACAGCCAATGCAAAAATTTCAATTAGGTTTTTATTTACCCACAAATAAGCGCCTTCGCTGGGAAGAGCAAATTTGTAACCAACCATAGGAGGGTGAGATAAATAATAGAATGCAAGCAAAACTATACCTCCAATTATAGAAATACGGGTGAGACAGCCCATAATTAAGCCCAGACCAACAAGGGCCAGACCCCATTCATTCATAAAATCAATGGCGGTAACAGCAGTTGGGTTGGAAGCCCATCCTAAAAAAATACCAGATAAAAAACCTTTAGAATCGGCCAGGTAACCAAGAGAAGACCATGAAGGATTTAAAAGCTTTGTAACACCTTCGTAAAGAAAATGCCAGCCGATAAGTATCCTCAAAATTGTCAAAAGTGTTAATTGACTTTCAGAGTATGGATAAGTAACATTTTTTTGATGCATAATAAATAAGTTTAGTTAAGAAGAAGAATGCTTTATCAATGAATTAACAAAAATATTTAAACTGTTAAGATTACAATAAAAAGAGTGAAATATTATTAAAAAAGTTTTTCCATTAAATGTTTAGTAAATGCATATTTTGAGGTAAGGAGAACAAACAAGAAACTTGAGATAGAACTTTTAACAACAGAGAGTTTATTCCCTTCATTTCTTATCCAAATATTTTGAAACTATTAATGCGAATTAAGGGTTAAACACTTTATTTTGGCAAAATTATCGCCTGAAACGTTTTTCAGGCTGAAAGCCTGAGACAACAAAGGGCAGGGCAACGCCCTGTCGTAAGAGTCCCATTTGTTTTTGCAGGCTGTATGCCTGCAATATGCGTTTATACCCGCCTATTCGTACCGGCTTTTGTCCCAGTCTTTCAGGCTGAACGGAAGTGGGGAGCCTTTAGAGCCCTGGATTTCACCCAAGGTTGCGATGTCTCAGGCTTTCAGCCTAAAGAATACGAATGAGGTCCCTTACATCCAAATTGCATATTTTAATCGTTCAACCCTTAATTCGCATTATTAAGATCAGTTAACCTTGATAAACTCGCTGATACGGTATTCAAAAAATTAGTGCATACACGCAGGATTATTACCAAAAATAACTCAAAGGTGAATTATTTCATATTGTGACTCCCTATAACAGCCATCATATAAACTTATCTTAAAGGCAAATGAGGGCTGTTTGCGGAGTTGTCTGAGCAACGCTGTATTTATAGGCTGGTCAACAACCAACAACCAACAACAAGCTTTTCTAAAAACCAGGGATGGTATTTTAAGCGCTGAATATTTTAGCTGAGGGAAGCGATATAACATAGCCCCGTTCGTAAATCCAAATTAATTGTTAGATAATATCTCAGTATCGCCATTTCGTGTAAAAGTTATAACTATTTATAACAATTTCCGTAAAGAGAGCATAACAAATTAGTTAATAGATAAAATGCCCTTTGGAAATGATTATTTAAAACGGATACATTTGGAAAGAATGCCAAGATACCCTAATTTGAGACTTTTATCAAAGAGGGAGGAATGCCTTTCCTCGTATGCCATTTTTGATAGCCAGGCATTTTGTAACCACATACCGAACTTTGAGAATATGAAAACAGACAAGAAGATATTTGCTGACATCAAGAAGGTTTCTAATAAAGACACTGATAAAGTAAGGGTTATAAACAATTTGAAATTAATCTTAAAAAGAATTTTTGGGTTAATTTTACTATCTTTTTTGTTTTCTATAACTCATGCTCAAAAAACCTGGGACGGAAGCGTCAACAATAGGTGGGATAATGGGAATAACTGGTCGGGAAATACAGTTCCTGGTGTTGGTGATGACGTTATAATACCATTAAATATAACAATTACTAGGGTTCCGAATATTACGCTTAATTCATTAACAATTTCGAATAATGTTTCTTTTTTAGCTAATGGAACAGCCCGAACAATAACCATAAATAATACTAATTCTACTTCTGCTCTGACAGTTGGTTCTGGAAATACACTAACATTAGGAGATGGATCAGCTGGTAACGCAGTTCATATTTCTTTTCAGAATATAAACACCTCAACCTCCATACAGGGAACTTTTGCAAGCACAGCTAATGTTAATGTAATCCTTGGAGCTAATCAAATATTTACTATAGCTGGTACTTTTGTTAATGGAGGGATTTTTAATGCCAATAATTCTGGAAGTACTGTTATATACAACAGCAACAACCCACAAAATATAGTTATTGCGGATTATTTTAACCTACAATTTTTTGGTTCCGGTAATAAAACGACTTTGGGCGGCACAATTAATGTTGCCGGGGAATTGAATACTACTGGCGGTGCAACACTACTTAATACTAACAACACTTCGGTTAACATCAGTGGTAACATTTCCGGAACCGGAGCCATTACTTCCGGAACCGGGACAATATCAGTTGCTGGTGATTTTACAAACTCCGGCACATTTACATCAGGTACAGGCACAGTTACCTACAATGGTTCTGACCAGCAGTTAAAAGGTGCAACATACAATAATCTTATCATCGCAGGAGGAGGCACAAAAACATTACAAGCATCTGCATCAGTAGGAGGTACGCTGACAATTACTTCCGGTGTTTTACAAATAGGGAATAGTAATTTAACCTTAAATAGTGCATCTGCAATTGGAGGAGCTCCTTTTAGTTCAACCAAAATGATAGCCACAGATGGTGCCGGATATGTATTAAAAACTGCCTCGGCAGGAGCAACCCTATATCCTGTTGGTAGCGGTGGGTTTTACTCTCCTTTTTCTTCTTCAATTACGGCAGGAGGAGCAACAGGCACTGTAAACGTCCGTGCTGTTTCTACAGCTTCGCTTGGCACTGGGTTTATTGCAAAATATTGGGATATTTTAACAAGTTTAGCAGGAAAGACAATTACTGCCACCTATACATACGATACTTCTGAAGGTAGCGCAGCTTCTTCAGCTTGGTTTAAAGGTGCCGGGGCATGGCAAACGCCGCCTCCATCCGGGATAGTTTCTTTAGGGGCTACTTCAGCAACAGTTACAGGTACTACAAGTATTACCAACTCAAGTACCCTTTGGAGTGTGGGGGTGCCAAATACATACTATTCTTATAAGTCAGGAAGTTGGACTGACCCAACCATCTGGACTTCCGATCCTGGTGGAACAACACAGGTAGGAACAACTATACCAGGCAATAACGATTTTGTGGTGATATTGTCGGGTCGTACTGTTACCTTGCCTTCTAATATTGCCTCTTCAAATTTAGATATTACGATCAATGACGGTGGTAGTTTAGACCTGGCAACATTTCAGTTCTCCTCTGCTTTGGTAGCATTGAGCGGAAAAGGTACTTTAAGGATAGCCTCATCGTATTTTCCTAATGTTCCTGTTGGAACCAACGATTTTGTTAAAGTTGGTGGCGGTACAACTGAGTTTTATAATGGAATTACTTTTAATCTTCCAGCACAGGCTACTTACAATAATCTTACCATCAATAAATCAGCTGCCACCGGAATACAGGTAACTGACATTACCCTCAATGGAAATCTGTATGTTAAAAATGGTAAATTCCAAATAAACGACAATATTGCAGCCAGAAGAAAACTTACCATTAATGGTGACTTTACAGTTGATGCAGGCGCTGAAATTAATGTTGGAACAGGGGTAACGAATACAACAACAAATCCTGTTGGTATTGCAGGTGTAACGGGTGGTTATTTAAACTACTATGAAAATCAATCGCACAGAGTCATTATCAATGGCAATTTTACAAACAATGGGGTTGTAAAGTTTACCAATTTAACTTTTCCGGTATATAATTTATTTCCACCTACAACCATGGGTGCAACTACAGGCTTTGCTACAGTATATTTTAAAGGAGCAACCGACAATACATTAAAATGTAATGGACAGACTGACTTTTACAATTTGGTTTTGGATAAAGGAACTGATCAAACCTTTAAATTAACGGTACAATCATCTTCTTATCAGAATTTTCGATTATTTGGGGCAAACATTTCAGGAGGAGAATCTCCTGGTGCAAATCCTGGTCTTAAAAAAGCCCTATGGATCAAAACAGGCTCGCTGGTACTTAAAGGATTAGTTGTAATACCATCATTAACAGAAGGTGGTGCCGGAGGATCTCCGGTGAGTAATTATATTATTCCAGCCAATGGAGCCTTGATTGTTGATGGACCTGATGTAATTGTTCTCTCAACTGCCGATGATTATGGTGAAGTAAATATTGCATACGGAGTACCAGGAACAGGAATAATAAACGGAATTGATGCCACCAATACAAATCCTCAGGCATTGTTAGTTTATGGGAAATTACAGGTTAACGATGGCTATTTATCAACCAGGGAATCTGCTGGTTTAATTTATGATAATATGTCGCCCGGTCAGATCGTTCTTAATGGTGGAGTGATAGACACAAAGCAATTCAGAGAAAATGGAACCACCGGATCGGGTGCGTCATTTTCTCAAAGTACAGGAACATTTATTCTCAGGGGTAGATTTATCCGCCCTGTTTCTTATAGTTCCATAAACGATTTATCAGATATCACCGGTGCTATAACCACCAGGAGTGCGAATGGGACGGATGGGAATTACGGAACATTTAACATCAATAATAGCAGCAACATCTTTACCATGACCGGCGGGAATATCCGGATATATGATGTTTGTGGTACTATCGCTCCAATTTATGCAGTTAATATTAAATCATCCACAAGTAATACAAATGTAACCGGAGGCACTATCGAGATTTTGTCTACAAATTCTGCTGTTGGCGATGCCACACCACAATTGATCCATAGTGCATCTGCACCTTTTGGTAATTTAATTATTAACAGGGGAGCCGGCTGCATTTCCGATGTACAATTAGATACTTACCCATTAACGGTTTTAAATAATCTGTCCATAATTTCAGGGAGCCTGTTGGCCAACAGCCTGAATGTTACCATTGGAGGTAATTTTAACGTAGCTGGCACAGGTCTCTATAATTCAGGTACTAATACAACAGCATTTAATGGATCGTCCGATCAAACTTTTACAATTAGCGGAAATATAAATAATGGAGCAAACGGTCTTCGCAATCTGGCAATAAATAAATCGTCAGGATTATTAAATTTTACCGGGCCCCAGCCTTCACTAACTATTCAGGGAAATTTGGATTTAACAAAAGGTACAATTGACGATGGTGGAAAAACTTTATTTGTTGCAGGGAATATTACAAATTCAGGTACACATATTAGTACACCTGGAACTGGTAAAATTCAGCTAAATGGTACAGCCATACAAACAATAGGGGGCGATGGAAATGGTATTTTTAATCATTTGGAGCTTAATAACACAAATGCTGCAACTGCTCCGGTGTCATTAGTTGCAAATACAAGTCTGAATGGTTCCCTTACTTTTTTGCAGGATAAGATTTTTAATATAAATACATATAATTTAAAATTAGGAGCTTCTTCAATCATTGTAAATGGTGGAGCTTTACGATATGTTCAAACCAACGGAGGGGCAGGAGATGGAGGTATAACGAAAATATATTCATCATCTTCCTCTTCTTTTTCTTTTCCTATAGGGGCACCAACAATTTCGCCAGCCAGGGCTGTAAAATATACACCAGCCATACTAAATATAAATGGCTTGGCTACTACTTATGGTAGTATTACCATTGTACCTGTTGGTTATGAACATCCAGCCACAAAGGTCAATAGTTTTAGTTTAACATATTTCTGGCGTGTCAAATCCTCAGGCTTCATATTAGGCTCTGCTACAGTGACTCATGGTTATTATTATGGTCAACCTGATATGACAGGTATAAATGAAGCAGAATGTGTTGCGGCAAGGTATAATCCATCAGCTTATACTTGGTCGATAGGTACTATAAATGATGTAGACGATATAAATAACAATATTGGAGAACCCGGTACAGGTTCATTTCTTGAAAATGTGAGTTTTATAGATGGGGATTACACTGCAGGTGATAATGTGGGGCAAAATCCTTTTGCGGCTCCTACTGTTTATTATAGTAGAGCTAACAATAGATGGAATTTGAATACAACATGGTCAACTGATCCTATTCTTAAACATACAGGAGCTGGGGCTGCCGGAACACCCACTTTAAATGATGTTGTAGTAATTGGGAATGGTAATACTGTAAATCTGACCGCTAATGCAAGTTGTGCCAGTTTACAGATTGAGGCTGGAGCAGTATTGGATATTTATACTTGGTCAACAGTGGCTAGTAACTTTGGTATGGTTTTAAATCACCCAAATGGGAATGGTTTATTCCGGCTAACAACTACTGTTGGTTCTCCAAAATTATTTACATTTCCTGGGGGAGACTTTTCTGATTTTAATGCAAATTCAGGAACAACTGAATTTTATGATATTGATGGGACTGTTGGAGCTGTATATATATTACCTGCAAATGTTACATCATATGGAAATTTAATTTTAACAGCAAAAGGGGGTGACAATTTAGTGTTACCTAATAATAGCAAAACAACAATAAATGGAGATTTAACTTGCACAGGCGATAATCCTGATGCTTGGATTACAATGAGTTGGTTAACCACAGGAGTATATACACCCGTTGTAGAAAAAACTGTTCATGTAACTGGTAACATGTACATTAATAATGGAACATTTTTATTTTTAGATGATCAAGCACCTCAACATCTTATCGTAGACGGAAATGTTACTATAGCGCCTACTGCAGTATTTGATGTATACAATAACTATCCGGTTAATAATGGAGGGGCTGCACGATTTAACAGTTTTGATATCGGAGGTAGTTTAATTAATAATAGTAATGCTAATCCAAGTGCAAGATTTAAAACAACTAACAATTATGTAAATTTAACCTTTTTTGGAGCAAATAATGCCTTAATTACAAATACTTTACCTGGAGCTACTCCAACTACAATTTTTAATAATGTTACCATTAATAAAGGTACATCTCAGGCCACAACGCTCACCTGTAATATTGCCGGAACATTAATAACCCCAGCAAATAATTGGCTAACACTGCAAAATGGAACTTTTAGGTATACCCGTACCAATCCAGGTACCGATTTTACGATATCTACCACAACACCTTTTACAATACCTTCCACATCGGGATTATATATCGATTATTCAAATGCCAGAAATATCCTGATTGCAAATGGTAATTCCGACGCAAACGATTTATACCTCAATGGTAAACTTACCATTCTTAATGGTAATGTTTATGTAGGAACAACTAATGGGACAATCGTAAGAAATAATGATATCGAATATTCTGGAGGTAGTTCTTCTGAAATTGATGTTCAGGGAGGAGCCTTGATTGTTAATGGTCAAATACGAAGAAATCCATCTACAACCAATGGGATTTTAAAATACTTGCAAAGCGGTAACAGTAATGTTGTGATAAATGGACAAAACAGGGCTGCGAACTCTAATTGTGCTTTACTGGAAGTATTTAATAACGGAAGTGCATTCAATATGTCAGGTACCAGCACATTAACCATCGTTCGCGGAGGGGGTGGAAATACATACGGTGACTTATATCTTCGTCCCGAAACAAGCAGTGTAACAGGTGGTACTATTATTTTTAGCCAGTCACCTGCTGTTGGACCCGTTGCTGATGTTGACCAAAATTATCAGATGGATGCTAATATTCCTCTTAGCAATTTAATAATTACCGGTAAAACAGCAGCTACAGCAAGAAATGCCTCAGTTAAACTGATGGTTAATCCTCTGGTTTTAAATGGTAGCCTTACATTATCAAACGCAAACAGCTTTTTTGATGTTAATTCTGCCTTTAATATTGGTGTTACCATTAAAGGCGATTTAGTCAATAACGGTACTTATAGCCACTTTAATAATAATACCTACTTTACAGGGGGTGTACAAAATATATCTGGTACATCGGCCATTGATTTCTATAACCTTTATGTTAATCCTGTTACAAGCCTGACAATCGATAAAAATGCATTGATCAATAGCAACCTGAATCTGCTTAGTGGAACACTTTCATGTAATAACTTTAAAGTTAGTGTAAAAGGAGATGTCATAAATAATGCAACATATACTGATAATAACGGAGGGATTGTTTTGACAGGTGCTACAGTTCAACATGTGATTACAGGAACAGGTACTTTTGGGCAGTTTGAACTTAACGACGCATTAGGAGCAAGGATTGAGAATGACATAACTATTCTGAAAAATCTGGTAATGACTCAGGGTATTCTCGATATCAACCAGAACCTTTTAACTTTAGGGCAAAACAGTAATATAACAGGAAGTAGCTTTGGAAATACAAAAATGATAACTTCCGATGGGGCTTTCAGTAATATCGGGATAAAGAAAACATTTGGATCTCCACTCGCAACAACTTTTACATTCCCTCTTGGTACCAGCGGAAAATATACTCCTGCTGTACTCACAATTACAGCCAATGGTTCTGTTGGTTCGATAAGAGTAAACAATATTAATAAATATCATCCTTCGGCGATCGATCCTTCCAATGTACTAGATTATTTCTGGGAGATGGAAAGTATAGGTATCACAGGATTTTCAGGTTCATTGGTTTTAAATTATAAATCATCCGATGTTGTGGGTGGACCAGAAAGTAATTATATCGCCGCAAGATTATTATTGCCAGGAACAAGCTGGAGTAAGGCTTTTACTGGTTTTGGAACGGATAATGTTGATGAAACCAATCATAATATTACTTTTAGCTTTCCTGCAGGTACAAGTAATTTAAATGGTGAATATACTGCAGGTAACGATCCGGCTATACCAAATAATATTCCTGAATTTACAAGTAATACCGATGGCGATTGGAATAATTCTGCTATTTGGACACAAACAGGTGGTGACCCTTATACATTAACTGGGGGTCCAAATGGTTTTGTTGTAAATGTGAATAATATTGTAAATGTAAATGCGAATAATTGTTTTTCGTATAAAACAAATATTAATAGTACACTCCGGTTGGTTTCGCCTTTTACTGGGCATAATTTAGGTACAGTGGAAGGAAATGGTAAACTTTATCTTGAATCGGGTGAATTACCAGCCGGGAAATTTGATAGTTTTTTCAATTGTTCTGGCGGAGGTACACTTGAATATGGTGGAACAGGAAGTTATACCATGATTGCAGATCGTTTGAATATTATTCCAAAGTTGGTCTTTTCAGGTTCAGGTAGCAGATTCCTACCAAATAAAGACTTAACAATCTGTGAACAGTTATTAATTAATGGACCTTCAGTTGATAACAGTACTTTTAACAGAAAACTGACGATTTTAGGATCGATGTCGCGAACTTCCGGGGCTTTTCTTGCAGGTACCGGAAATAATGCTACCGTTAGTTTTAGAGGTACTTCGGCTCAGGTTTTGTCCGATTTTTCAGGCTTAAATTCATTTAATAATTTTGAAATTAACAATTCAGCAGGCATATCCTTAAATTCGGCGGTTGATATCAATGGAAATTTATTATTGACAAATGGCTTAATTCACACTACTTCGACCAACATTTTAAGAATTATGAATACATCAGTAACTTCTGTATATCCTTCAGGAGGAAGTTCTAATTCCTATATTGCAGGACCATTATCTAAAAGATTGAATCAGGGAGATACCTATTTCAGGTTTCCCGTTGGAAATAACTCCTTACAAGGAAATAAACTATCATTGCGGGCCACACAAACCGGAACTAAGGATTGGATAGTAGAATATGTAAACCCGAATATCCTGAATACTTATAGTGCTCCGTTAACTGCCATCAATGAAACTGAATATTGGAATGTAAGTGCCCCTTCTGGAAGTCAGGCATTTGTCAATATTCAATGGGATCCGGCAAGCAACCTCACACCCCTGATGACTCAGTTTGGATTGACCGATATGCGAATTTCAGAATATTCAGGTACAAACTGGACCGAAATTCCATCCTCTGCTACTGGCGACAATTACAACGGATCAGCAGAAAGTACATCTAAAATTATTTTAGCTCCTGGTGGAACAAACAGCTATACTCTTGCTTGCATTAATACTCCAAAACCCAGAATTAAGTTTTCTCCACTTGGAGCGATATGCGGGAATACAGGCATACCTGTTACTTTATCAACTTCTTATGCATTATTTGGCCCATATACGGTAAGTTATTCAATCGATGGGATCGCACAAACTTCATTAACACCAGCCTCATTTCCATTTACATTGCCTACCAATGCAACTGGTGGTGTTTATCGTCTAACCGGTTTTACTTATAATTATCCGGCAGGTTTCTCTCATAGTGGGGTATTTGATATCACTGCTGTCACTACTTTTACAGTGCCACCTACAGCAAATGCTGGCCCCAATCAATCCTTATGTGGCTTAACAAGTGCCATTTTAGCGGGTAACAGTCCCGGAACTTATTCCGGATTATGGAGTATTACCAGTGGTACGGGAGGTACTGTAGCCACACCTACAATTAACAACAGTAATTTTAGTGGTACAAATGGTTCAACTTATACCTTACGTTGGACTATATCTAATGGAGGTTGTTCTTCATTTGATGATGTAGTGGTTACTTTTCCTCTGTTAGCCCAACAGCCTGCTGTATTCAGTAACAGCAGCAGTGCAGTATGTGCCGGACAAAATGGAGTTGTATATACAGTTCCAAACGATCCATCTGTAACTTACAGTTGGACTTATAGTGGTTCAGATTATACAATAAATGGTACTACCAATTCCGTAACGATTGACTTTGGTAGCAGCGCTACAGCTGGCACACTCAGTGTAACAGCAACGAATGGTTGCGGTACGAGTGCTGCCAGAACAATGGCAATATCTATGAATGCTCCAACGCTAATCACCAGCCAATCTACCGCTGCACAAACCCAATGTATTGGAGGAACATTTAGTGCCATATCTGTTACTGCTACTGGTACAGGAACACTTACTTATCAATGGTACAGGAATGCAATTGCAAGTAACTCCGGAGGTACTCTTTTAGCAGGAGCTACAACTGCAGGTTATGTTCCATCAGCAGGTACTGCAGGTACCACTTATTATTATTGTGCAGTGACTGGTACCTGCGGTTCGGTTCCGAGTGCGGTTTCGGGAGCATTCATTGTAAATAGCTTACCCACTATTACTATTACCATCTCCGAAACATCAGGAGTTGCCAGTAATGATGGAACTATATGTAATGGAGATGCTGTTATATTAACAGCTTCTGGAGGAACTTCCTATTCATGGTCTCCGGCAACCGGGCTGAGTGCTACAAATGTTTCAAACCCTACAGCAACCCCAACAATAGCCGCCAGTCCTATAACCTATATTGTAACAGCGACTAATGGGAATGCCTGTATTAATACTGCAAGCCAGGTAATTGTAATTATACCTAAACCTTCTACCGGCGATTTGTATCGAAAGCCAAACAACTAGCTGCAATATATTGAAAAGAGGGTGTCTTAGATTTTAAGCACCCTCTTTTTTTATTATAATTACTGTAGTGATGTTTGCTGTCGAGTGATAGCGACTATCGCTGTCGAGTGATAGCGACTATCGCTATCGAGTGATAGCGACTATCGCTATCGAGCGATAGTGACTATCGCTATCGAGCGATAGTGATTGCCACTATCGAGCGATAGCGACAATCACTAATTATTGAACTGTAAGTAAATTGTCAATAGTGAATGTCCGGGGGTCTTTTAATAATACAGAGCCGCTAAATTGAGTTTTCACTTCCAATTTGTAAGTTCCGGGAGCTAACTCGGGTATTACAATGATTAGTTCAGAGGGGTTATTAACAACAATATCCGAAACATCAACTTTGCTACTGACACCGGTTACCTGGTTAATAAAGAAAATACCGCAGGTATCGTTCCCTGATATTCGAAGCTTATTGCCAATTATTTTCAAATTCCTGCCAGGTGTGATCATATCGTTTACCGATCCTGATTTTACATCGGTTACCTGGGCTATAAAGTTGGTGGCGTCAGCCAGACCAACTATATCTACCTGAATGCTCGGAAGCTCTTTCCTTAATAAATCTCCCTGATTAAACTGAAAGAGAATGGAATGTTTTTTAGGATCGAAGGTCTCGGTTTTACTGTCAAATACGCCTCTGATAAGGGTGCCTGCAGTAAAATAACCAGTATTTACCGAGTAACCATCGCACAATTGATATCCCATTTCTTTCATAAAGAGCTTAAAATTGTGTTCCATCGCTTGTGGAGTAGTATCTGCTCCGCCTCTGCTAACGGCAGCCTGACAGATTTCAGAGATATTTAAAGTACGTTCGGAACTCACTCTGGCGATATAATCGTTTGGATTTTCGGTTAAACCGTTTTCATATAAAGAAGCTTTGATTTGATGTAGGATTGCTGTCATAATTAATAAAATTAAGTTTAAAATGAAGGTTAATTATTTGACTATAAGCAAATATTACAATATTAAAAACCAAATGTCAAATGTTTGTTTAATAATTATTTCGTAATAATTAACAAACGATGATGTAACTAAGGATTCCCACGATTAATTATTTTGAAAGTTTCTTTTGATGTGAAAAAAGGATATAGGAATTTTATTTATTTAATAATTTTAACTGCTTATCCACTTCGGGCAAGTGTTGTTATTAATAAAGATACCTCACTCTGCCTGCCTGCTGCAGGCAGGTTCGGAATGACAATAAAAAACTTGTTATATGGGTGGGGGCGAGGGGCGGGCGTCGCCCGCCGCGCGCCCCCCCCCCCCAAAGGCACCAAGTCGGTGATTGCGCATTCAAATGTGACAGGTTATGT
>JBBQEI010000063.1:0-25827 GCA_038320545.1 Bacteroidales bacterium
ACCTCACCCTCACCCCCAGCCCCTCTCCTGAAAGAGAGGGGAGCGAGATTGTAGGGTTTTTAAAGTCCCTCTCCTTTTCGGAGAGATCCCGAAAGCTTTCGGGATTAGGGTGAGGTGGTCAAAATTCATGAATAATTCAGGTTAGAACGATCATCCGTACCTTTGTCTTGAAACAATTTCACCCAAAATTCAAGGCTTCTTGAAAATTGGCTAAAATTAAAAGATTGTCCTACTGCGGGGATAAGCCGCTAGTGCTTGCCAAACCTTAAGGAAGTGCTATTTAATTCAGTATGCCGGTTTAAGGAGGATGTTATTGATGTTTACAAGTATGGAACAGGGATCTTTGGGAAAACACAAAACATCAAGAAGGTTTAGGCCTTAGCTGGATAAAACAAAAAACCGGGTTAATCCCGGTTTTTTGTTTTATCCTATACGGTAGTAAATTCTACCAAAATAGTTGGTCCAAGTGATTCCGATAGTTATCGGAACTTCGCCCAACCACTCCAATTTTCTTTAGCACAAGTTACGGCCATTTGGGGGTTTCTTACTTCGCAAATGTCGTTGTAAACGACGGTGAAGAAAGTCACGGATTACATCCCAAGGCTAAGCTGAATTTGCAATTCAGCTTTATGAACACAACAATTGAAATTGTACGACTGCGAGTGCATAAGTTTTAATTCCGAATTTAAAATGGCAAAACTTTTACCGCTTAGCACTTCGAACTAATATTTAGCTTATCGAGGGAACATTTCACTTTTTAAAAATATATTTAATAAATAGTTTTCGTAATTGAAGTCGGGCGTTTCGGCTCCGCTCAACGACCGTAACCCGACGTTGCAGATCCATGCAACACAATATGGATGAAGGTTATAATCAATAGTAAAAGTTGCACATAAAACACCCCCCTGTTCTTCGTAGTTTAGTAACCTATGTTTTCTATTGTCCGGTGTTGCATTTGCAATGCCAGGTTCGCTCTCAGAATGACAAGCTTTTAGTTGTTTTCCGGACTCTGGTGATTCCAATAATTTCATAATTAAAGATTTTTTACCATTAAAATCGAATTTTAAAATTTAATTTCATTAAATTAACATTACGTATTTACCTAACGAAACCTTTCTTTAATGGCACACAGTAATTTCCAAACTCACCTGATCCTAAGCATCATTTTGTTTTTTTTATCATCATCGGTGAAAAGCCAGGATTTCAAATTCGACAGAATCACAACGGAAAATGGTTTATCGCAGGGTACTGTTAACTGCATTTACCAGGACAGTAAAGGTTTTATCTGGATTGGCACAAATGATGGATTGAATTGTTATAATGCTTACTCATTCAAAGTATATAAATCGAATGCGAAGGACTCTTTTTCCATAAGTGGAAATACAATCGTTTCCATTGCCGAAGACAGCGCATCAAATCTGTGGATTGCCACCAAAAGCCGGGGTTTGAATTATTACAACCGGGAGAACAATAAATTTACCCGTTTTCAACACAAAAATGGAGAAACTAACTCTATCATTACAAATGAGCTAAAAAAGGTACTGACCGATAAACATGGTAACATTATTATCGGAACCAGTGGAAAAGGATTGGATGTTTTTATCCCCGCTACAGGAAAATTTATTCATTACAAGCATCAGGAAAATGAAACTAGTTTGGGTAACGATGACGTATTCAGTATAATTGAAGAAGGAAATGGTAAATTCTGGATTGGCTCCAATTGCGGATCAGTGGATTTGTTTGATATTAACCAGGGTACTTTTGAGAAATATAAATTTTCGGATGATTATAAACCTACCAACAATAGTATAGGCACTTTTTTACTTAAAGATCAAAACAACCTGTGGATAGGTACCAACGGAAATGGCTTATTCAGGTTAAATATTTCAACAGGAGAAACAACCACCTTAAATACCAGCTCTTTAAACAGTAACATAATCACTTCCATTATAAATTACAAAAATCAACTGCTTATTGGAGCAGACGGTGGAGGCATCAATATTTATGACAATAACTCAGGTTCGTTTAAGCAAATATTATACGATGCAGGCGACCCGCTCAGCTTGATAAACAATGCGGTTTACTTCCTTTATGCCGACAGGGCAGATAATTTATGGGTTGGGACTTATCAGGGCGGAATCAACCTTTATAACCCAAATAAATATAAATTCAAGCATTATAACCATAGAATTGGAGTTGATAACAGTTTAAGCAACAACTCTGTTTTGGCTGTACTTCAGGATAGGAATAAAAATATCTGGGTTGGAACCGATGGTGGCGGGTTAAATCTTTTTGATCCTCGTACAGGCAGTTTTACGCATTTTAAAGCGAATCCCCAGAATACATCTTCAATTAGTGGAAATGTCGTAAAATCGATTTATGAAGATCACCAGGGAAATATATGGATGGGGACCTATGCCAATGGGCTTAACCTGATGGATCCCATAACAAAAACATTCAAACATTACCGCAACAACAAGGATAATCCTTTAAGCCTGGGGCACAATAATGTTTGGACCATTCTGGAAGACTCCAAAAACAATTTGTGGATTGGCCTTATTGGTGCAGGACTCGATTGCATGGACAGGTCCAAAGGTACTTTTACGCATTATTCCTATTCCGAAAGTAACAGCCAAAGTATAAGCCAAAACAATGTTAAGACCTTATTCGAAGACAAAACAGGTAATCTTTGGATTGGTACAGAAGGAGGAGGACTTAACCGCTTTAACTATTCCGGTAAAAGCTTTGAACATTTCAAAAGCAACCCAAACGATCCTTCCACTTTACCCGACGATGATGTGAGAGTAATTCAACAGGACAGCAAAGGAAACCTTTGGATAGGAACTTCCAATGGCATGGCTATGTTCGATTATCAGAAACAGAATTTTTCACTTCCCGCACTAAATGATTCTTTGCCAGGTAAGGTTATAAATGGGATACTGGAAGACAATGGAGGTAACCTGTGGATCAGCACAAACAAGGGTATTACACGGTATAACCTGTCCGACAAAACTGTAAGAAATTACGATAAGGGCGATGGTCTTCAGGGTAATGACTTCAACTTCACCGCCTGCTTTAAAAGTCCTTTTAGCAACGAAATGTTTTTTGGCGGCATCAATGGTTTTAATATGTTTAATCCTTCACAGATAAATGATAACCTTATAAAGCCAGAGGTGGTAATAACCAATTTTTTTATCAATGGTAAAGAAGTAAATGCCGGAGATACTGTAAATGGAAATATAATTTTAAAGTACACTATATCCGAAACTGAAAAACTTATATTAACTCATCGTGAAAACGATTTTGAAATTGAATTTGTTGCCCTCAGCTATACTTCTCCGGAAAAAAACCTATATATGTATAAACTGGAAGGCATAGACCATGAATGGGTTAAGACTAATGCCGGAAAAAGAACTGCTGCTTACATGAATCTCAGCCCCGGAAAATATATCTTCAGAATAAAGGGGAGTAATGGCGATAGGATCTGGAGTGACAAAGAAACTATTTTGGAAATTGTAATAAAAGCTCCCTGGTGGAAAACATGGACTTTCAGGATTATGGTTTTGATATTGCTTGCTGGTGGCATTTATTGGATAATTAAAATCCGTATGAAGGGGATTGAATATCAGAAACGAAAGTTGGAACAAGCCATTGAAAACCGTACAAGGGAACTTAAGAATATGATAGTGGTAATCAGGGAAAAAAGCGATAAACTATTTGTTACAGGAGCCTTATTGAAGCAAAAATCAGACATCCTAGCCGAAGGTGCCGAATACCAGACAACAGCGGCCACCGAAATTGGAAAAACCTTGCAGGAGGTCACAGAACATACCCGCAACAATTCAAATAATGCAGAAGCAGCAAATCAACTTACTTCCAATACACTCAACCACCTTGATGAAGTAAAAGAGGCGGCAGAAAAAAATTCCCGGGAAATATCCACTATTTGCGATAAGGTTACGGTACTTGAAGATATATTCCGGCAAACCAACCTGCTATCGCTAAATGCTTCCATTGAAGCTGCCCGGGCAGGAGAAGAAGGCAGAGGCTTTGCAGTGGTTGCCACCGAAGTTCGCAAACTGGCTGACCGGAGCAGGGTTGCTTCGCAGGAGATTGGCGAATCGGCTACCAAAGGAGCCGTTGTTTCAGAAAAGTCGGGAAATATAATTCTGGAATTTATACCCGAAGTACAGCAAATTATCAATCTCATTCGTGAAATCTCCAGTGCTAGTGTAGAACAACGCGATTTCATTGAACAAATCAACGAAAAATTAAGTGCATTTCTTTCTGTGATTGAACAGCACACCCAAACAGCACGAGATATTTCAAAAGTCTCCAAAGAACTGGATAGTTTATCGAAAAGTTTGAATGATCAGGTAACATCTATAGAACTTTAAAACTGTTTTAAATTTGAAAGGGGGAACGCTGAATGCAGGAAGTAATGAATCTGAATGCGGGAATTGGGAAAGCTGAAAGTTAAAAGGAAGATATACGCTTGGGGGATTTATGGTTTGAGTGGCGGATAAGAAATTCCCCCGGGTTTCAAGCTTATCCGGGGGAAGTCTCATTTTGCATCTATTCGAGTGGACTTAGAATTGCCCTTTTCTATGCCGTTCTGTCAGTTTTTAGCTTTGTTTTACCTGTTTACTGCTTTGTTTTGTTATCTCACACTTTTGTTTTGTTCATATATTACACTGTTTTTAATGTTTACATTGCTGTTTTGGCAGTTTACGTTCCTGTTTAGCTTTCTTACACAACTGTTTTACCTGCTCACAAGCGTGTTTATCATTTTTACAGGTATGTTCCGAAGGTTTACAGTTCTGTTTGGAATACGCTAATTATTTAATTTTACCTGGTTATTCGGCAGCGTTTTTCCTTTTCCATAATCCACTATCCTTCTCCAGCTTTTATACCGGGCAATAAAGCCTTCTTCTTCTATTAACCCTTCTACCAGGTCGTCGAGTACATCAAAATGTTCCCTTAAAGCGGCAATGCGTTCCGAAATTTCGCTGCCCGAAACCGTGAGGCTACCTCCGGTGGCTGTGCGGGTATCAAGGGAAGTGTTATATGCTTTTATCTGTTCTTTAATAGTAGTCAATTGGGCATCATTTACCTTAAAGGATGCTAACTGAGGCAACAAAACTGTTGCTTTTTCCACAATGGCGGCACAACGTTCTAAAGCCTCTTTTTCTATCCCACGTTGCAGGGTCAAAAGCGATACATCCACCAGCGGCAATAAGGCATAATCCTTATTACGCTTTGCATAACCACTCATTTTTTACACAACTTATAAGTTAGGTGTGTAAGTTTGTCGAAAAGGTTATCCTTTTCGTTTGTAAATCCGGTAGTATCCGTGCCCAGGATCCCATGATTCTTACTTTCAATGTTTTTATAAACATTTACTACATCGGTAAATACTGCTACGATCTCCTCTTCCTCTTCCCATACCGATTTTTCTTTTTGCATCCCTTAAAATATTAACGTGTCATAGTGTCATCACAAGTAAGTAAAATATTAAATATGTGTTCATTACAAAATCACAACTTTAATTAACTTTGAATGTCAATAACGAACAATTCTACTAAAGTTATTCATCCTTAATAATTATTCATGCGAATTAAGGGTTGAAATAGTTGTTCGAATTGATTTTGACTACTTTTGAATTATGAAACCGCACCACTCTGGCAAGCTGGAAAGTAAATAGCAAGGGTGAAACCCGGTGATAAGTAATGTAATCGAAATTCAAAACTGAAGAGCGGTTGAATAAATTAAGGTAACAATATATAATTTGGGACAAAAATAAATTGTTTGATTATGAAACCTCTACAAGGTTTTAAAATTCGCAGGTCTCAATCCTTTTCTACAATTATGAAACATCTACAATGTTGATGCATCCTTGTAGAGGATACATAGTTGTAGTACGGATTGGAGTCCTATACCTCACTACCGTGTAGAGGTTGCATAGTTATTAACAGCAAATATTTTAGCATTTGTTCCATCTTGTATATAGTTGCCTGAATTAAGTGCTGTATCAAGCACTCCGTGGTTGTTGAGACTATCTCCATATACCACCGGGTTTAACTTCGTTGAGCTCCCTTTGGTCGATTCAGTTCCGCGTAAAAAGAATTTGATTTCAACCCTTAATTCGCATTAGTAGTTTTTCAGCAGGCCCTAGCTATTCATCCTTTTTTGTTTTCTGAATTTTTTGTCGTATTTCGTCTCTCAGGCTTTCTACATCCCAACCAGAGTCTTTGGCTTCTTCCATTTGTTTTTTATCGGAAAGAATAAAATCTTCAAGTTCAGATATTTTCTCGCGTGTTAAATTTATATATTCCTGCCTGTCGTTTCGGATGGATGCAAGATGTTTCAATGCTTTTTGGTCGTGTTTTTTAAAAATGTATGCTGCTCTTTTCGCCTGGTAAGCCCGATAACCAAGTAAGTGAAGTGCGTCAACTCCCATTTGAAGAGAGCTTTCGAGTGTTTCCCTGTAAATATGCAATATTCCCTCATCCATAAATTCGTAGGCATCGCTTCTGTCGTAAGCACGAACTAAAATATGAAGATGCTGAAAATGTTTTTTAATGGTATGAACAACTTCCAGGCATTTTTCGGGGTCATCGAGAGCAATAATTATCATTTCGGCAGTTTCAGCACCGGCTGACTTTAACAGGTTGATTCGCATTGCATCTCCATAATACACTTCCTGACCCATTCTTCTTAATAATTCAACACGTTCGCTATCCAAATCCAAAACGGTTGTGCTTACTCCGTTTGCTCTTAAAAATCGTCCTACCACATTTCCGTACCTACCATACCCGGCAATAATTACCCGATTTTTTTCATGAATACTATCTTGTTGAGTCTCATTTTCAGGTTTTGAATCTGGTATCCGGGGTAATATCAATTTTTCGTTTATAAGCATAAAAAAGGGAGTAAGCGCCATAGTTAATGCAACAGTGGCCATCATCAGGCTGGAAACTTCTGACGAAAAAATTCTTAGCTGGCCTGAAAAGGTAATCAATACAAACGCAAACTCTCCTATTTGCGACAGGCTAAAGGCCATTATCAACCTGTCTTTTGTTTCAATTTTAAAGCCTTTAGCCAGTAAAAGAATAATAATTGTTTTAAGTGTCATTACGGAAAACACTAATCCTAAAACAAGAAATACATTTTCAGTAACCAATCTAAAATTAATTGAAGCACCAACCGTGATAAAAAACAATCCCAACAGCAAACCTTTAAATGGCTCTATATCACTTTCAAGTTCATGGCGGAACTCACTGTTAGCCAGCACAACACCTCCCAAAAAAGTTCCCAGCGCCGGGCTAATTCCTACAAAGCCCATGAGCACTGTTATTCCTACAACTATTAGCAAGGCTGTAGCCGTAAAAAGTTCAGTAAGATGAGTAGAGGCCACTAACCTCAGAAGAGGTCGTAAAAGCCATCGTCCACCCAGCACTACTGAAGTTACTGCAACCAGAACAGCTATAGTTTGAAGCCAGCCCGGATATTGGCTTATAAGGGAGTTCTGTGCAACTTCCGATTCTTCTGCACTTCCTGAAGTTGCAAGAATTGGCATAATTGCAAGTATTGGGATCAATGCCATATCCTGAAATAGTAATACTGAAAAAGAACCCTGACCTGCTTTCGAATGCAGCATGCCCTTTTCTTTTATAGTTTGAAGTACAATAGCTGTTGACGACATCGCAAAAATAAGTCCGAAAGCAATTGATTCGTTCCAGCTTCGTCCTATCGCTATGGCAATGCCAGCTATAAGTATTGAAGTTATCAATACTTGCAGGCCACCCAATCCAAGAATAGAAACTCTCATTCGCCAGAGTCGTGAGGGTTCAAGCTCAAGTCCAATAAGAAAAAGCATCATCACAACACCAAATTCGGCAAAATGCATTATATCTTCACCTTCTTTTCCAACTATTCCAAGAATAAAAGGCCCAATTATCATACCTGCAATGAGATATCCTAATGTGGAACCTATTCTCAATTTTTTCGCAAGCGGTACAAAAAGTACGGCTGCAGCAAGATAAATCATAGCCTGGTAAAAAAAGGTCTTTTCCATTATCGCTATTTTAAAGGAGTGATATCCGATAAAACTTCATTCATATAATTTTTTGTCACTATTTCATCATATGGGAGTTTATCTTCCACTAAATTTTTCAGGAGAATTTGATATAATTGAGTGGCCGACTCAATTTCTTCATTACTGGCAAGGTGTGTTCCATGAACAACAAAAGGAGGAAGGTAGATCATATTACACAGTCGGGCTGTTTGTTCAAATGGAGATAAAAATTCACGGATTGTAAATTTGTTAAAGCCATCTTTTTGATAAGCTTCCTGTCGTCCTCCGGTACTCAGTACGTTCATAATTTTTTTACCTGTCAGGGTTTTCCCTTTATGGCCATATGCCCATCCATGTTCCAAAACAAGGTCAATCCATTGTTTTAAAATAGGAGGGGCGCTGTACCAATAAAAGGGATGTTGCAAGATGATAATGTCGTGGTTTAACATAATTTTCTGCTCATGTTCAACATCGATATCAAAATCGGGATAAGCCTCATATAAATCGTGTACTGTAACCTTATGTGAATTTTGTGCTTCCTGAATTAACCTGGAATGTGTTCGGGAGTTTTGAAGCCGGGGATGGGCAAATAAAATTAAAACATTAGACATATACAATGATTACAATACATAAAACATCATCGGAAGTCTTTTGTTTTTAGGGATTAACGCAAGAGTTTGGAAATAAGTTGGATTGTGCACTATTAATAACTTTCAGGCTTTTAATACAATTATATTAAAATCGTGAACCATAATTTTGCTTTCTAAATTAGAAAGATTACAATTCCGTACATCTATTACTTAAACATTTTAGAAATGACTAAGTAAACATTTTTGAACTTTAAATAAATGTGAGAGAAATGTGGGTATCCCTTGTATTAAAAGATTTCAAGACCTAACATAGTGATATCATCAAAAATAGCAGGATTATCTTCTTTTATGGATTTCAGATCGATAATTTCAGAAATGTTATCTTCGATGCCGTGTGGATTGCAGATACTTTCTTCCAGAAATTTTGTGCCGATACTTACATTTTCACCTTCGAGCAACTCAACAAGGCCATCGGTATAGCAAAGTATTTTTATAGGTTCGTTTATTTGCAGGTTACCTCTGATCACGTAGGGAATATCATCAAGCATTCCGAGGCCAACACAGCCATTACGCAAAAAAGTGAGTTGCTTCGATTGTATATAATATAGCAGGGGTGGGTTATGGCCTGCATTGATATATTCCAGTTCTTTCGACTTTGAATTAAACCTCCCGATGAAAAAGGTTATAAATTTTTCGCCTTTGGCATTATGAAGCACCCTGTCGTTTAAACGTTCGATAAGGAATTTGAGCGGTATATCTTTTGTAAACAAAGCCCTGAATGTAGCCTGAAAATTCGACATGAGTAAAGCGGCCGAAATACCTTTTCCAGAAACATCGGCAATGCAAAATCCAATTTCTTCTTCATCGAGTTTAATTACATCGTAATAATCGCCACCTACTTCAAAATGAGGATGGTAAAAAGCTGATACCATTAAATTCTCATTTCTGGGAAGGGTGTCATTTTGGGGAATAAGCATGGCTTGCATTTTTCGTGCAAGTTCCATCTCTTTTTTGATGGCAGCCTGTTTGAGGCTGTCTTTAAAAAAACGTGCATTTTCGATGGTGGTGATGATAATATTGGTGAGGGTTTGGATAAAGTTAAGGTGTTTTATTACCGGACTAACCCCATCCTGTTCTTCTTCAATGTCGCCTATTAAAACATAAGCTACAAGGATGTTATTGTTGAAAACAGGAATTACAATGTCATAAGAAGTTAAAGCTGTATTGGTAGAAGTAGTAATAAAACTTATATCCTGAAATCCCAATAAATCCCTTTCTACATCAATATTTACTGGTAGAGGGACTCCGTCTTCCCCGCATTGGGAACTTAATAGTTTTTCCCATCCTTTATTAAATCTGAAAATCAGTATTTTACCAATTTTCAGGTTTTCTACAATAATATTTTTATATAATAAAAGTAGATCACCCACTGACATATTGGAATTAATAGCCTGAGTAATTTCAAGCAGTGCATTGAGCTTAAAATTGATGATTTTTAGCTTTCTGAGCGATGCTTTCTCCATTAAAATAGCATTAAGACAGCCGTAGACAAATTCCACGGATTTATTAGCTAAATTATAACTTTTTTTGGACTTTTCGACTATTTCGCTCTTTCAGAATAAGTCTTATCGCGGGTATCTACTTTAATTTTATCACCCTGTGAAATAAACAGTGGCACGTGAATGATTGCTCCTGTTTCAAGTGTAGCTGGTTTAAGTGCTGTAGATGAAGCGGTATCACCCCTTAAACCTGGTTCAGTATAGGTAACTTCAAGAATAACATGCGGCGGTAGTTCACAGGAAAGTGGAGTCTCAGTATCAGTATGATAAACTACTTCAACATATTGGCCTTCTTTTAAGAATTCAGGTGTATTGATTATTTGTTTATCTACTGATAGCTGTTCATAATTTTCAACATGCATAAGGTGGTATCCACCTTCGTCACTGTAAAGAAAGGTATACGGACGACGTTCAATATTTGCAAGATCAATTTTAACGCCCGACGAAAAAGTATTTTCAATTACACGGCCATTTGTTAGGCTCTTAAGTTTAGTGCGCACAAAAGCAGGGCCTTTTCCTGGTTTAACATGCTGAAACTGAACGATAGTAAACAAATCATTATTGAACTCTATGCACAATCCATTCTTAAAATCTGCTGTTGTAGCCATTATTTGTATATTAGTTTTGGGCAAAAATAGTCAAATCAATTTATTAGCAAAAGAGTTTTGCGTGTTTCAAAAAAATTAATCTTAATACATTTAAAATTCCAGAGACCAGGATTGATTTGCTTGTGTTGAATTCTTTTTAGGTTGGGAGACTGTGTGAAAAGTCAATAAGTATGATTAATATTGACAAGGCATTATTTTTTAACCTTCGATTTTAATTCAAATTTAATATTCTGATATTCTACCAGATCGCATTTGAATGAACCAACAATCATTTCGAATTTTACACTAACAGGTAGTTTGTTTTCGTCGTCGCTTAACCAGAATGTCATATCATCGTTATCTTTAAAAATTCTGCCTGGTTCTACAATGGGCACAAATTTAAGGCAACGGATATTACCTATTTCGGTAGATACAGTTTCTTTTCCTTTATAAACAATATAAAATGGGAAAATACCATCAAAATAAGTGTCGATATAAACCATATCGCCAGGTTTGTATTCTGCAAAATTGATGCGCCGGATATAAAAGAAAGCTGAAACCATATCGAGGCAGTTTTCTGGCACTTTCACTTCTCCTTTGCGATCACTTTTTATGAAATTTGTTTTTCGGTCGAAGAATACGTTTTCAATAAGTTTATAATTCCCTTCGCTAACGTTTCTTACTGCCTTATAAGGAAGTGTGGTCCTTATATCGAAATAGCTTTCAAAAATATCTTTCACCTTGAAAATTTTGTCGACCAGTCCGGTTGTTTTGCCAAGAATTGTAGCATGAAATACATCCCTATTCTCGAAACGTTCCTGCTTTAGTGTTATAGTTGCTGACCCACCATTTATAAACCCGTAGTGAAGTTTATATTTTAAAAACTCACCATCTTTATAGGGAAGCATTCCTGAAACGGGTGGGATATGATCACCTAATGCTATTGGGTAAAAACAGAAAAAACAAAATAAAAGGCTACTCCATAACTTAATCATGTTCTTTTTTTAGTTATCTATTAAACGGAATGTCAAGGCTTTTTGTTTTAATTAAATTATTTTTCGTTTTGGAGTTGTAGCGATAAAATCTTTTAGATAGAAGGGTTCAAAATATGCGACGTCTGCAAATGTTTTTGAAATGTATGCTTCTTCGGCTAAAATAGAAACATAATCAGCCTTTAAAGTAAAATTCCTGATAAAAACTGCATTTTTGCTTTTAATTATTTCTTGGCATTTATCCGATCCGCTTCCAAAAAAAACCACACTTTTGTTTTCAAGGATTTCACCGAAACTGACTTCGTCAATAATTACTGCAGCAGTTTCGCTTATTTCATCCCCATTTTTTGAAAAAAGTGCCATGTAAACTTCCATCCTACGGGCATCGAGCATTGGACAAAATACAGTTTCATCCGTAAACCTGCTGCTAAAATCGTTCAATTCAATTTTTAAACCACTCATCATACTTTTTAAAGTGTTGATGGCTATCAAAGGTTTTCCTGAACCAAAACACAGTCCTTTTGCAACAGATACGCCTATTCTGAGGCCGGTATATGAACCGGGGCCTTTGCTCACAGCAACCGCATCAAGTTGCTTTATCTTTAATGAGTTTTTCGTCATTATTTCTTCGATGAGAACAGTTAGAACCGATGCATGAGATTGCAGTTCTGTACTTTGAGAAGAAGAAATTATTTTTCCATTATCAGAAATTGCCACAGAACAATTTTCTGATGAAGTCTCAATGCTTAAAATGAGGGCCATACGAATACATCAAACAATAATTTACTTTTTATCTTTCTTATCTTTTTTGAGTTCCTTTTTAACAGGTTTGGTTACAACTGTTCCGTCCTTTAATTTTTTAGTGATAACGCTATAAGGTCCCGTGATAATCTCATCATTTTCTTTAAGTCCTTCTTTGATTTCAATAAAATAACTATCCTGAATTCCGGTCACCACAGGTTTGTGCTGTGCTTTATTATCATTAATCGTATATACAATTTCTTTTGGTTCTGCAGCTTTTGAATCGTTTGTAACCACGGCAGCGCTGTCTTTTTTACTTGAATCCCTTAAAACAGTAACAGCCTGAATAGGTATAGTAAGGATATTAAAAGTTATTTCAGTTTGAATATCAACGGTTGCTGACATTCCCGGCCTAAATGGATTTGGATTTTGACTGCTGGTTATTTCTTTGTAAGAGTCGGGAATTAACAGAATTCTGACTTGAAAGTTGGTAACCTGATCGGTTGTAGCTCCTGTAGTAGTGGCAGAATTTGCAATTTCTGTAACCACACCTTTAAACTTAGTGTTAAGGTAAGCATCAACTTCAACAAGGGCGGTATCGTTAAGTGAAACTTTTACAATATCGTTTTCGTTCACATCAACCTGAACTTCCATACGGGTAAGATCAGCAATTCTCAAAAGTTCAGTACCAGTCATCATATTTGTACCCACAACGCGTTCACCCAGTTCAACATTTAATTTTGAAACGGTGCCCGACATAGGAGCATAAATGGTTGTTTTAAATAAATTTTCGTTCGATACTTTCAAAGAGGCTTCAGCATTTTTTACCTGATACTCTGCTGCCCGAACACTTTGACGTGATGCTTCAACATCAGCCTTTACAACCTTATAAGAACTTTCAGCAGCTTCCCACTCACTTTGCGATATTGTTTTCTGCTCCCAAAGCTTTTTGTTTCTTTCGTACGAAAGTTGTTCTTTTTCAAGTTGGGCTTGCGATTGCACCAAACGTGCCGAAGAATTGGCAAGGTTCGATTTGGTAGAATTTAAACTTGCTTCTGCCTGATCGCGGTTGCTGGCATAAATATCTGGTTTTATCCGTAATAAAAGTTTGCCTTTTTCTACATAATCTCCTTCCTTAACCTTCAGTTCAATTATTTCACCTGATACTTCAGGACTGATCTTTACTTCAGTCTCCGGCTGTATTTTGCCATTTGCGGTAATTGATTCAATGATAGTTCTTTTTGTCACAGTATCAGTTGTTACTTCTATTGGCTTTTCTTTTCCAATTAAACCGGTTTTTTTTCCGATAATTGCGAAAATTATAAGAGCAACAGCTGTAATTAAAACATACTTGAGAATAGTTTTTTGTTTCATTCGTTCAAATTTTTAAATGTTATGGTCGAATGGAATATCCATGATGTGTTGATCATCGTTCGGTGATGAATTTTTACGGAACATGGATATTTCATCTTATGAATTATTGAGATATTTTGTTTAAAGTTTTATTTGTCCGTTTTTATAGAATTCCAGCACTTTGGATTTGAAAATGTAATTGTATTTTGCCTGAATCAGGTTGGATTGCGCTGCCGTCAACTGGTTTTTAGATATGCTGTAATCCACAAAGTTCAAAAGTCCCAAATCAAATTTTTGAGAAATGCTGCGAAATGACTCTTCGCTCGACTGAACTGCATTTTCAGAAGCATTGAACTTTTTATAAGCGGCAATGGCATCGGTTTGTGCCTGTTGAATTTCTTTATATAAGTTTTTTCGTGCCACTTCCAGTTGATATTCCGAGTTCAAAACTCCCAGCTTGGCGTTGCTGATGTTGGTGTTGGCCATCCAACCGTTAAAAATGGGTAAACTAGCGCCCAGTGATACGGTACTGCTAACATTATCTTTGAACTGTTCACTGTTCGGATATATTTCGATACTGGGAATTCCGGTATTCGGATCTCTCACTTCGCGAATCCGCGGATCAGTAAAGGCAGTACCATAAGAATAGCTTAACGATAAATTAACACTACGACTGCCCCGAGCAATAGAAAGGCCTTTTTTGGAGCTTTTTAGACTGTATTCTGCCTGCTTTATTTGAGGTAAGTTTGCTTCAGCCTGTATGTATATATCATCAACTGTAGATACAACATCTGTTATCGGAAAATTGGTAAAGTCGGGCTTGATAATGTCGAAATTACGTACTGTATCCAAATCAAGCATTTGCTTTAAATTTAACAATGAAATATCTACCTGGTTTTGAGAATTTACCAGATTGAGTTCCTCATTTGCTACTTGAGCCTGAACTTCAAGAAACTTGCTTTGTGGAATACTGCCTGCCTCCATTAATTGTTTGGAGCGTGTAAATTGTAACTTAGATATTTCGAGCTGACTTACTGTTACGTCAGCTAATTCTCTGTTTAGCAATAACTGAAGAAATGCCAGGGCTAAATTAAGAGAAATGTCATTTCGGAATTTTTGAACTTCCTCAACTCCAGCCAATACATTGTATTTATTCTGAAGGATGGTGTTGAATTTTTGCAATCCGTCGAACAAGGTCAAAGAGCTGCTTATAGAAGTATTAAGTTGTTTAATAGTTTGATCGGTGTACTGATAAGTTGTTTGATCCAGGGCACGACCCGAAACTATCGAATAATACCCATTTGCATTAAGGTTTGGTAAAACATTTATCTTCGACTGCTTGTAGCTGTTCTTGTAATATTCAATATTTATTTCCTGGATTTTAAGTTGAAGGTTATTTTGTAATGCGTGATTGATGCATTGTTCCAGTGTCCATACATTTTGTTGAAAAACAGGTATTGTGATGGTAAAGAGCAGATAAATGCTAAGAAAAGCAGCTTTCATAAAGTTTTAGGATTTATTGTTGATAAAGATATACAAATATTTTCGGATGTATACAGAATAGCCATTAAATTGCGGCATCATTCAAGTGTAGAGAATATGCCTGTAAAATATTATGCACATCCTGCTTTTGGCGATATTGCCCTCAAAAAGAACAAGCTTTCCAAAGGGTTGCGCATTATCATTCGTAACACAAATTCCATCACCGTAACTTTCCCATGGCATCTTACCTACAACGATGCAATTAGGTTTGTGAAGGAAAAAGAAATTTGGATCTCAGAAAATCTTGGGAAAATTGATAAAATTGTTGGTAACAGAATATTCCTTCCGAATCAGCCTTTCAATACATTTGCACATGAGCTTGTTTTTCAGAAAATAGATAAAGGCAATCCGTTCATCAAAGTGGACCGCAGTTTTATCACTATTTTTTATAACGAAGAGGATATGTTGCATACAGCGGCTGTTCAAACGCATATTCAGCAAGCTATAGAAAAGGTTTTAAGGACAGAAGCCTTGAAATATCTTGCCCCGCGAACCGACTTTTTTGCAGATAAGTTCGGATTGAAATACAAATCGATTTCGGTAAAAAAAATGAAGACCCGTTGGGGAAGTTGTTCCAGCACAGGAAGACTGAATTTCAATATTCACCTCATGCGGTTACCGGTACATTTGATTGACTATGTGATTTTGCACGAACTGTCCCATTTGAAACATCATAATCACGGTCCCAATTTTTGGAAATTTCTCGACGAACTGGCAGGAAGCAGTTCAAAAAAGTTATCGGTAGAGATGAAGAAATATAGAACTACGATTTACTGAGCTTCCCTGAATGGAATATTTAAATCGGAGGTTAAAATACCGTCGAGAGAAATTACGTATTGCAACGATTTTTGTTCACCAAATAATATTTCAAACTCATTTTCAACAAATTTTCTGATATTGGTTTCCCAATCGAGGTACGAAAGTGTTGATATTTTACCTAATTCACGTTTTTCGAAAAACCGTTTCAGAATATTAACTTTTGAGTGAAAAGCCAAATAGGCTTTTATAGCCATCCTTAATTCATTGGTAAGAAAATTCTCGATGGTTTTGAATTCGGTAGGAATTATATCAAAAGTAGATTCATAGAAATTACTAAATGCATTATCCCAGTTCACATAATGGATAAGGTAGTTGGTAATTTTAAAAACATCACGATTTTCGTCCTGATCGATAGTTTTAAGAAATACATCCTTTAATTCTTTCAAATACCAATCCTTAATTTTACTATCAAGTTTCTGGGATATTTCTTCAGTATATTTTGAATAATCTTCGCTAAAGTTATTCAGTGTAAAATCTTTATTGGTAAATGGCTGACTATATTCTATTATTCTCGTAATAACAGCCACTTCATCCTGAAGCAAATGGTAAATAGGGAAAAGTTTTACCCTGAGAACATCTTCAAAAAATTTATCGGATAAATAACCTTGCATCAAAAGTTCGTAAAGGTCGTTGTTGTTTTTTGTGATACGTTCGATATCACTCCGGTATATTTTAAGGTGTTCGTTGATCTTACTTTTTATCTGAGCTTTTTTACCGTTTACTATAATTTGAATGTATAGTGGATAATGCTTTTCCTTATTCAGGGATTTTGCCTTTGCACGCTTATTCAGATAATGTTTTACAGTAATTTTTTTTTGAGCCATTCTAATTATTTCAATGAGAACGATTGCTTTTGTTAATTTTTAAAATTGTACAAATGAATGTACATTCGATTGCTAATAAACCTTATACTAAAATAAAACAAAAAAAGTTTTACAATTTTCCTGTTTTTTCCGGAAGAGTAACATTAATATGATATTACCCCGATCTGTTAGATAATATAAAGGTAATCAGAAAAAACAATTATTCATATAACTTAAAAAATTCATATTTATTTTTTGACCAATCTAAAAATTTTATGAAATCAGAGAATGAAACGATTATACTGGCAGTATTATTATTTGGATGGAAAGTAATTCTTTCAGAATGCTTCAATACCTCATCCAAAAAAAGATGAACATGATGCTCCCGATCGTTTATCAAACCAAATGGAGATACTGATCCCGGAATTAACCCGAGGTATTTTTGCATTCTCTCAGCCGACGAAAAACTTAACTTTCCTTGTTTCAATCTTTTCTCCAGATCGTGAATATCGAGTTCCTGGGAGTGCGACAAAATTACCAGATAATGTTTGTTTCCCTTATGGTTCCGGAAGAATAGGTTTTTGCAATGGGTCGCATCCAAATCTTTCCAGTATTTCATAGCTTCTTTAATGGTTGGAGCGGGAGGATGTTCATAATAATCAAATGAAATATTCAGATCTTCAAGAATTCTATAAAGCTCTGGTTGTCCGTTCATAATGGTCAACAATTAACTTAAAAATTGAAATAATCGTCCAAATATACAATATTTAGATTTATATTTCTTTGGTGAGTAATGCAGAAACCACCAACAAAATATGAACAATTTATACCCTGGTTGTTCTTATCTGATAAGTAAAAAATGCAGAATTTGGAAGTAAATTCTTTTTGATATTATTATCTATTAAATATCAGCTTTTTACAACTATTAGCTTGACGGCTAGGACGGCTGGGAGGAGGTTATTATCAGGTTTATGAATTATCCAGGTTACATGGGTTAATTTTATTCTTAGAAGCTGCGCATTCAAGGACGATAATATTGGTGATTATGATAGTTAGTGTTGCGTGTACTGCCGGCAAAATCATGCTTCTCTGATTATAAAGAACTCCTTCAGCCAATGGCAGTGACAAAATGTTGTAGGCAGTGCCCAGATCAGATTCTGGATGACGATAAAATTTCATTTGGTTTTCTGTGGGGAAAAGTAAACGGAAGAATTTCTTCCAGAGTTAACCGGAAGAGAAGACAACTAAAAAACATTATTTCTTATAACATCCCAACTAAACTTTTAAATTTGCCTTTAAAATTCAATTATGCCGTTTAATCATGTTGGAGAGTTGGCTGCACTTGCAGTCGCTTTCTTTTGGACTATCACCGCTTTGTCGTTCGAGTCGGCTAGCAATAAAGTTGGTTCTCTTGCTGTTAACCTGATCAGATTATTTTTAGGATTTTTCTTTTTGAGTGCATTTACTTTTTTTTATCGTGGTCACCTTTTCCCTGACGATGCCGGTGTGCACCAATGGCTTTGGCTTAGTTTATCAGGATTAATTGGTTTTGTTCTGGGCGATCTGTTTCTTTTCAAGTCGTTTACAATAATAGGATCTCGAATGGCCATGCTTATCATGACCTTGGTTCCTCCTATCACTGCATTTTTGGGATTTGTTTTACTTGGTGAAAGATTAAGTTTTTTTAATCTTATTGGAATTCTACTTACAGTAGCCGGAATATTTATTGCTATCCTTAGCAGGACCAATCAGGGCGAAAAGTTGAAAATAAATGTTCCTTTGAAAGGATTTTTGTTGGCTTTGGGCGGTGCATTTGGTCAGGCGCTTGGATATGTGTTGAGCAAAAAAGGAATGGGAAATTATGATCCTTTTGCTGCTACACAAATTCGTGTAATTACCGGAATGATTGGTTTCACTATTATTGTTTTTGTGATGGGGCGACGTGCTCAAATCATCAATGCATTCCGGCACAAGATAGGGATGCGGGGAATTATTATTGGTTCATTCTTCGGTCCTTTTTTAGGAGTATCGTTGTCGTTATTCGCTGCAAAGCATACCCAAACGGGAATTGCATCTACCATTATGTCGCTTGTTCCAATATTTATAATCTTGCCATCTGTTTTTATTTTTAAACAAAAAGTTACTCTGAGGGAAATTATCGGAGCCATAGTAAGTGTGATTGGAGTGGCTTTGTTTTTTGTTGAGTAGACGGGTTGTGGTCCCGATAGCTATCGGAGCGTGGTTGAATTCAACTTCTCAACTTCTACCTTCTACCTTCTCATTTCTCATTTACTAAAAATAACGAATATTAGTCAATGCATTTCCATTTTTAAATAAAAGGCTTACTTTTGCGGAACTAAAAAACGGAGAGCTGGCAGAGTGGTCGATCGTGGCAGTCTCGAAAACTGTTGTACTGCAAGGTACCGGGGGTTCGAATCCCTCGCTCTCCGCGAGTAACCATTCAAACAAAACTAAAACCGCTTAAATATCAGTATTTAAGCGGTTTTTTATTTTTTGCCAATCAAAATAATTCAAAAATAACCATCGCTTAGGTTACCTATTCGGTTACCTATTTTATTTTTCTAATTTGGTAACCGAATGCCTTGTAACGAATTGTAATACTGTTTTTTGCAAAAGAACAAACTAAATCAAAAAACATCAAAAATTATTTAATTCGGTTATCAAAAAACACCTGAAAGATGAAAGCAACACAAACCTTTTCAATTCTCATCTGGGTAAACAAAGCCAAGATGACAGACAACGAAGCTCCTATTTTTGCCAGAGTAACTGTTGACGGAAAAAGATCTGAGATTTCCCTAAAGAAGAAAATCGCACCTACTAAGTGGGATGCAAAAGCCGGTTGTGTAAAAGGCAATAATGAGGATGCGAGAACCATTAATAACTACATTACCCAGGTAAAATCTGAACTCTTTAAACTATACACCCAATTGATGGTGGTTGATGAGTTTGTTACTGCAGAAAAAATTAAACTCCATTTCACCGGCTCCAAAGAAGAGCGCAAAACCCTCCTAAAAGTCTTCGAATACCATAACACCCAAATGGAAAAGATGGTGGGCATAGATGTTGTAAAGGCAACCCTTGTGAAGTTTAAAACCATCAAAAGTAAGGTAGAAAGCTTTATTAAATTCCAGTACAAAAAAACGGACATGTTCCTGGAGGAGCTTTCTTACCAGTTTATAACCAATTTTGAGTTCTATCTTAAAACCGAAGAAAACATTCAGCACAATACCACAATGAAGTACATCCAGAATCTTAAAAAGATAATTCATATTTCTGTGAAGAATGGCTGGTTGATGCGCGATCCATTTACAGATTTCAGGTGCTCATTTAAGAAAGTCGAAAGAAACGTGCTGACCGAAGAAGAACTCGAGATCCTGGAAAACAAAACCTTTAATATCCGCCGGATAGAAGTTGTTAAAGATCTATTTGTATTTTCATGTTACACAGGTTTAGCTTATATCGATGTTATGAATTTAACCACCAATAATATTTCAGTTGGGATCGATGGAGAAAAATGGATTTTTACCGAACGGCATAAAACAGATGAAAAAGTGCGGGTTCCGCTTCTTCCAGTTGCATTGGGAGTTTTAAACAAGTATAAAGCTGATCCTGAAGTGTTAAATCAAGGTGGATTACTTCCAAAACTTTCTAACCAGAAATTGAATGCATATTTAAAAGAAGTAGCAGATCTTTCCGGAATCAATAAAAATTTAACCTTTCACTTGGCGCGTCATACATTCGCAACAACAGTTACTTTGGCCAACGGTGTTCCAATGGAAACCGTTTCCAAATTACTTGGGCACTCGAGTATAAAAACAACTCAGATTTATGCCAAGGTTATTGAAAAGAAGGTGAGTGAAGATATGAGCGTTTTAAAATCCAAACTCCAGAAAAAGAAAAACCCGAATAGAGATTCAAAGTGCGGATGAATGGGTAGTTGATCCCCCTTAAATCTAATTTGTTTTATTTATATTTTTTTTTAATTCAATGCCCTTTGTGATAAATGATCACTTAAATTTAATCCAACAAATCCTTTTTATTTTTTGTATTTTATGAAATGAAGGTTTGAAGTTTCTAAGTAAATCTTCCAAAATCAAATTGTAACAATTTTTTCGAATTCTCGTAAATATCTTTTACAAACTATTATAGTAAAATCAGAGTGTATTAAGATATATGTACCAATAAAGAAGGAATTTAGATGCCTTTTTATTGAACCTCAATCAACCTGCCATCGTTATGGAAATCATGCCTAACTGTTTACGATTCGGAATATTACTGCAATTTTTATTATTACCATTTACACTTAACCTGGTTGCACAGGATATTAACATCGAAGAACAGCGTATTTCAGGCTTATTGGCCAAACTTGAATCCGAAAACCGTACGGTTGAAGAATTAAGCGAGAAAAATCTTACCAACCTGCCCATAGGCATCAAACGAACCATAAGCAATGTTAAAATAATCATTGCCATTGACAGCGCCAGAGTAGTTCCACAAGGGATGCTCATCAATGCTTATACACAGGTTTCCTTGCCTGGAACAACCAAAAAAATAACACTTGCAGCCAAAAATGTGCTGGTTACACCTTCGGGTATATCACAATCCAATACGAGCCGTTTAGCAGTTATTACCGATTACGAAATTCCCATAAGTGATCAGGTGGTTTTAAAGCTTCCGGCCGACGGCTCTAACTATATAGAGTGGGACTGCAATGGTTTTCGTTCCGTAAACCTGCATGGTTTGTTCGAATTTTCGGATCAGTATTTCATTCCTGATCCAGAATTAAGTAGAAAACAGAAAAAGGTTACCGCAAATTTCGAAGTCAACACCGTAGATTTTAATAATATTTTAATTGAAACGTCAATAACCCCATTCAGGGTTAAAAACATGGGCGATATGACATTTGTTGTTGACCATGCATCGGTGGACATGAGCGATTTTGCCAATAGTGACGGGTTTGTTCTTCCTGCCTCTTATCAAAATGCATTTATTGATGATTTAAATCTATGGCGGGGATTCTTCCTTAAAGATCTTACTATTTATCTTCCCTCCGAATTAAGCAGTTCTTCAAAGCGGACATCCATCTCGGCTCACAATATGCTGATTGATGAAACAGGTGTTTCGGGTAATTTTTCAGCAACCAATATTCTTCCCATAAAAGATGGTAATGCTTCCGGATGGCCATTTTCTATCAACAGGATTTCTATAGGAATAACCCAAAACAAACTTACAGGTGGTGAACTTGGCGGATCATTGGCTATACCTTTTTTAGGGAATGACACTTTGGTTTATACAGCCCAGGTGGAAAGCGCTCCGACTGGTTTGCAATATTATTTTGCCGTAGCTACTAATACGGTCCGAAATTATTCCCTTCCACTTGGCGGAACTGTGAAGCTGAATAAAGGGTGCGTGTTTGCTATGAAGGTAGAAAATGGAAAATTTATACCTTCTGCAATTTTAAATGGAAGCCTTAGTTTAAGTAACGAAGTTGTGAAGGCAGAAGGCCTGCGATTCGAGCAGTTACATTTAACAACAGAAAGTCCTTATATACTTGGCGGTAAATTTGCCTCATCCGGTGGAAAAGGTTTTGAATTAGCCGGTTTTGGGTTTGGCGTTGATAGCATTTCACTCGGGATAGTATCTGGTAAAGCATCTCTGGCCTTTAATGTGAAAATTGCCCTTATGAATGCGAGCGATAAAGGCATCAGTGCCAGCACCCGTTTTGTAGTAAAGGCATCCGTTCAAAAGGAACCTGACGCTTCTGATGCTTCAAAATCCAAACAAAATTGGGTGTACGATGGAACACAGGTACAGGAAATCGCTGTAGATGCCAGTATTTCCATATTTACCATGAAAGGGAAAATAGCTCTATACCGAGATGACCCTGCCTATGGAGATGGGTTTCGAGGTAATGTGAGCTTTGCAATAAAAAAGATTCTTGAAAACCCGGCTCAAATTGAAGTTTATTTTGGAACTAAAGGCAATTTTAAATATTGGTTCACAAAAATAGATGTACCGGTAAAAATACCTGTGGGCCCAGCTATTAATCTTGAAAAATTAACAGGTGGGGCTTACAATCGGATGAAAAGAAAAGACCTAATGGCAACGAAGTCAGATTATCTTCCCGATTCGACATCAGGCCTAGGTTTCATGGCGGGTGTAGGACTTACCGTTGTAAAAGATAAGCTGGTTTATGCCGATGTATTGTTCGAGATTGCATTTAACACTTCTGGAGGGGTACGCTATGTTCGTTTCTCGGGAGATGGTCAATTTTTCTCAGGCCCAGAGCCAAAAGGCACTCCTCCAGTTAAAGCAGGGATTGTAATGCTTTTTGATAATGATAACGACATTTTCCATGCTAACCTGAAAGTATATATGAATATAGCTGGAGCAATGAAAGGTATTGGGCCTGGAGGTCTGCTCGGCGAAGCTGTGATCCACAGTGATCCCAAGGATTGGTATATATACATTGGCCGTCCGTCTCTGCCATTGGGTGTGGATGTACTGGGACTTTTAAAAGTTCAATCGTATTTTATGGCCGGGACAAAGCTTGAAAATATGCCCTTGCCTCCTTCCGAAGTGTCTTCCATTATCGGGAATATCGACATGGACTTTATGAAAAAAGAAAGTGCTGTTGCAACAGGTAAGGGAGTGGCTTTTGGTATGGCATTTAAAATGGATTTTGGTTTTGGTAAAAACGGAGGGTTCGTATATGCATATTTAAATGCCGGTGCAGGTGCCGATATTATGCTCCGCGACTATGGCGACGTTCAATGTGCTGGACGTTCAGGCCCCATAGGAGTGGATGGGTGGTATGCATCAGGCCAGGGATATGCTTATCTTCAGGGAAAGGTAGGTATCCGTGTCAAGAAAAAAGAGTTCGACATTATGAGTGTTGCAGCAGCTCTTTTACTACAAGCCAAAATGCCAAATCCGTCCTGGTTCCGGGGAAATATAGCTGCCCGATATAGTATTCTTGGAGGTTTAGTGAAAGGGAAAGTTAATGTGGAAGTTACATTCGGAGAAGAATGTAAAATTATTACAAACGGCAGCGAGCTTGGGGATATTAAGCTTATTGGAGACATTACGCCTGCTGAAGGAAATAGAGAGGTAGATGTGTTTGCTGCTCCGCAAGTGGCCTTCAATACCAGCATCGATAAGGAATTCGGAATGGTAAACATTGCCGACCAGTACAATGTGTACAGGGTTAGATTGGACGACTTTAAACTTATCACCTCCAACAAACAAACCATTGCAGGTTCGGTGCAATGGAATGATAACCGTGATGTTGCAGTACTTAAGCTCTTGAATATACTTCCAGGGCAACAACAAATCACCACTGCCGTGAAAGTGCATATAGAGAGGAAAACAAAAGGTGGATGGGAAAGTCTTACCGATAGTAAAGGAATTATAGATTATGAAACGAGCGAAGCAAAATTTATAACCGGTGATGAACCAAAAACTATTCCCGATAACAATGTAGTTTACAGCTACCCCGTTAAAAACCAGTATAATTTTTACAAGGACGAGTACTCTCAGGGCTACATTAAACTGGGTATGGGCCAACCCAATCTATTCAAGGCCGAAAGTGAAGGGAAGAAATGGGGATATATTGCCAGGTTTAAAACACTCTCTGGCAGGACTGCCGAATCGGTGGTTACCTATAGCGAAAGTGATGCCACTGTTCTATTTAACATTCCTAAGACCCTGGTTAACTCGGATGTTTATGCCATGACCATTGTAAAGAAACCTGTTTCAACAGAAAGTCTCGATCAAAACCTGCAACGGAGAGATGTTATGATGGAGACAATGAACAAGGAAGATTCTCTCAGTATAACTCAAAACACACTTACCGGAACCGTCAGTACAGGAAATGAGACCGATCTTCACGCCTATTCATTCCGAACCAGTTTGTATTCTACTTTTGGCGAAAAGCTTGGCAATGTTACCAATTGGGGCGACAGGTATGCAGTAGATGAAACATTAATGAGTTTGTTAGGAGTTGAAGCCTCCATGCACGAAACCTTCGACCTCTATGAATTAAGTGGAAGGGGTAGCGATTTCGCTCCATTGGTTTATGCTGAGGCAAAGCTTGGCAATCAATGGCTCGACCAGCATGTAAACCCGCAAGTATATGAATTATACGGATCAACAGCTGGCTTGGCACTCGATCGCAATACGGAAAGGCTAGGATTATTTCCTCTGAAAGCTATGTCTATATTTAATTTTAACGATAATGGATATCTGCTCCAGGGGCAACAGGCATCTGCAAAAAATGGAAATATCGCCATCCGTTATTGGGTACCTCATTACGTGTACACCGACTTTTGCGAGCTTCGTAATAAGGCTACCGCTATGTTTCTTGGCAAACCCGGAACCATTCCGGCTCAGGCGCAACGCCTGTTAACAGGGTACATTAATGATATTCACCACGGCCCATATAAATTTACACTTAACTACAGGTTGCCGGGTATTAACAAAATAACAACATCGAAAGAGTATACAATTAATTATTAAATAGAATGAAGACTAAAACTTATTTACTGCTAATTGCCATTTCTATATTTCTAAATGGCTCATGTTCTAAGGATCGGGAACGGGAATCTTTGGAGGAGGCTACCGCAAAAACAACGGTTTCCTTCGAAATTAACTCATTTGAAGAAACCGCCCCGGGTACCCTTGTTGTAAAATCGGCAATTACCTTTTTTGCTACGCAACAGGAAATTACCCATTATGGGCTATA
>JBBQEI010000064.1:0-25700 GCA_038320545.1 Bacteroidales bacterium
ATCAACGCACATGGTGGCGGAATCCTGTTCCACAATGGCGTTTACTACTGGTATGGTGAACACAAGGTAGAAGGTGAACTTGGCAACACTGCCCAGGTGGGTGTGGGTTGTTATTCTTCTAAAGATCTGTATCACTGGAAAAACGAAGGTATAGCCTTAAAGGTAGTGGAAAACGACTCTACCCACGATATTGCCAAAGGATGCATTCTGGAACGACCAAAAGTAATTTACAATGCCAAAACAGGCAAGTTTGTAATGTGGTTTCACCTGGAACTGCTGGATAAGGGCTACGATGAAGCACGCTCAGGAGTTGCCGTGAGTGATAAACCTGCGGGTCCTTTCACATTTGTAAAAAGTTTTCGTCCAAATGCCGGTTTTTGGCCGGTGAATGTTCGTCCTTACCATTTAAAGGCCGTTAGTGATACTATTAAAAGCCATTATTGCGGTGGCAAGGGTTGTTTACCTGCTCACCCCGATTCGCTTAATCTTTTGGGACGCGATTTTAAAAACGGTCAGATGGCTCGCGATATGAACCTTTTTGTGGATGACAATGGCTCAGCTTATCATTTGTATTCGTCGGAAGAGAACAGCACCCTGCACATTTCCAGGCTTTCGGATGATTACCTGTCTTATGCCGGTAAATACATCCGCATATTTTCCGACCGTTACATGGAAGCGCCGGCGATGTTCAAGCACAAAGGCAAATATTACCTCTTTGCTTCCGATTGCACCGGGTGGACTCCTAATGCTGCCCGTTCGTCTGTTGCCGATTCTGTTTTTGGCAACTGGAAAGAGCTGGGAAATCCATGCGTAGGTCCCGATTCAGCTTTGACCTTCCATTCTCAAAGTACCTTCGTTTTGCCAGTTCAGGGAAAAAAGGATGCACTCATATTTATGGGCGACAGATGGAATCCAAAAGATGCAATAGATGGCAGATATATTTGGCTTCCTGTGCATTTTGAAAATGAAAAGCCGGTAATCAAATGGGAAGAAAAATGGGATTTATCTGTTTTTGATTAAGTACTTAACATTACATAATTGTCGTATATAAGAAATACTACCTTTTATATGAACTAAAACTATAAACTTAACCGAACAATGAAAAAAATTACCATTTCAATTACCTTAATTGTTGCTTTTCTCCTTTCATTTTCCTGCTCAAAAAGTAAAAGATCGTGGGAATTGAGCTCGCCATCGGGTAAGTTAACGTTTTCACTTAATCTGAACGAAAATAACGAACTGAATTATCAGGTTTTTATGAACGATTCTACCGGCAAACAGCAGGTAATTTCCAGTTCTCCTCTGGGAATACAGCGTTCCGACGTATCATTTGTAAGCAATCTTACCTTTGTTTCAGCCGACTCCGTGGTTTCCTTTTCAGAAACATTTAGTCTGCCTGCCGGAAAAAGAAAAGTAATTCACAACCAGGGAAACGAGCTTACCGTTACTTTTCAGAATGAGTATGGATCGAAAATTCAAATTATTGCCCGTGCTTTTAACGATGGTGTAGCTTTCCGTTACCGTTTTCCTGAAAAGGATTCCAAAACCTATACAGTTGCGAACGAGCTTACTGGTTTTGCTATCGAAGGAAAAGGAAAAGCCTGGATTCAGCCTTACGATAAGGTAACAACCTATTCTCCCGGTTACGAACGTTATTTCGAAAATGGTATTCCCATTGGAACCAACGCACCCTCAGAAGAAGGCTGGTGTTTTCCGGCTTTGTTTCAAACTGAGAATGCGTGGATTCTTCTAACGGAAGCAGCAGTGGATTCTTCATACTTCGCAGCCCATCTTCAACCGGAGGCAACCGGAGGCAAATATACCATCCGCATGCCCGAAGCTTCGGAAGCTAACAATATTGCCGGAAACAAACCTTCGTCTGCACTTCCGTGGACAACTCCTTGGCGAGTGATAGTGGTAAGCGACAAACTCTCGGATATTGTAGAAACCAACTTGGTACCACAGTTGAATCCTGAAAGCAAAATCGAAGATGTTTCGTGGATTAAACCCGGCCGTGCATCGTGGAGCTGGTGGAGCGATTGGCCAAGTTCAAAAAATTATCAGTCGCTCAAAAAATTTGTAGACTTTGCTGCCCAAATGGGTTGGGAATATTCTTTAGTCGATGCCAACTGGGACCTCATGGAAGGCGGCAACATTGAACAACTGGTGAAATATGCAAATTCAAAGAATGTGGGTATTTTGATGTGGTATAACTCAGGTGGAGCTAACAATAATGTCACCGAACGTCCCCGCGACATTATGAGCGATCCGGCCAAACGGAAGGAAGAATTTAAAAAGCTTGCTGCCTGGGGTGTAAAAGGCGTGAAAGTAGATTTTTTTCAAAGCGATAAGCCCATCATTATTAAAGAATATTTAGACATTTTAAAAGATGCTGCCGATAATAAAATACTGGTAAACTTCCACGGCTGCACACTTCCGAAAGGATGGAATCGCACCTGGCCCAATCTCATTTCCATGGAAGCAATACGTGGTGCCGAGAGTTATGGTTTCGACAGTTTATATCCTCAAAAAGCAGTGTGGCACAATACCATAATTCCATTTACCCGCAATGTGGTGGGTTCTATGGATTACACACCGGTAACTTTTTCGAATCAGAAATTTGCCCACCAGACTACTTTTGGCCATGAGTTGGCGCTCTCTGTTGTTTTTGAGTCGGGTATTGTGCATCTGGCCGATAAAGTTGAAGCTTACAATGCCCTGCCGCAAGAGCCAAAAAATTTCCTGAAAAATCTACCGGTTGCCTGGGATTCTACCTTATTTCTGAGTGGTACTCCGGGAACTGATTGTGTTATGGCACGCCGTTCCGGTGGAAAATGGTATATCGGTGGAATCAATGGAACCAATGAAGAAAAACAGTGGGAAATTGATCTGTCGCGAATAGGTGTCGGTTTTGTTGCTTCTGTAATCACTGACGGAAAAGCAAATATGGAATTTCTTTCTACAAAAACTGAACTCAAAGTCGGAGATAAACTGAAAGTGAAAGTATTGCCTTTTGGAGGTTTTGTAGCAACGCTCGAAGAAGCTAAATAGTTAAAGATTAAAAAAAAATAGATATATATGAAGTTAATCAGAATTGTCCTTTGTCTCTTTTTAATCTCAGTAGTACAAGTTGTAAATGTTATAGCGGGCATTACTCCGGAATATTTACGTACGAGAAGCCGCGTAAATCCTTTGGGAATGGACACTCCCCAGCCTTTCTTCAGTTGGATTTTATCTTCGGGTGAACGGGGAGCTATGCAAACCGCCTGGGAAATTGTACTAACAGATAATGAAAAAAGTCCGGAACAATCAAAAAACTCTGTTTGGAGCTCCGGAAAAGTAAGCAGCGATGTCATGTTTGGAATCCAATACAACGGTAAGCCTTTAAAATCGTTTACCCGTTATTTTTGGAAAGTTCGTGTCTGGGACCAAAAAGGTACTGTGTCACCCTGGAGCGAAACTGCCTGGTTCGAAACCTCGATGTTGAATGTTGCTGATTGGAAAGCCGCATGGATAACTGATTTAAAACCACTACCTTCCAAAGACGAAGATTTCTATAAAGACATTCCTAGTCCCATTCTTCGTAAGGAATTCAAAGCTAAAAAAGAAATAAAAACTGCTCGTTTGTACATTTCGGGTTTAGGTTACTATGTAGCTTCCATCAATGGTCAGCGCGTTGGGGATCACATGCTGGATGTTGCTTTAACGCAATATGCCAGACAGGTGATGTACAGCACTTACGATATTACTTCGTTCATTCAAAAAGGTCCGAATGCCATTGGTGTTTCTCTTGGAAATGGCTGGTATAACCCTATGCCCATTCGCCTGTTTCAAAGCACAAACCTTCGTGATGCTATGACCGTTGGAAAACCTTGCGTAAAAGCGCAGTTGCGGATTACCTATTCCGATGGCAGCGTCGAAACCATTATGACTGACCAGAGCTGGAAAGCAGGTGAAGGTCCTGTTCTGATGAACAGCATTTACCTGGGCGAAAAATACGATGCTCGCCTGGAACAGAATGGATGGGACAAGCCCGGATTCGACGAAACAATGTGGACAGCAACCCGCGTGATCGAAGGTCCTGCCGGAAAGCTCACTTCTCAGGATATTCCGCCCATTCGCATTTCACGGGTATTGAAACCTGTTAAAATTACCGAACCCACGCCGGGTGTGTACCTTTTCGATTTCGGACAGGTTTTTGCCGGGGTTCCCCGCCTGAAAGTAAAAGGACAGATTGGCGCTACCATTACCTTACGCAGCGGCGAAGACATTCATGCCGACGGAACACTCAACTTTTTAACGGTAATTACCGGTCAACTTAAGGCTATGTGGAACCTGACAGGCGGTCCAGGTTGTCCCGATAACCCCATAAACATTATCACCTATACCGCTAAGAGCGATGGTGAAGAACTATATACGCCCCAGTTTACCTTTTCCAGTTTCCGCTATGTGGAAATGACAGGATTGAAAGGAAAACCTTCACTGGATATACTGGAAGGATTGCGCATGAATACCGACCTTCAGGAAACAGGTACTTTTGAATGCTCAAATGATATGTTCAACCACCTGCACGATGCAACCAAATGGACATTCCTTAGCAATATCTTTAGCATTCAGAGCGATTGTCCTGCACGCGAGAAGTTCGGTTATGGTGCCGACATTGTTGCCACTGCTGAAGCATTTTGCTACAATTACGACATGAGCAGTTTCTACAGGAAAATAGCGCAGGACTTTGTGAATGATGTCCGTCCGAAAGGCGGAATGCCCGAGATTGCGCCTTACAACGGTTTGGCTGTGAAAGGTATTGGCGATCAGAGTGGTCCCTTGGGGTGGCAGCTCGCGTTCCCGTATTGTGTAAAACAGGTATACGATTTTTATGGTGACAAAGCTTTTTTGGAAAATAATTACGATATTCTGAAACGTCAGGTAGAGTTTATCCGTTCGGTTTTCCCAGGCCATATTGTTCCCCAGGATATCAGCGATCACGAGAGCATCGATGCCAAACCGGAAGCATTAACAGCAACAGCATTTTACATTCAGCATGTGGATATTCTGGTTCAATGGGCTGAAATATTATCGAAACAGGCTGATGCGGCAATATACAAAAAACTTGCGGATGATATTCGCGCTGCTGCATTGCAGAAATTCTCCCATCAGGGAACGGGCGTATTCGGCAACGGAACGCAGGCCGCACAGCTTTTTGCCTTGTATCACAACCTTGTTCCGCAAAACGAAAAAGAAGCCGCTTTTAAGCATCTGCTGGAAGAAATATACTTCAAACACAAAGGACATCTTTCCACCGGCATTTACGCCACCAAATATCTGTTCGATGTTAGCCGCATGTGGAACAGGAACGATGTGGCCTATTCTGTAGCAAATCAAAGAAGTTTTCCGGGATATGGCTATATGCTCGACCACGGAGCCACCACACTCTGGGAAAGCTGGGAATATCCCGACACGGTTAACTCCCAAAACCATCCAATGTTTGGCTCGGTCGACGAATGGTTTTACCGCTCACTTCTGGGTATAAACAGCACTACATCAGGATTCAGAACTTTTTATATCAAACCTCAGCCTACAGGAGATTTGAACTGGGCTCGCGGAGAATATAATTCTCAATCGGGCAGAATAGTTTCGGAATGGAACATCACCGGTGCTATAAATTTCAACATGCGTGTGATTGTACCTGCCAATACAAGCGCTTTGGTTTATGTTCCTTGCTTACCAGCTAATCCGGTGTTGGAAGGAAATTCTGATGCAGCAAAAGTTGAAGGGTTAACTTTCAAAGAGTATAAGGATGGATATGCACTATTTGAAGCCAGGGCCGGTACTTACAATTTTACTTCGGTATTTCAGAAGAAATAACTTTTAAAGCGAAAATTAAACAATACTACTTAACCATGAAAAAAACATCTGTTTATCTGTTGCTGGCGTTCTTTTCCCTACAGTTTTGCCTCAGTTGTGAAAAAGAAAAGAATACTGAGGAAACTAAAACTCCTCCGGCTGATACAACCTTGGAGAAACGTACCATTATCCTTGATAAAACTATAAAATATCAAACCATGGATGGATTTGGTTTCTTTGGTGCTTCCGATGTATGGTGGGCGTCAGCGGGACAACTTTGGAACCAGGAATGGGCTGAAAAAGCGATTAACGATCTGGGAATTACTATCTGGAGAAATGAATGTTTCCCTCCCTCAATTACGGGCGAAAACCAGGATGCTGACTGGAATAAACAAAAACCTGTGGTTCAGGGACTGAAAGCTGTTGCCGATCAGGCCGGAGTGGATTTGAAGTTTATTTTTACGGTTTGGAGTCCCCCTGTTGATATGAAGATAAATGCAACCATGTCGTGGCCAGGCGATGGAAATGCCACCCGTGGAGGAACTCATAATTCAGCCAAAAACGGTGGAACGCTCGATCCTGCCAAATATGTCGACTATGCCAACTGGTTAAAAAATGCAATAAAACAATATAAAGACCTTGGAATTGATGTTTATGCCTTGAGTCTGCAAAACGAACCCATGTTTTCTCAAGGTTTTAATTCATGCATCTATACGTCCCAATGGTATTGCGATTTGCTGAACAACGTGGCTCCTCTTATTAAAGCTGAATATCCTTCCGTAAAAATATTCGGTTCGGAAAATATGCTCGACATGGAAGGCTTGGATAAAAACTGGCCTTATTTTTATCATAACCTGATAAAAACCAAATCGGCCGATAACATCGACATACTAGCTGTTCACGGATATAGCGATGGTGTAAACGCCTCATCAGGATCGGAACTGGCCAAAATGTGGACAAACCACAAAGAGCAGTTTTCAGCACCCATGAAAAAGCCGGCCTGGATGACAGAAACCTCCGGATATCTGGACTCATGGATTGGAACTGCCACTAAACCTGGCGCTCTTGGTTTAGCGGTTGATATTTATTCAGGGCTGAATTTTGGTAACATGCAAGGTTGGGTTTGGTGGCAGGGAAGCCAGAGTGACGGTATTGGCGAGTTCAACCTCATGAACAAAAACACTGTAGGTAAAAAATACTATGCCTCAAAGCATTACTACAGGTTCATCCGACCCGGAGCTGTAAGAGTTAAAAGCAGTGTGGACGATCAGCAGATTTATGTAACTTCATTTGAACACCCGGGAAAAGGAACAAACACGATCATTCTGATTAACACCAGCGATAAAGGGAAATCTGTTTCTATTACAGGAGATAATTTACCCGAATCGTACACCATTTATTTAACCACTTCAGGAACCGAAAACTGCAAGGAATCCGGTACTGTAAAATCAGGAGCCGGTAACAGTTTCGTTATTCAGGCAAAAAGTATTGTTACACTGCAATCAGGTGGAAATCCTTTGTAATATGAAGCATTTTTCTGCACTCGTGTTGTTATGGTTATCTGCATGTCTGAATTTACATGCACAGAAGTTTGAAGAGCTGGCCAAATCTCCACCTATGGGTTGGAATAGCTGGAACAAATTTAACTGTGATATTCCAAGCTCTTTTTAATTGGTTTGATTATAAAGAAATAAACCCTTAAATCTTAAAAATATTCTACCCAAAAATTAGCACATAACGAAAAAGGCATTGTGAACGAATAGTTATACAAATACTATGAAAAAAAATTATTTAAGAAAAATAAGAATTGCAATGAACTTCTTTAAAAACATTGCAGAAGTTATCGCATCGAATAGATTAAAATATTTTTTTGTATTCCTATTTCCTACCGTTCTATTTGCTCAGTCGCCAGTTGAAACCAAAGTTCGGGTAAAAACCAAATTCAATCAGGATTGGAAGTTTAGCTTAGACGATAAAGCCGGTTTTGAATCGCCAGCTTTTGATGACAGTAAATGGCGAACCTTAAACCTGCCCCACGACTGGAGCGTTGAAGGAGAGTTTGAAAAGAGCAATCCTGCTCTTGGTAATGGCGCTTTTTTACCCTGTGGAATTGCCTGGTACCGGAAGTCGTTTATGCTACCCGATTCCATGAAAGGTAAACGGGTAGTTATTCAATTCGATGGAATTTACATGAATTCCAGGGTTTATATGAATGGTCACTTTTTAGGGCACTATCCTTATGGATATTCCACTTTCCAATACGATCTCACAGAACATATTCAGTTTGGAAAACCAAATACAATTGCCGTGAGGGTTGACAACTCGCTACAACCTGCCTCGCGCTGGTATGCCGGTTCGGGGATCTACCGAAATGTTTGGCTTATAGCAACCAACCAAGTACATTTCGATAATTATGCCGGTGTTTTTGTAAGCTACCCGGCTGTAACCAAGGAAAATGCCGAGGTTAAAGTGCAGTATAAAATTGTTGCCAATGCTTTTCCGGAATCTGAATTTTTTTGGTGGCGACGAAATCTTAGTGCCAACCAGCGAATCACCAAAGCAGCGGTTATTACCAGTACAATTCTCGACGGCAAAGGAAAAGTAGTGGCTCAGGGAACTTTTAAAGAAAACATTGGCGATTTTAATGAATATACGTTTTCGCAAACCATCGCCCTGAAAAACCCAAAGCTTTGGAGTGCCGAAAAGCCGGAACTTTACACCCTGAAAACAACGTTGGAATTCGACGGGAAAATAATGGACGATTATTCGACCACCATTGGAATTCGCAAAGTTGAGTTTACACCCGAAAAAGGAATGTTGGTGAACGGGATTCCGGAAAAGCTGAAAGGCGTTTGCCTGCACCAGGATGCAGGTTCGCTGGGAGTTGCTGTACCTGTGGGTGTTTGGCATGAGAGATTGAAAAAACTTAAAGATATGGGTTGTAATGCGATACGGCCAAGCCATCATCCATTTGCACCCGAATTTTACCACTTGTGCGATTCCATGGGTTTTTATGTGATGGGCGAAGCTTTTGATGAATGGAACAAAGGCTATACCTGGGGCAGCACCGAAAATACTTATGGGAAGATGCCTTACAGCTATCACCTGTATTTCAACCAATGGGCCGAAACCGATTTACGTGCGATGATTCGTCGCAACCGCAACCATCCTTCGGTTGTAATGTACAGCATTGGCAATGAAATCCCCAACCAACGCACTCCCGACGGAACACAAATCGCCAAAAAGCTTCAGGATATTTGCCATAGCGAAGATCCCACGCGTTTGGTTACTTCCGCAATCGATTTTGTTGAAGATGCCAATGCGAACGGATTTTTTTCGGTGTTGGATATCGCCGGGTATAACTACATAGATCGATATAATGGTGAAGCCATGTATGCTCCCGAAATGGCCAAAAAACCAAAACGCCTTTTGTTGGGAACAGAGACATTTTATGGACCAAAATATTGGCTGGCAGTGAGGGATAATGAGAATGTGATTGGTGAATTTATATGGGTGGCCTTTGATTATCTGGGAGAAGCAGGCAAATGGCCAAAGAGAGGCTGGGATGCTGGTCTCATCGATATGGCTGGCGTTCCTTATCCTGAATATTACCTTCGCAAAAGTTACTGGTCTAACCAGCCGGTAGTGCAAATTGCCATCGAAACTTCCGCTACTCCCGAAAGTGAATGGCATCCGCGCAAAGCTGTTTCGCACTGGAACCATCAATGGAATGGCAATTATTTGCTGCCACTGTATGTATATACCAATTGCGATGAAGTGGAACTGCGCATCAACGATTCTATAATTGGGAGAAAAGCAGTAGATAAAAATCTTTATTTTGCCCGTTGGGATGTTCCCTACAAACCTGGTAAAGTGCAGGCTATCGGATATAAAAACAATAAAAAAGTTACCGAACACACCCTGAAAACTGCCGGCAATGCTTCAGAAATAAATATAGCCGCCAGAAAAACTAACCTCAAGGCAAACAATGAGGATGTGGCTATTCTCGAAGTTACCATTGTGGATAAAAATGGAATTGCAGTTCCCGATGCAAACCAGGAAATCAAAGTCGAAGTTTCCGGTCCGGCGAAACTGATTGGCCTGGATAACGGAAACCAATCGGATATAACTGCTTTTAAATCAAATAAACGGAATACATTTGAAGGACATCTTTTGATTACACTTCAAGCCACGAATAATGCAGGTCCGATAAAAGTAGAATTAACTTCTTCCGGGTTGAAATCGGCCACCTTCTCATTACAGGCAACCGGAAGCAAATGAATTATTTTATGTGAAAACAGAAATTATGAAAAACAGAAAATTATTGAAAATTAATGTATTGGGGATTTTACTTTTATTATCGTATTCAGTTGCCGGCAAAGAATATTTTGTTGGGTTGAACGGGAATGATAATAATACCGGAACGAAAGATTTACCTTTTCTGAGCATTTACAAAGCATCTGATTTAGCAATGCCGGGTGATACAGTCACTATTCTGGGCGGCGAATATAAGCTTAACCGGCAGTTCAAACCTTCCCGGTCTGGTAATCCGTCACAATGGATTTTGTACCGCTCCGCTCCCGGGCAATCGGCAGTTTTCGACGGGAGTCTTATAAAATATGTGCATAAACAAAACGATTCTGTTAAATTCAGCCGGCTAACGGAAGGAATCTTTCAGATTGAAAAAGTAAATTACCTTCGGTTCGAAAACATTAAAGTTCAGAACTCTGATGCTGCAGGGTTTATAATTCGTGGACCGGAATGTAAAAAAATTGAATTAAACGGGTGTAAATCTCATCAATCGCACAACTCCGGAATTGGTTTGTGGTATTGTGACTCGGTTGTGGTTCAAAATTGTGAAATTACCGCAGCCAACGATAACGACAGCAAACACTATAATCCGGGCCAGCAAAGACGCGGCGAAGCTCCTCATGAAGCGCTGTCCATTTGTGGGGCACAGTATTTTGAGGTTGCAAACAACCATGTTCACGATTGCTACAAAGAAGGAATAGATTGCAAGGAAGTAAGCAAACACGGGCTGATACATAATAATCTGGTGCACGATTTGCCCCGGCAGGCGTATTATGCAGATGCATGGTTTGGGTTGCTCGAAGATGTGGAGTTTCATTCCAACATAGCTTTCAATTGTATGTGGGGTTTTGCTGTCAGTGTTGAAGGCAAAGGATCGGAGCTGCGCAATGTTCGTTTTCATCATAACCTAATATATAATATCACCGGATCAGGTGTCTTGTTTGGTATGTGGGGAGACAATCTTCTCCGTTCCGATATTCATATCTATAACAATACTTTTTACCATTGCGGTTCACCAAATGTATTCAGCGGAGGGGTAGGATCTATTGATATTCTTTCGAAGAATTTCCGAGATGTGTATATCTATCGTAACATTTGCGATAAGGGGTGGGATTATGAATTGGGCTTTACCTTTAAACTCGAAGAAGTAAAAAATGCTTTGGCTGAACGGAATTTTGTAGCTGCCGAGAATTTGTTTGAATGCGCAAAGAACAGGCCGAGCCGAAAAGGGCAGTTTGATGTAATGGTTTACGAATATTTACCTGAGAACAACCAATTTGGCGCACCTTTGTACCGCAACGAGCTGAAGTTTGATTTTGTTCCTGAGAAAATTCCTGCTGTGAACTTGACAGGTCAAAAGTGGAAGTATGAGCCATCGCCCTGGTATGGCGCATTTAAACCGATGGAATAAATTTTTAGTAAACGTATCCTAAAATAAAATTATATGGTGATTCAGTTTTTACGCATTATCTGCCTTCTAAGCTGCATATTCAAATTTGTCACAATTGAGGCTCAGTTGGTACAGGAAATCAATCCTAATCTCTTGTATCGGAAATGGGCAGCCCAATGGATCAAACATCCGGTAACAAATGAGCAATACGGAGTGTATAACTTCCGCAAATCGGTTGAGTTAGACAATGTTCCTGCAAAGTTTATTATTCATATCTCGGCCGACAACCGCTATTGGCTATTTGTAAACGGGAAACGTATCTGTACGGGTCCGGCAAAAGGTGACCTGGAACACTGGCGCTTCGAGAGCCTGGATATTGCTCCCTATCTTCAAAAAGGAAAAAATGTCCTTGCCGTTACAGTATACAACCAGGGCGATTACCGGGCTGCATGGCAAATTACCGGAGAAACAGGACTAGTAATTCAGGGAAATACGGCAACCGAAGCTGCAGTAAATACCAATGAAAGCTGGAAGGTAATGGAAAATACCGCATATTCTCCGTTGTTCGAAATCCATAAGTTTGTGGGTGCCCGCGAGAGTTTTTTGGCTGCTCGTTATCCCTTCAACTGGGAAAAACCCGATGCTGATGAAATGCTTTTCATGCAGGCAGTTTTTTCAGAAGAAGCAATTCCTAACGGAGTGCAGGGTTCTTCTTCGCGAAGAATGGTTCAACGAAATATACCTCTCCCCGAGGAAACTCCCCAACGGTTTGGAGCGGTACGAAAGATGGAAAACCTCCCATTCTCCGATAGTTTTATCAAAGGTAAAGGGCAGTTAGAGATTCATCCCTGGGGGGAGACTACCATTTTACTCGATCAGCAGTACCTTACCACTGCTTATCCCGTACTTCGGTTCAGTGGCGGGAAAGGTTCCAAAATAACCATCACCTATTCTGAAGCACTTTTCAACGGACATAACGACAACAAAGGCAACCGGAACGAAGTGGAAGGGAAAAGGATGGAAGGCATTTATGATGTTATCTACCCAAGCGGCGATACAAACATTGTTTTCCGTCCGCTCTTTTACCGCACTTTCCGGTATGTGGAACTGAAAATTCAGAATTATACCGATCCGTTAATCATACACGATTTTACTTCAAGTTTTACAGGTTATCCTTTCAAAGAGAATGCGTATTTTAAGAGCAGTGACACCAGCCTGCAAAAAATATGGGAAACCGGATGGAGAACAGCCCGCTTGTGTGCTTTCGATACCTACATGGATTGTCCATACTACGAGCAGTTGCAATATGTGGGCGATACACGCATCCAGGCTTTGATTTCGCTCTATGTCTCGGGCGACGATCGACTGATGAAAAATGCCATCAGCCAGTTCGCCAATTCGCGTATTCCTGAAGGCTTGACACAAAGCCGGTATCCAAACATCCACCCGCAAATCATTCCACCGTTCTCGCTTTTCTGGACCATAATGGTGCACGATTACTGGATGCACCGGCAGGATGATGCTTTCGTAAAGCAATACCTGAAAGGCATGCTGGATGTGCTGGAATGGCATCGAAGCAAAATCGATCTAAAAACCGGAATGCTTGGAGCGCTGCCGTACTGGAATTTTGTCGACTGGCCAAAAGAATGGCCCTGGGTTGGTTACGACGAAGACAGCGGTCTTCCGAAAGGTTCACGCAACGGTAATTCTGCCATTCATACCCTTCAGTTTGCTTATGCTACAGACAAGGTGGTTGAAATTTTCGATGCTTTCGGAATGAAGAAGGAAGCGGCAGAATATAGAAAAGTTTCAGCCTCTCTTAAGCAAAGCACCTTCCGCATTTGCTGGAATAACAGTAAAAAGATGATGGCCGATATGCCGGATCAAACTGAATTCAGTCAGCATGCCAATGTTTTAGCTGTACTCACCGGAGCGTTGCAAAATGTAGATGCAAAAGATCTGATGCATAGAACCGTAGCCGATACCAGTATTATTCAATGTACTTTTTATTACAGGTTTTATTTGAACCAGGCAATGAAAAAAGCCGGATTGGGAGATAAGTATATTGAAATGCTCACACCCTGGAGAGATATGGTCGCAATGGGACTTACCACCTTTGCCGAAAGGCCTGAACCCACCCGCTCCGATTGTCATGCCTGGAGTGCCAGCCCGAATTACGACCTGCTTGCAACGGTGCTTGGCGTAGAACCTGCCAGTGCAGGATTCAGAACGGTACAAATTGCTCCTCACTTGGGCAATCTTAAATTCGCCGAAGGACAAGTACCCCTTCCACAGGGAACCATACAGGTGAAAATGAAGCTTTCGGGTGGTAAACTTGAAGCAGAAGTGGATTTGCCCGCATCGCTTACCGGAATATTCCTCTGGAATGGCAAAAAAATAAAGCTGAAGTCTGGTAAACAGATGATTACCTTATAAAAGCTTCATGGGAAAAAGAATATCAACCAATAACGAATAAATCATACAAAATGAATTTCAAACCTGTCCTCGTTCTCTTTGTCTTCTTCATCGGGTTGCCCTTAATTGTATCCGGTCAGGATTTTATACTTCCGCTGTATAGTGGCGAAATTCCCAATTCCATAAAAACGGACACCCCCGAAAAGGTAGAAAAGAAAGATATCATTATTGTTTCCAATGTTCAGGAACCCAATATAACGGTGTATCTTCCTTCAAAGCGCTTTGCCACAGGCCAGGCCGTGGTAATTTGTCCCGGTGGCGGTTACTGGATACTGGCTTACGATCTCGAGGGAACGGACATTGCCCGTTATCTTAACTCCATAGGTGTTGCCGGCATTGTGCTAAAATACCGTTTGCCGACTTCGGGAAATACCAAGGAACCGCACAAAGCACCGTTGATGGATGCCCAGCGTGCCATGCGGATTGTTCGTGCCAATGCTTCGAAATGGAACATCGATACGGGTAAAATTGGCATCATGGGCTTTTCGGCAGGCGGGCACCTGGCCTCTACGTTGGGGACCCATTTCGACTATGGCAACAAGGCAGCGGTGCACCCAGTGGAACGGTTGAGTTGCCGTCCCGATTTTATGGTGCTAATGTACCCAGTGGTCTCCTTTACGTCACCTTCCGTGCATGTAGGATCATCCGAGGCACTTCTTGGCAAAAATCCCGACCCCAAATTGTTGGAATATTATTCCAACGAGCTTCAGGTAAAGGACGATACACCTCCTGCTTTCTTTGTCCATGCAGATAACGATGATGGTGTTCCGGTAGAAAACTCATTGCTGATGTACGCGGCCATGCGAAAGAAAAAAATCCCGGCCGAACTGCACATCCTTTCCGAAGGTGGTCATGGGTTTGGTTTGGGTGTGAATAACGATCATATTGCTTCATGGACCAACGATCTCCGGTTATGGCTCAACTGGCTGAATACTAAATATAAGAAGTAAGTATTTAGTAATTAGTATATAGTAGTTAGACAAATAGCCGGGTTTAATTTGTGTAAACGTGTTAAACGTGATCCTGATAGTTATTGGAAACACAAAGGAAACAAGAAGGAAAATTCAGGTTTTACTTTGTGTTACTTCTTGATCCCGCAAAGGATTACTAAGAAATACATGTAGTGAATTGTATTTCAAATTGAAAATAAATATATATGAAAAAATATTTCCTTATAGTTCTTCTGTTTACAGGTCTTTCGCTAAAGGCTCAGAAGCTGGTGACCTACAATTCTCCGGAGGGTGCGGAAGCTGCTCCCGAGTTTGAACTCGAAATAAACGGAAAACCTGTTTTTGTGTACAACACCCGATGTGCTGCTGTGGCTTATTTTTCTTTTGAAGGGAAAGCTGAAGTTGTAGTAAAGTATGCTTCTCCGGTCTATAATTTCGATATACGGCCTAAAAGCAGGAAAATAGAAGGCAAAAATTACCGCAACCAGGTGAGCTTTACACTGGATAAACCGGCGAACCTAAGTGTGGAAATCAACAAAAACATCAAGCGGCCGCTGTTCATCTTTGCCAACCCGCTCGAAAAAGAAGTTCCCTCAAAGAACGACAAAAATGTAATTTTCTTCGAAGCGGGAAAGGTTCATACGCCTGGCGAGGTGCTGATCAAAAGCAATCAAACAGTTTATATCGAAGGGGGTGCCATTGTTCGCGGGCATTTTATGACCGACAAAGGTTCGAATATCCGAATCATGGGTCGTGGTATTATCGACAACCGCATGTACAGCCGAGGCCAGCACCGTCCCATAGAGATTAACCAATGCGACAATGTGCTGGTTGAAGGGATTATTCTGACTGAAAGTCGCCACTGGAGCTGTGCCTCGCATGCCTCCAGAAATGTTACCTATGAGAATTTTAAAATTGTTTCGTCGAACGACTGGGACGATGGAATTGACATTGTAGGTTCGCAACATGTGCGGGTAAACAACTGCTTTATTCAAACAAAAGACGACTGCATTGCCATCAAAGCCGGGGTGAATTATTTCACCAAATTCAACAGCAGCAATAATGTTGACGATGTGGTAGTAGAAAACTCGGTGATGTGGAATGGCGTTTGGGGCAATGCACTGGAAATTGGCTTCGAAACACGCAGCGATACCATAAAAAACATCGTTTTCCGGAACTGCGACCTTATCCATGTGGAAGGACCTGAGGGCACCTTTACCATCCATAACGGCGATCGTGCGGTAATAAAAAATGTACTTTACGATGATATCCGTGTGGAAGACAGTCGCGGATGGTTGATCGACTTTAAAATTCTTTATTCTCAATACTCAAAAGATAAAGAGCGGGGCAAAATTGAAAATGTCATTTTTAAAAATATCAACGTTGAAGGAGAAATTTTTCCTGCATCCCAGTTATTAGGCTTCGATGAAAAGCATCGTATTACAGGAGTAGTTCTGGAGAATTTTGTAATTCATGGAACCAAAGTAACCAGCACTTATAATGGAATGATCACGTCCATTCACTGCGACGAAATTCAATTTAAATAAGTATTAACCTAATCGATTTTATCATGAATTCAACCAAAAAAAATGCAATAAGTCGGCGCCGTTTTCTGGGAACTACGGCTGCAGCAACTGCGTTTACGCTGGTCCCCAGCCATGTAGTTTCCGGACTCGGGCATCGTGCTCCCAGCGACACGCTGAATGTTGCAGGTATTGGAGTTGGCGGTCAGGGAAGAGGCGACCTCCGCGGAATGAAAGATGCGGTGAACATCGTGTCTCTTTGCGATGTCGACTGGAAGTATGCCAACAAAACGTTTCTCGACTACCCGAATGCAAAACGCTATTGGGACTGGAGAAAAATGTTCGACGAGATGAATAAAGACATCGATGCGGTGGTGGTTGCTACATCCGATCAGTCGCATGCCATCATTTCAGCTTCAGCTATTACCCTTGGAAAACATGTGTATTGCGAAAAACCGCTGACGCATTCGGTGTACGAATCACGTCTTCTCACTAAATTAACCGAAAAATATAAAGTTGCCACACAAATGGGCAACCAGGGAAGCTCTTCGGAAGATATCCGACTGGTTTGCGAATGGATCTGGAATGACGAAATAGGCGAAGTGCGTGAAGTACACGCCTGGACAAACCGCCCTATCTGGCCTCAGGGTTTACAGCGTCCCGAAAATGAAATGAAAGTTCCCGATACGTTGAACTGGGATTTATTCGTCGGACCGGCTCCTATGCGTCCGTACAACGAAATATATACCCCATGGAACTGGCGTGGCTGGTGGGATTTTGGTACCGGAGCACTCGGCGATATGGCTTGTCATATCCTCGACCCGGTATTCAGGTCGTTAAAGCTGAAATATCCCACTGCTATTCAGGGAAGTTCTACACCGGTTAACACCGAGTGCGCTCCCAATGCTCAGATGGTTAATTTTGAATTCCCTGCCCGCCCTAACGAAAAGCTGGTGAACATGCCTGAGGTGAGAGTTACTTGGTACGATGGTGGATTGCTGCCAAAACGCCCTGATAAAATGCCCGATAATTTTCCGATGGGCGACTGGAATGGAGGTGTGATGTTCATAGGTTCAAAAGATATTCTGGTGACCGATTGCTATTCAGCTCGTCCAAGACTGGTTTCGGGAAGAGTTCCCAAAGCTACTGTAGTTTTGCCGCGTGTGGCAAAGGATTTAAATCACCAAACCGATTGGGTGCGTGCTTGTAAAGAATCGCCAAAAAGCCGTGTGGAAGCCAGTTCACATTTTGGCTATGCCGGTCCATTCAACGAAATGGTAGTGATGGGCGTGCTGGCTGTCCGCCTGCAGGACCTCAAACGTAAACTTCTCTGGGACGGCGAAAATATGCGCTTTACAAACATCAGCGATACCGATAAGTTTAGCGTGATGTCATCCAACAAGTTTACTGTCGTGGATGGCGATCCGAAATTCGATACTCAATATGCTTCGTTTAATGCAAAGCAAACAGCCGAGGAGTTTATTAAGCATAACTATCGCCAGGGTTGGTCGTTACCTGTGCTGTAGTTGTCTCATATTCCATTTTTAACACAAAGACACAAAGCCACAAAGGCATTCTTGTGTATTTCTTCGTGGCTATAGTGTCTTCGTGTTTAATTATATTTCTTCTTGGTACTCGTATTGCATTTTACATAACTTAACTAAACTATCATGAAAACCAAAATCACTATCCTACTCTTGTTTTTTCTGAGTTTTAGGATGTCAGCTCAAACAGTATTTTCGCCTGATGCAGGCCTATATGCCACACTGTTGAACGATCTTAAAAAAGATCTTTACGAAAGCAAACGTGTACAAAAAGTAATGATTGATGGAAAAGAACGTTTGATGTTTGTAACCTGGGTCCGCGATCATATTCACACCACAAAAGCTTACAAGTACTGGGAAAAAGACCTTGCAAGCTACATAGCTTTCTTTATGGAACACCAAACCGATAAAGGAATGTATTTCGATTATTGGGAATCGTACAAGGATAAAAACGTTGGTCAGCTTTTCTTCACCAACTGCTTCGACCGACAGTTCTATTTTGTAGATGTAAACCAGCAAAATTTCTTTTTCCGCATGCCTATGGAAGCTGATCTGGAATACTTATTAGTGGAAGGTGTATTCACCAACTGGCAGACAACAGGCGATGCCGAGTATGTGAAAAAGTGGCTGCCTACATTGGTTAAGGGAATGCAATACCTGATGAACGATCCGTTGCGCTGGTCGGGCAAATACATGCTGGTAAAACGCCCGTACACCATCGATACCTGGGATTTTACCTCGCAACACGACAGTCTGAAAGGTGTTGACCGGCTACTGGGTCATATCGACAATACCTTACAAACACCCAAAGGCATAATGCATGGAGATAACAGCGGAATGTTTCAGGCATGCAAACAGCTTTCCATTTTATACCAGGCCACCGGAAATGCCGATGCCAGAAAAGAATGGAACCTGCAGGCCGACTTATTTCGGCAGCGTTTAAACACCACCTGCTGGAACGGTAAATATTATGCACACTTTATTCCTGAGCAGCCTGTTCCGGCACATATTAAAACCGATCCAATCAATTCAATTGGTTTATCCAATACCTATTCCATTAACCGTGGTGCACCAACCCGCGAAATGGCAGCTTCCATCATCCAAACTTATATGGAAATTGGTGAAAAAACCAAAAATGAAGACCTGGCACCCTGGTTTGGAATTTATCCGTTTATTCATCCTCATTTCGGGAATTATAAAGTTGGAGTTTACATGAACGGTGCCGTTTTGCCACTTGTAGGCGGCGAGCTGGCCAAAGCAGCCCTGCAGAATGGATTTGAGCGCTATGGCATCGAGCAGTTCAGGGTTTTGGATGAGATTATGAAAAAAAATGACCGTAAAGTACCTGGCTGTGTAAATGCCGACGGCACTGCCCAGGAAGAAGCTATACCCGACGAATGGGGACAGGCTGCATTTGTAAGCGCGTTGGTCGAAGGTCTGGCAGGAGTGGTCGACAAAAGTATCCTGTTTATAGAGGTGGAGATTTCTCCGAGATGGTATTTTGCCGGAGTGAATAAAACCAATGTTGCTGTTGGCTATGGAAACGATGGAAACCAGGTGAATTACAGTTATGCCTTGAATAACAACCGGGTTGAAATTAAAACCAGCGGAAAATTCGAAAAATTTACCATGCGTGTTCCTTTACCTGATACAGCTAAAAACGTCACGGCTATTGTCAATGGAAGAAATGTGAACGTTACCATTGATAAGGTAAATCAGTCGCGTTATGTGGTTTTTTCCGGCAATGGAAGTCAAAACCAGATTACTGTCAACTTTTAATATATGCAGCTTAAACTAAAAAAATACCTATGAAGATCCAATCAGCATTCATCTATATTTTGTTGATACAGGCAACCTTATGTTCCGGACAGCTTCAGCAACAGCGCTCTGCCGATTCCATTCTGGAACACCGGATGTTTATGGAAAAAACAACCAGGTATTGGCCTGGTACAAACCCGAAGTTCCCGGAGCTGCCTATGCACAGGTGTGCAAACTGGCTTCGGAATATCTTTTGAATAAGATGCCGGTTGATTCGAAAACCGGGTTACCACTTTACCTTGTAACCTGCTGTTTTCACCGGGATGGCAATCAGGGTGTCGTAGCCGAGGAGTGGCCCCATAACCCTGCCTGCTTCTATGCCGGTTCAGTACAGAGCTTTGCTATTCAGTACTACCAATTTACAGGCGATGCGCGTTTCATAGAGCTGGTGCGTGGCATGCTCGATTATCAGCTGGCGTATGGCACCACACCGGCAAACTTTGCATGGCCAAATCTTCCGTATGCCAGTTCCGATCCGCTTGAAAAAACATATCAGGGATCCACCCGCTGGGAAAAGGAAGGAAACAGAGGAGATGGTCTTCATGTGGTGGAGCCCGATAAAATTGGAGAGTTGGGATTGGGTTACCTGAAGTTTTTCGAAATCACTTCCGACAGGAAATATCTTGAAGCGGCCCTGCATTGCGCCCGGAGTTTGGCTCAGAATGTAAGCGATGTGCATCATGAAAGCTCTCCTTTTATTATGGCAAAGACTGGTCAATCGCCCTGGCCTTTCCGTGTGAACGCCCGCACCGGAGTTGTGGTGTCGGAGTATTGTTCTAACGTAGTTGAGCCTCTGCGGCTCTTCGATGAATTGTTGAGGTTGAAAGAAGTAATTAGTCTCGATACAGCTCTTGCCAGCTTATTTACCAGGGCAAGGCAGATTGCATCCGACTGGCTATTTTCACGCAACGGACCCATGTGTACTTATATCTGGAATGCCTATTTCGAAGATATTCCCAACGATCCCGAACGCAGCAACCGGAATCAGCTTACCCCTGGCGAAACAGCCAAATACCTGATGCGCAACCCGAATGCCAGTTCCGATATTCACAAGGATGTTCCTGCGCTTATCCACTGGATTGGCAGCGTATTCAAAACCGAAAACCTCGATGCTATTAAAGAACAAACAAGGTGCTATGAGCCTATGGGCAGTCATACCGCCCGTTACGGTGCTGTTTGCGCCATGTGGTATGAAGTTACCGGCGATCCGTACTACAAAGAACAAGCCAACCGTTTTCTGAATGTAGCCACTTATATGACTTACAGCGATGGTTATGTTGCCGTAGGCCTTAACTGGCCCGGAGCCTGGTTCAGCGATGGCTATTCCGACTATGTACGGCATTTTATGGATGCCATTGCGGCTGTCCCCGAGTGGGCTCCCGAAGGTGAAAATCACCTGCTAAGCTCCACTTCGGTGGTTACATCCATTCGCTACGAAAAGCAGAAAATTGAATTCAGCACTTTCGATGAATCTTCACAGGTGATTATGCGGCTGAATAGTAAGCCGGTTAAGGTGTTGCTGAACGGTAAACCTGCTTCAGTCAACTCCTGGAAGTGGGAGCCACTGAAGAAAGGTGGAGTACTCAGGCTTAACTGATCCGGAGCAAATAAGGTGACCATTGAATTTTAACATGAAGAATGATGGCACGCAACTAATTGATTTATTATAGTCATTATATAGAGAAGATGAAGTTACTCTTTGTAGGAATTCAATTTCAAAAGGAATATAATTCGTGCTGGTTACCGACTGCGGAAACGTAACAATACCGCAGAATATGGAACGAACTCACCATCTCTGCACCTGCAAAAAACAAACTTGTTTATCACAGTTAATAAAAATTAATTCAAAAAAACATGAAAACAACATTTTTTAAAATTAACGCCTTTGTCCTGCTCTTTTCCTTAATGGGGACAGGGTGCAAGGATAGTGATGATTCAATTGAATATCAATTGAATCAGATTGATTTCAAAATAGTCACAATGGATAAGAATCAAACTGAAAAAAGTGTCTTCGATGTTGGAGAGGATGTGGTTTTAGCTTTTAAAGCAATCAATAATTCAGGAAAAGCAATAGAATTGAAATTGAAATCCAATTATTTAACTTGTAAAATATTTCAAAATGAAATAAACTTTCTATTTGTGAACAAAAAGTCAGACAAATATAATGTTTGTTCCCATTGGTAAGCCATTCTTAAATCCTATAAATTGCATGACTATTAACTTGCCATATTATGCCCAAATTTTTCCAAAAGGTGAAATAATTTTGGAAAGTGCTTTCTGGAGTAGCAATCTTGATAATAAGAAGTTGGAAACAGGTAAATATTTTACTATGTTTTCCTTTACACTTCTTGATATTGAAGGCCACAACAAAATATGGAATATCAGAGCTGATTTTGAGATAAAATAATCATAAACCTAACTTGAATTATTCATGAATTTTGACCACTTCACCTTAAAAACCCTACAATCTCGCTCCCCTCTCTTTCAGGAGAACTTAGCGAAGCAATCTTACGACCGAAGGAAGTAGCGGCTGGGGTGAGGTTATTATCTGATTTATGAATTATCCAGGCTAATACACAAGTAGCATGAAAAAGATTTTATTTACATACACCTTTCTAATAGTCTCCTTAATATCATACTCTCAAGTAAAGTCATTGTTATCGACTCACCATATAGTAAAAACATCCGGTATTTATAAATCGCCACCCCCATCAAAAACCATAAATATTCAAGTTGATGTTGAAAAAGCATTGAAAGAGACTAAAGAAGAAGAAAGTATAGGGATTGACCTTCCTTATCGTTTTGGAAAAGTGGTTGAAGTCAACTATACATTAGAGAATTCAGGTGATTGGTTTGAAACGGATGGAGGAAGGGTTTGGAAGCTGAAAATTAAATCGGGAAAAGCTTATTCATTAAGTCTAATATTCAGCAAGCTGATAATTTCAGGTCAAACGAAAATATATATTTACAATGAAGAGGGAAGTATGATTTACGGCCCCATTACATCAGAATCAATTACCAAAAATGGAAGTTTTAGTTCTGATATAATAAAAGGTGATGCTCTTATTTTAGAATTATTCGAACCTGACACAGAGAAAGGGAATAGCGTACTCAATTTATCCAGAGTAGTTCACGGTTTTAGAAATATATTCCAACCAGCGAATTTTGGAGACTCAAATCTCAACTGCCAAAATGACGTAAGTTGTAACTCAAACTGGCAAATACAATCCAATGGAGTTGCAATGATTATACTTTCCAATATGGAAAGGCTTTGTTCAGGCTCTCTCCTTAATAATGAATGCCAAGATTTTACCCCAAACATTCTCACTGCATTCCATTGTATAGATATTGGAAATGATATAAACAACATCAATGCATGTTCCAATAATGAAGTTGGGAATGGAACCTTAACAGATCAGGAAATAGCAAATGCAGAGAATTGGCTTTTTCGGTTTCAATACAAAAGAAATTAAATAGGTTTTTATGAAGTCAAATTATCCCTGAAGAAAAGCGGAGTACTCAGGCTTAACTGGTCCGGGACAAATAAGGTAGCCATAGAATTATAGCGAAATGAAAAGTTTTTGCTGTTTGCAACATTCTAAGCCTTCATATTGTGATTAGTTTTTGGCGGCACTGCACAAATGCACGTAACCAAAACTCAATTCACTTTTACAAAATGTATATAGGAAACACCAAAATGTATATTGAAAGTTAAGAATAATTAAAATACATTTGAATGCCCTGAAAAAGATTTTAAGATACCGGGCTTCCTTAAGCTTCGGAAAACGATGGGTTACTTTTCAGGTTAAAATATTGGAAATAAAGTGAACTACTATAATAAAAGTCAATACTTCTAAATATTAACTCTTTAATTATTTTATTATGTTGAAAAAACTCTTGCTAATCCCTTTTCTTTTTACAGTTATTTACATCCAGGCTCAGGTAACCACCTGGCAGGGCCCCGAAGGCTTTGCTTCTGACAAATACTACACCGTTAAAGTAAACGGAATAAATGTTCCGGTTTACGATACTCCCATTGCCTCGTATGCTGTGTTCGACTTTACCGGGAAAGTTACCGTGGAAGTCAATACCATGTACGACGTTCGATGGGTAGATATTCGTCCGCTGAAATCGGGTATCAAGCCCGAATATACTGGCGATAATTCCTTTAGTTTTTTAATGGACAAACCTCAGAAACTGAGTGTGGAACTTAACGGTCGCATTAGGCAGCAACCTTTATTTATTCTGGCTCAAAATCCGGAAAATGAACGTCCCTCCCGTGATGATAAGAATGTTATCTGGTTTGAAAAAGGGAAACTGTATAAAGATGTTAAACTCGAACTTCAGGATAACCAGAAGGTTTACATGGAAGGAGGCGCCGTAGTTCAGGGATATATTTATGCCACCGGCAAAAAAAATATCAGCATCTTAGGAAGGGGTTTACTGGATGGCTCGCTGAACAAAACTGATCCAACATGTAAAAACCGTTTTATCGATTTCCGCGACTGCGAAAACATTCATATCGAAGGAATTACACTACATAACGGTACTACTTGGCAGGTGGCTCTATTTCATTGTAATCAGGCTGAAATTAACAACATCAATATAGTTAGCGAAAGTGGAAGTGACGACGGAATGGATATTTTCCGCTGCACCAATGTGGTGATTGATGGCGTGTTTGCCCACACTAAGGACGATTGCATTGCCATAAAATCGGGAGGCGACTATCCTGCTGACCACCCAACGGATAATATCCTGGTGAAAAATTGCGTATTCTGGAATTCTATTTGGGGCAATGCCATTGAAATAGGTTTTGAATTATACTCGAATGAAGTAAAAAATATCCGCTTCGAAAACATCGATATTATCCATGTGGAAGATGGCGCTACCATGAGCATTCACAATGCCGGTCAGGCGCATGTGCATAATGTGGTGTTCGAAAATATCCGCGTGGAAGATTCGCGCCAGAAGCTATTCGATGTAGCTATATTCTATTCTCAATGGGGTCCCGACGGTATCCGCGATCAGGATTTCATTACCAAAAACTACCTTCATGGTGCCTGGGACGGAGTACAAAAGCCACCAGCCGGAAAAGAAGCATATCATAGTCAGTTCCGTGGAAAAGTCAGCAATATTGTTTTCAAGGATATTCAGGTAGTTGGTGGTTTATTGCCCTTTTCCGTTTTTCATGGTTTTGATAAGGAGAAGAACGTTTCGGGAGTAAGTATCGAAAATCTCACCTATATGGGTAAGAAGCTTACAACACCGGAAAGCGCCAAAATTCGACAGCAGAATACCGAAAAATTAACTATAAAATAAAAACATATGTCCTGACTACCCTTAATTTTAATAGTTGCATTACTATTCTGCTCTTTTTTTAATGCAATTCAAATAATTGACTTAAAACAAACTAAAATAAAAAAAATGAAAATTGAAATCATCGTGACTATCAGCCTTCTGTTTGGACTTTTCTCGTGCACAGAACAAAAGTCAGAAGTCCCTGAAAATATTTACATCACCTGGGGTGCCCATGACCAGCTTTCCGATTCGGTAAAACTGACTGAAGAACTTGCAAATAAAGAATTGGATGCCTACCTCGCCCTGCGCGGACAAGGCGTAAAACTCGATTATTTTCTGATGGATATGTTCTGGTTTAGCAAACATACCCTATATAAAAGTTTTAACGAAACATGGCCGAATGGATATGAAACTTTCTTTAAGAAAGCCAAAGAAAATAATGTTAAGCTCGGTTTGTGGCTATCGGCAAATGTATTGGGTTGGAACGAAAACATGCGCTGGCTCGATTATCAGGATACCCTGGCCAATGGTATCGGAAATGAAAAAC